>JAEDHK010000001.1 GCA_016297005.1 Clostridia bacterium
CGAATTTGATAAAAAAAGGACTTATCCGGGTGTGCGGATAAGCCCTTTTTGGTGGAGACTGAGGGGCTCGAACCCGCGACCTCACGCATGTGAAGCGTGCGCTCTAACCAGCTGAGCTAAGCCTCCGTACTTTCGGTATTGTAACACAAAGAAAGGCGATTGGCAAGTGTTTTCCGAAAAAACCCTCCGACGGATAACAAATAAGCGTTCAGGGGCGTTACCATGAAAAAAATCCCCCGAAAAAACGCCTTTTGGGCGGTTTGATTTTTATTGACTTCTAAATACGTATAAATTATAATAATATTATGCAAAGTGTTTTTGCGCGCGCGAAGGTCAATCTTGCGCTCAACGTTATCGGGCGCGAAGGACCGAAGCACTCGCTGGATGGGCTATACGCTTGTTGCGCCCTCGGCGATACAGTGACGGTTTCCGCACGGAAAGATCAGGAAATCCGGGTTGCGTACGAAGGCCGAAAAAGTCCTTATGACCGAGATACGAGTTATACGATGGCCTGCCTTTTGCAAAAGTCATACAGGACGAACGGCGCGGATATAATGATCTGTAAACGTATTCCCGAAAAGAGGGGATTGGGAGGATCGAGCGCGGACGCGGCGGGCGTTGCCCGAGCGTTCGAGGCCGAATTCGGATTGGGCGGAATAGATCCGCTGACGTTACTTTCGGTCGGCAGCGACGTACCCTTTCAATATGCGGGTGGATGCGCAAGGGTGCGAGGACAGGGCGAAGACGTGAATGCGCTGTCGTTGCCTCGGTTGTATCTTGCGTTGTTACTTCCTCCTAAGGGCGTTTCTACGGCGGAATGCTTTGCTTTATACGATCGCGTAGGAGGCGAATCGGGAGATATAGACGCCCTGGCGGCGACGCTGCGTCAAAAGAAAACGCCGGTTTTTTTTAATGCTCTCGAACGGGCGGCGACCATGTTGGTCCCTGAGATCGGAGAAGGAAGAAAGATGCTGGAAGACGCCGGCTTTGCCTGCGGAATGACGGGCAGCGGAAGCGCGTTGTTCGGAGCGGAGTATGACGAAAATACTTTTCGCGAAAAACTAACAAGGATCATTTTACCGAAGGGGTTCACCATAACGGAAACGATGACGGAGGCTGAACTATGAAGAACTACGATTATCCGGTTTACCTTTTCAACGAGGGGACAAACTATGAAGCATATCGCTTTTTCATGCCGCAATACGTGCAACACGAAGGTAAGAAGTGCTGGCGGTTCCGAGTGTGGGCGCCGCACGCTTTTTCCGTCTCTGTCGTAGGCGACTTTAACGATTGGAACAGAGAAGCGGACAGAATGGAGCGGGTGACTTCCTCCGGCATATGGGAAGGTTACGTGCGCGGAGCCAAAAAGTATTCTACGTACAAATTCAGCATCGAGGGCGCCGATCATGCGATCCGGCTCAAAGCGGATCCGTTTGCAACGCATAGCGAGACCATGCCGGCCAACGCCTCGAAGATATACGATATCAACGGTTATATCTGGCAGGACGACGAATACATGAAAGCCCGCTCGGTCAAGAACACGTATACCTCTCCGATGAACATCTATGAAGTGCATCTCGGTTCTTGGCGGAAGCACGACGACGGCAACTATTATTCTTATCTCGACGACGCCAAAGAGCTGGTTTCTTACGTCAAGGAGATGGGATATACCCACGTAGAGTTGTTGCCGATTACCGAGCACCCGTTCGACGGGAGCTGGGGATATCAGACAACGGGACTTTTCGCGCCCACTTCCAGATACGGCACGCCGCATGACTTTATGGCCCTCGTCGACGCCTTTCATAAGGC
The DNA here is from genome assembly GCA_016297005.1 of Clostridia bacterium. GTDB lineage: Bacteria > Bacillota > Clostridia > Christensenellales > DTU072 > CAG-1782. The sequence goes on from JAEDHK010000001.1 coordinate 1,810, forward strand.
CGGGATCGGGGTCATTTTGGACTTTGTTGTCAGTCATTTTCCGAAGGACGCTTTCGGACTGTACGAGTTCGACGGTACTTGCCTGTACGAATACGACGACGTGTATAAGCAAGAACACAAGAGCTGGGGCACCCGCGTGTACGACTTTAATAAGCCGCAGGTCCGTTCTTTCCTGATCAGCGCCATTGATTTCTGGCTGACTTATTATCACATCGATGGTATTCGTCTGGACGCCGTAGCGAGCATGCTTTATCTCAATTATGACAGGAGAGAGGGAGAGTGGCAGCCTAATGACTTTGGCGGCGAATATAACCTCGAAGCCATCTTCTTCTTGCAGACTATGAACAAGAATATCCTTTCGCGCCATCCCGATACTATTATGATCGCCGAAGAAAGCACGGCTTTCCCCATGGTAACCATGCCGCCGAAACTGGGCGGGTTGGGCTTTAATTATAAGTGGAACATGGGATGGATGAACGATATTCTCGATTACGTTAAGATCGACCCCTATTTCAGGAGCGGCTCGCACAATAAGATAACTTTTTCCATTACGTACGCTTTCAGCGAAAATTACGTTCTGCCTTTTTCTCACGACGAAGTGGTGCACGGAAAACTGAGCCTGATCGGACGTATACCTACCGGATACGAAGATAAATTTTCCGGTCTCAAAACTCTTCTTTCTTATCAGATAGCGCATCCGGGCAAAAAACTCAACTTCATGGGTAACGAGTTTGCGCAGTTTATCGAATGGGATAACAAAAAACAACTTGATTGGCTCCTGTTGGACTATCCCGCGCACGTATCTTTCCGTGAATTTGTGAAGGATCTGAATCATTTTTATCTGGATAATAAGCCTTTGTACGAGCAGGATAACACATACGATGGTTTTAAGTGGACGGTCGTTGACGACAATATGCAGAACATCATCGTTTTTAACCGTTACGCCAAAAACGGCGATAGCCTGATCTTCGTCGCAAACTTTTCTATGGCCGAGCGCGACGGATACGAATTCGGCGTGGATAAGAAGGGTCTATATGAAGTCGTTTTGCATACCGAGAGCGAAAAGTACGGCGGCAAGGTATCGGACGGCATCACGTACGAGACTTTCAATAAAGCGAACCACGGCAAAAAGCAGTCGATCAGAGTGGATATAAAAGCGAACTCGGCCATGTTTATCCGCTTGAAAGAAGAATACGAAACGGAGGACGATATCGTCCTTACGGACGCCGCAGAAGAAGCACCGAAGACGAACAAGAAAATCAAATAAGGAGAAAAAGCAAATGTTGTCCACAAAAAAAGAATGTGTTGCCATGCTGCTTGCAGGTGGCCAGGGAACGAGACTGGGTGTGCTCACCAAAGACGTGGCAAAGCCGGCTGTTCCGTTCGGTGGAAAGTATCGCATTATCGACTTTCCGATTTCCAACACCATCAATTCCGGTATCGATACTATCGGAGTCCTGACGCAGTATCAGCCGTTTGAACTGAACCAGTACATCGGTAACGGTCAACCGTGGGACCTCGACCGCTTAAACGGGGGTGCGTTCGTGCTGCCGCCTTATCAACGGGGCAAGTCGGGCGAGTGGTATAAGGGCACTGCTAACGCCATTTATCAGAATATTAACTTTATCGATCGTTACGATCCCGAATACGTTCTGATCCTTTCCGGAGATCACATCTATAAAATGGACTATGCCGAAATGTTGGCCGCGCACAAAAAGAACAAAGCGGACTGTACCATCGCCGTATTGGAAGTCAGCCTGGAAGAGGCCAGTCGCTTCGGTATCATGAATACCAATCCGGACGGTAGCGTATATGAGTTCGAAGAAAAGCCCAAACACCCCAAGAGTACGAAAGCCAGCATGGGTATTTACGTCTTTACCTGGAACAAACTCCGCGATTATCTGATCCGCGATGAGGAGGACAAAAGCTCTTCCAACGACTTCGGCAAGAATATTATCCCCAATATGCTCGCCGACGGACAAAAGCTTTTTGCGTATGATTTTTCCGGGTACTGGAAGGACGTAGGAACCATCAGTTCTCTTTGGGAAGCCAACATGGATCTGCTCAATCCCGAAAGCGGCTTGGAGATCAACGACAGGAATTGGAAGATTTATGCGCGTAACACTGCCCTTCCGCCGCAATATATCGGAGATGAAGCCGTCGTTACCGACAGTATTATCAGCGAGGGCTGCTCTATCCGCGGCAACGTCAAAAAATCGGTCGTTTATCAGGGAGCCGTCATCAAGAAGGGAGCGGAAGTAGGAGACAGTATCATCATGCCGGGCGCATACATAGGAGAAAACGCGCGGATATCCCACGCCATCGTCGGTTGGAATACCGTTGTCGGCAAGAACTGCGTCATCGGCGCACCGCAAGAAGGTCCGGTGGCCGGCGAATGGAAGATTGCCGTGGTCGGCCCGGAAATGGAACTCGAAAAGAACAGCGTCGTCCGCGAAGGCGAAATGATAGGAGGCTGAGAACAATGAATAACATGATGAGCATTTTGTTTGCGTCGGGGAACGAGAGCAAACTGAACGAATTGACTTTGCACCGTACCACCGCTTCTTTGCCTTTCGGCGGAAGATATCGTTTGATCGACTTTACCCTCAGCAATCTGGTCAACAGCGGAATTACGCAGGTGGGCATCGTTACCAGAAGCAACTATCAGTCCCTTATGGATCATATCCGTCAGGGCAGAGACTGGGACCTCAACCGTAAAAACGGCGGCATCAGCGTATTTCCGCCGTTCGTCTATAACTCTTCCCGCGAAGTTTATAAGGGCAAGATCGAAGCTATTTATAGCATTATGAGTTTTTTGCATCACAGTCCGGAGCAGTACGTGGTCATTACCAACTGCGACATCGCCGCCAACATCGATTTCAATAAGATGTACGAAAAGCACGTTGAGAGCGGCGCCGTTTTGACGATGTTAAGTCACGACAGCTATCCCACTTCTTCTCGTCGTGCGGTCATCGAAACGGATAAGAAAGGTCTTGTTACCGATATCTATGAGACGGAGATGGCCGGAGAAGAAAAGAAAGAGATCTCGCTCAACACTTACCTTATTAAAAAGGACATTCTGATTGAATTGGTACAAAAGGCGTACGCTCGCGGCCAGGTGGATTTTGAAAAAGATATTCTGTTCCATTTGGTGGCGGAAAGAAAAGTATATGCACAAAAGATCGAGTCTTATGCCGCTATTATCGACGACGTCAAGACGTATTATAACGAAAGTATGAACTTACTTTCCGACGACGTGCGACATGAATTGTTCAGTAGAGATCATCGTATTTATACCAAGGTTAAAGACAGTGTGCCCACCGTATATAAAGCGGGTGCAAACGTTAAGAATTCGCTTCTTGCGGATGGTTGCGTCGTCAGCGGAACGGTAGAAAATTCCGTTCTCTTCCGTAACGTTCGTATCGAAGAGGGCGCGGTGGTCAAGAATTCCATTATTATGGAAAACGGCGTCGTCGGGAAAGACTCTACCGTTAAGTATGCCATCACCGATAAGGACGTCGTTATCAGCAATGATCGCGAGATAGCCGGTTTTTCGACCTATCCTATCGTTATCGTTAAAGGCAAAAGAGTGTAAGAGACTATCGGATCCACAGACAAAAAGGAGGTAAACATGAGAGTTTTGTTTGCGACAAGTGAAGCCGGTCCGTTTTTAAGAACGGGTGGATTGGGCGACGTCAGTCAGGCCCTTCCGTACGCTATGAACAAGGCGGGTCAGGACGTGCGCGTGGTTATGCCCTTGTACGAGGGCGTCGGCGCCGATTTTCGTCAGACCATGCAATTTGTGGGGAGCAAGATCATCTTTTTGGGATGGCGTCAGCAGTATGCCGGCTTGTTCCGTTGTATTTATCGCGGCGTAACTTATTATTTCGTGGACAACGAATATTATTTCAAACGCAGTACGCCATATGGTCACTACGACGATGGAGAACGGTTCGCGTTCTTTTCCAAAGCCGTGCTTGAACTGATTCCTCTCATGGACTTCGGGCCGGAGGTTATTCATTGCAACGATTGGCAAACCGGTCTTATTCCCGTAATGCTCGACGCGTTTTTCCGCGGAGACAGCATGTACGGCGGGATCAAGACGGTACTTACCATTCATAATATCGAATTTCAGGGCAATATGGACAGGATTTGTATTCAGGAAGTATACGGGATTCCGTCCGCTTATGAAAGCATAGTGGAGTACAATAATTGCGCCAATATGTTAAAAGCCGGTATCGAAAGCGCCAACAAGGTAACGACCGTCAGCCAGACTTACGCCAACGAGATTATGAGCCCTTATTTTGCGTACGGATTGGAAAATATCCTTTCTCGCAGAGCTTATAAGATCTCCGGTATTGTCAACGGCATCGATACCGACGTTTACGATCCCAAGACGGATAAGGCGCTTTTTGAGAATTATACCGTACGTTCTCTTAAAAAACGCGCCGCAAACAAGGCCGGATTACAAGAAATGTTGCATTTGCCCGTAGCTCCGGACAAACCGCTCATCGGTATGGTAACTCGTCTTACCGGACAGAAGGGCCTCGACCTCGTGATGGAAGTGATCGACGATATCCTTTCTATGGATATCCAGCTTGCCATCCTCGGAACGGGCGACTGGAAGTACGAAACCGCTTTACAGGAAGTTGCGCGAAGATACGGCAACAAGTTGGCCGTTATTATCAACTTTTCTAAGGATATCGCCGGCAAGATCTACGCCGGAAGCGACATGTTCTTAATGCCTAGCAAATTCGAGCCTTGCGGTCTGAGTCAAATGATCGCCATGCGCTACGGCTCTGTGCCGATCGTGCGCGAAACGGGCGGACTCAAAGATACCGTCATTCCGTTCAATCCCGTCGAAAAGTCGGGCAGGGGATTCACTTTCAAGACCTACAATGCTTATGATATGTTAGACGCTATTCATCGAGCCGTGGGCACCTACTATAATAAGGAAGAGTGGACGGCCTGCGTTAAAAACGCAATGACCGGCGAATACGGTTGGGAACAATCGGCCGCCAAGTATATCGACCTGTATAAAAGCATCGTCGGATAGCGACGAAAAAAATAATTAAACATAAGAAATATAAAAAGGTAAAGGTAATTATGGAATTAACGAAGCAAGAGTTCAGAAGTCTCATCGAAGATCAGCTGTCGAAGACGTTCGGCGTGAAGTACGACGAGGCAAGTGAACAAATGATGTATCGGGCCGTATGCCTGGTCGTCAAGGGTTTGACAACGAAAAAGCGTACCGCGTTTAAAAAACAGGTCCGCGTGCAAGGCAAGAAACAGGTCTACTATATGTCCATGGAGTTTTTGCTTGGTCGGTCGCTCCGGAATCATCTGTATAACTGCGGATGGTTGCAACAGGCGACCGAAGCGGTCAAGGAAATGGGCTTTGATATCAACGACCTGATGGCCATAGAGCCGGACGCCGGCTTGGGTAACGGCGGTCTCGGCCGTCTTGCCGCCGCCTATATGGACAGCCTGACGTCTCGCGGATACGCCGCGGGTGGATTCAGTATCCGCTATGATTACGGTATTTTCCGTCAGCGCATCGTGGACGGTTGGCAAATGGAGATGCCGGACGAATGGCTCAAAGAGGGCGACGTTTGGTTTAATCCCCGCCCGGACGACACCTTTGAAGTAAAGTTCGGCGGACATGTGGAAGAAGACTGGTCTTCCGGCAATTTAAAGTGCCGTCAGGTCGGCGCGACGACCATTTTGGCCGTGCCGTACGATATGAATATCACCGGCTATGACAGCGACGCTGTTAACACTCTCCGTTTGTGGAGCGCCCGCGCCCCGCAGGACTTTGATATGCAGATGTTCTCGCGCGGCGAGTATATCAAAGCTATCGAAGCCAAAGCCATGGCCGAGTCTATCAGTAAAGTCTTATATCCCGCCGACAACCATTACGAAGGTAAGTCTCTCAGACTTCGTCAGCAATACTTCTTCGTCAGCGCGAGCATTCAGAGCATTCTGAAAAAGCATCTTAAACACAATCCTTCGCTCGATAACCTCGGCGAGAAGGTTGCAATACACATTAACGACACGCACCCGACGCTGTGCATTCCGGAACTCATGCGTATCTTGTTGGACGAGTATGGGTATTCTTGGGACGGCGCGTGGAAGATCATCACGGAAGTTATTTCTTACACCAATCATACCGTTATGAGCGAAGCATTGGAAGTCTGGCCGCAAGATCTGTTTAAATCCTTGTTGCCCCGTATCTTCCAGATCGTCAATGAGATCAATCAGCGTTTTTGTGCGGAACTGTGGAAAGTGTATCCCGATTGTTGGGATAAGATAGCCCAGAACGCCATTATGAGCGACGGTATTATTCGTATGGCAAACCTCGCTCTGGCCGCTTCGCATACCGTTAACGGCGTTTCGCAATTGCATAGCAACATCCTTATTAACGATATCTTTGCCGACTACTACAAGGTGGCGCCGGAAAAGTTTACCAACGTGACCAACGGTATAACGCACCGCAGATGGGTGGGCGAAGCCAACCCCGATCTTGCCCTGCTGTTGCACGATCTTATCGGCGATTCCTGGCTGAAAGAGCCTGAACGCCTGGAGGATCTTCTGAAATATCAGAATAATCATACTGTTATCGACAGACTGTTCGAGATTAAGAAAAAGAATAAGATCCGTCTTGCCGGTTACATCGAACAGGCCAACGGCGTCAAGGTCGATCCGGATAGTATTTTCGACGTTCAGGTCAAAAGATTGCACGAATACAAGCGTCAACTTCTTAACGCCCTTCATATCCTCGACCTGTATAACAGATTGAAGGCAGATCCCAACCTCGATATCGTGCCGCACACTTACATCTTCGGCGCGAAGGCGGCCAGCAGTTATTATATGGCGAAACAGATCATCCGTCTGATCTGCACCATCGGCGAGGTGGTCAACAACGATCCCGACGTCAATAAAAAGTTAAAGGTCGTCTTTTTGGAGAACTACCGCGTTTCTCTTGCCGAGATCATCATGCCCGCGAGCGAAATTTCCGAACAGATTTCCATCGCCGGTAAAGAAGCCAGCGGTACGGGCAACATGAAGTTTATGATCAACGGCGCCGTTACCCTCGGTACGATGGACGGAGCTAACGTGGAGATACACGAAAGGGTGGGAGACGAAAACATCTTCATTTTCGGCTTGCTGACCGAAGAAGTCAATCGTCTGCTGAAAGAAGGCTACAATCCGACGTCTTATTATGCGACTGATCGCAGGATCAAATCCATCATCGATCGCATGCGCGAGAGTATCGGCGGCGTTAATTTCAGCGAGATCGCGGACGCGCTTACTATTGGCAGAAACGGTGTTGCAGATCCATATCTCTGTCTTGCCGATTTCTCGTCCTATTGCGACGCGCAGGCTCGCGTCAATGCGGCTTATCTTGACAAGTATCGCTTCGGGCGTATGAGTTTAGTCAATATTGCAAAGGCCGGATTCTTCGCCGCGGACAGAAGCGTCGAGGAATACGCAACCCGCATCTGGAATCTTACCAAAGTCGATGGCTGATATCCTTTTTGATTCAAGAAGCACACGACACAAAATACCTTTTGGCGCGGTCAGCACCCGCCAGAAGGTATCTTTTCGTATACCGGTAAAAAAGTGTCTCGGCGCTTTGGGCGTGTCCGTTTTCGTGCGCCGTCACGAGCATACGCTCCGTTTTGATTTTCGGTTAGACGGTTCGGAGGGAGAATACGACGAGTACCTTTGCGAGTTCTTTATCGAACGTGAAGGCACTTACTTTTATCGCTTCGAGGTATACGTCCCCGGTGGCGTCCTTTTCTGTGGAAGAAACGCGGAAGGGAAGCTCATAACCGGAGATTGGCTTCCCGAATGGCAACTTACAGTATACAAAGACGCATATTCAACACCGGATTACATAAAAGGCGGATTGGTCTATCATATCTTTTGCGACCGCTTTTGTAAAGCCGGAAAGATCGTTATGCCACGCGTCGGAAAGTATAGGGAATGGACGGACGAAGTGGGTGAAACGGACGTGAACGGCGTATACCATGCCGATGACTTTTATTGCGGAAACTTCGCCGGTATTATCAGTAAGCTCGACTATTTATCCTCCCTTGGCGTGACCGCCTTATATCTGTCGCCCGTTTTCACGAGCAACAGTAATCATCGTTACGATACGGCCGATTATTCTCAGGTTGAAGAGATGCTCGGCGGCGATAGCGGACTGGAAAAACTGATTTCCGAAGCCCGGAAAAAGGACATGGCAATCATTCTGGACGGCGTGTTTAATCATACCGGATCGGATAGCGTGTACTTTAATAAGAATGGTCGATTCCCCGGACTCGGCGCGTTTCAGGGCCCGCAAAGTCCTTATTATGATTGGTACACTTTTTTGGATTTCCCCAACGTCTATAATAGTTGGTGGGGGATAGGGTGCGTGCCGACCATTGCGCGCGACGCCGTTGGATATCAGCAAATGATTGAAGAAAAAGTTCTCAAAAAATGGACGAAAAAGGGCGTTCGCGGGTGGCGACTGGACGTTGTGGACGAACTTTCCGACGTTTTTCTCGACGATATCCGCTCCGCTATCAAAGAGGCCGATAAAAACGCCGTCGTGATAGGCGAGGTGTGGGAGGACGCCAGCACGAAAGTAAGTTATGGGGAAGAAAGGCGGTATTTTCAGGGCGATCAATTGGACGGCGTGATGAACTACGTCTATAAAGAGGCCATTCTGTCCTATCTTCTTGACGGAGACGGCTATTCTTTTTGTAATAAAGTCAACGACGTCGCGGAGAATTATCCCGGATTTGCGCTCGATTGTTGTTTGACGTTGATCGGCAGTCACGATACCGTACGCGCAATCAACGTGCTTTCCGGCGCCGTCAGACCCGAAGAGCGGGAAGAGCGTCGCCGCTACCGCCTTACGTCCGAAGAGTATGCGCTCGGAAAGAAGCGTCTCTTAGCCGCTTCCGCGTTGCAATACTTTTTGCCGGGGGTACCCTCTCTTTATTACGGCGACGAAGTCGGTTTGCAGGGATTCGAGGACCCGTTCAACCGTCGTCCCTTTCCGTGGGAAGATATCGACGACGAGATATTGGCTCATTACAAAAGGTTGGGCGCTATCAGAAAAAAATACCGCGACGAGTTCTGCGGTAAGTGTCTTGCGACTTTCGACGGCAGTGCCGTCGTGCTTTCCCGTCCGTCCGTTTCTTTACGCGTTTATAAAGACGGCGCGTTTGAAATTACGGAGTCGTAAAACAATCCGTAAAAAAGACATTTTCAGCGGCGTAGCAGGTATTGGCTACGCCGCTTTTTCTTGTGCGTTACGCGGGATCAACAGTGCTTTTCGCTCGGTAATATTCGTTAAAAACCGACGCCATAGCGGATAATATCCGCGCTTTTTCACACCGAACGCGATAGCGCGTGATACCGACGTGTTGCGCGTACGTTTTTTCGGCCACACGCTTTGAACATAAACTGTCGATCAGGTCCCGCTCATAGGGTAAGAGTGCGTCCAGGCAGCTGTCAAGCAGTTCTTGCCGTTCGTCCTTTTCGCCGAGTACGGCACACTTATAAGCACGATCGCGGTAACTATGCAGCAGCTCCTCCACCATATTTGCGTCCCAGTCTAAGGGATCTCGACCTCCAACCATTTCTTGATCGCTCCGTTCCGCTCCATTTCTTCCGTATAATCTTTCAATTCGCATATCCCTCTTAAAAACCATACACGCATAATTCCGAAAACATAGCCTTCTTCAATAAAGAGACAAAGCTCCTTTCCGCTTTTTTCATCTGTGTAGATTAAACGCAGTTCCCTCTTGTCCACGCCGCGCAATTCTTTTTCGACTTTCGGTTTCAAACCCGGATCGAACGGACGCTTACAGACGATCTCTTCATAGTCGAATATCGCGCCGGACGTGACTTCCAATTTATCTATAATAATAGTCGTTCACCTCCTTAAATAATCCTTTTTTTATTATAGATTGTTGATGTGCACATAGTAGCATATTTTCATCTATTGTTCAATTCACAGATGCACATAAATATAAATAATATGTCTTTTTATGTACTATTTTCGGTACGTAAAAAGATTTTTGACGAAATATATCGAATCAATCCGGCCACGTTGATTTTTAAGAAAGATAATGGAAACGATGTGTTTCTTCCATCTGTGACAACGCGTAAAACCGCTCCGGAACCGAATTGACAATAAACAGTTGATTTTATTTCCCTGTTCGGATATAATAGAAAATATGGATAATAACGTGCCTGAAACGTCGATCGATTCCGCAACAAAACAAAAAGCGCCGAAGGTGGTAAGGCGTCCGCACAAAACGGGCAGACTGTACCGTTTTTTTCACGGTTTGACGCATTATAATACCGGTTCGACGCCGCGCGTGTGGGAACTGGATCTGTTCCGCGGCGCGCTTATGCTTTTCGTAACGCTCGATCACGTCGTCAATTTCGGCTTTCAGCTCGGTTTTTTTGATTTTAAAACGCCGGCGATGATCTGGTTCGCCGATAACGTTCTGCGCGTCTATCTGAACAGCAGTTTCCGAGTCGGCATTCAGCCGTTCGGACTTTTTATCTTCTCGTTCTTGTCCGGTATTAGTTGTTCTTTGTCCGTCAGCAGTCTGAAAAGAACGATAAAAATGGTGGTGCTCTGCGGCGTTTATATGGGAGTGTTCGCACTGATTCACGTCTTCTTCCCCGACCTCGTTAAAAGTTATTTTATATTTAATATTATTAACGTGCTTACCCTCTGCGTGATTTTTTGGTGGCTCTTCGATCTAGTAAAAATGCCTACGTGGATCAGAACGATGATCGGCCTTATTATCGGCGCGGTCGGCCTTACGTATTATTTTTCGTATTTCGTTCGCGGAGTCGCCGACATCGAAAACGATCTTTTGGCGTTGCTGGTCTATAACAAGCATGGGACGGACCTGGTACAGAACTTCGAGCCGTTGTTCCCGCATATGGGCTTCTTTATTCTCGGCGGCGTTTTCGGAGGTCTCGTTTATTCGGATAAAAAGACGAAAACCAAGTCCGAAAATTGTATTTTGCCCCTGCGTCCGCTCGCCATCATGGGTAAGAATTCGCTAGTTACTTATCTTTTTTTGCCTGTTATCGTGCTCGCTTTGATCTGGATTGCAGAAAAATTCGTCTGGCTGTTTATTTAAACGCCTTTTCTTTCTTTTTTTACAAAAAACATTTTTACAAACGCCCGATTTTTCTTTATACGGTATTGACATCAAGTCAAATAGATGTTAAAATGACAATAACATATTATAAGTGGGAGTGTGTGCGTTTATGGTCAATGAATACTTGACGAGAGCTTATGACACGAAAGTGATTTTTCGTGAACTTCTTTGTTTTTATGCACCGTTCGGATGGGTGCCGGTAAAAGAAAACAGGGCTCAGTCGCCCAATGCGCCTGTACATAAGATGTACGACGGTAATACCGTATGGAGCATGGAAAAACAAGACTACGTATCCGACTACGACGTTGGCCGTAAAAGAAACGAAAAGATCGTCGTAAAAAGAAACACCAAGTTTACCCGTAATAACCGTCTTATGCTAGAAGAGGGAGTTATGGAATATCACTTGCGTTTCCGTTACTGGCTCTATCCTCGTTGCAATAAACTCCGTCTTATTAATCGTTGCCGCCCGTTCTGGGGAACCCTTTGGGCGATTTTATTTCTCGTATTTTTATTCCTCCATCTGACCATGGTTTTCGGCGCGCCGAAGGCGGTCGAAAACATCCAGGTGCGTCTTTCCTCCGGCGTTTCTTGCGAAGTCGTCGAACAGGGTATATATTCTATCGAAAAGAGCGGTCCTTTCTATTACGTTAAGGACGGCGACATTTATTTTGCCGAAGACGCGAGTAAGCAGTTTACGAAGATAGAAGACGAGATTGCGGAAAAGTATGGCGTATCTTATTCGGAAGAAGAGCAAAGTTTGGTCTTTACCAAAGACGTAAAGGGCGAAGCTTTTGAATACGGCGACAAGTGCACCGTCTATCAGTCGCCCGACGGCGTATTCGCTACCGTCTATAACTCATTCGTGCGGATCATCGACGGTTGGTTCGACAAAATCGGCGCGAGCGGCGTATTCAATATTCTTTGCTACGTTTTGGGCGCGCTTAACTTTCTCCTTCTTCTCTATCAGCTCAATTCCAACTGGTGGCTGAAAAAGAACACGGAAAGGATTATTGCATGTTGCGTTAACGGCAAGGCTATCATTCAGGCGATGCAGTACGAAGATATTACGTTGATGAACGGTCGTCAACGTGATAGATACTATCAGGGGCAGGTAATGAACGAGGCCGTTCGTAACACCGGCGATCCGTTATATTTCGGGTCGTAATCCAATGGGCAATATAGGCGGAAAATGAGCAGAAACAACAGATGGTCAAAAAGGTTTGACGTCAAAGTGGTACCGCGCAGGTATCTGCACTTATACAGGTGTTTTGGGTGGACGCCCACTTCTCCTATGGCTACGCCTCAGTACGATTGGGAACGGCAAGGGCCGAACTCGGCTTCGGCGTACACTTCGGCCGACATCTCCCTAAACTTACACGATTACGACGATCTGGGTATGAAGCGGAAAGAGCTGATCGCCATTAAGCGCAGCACTAAGTTTTGGCAATACAGGAAGCAATATCCGGGCTATTTCAAAAGCGAAAAGCGCTTTGACAGTTTGATGGAAAAGTACACCGTCGGCAAACGGACCAAACTCGTCGGATTGAAGCAAATGTATTACGTTATGCAAAAGGCGATCGATTTTATCTTTTGCATTATTTGCTTAGCTCTTTTTGCGGCGATGGTCGTCCCGATGGTTGTCGATACGGTTTTGCCTTTTGTCACGAACAACGCGACTTACGAGGCCGTTGCGTTTTTTGCGCTCGGGTTCTTTTTCCTGCTTCTCAGTCCGCGTTTTATCTCTTTCGGCAAGATAAAGACCTTTATGTTTTCGCAAGGCGAGGACGAGGATTTTTCCGTTAAAAAGGACAAGTTCCTGAATATAAAAGGATTCCGTTGTTGGTTTATGCTTCTTCCGGCGGTGTTCTGTATCTTTATGGGATTGCATGTGCTCGACGTATTGCCCGATCCCGTACGCGGATTTTTTACGAAAGAACAGACCGATCTGATCTTGCGTATTATGATCGCAACGTACGGTTTAGGCGGTGCACTCCTGCATTTCCGCGCGTTCCGTAACGTCAATCCCTATGCATGGATCAAACTCCTTTGCTTACGCGCTCGTCCCATCACGAAGCGCATCCTGCTCAGCGATATCTCCATGATGTCTCCCCAACAACGTCAAAGATACGGACAAGGGCGCATTATCAGCAGCGCCGTCAACGACGCTCTCAATAAGCACGATAAAGGCGTCAGAGAAGATTTTTATATCGGCTATTGACGATACTTGTTTTCATAACGATCCGGGGTCGGTTTCCGACCCCGTTTTTTATTTGGAGATCAGTTGCTCGCCCGGAGGGGGAGTAAATATTTTGTGAAAGCAAATTAACCAGGAAGAAGATTTGAAAAGCGAGAAGTCAAGTATTGACATTGGTTTATAATAAAATTATAATATAACCATTATGAATAAAAGATCCATGATAGTAGCTATTATTTTGCTCGTGATGAGCTGTGCGCTTTCCGTGACGGGTTGTTCTTATTTCAGTACCGACGACGAGATAACCTATAAAGACGTGGAGGGTGGAAAAGCTCTTACGCGGTATGAGGGCAACAGCAGTCACGAATCGTTGGTAATTCCGGCCGAAGTGAACGGAAAACCCGTTATCGAATTGGCCGACTACGCTGTTTCTGCCGCCGAATATCTGAAAACAATTACGATCGGCAAAAACGTCAAAACCATTTCTTATCGCGCTTTTTGCGGAACGGTCAGGAATTTGACCGCCTACGTCGTTGACGAAGAGAATCCTTATTTCTGTTCCGTCGACGGCGTTATTTTTAATAAGGAAAAAACCGTTCTCGTGGCCTATCCCAATATGAAAGCGGGCACCGAATACAGGATACCGGACGGCGTGACGACCATAGCCGGTTGCGCTTTTTATATGTGTAGCAATCTGACCAAGGTGACCTTTCCCGATTCAATAAAAAAGGTGGAAGAATACGCATTCTTTAAATGCGGAGGACTGCAACATATCGAATTGAACGAGGGGTTGGAAGAGGTTTGTCGCGACGGCTTTTCTTTTACGGAAGGTTTACTCGAATTACATCTTCCCTCCACGCTGAAAAAGATCGGCGATTACGGCTTTTATGCCAAGACGTCCAAGATATCTTCTTTTACGACCAAACGTAGAGTAGAGGACATCGACTGCGGCAAGAGTTGGCGTCCGCAGACAACCGGCATGGGAAACAGCGCGCTTACGCCTTCTTACGTGGGGGAATAGACTATGAAAAAATTTTCCGTATCCGGTTTAAAGACCAAAGTAAAAGACGGTTTTGTCGATTTAAAGACCTACTGGAATCACCCGAAAGAGGGTAATTATATTTCTAACAAAGAGTTATTTTTGCTCTGTATCGGCGGCTCGGGCAGTACGGGCGTCAGTAACATCCTCAGTTATATCAGCTTTGCGGCGTCCAGCTTTTTGGTGGGCGCGGTGTACGGGATATCTTTCCGTGATATCTTCGTCAAAGACTTGGTTGGACTGTTCTTTTTCTTCTTCTCTATTTTGACGATGACGATCATCGACAACCTGGGTCGGCCGCCGAAGAAGACAATGCGCGTTATTCATATTATTTGCGCCGTGTGCGTGGCGCTCGGTATCGGGTGTCTGTTTATTCCGGCGGCAAGAACGGAAAAGATTTTGCCCGCTTTCCCGCAGATTCTGGCGACAAGTTTCCTTTTTAACGTGTTTTCCGTCTATTATCACATATTTCTTTTCCGGAAGCTGGCAAAAAAATTCGGAAAATTTCGTACTTGGGTATTGGTCGGCAGTATTCCCACGATCGTTTGTGTCCTTCTGATGGGCTTTTTGCCGATCAAAGACCTGGACTACTCCACAAAATTATGGGTGGTCAATCTCCTGTTCTCGTTCTTTGGACTGTTCAGCAACTTCTATGGTCAGAAGGGGAGCATCATGAATCTGATGACGCCCAGCACGCAGGAGCGTACCAGGATCAGAACGTGGGAAATGTTTGTTTCCGGCGCGGTAGGCGGTTTGTTTATGGTGCTGCTGCCTATTTTTGCCGATCTTGTCGGCGGTTTAAACAGTATAGAGACCTATCGGTACATCATTCCTGCCGGCGTTCTTCTTTGTATTCCGATGGTGCTCGTTCAGGTCTTCGGCCTTAAAGAACGCGTCATTATCGAGGAAGATCACAAACCCAGCGTCAGCATGAAAGAGGGCATGAAAGAAGTCCTCAAAAACAAATATTTTTGGATAACAAATATCAGCAATTGGATTAATAACATTCAGAGCGGCACTATATTGGTTCTTAACGTTATGGTCGTGTATTCTTTACGTCAGGACTATTTACTCGGTATTCTGACGGCTGTTTCCGGGTGCTTTGCCACCGTAGGTTTGCCGTTCGTGCCCAGTGTACTCAAAAAATGGGGTAAAAGGAAGACCTATCTTGTCATGTCTTTCTTGCAACTGATTTCTTTCGGCGTGCAGATCCTCGGCGTATATACCAACAGTATTGTTCTCCTGTTCCTGGGTCTCGGCTCCATCAACTTCTTCAATATTTTCAGTTCTATGACCGGCGACCTGATGACCCCCGATATCTGGGACTATCAGCAGTACGTGTCCGGAGAAAGATTGGAGAGCAGTTCGGGCATTTTCAGTATTCTCTTTAACCCGCTCAACAAGGTGCTTTGCCTGATCGTGCCCGCCGTATACGCCATGATCGGGTTTACGTCCGAGTGGAATATTCTGTACTTTGACGATACTCGTAACCAAGTCTTTTTGTGGACCATCATACTGATGGTAGCGGCAAAAATACTTTCTGCCATTCCGTACATTTTCTACGATCTGTCCGAAGCCAAACACGCCCAGATCATAGAAGAATTGAAAGCCCGCGCCGCTCGTGCGTCGAGTCATGTTTTCGTACCGGCAGAACCTGTTCTTGAAACCGCGGCGATCAGCCCGCTGGCGCAGGCAAGCGAAGTCGAAGCAAATATCATAGATGAGGCCGCGGCGACGGAAGAAGAGCGGGAATAACAGAGTAAGGGAAGAAGCCTTTTATATAGAAAGTCTTCTTCGGACAAATATTAATTACAATTATTTTTATGAGGTGGAATAATGCAAATTACGCAAGATATCCGATACGTCGGAGTTAATGATCGCAAGATCGATCTGTTTGAAGGACAATACGTGGTGCCGAATGGTATGGCGTATAATTCTTACGTTATTTTGGACGATAAGATCGCCGTAATGGATACGGTAGACGCTTCTTTCACGCACGAGTGGCTCGATAACGTGCAAAAGGCCCTCGGCAGACGTAAGCCGGACTATCTCGTCGTCCAACATATGGAGCCGGACCACTCGGCGAACATCGTTAATTTTCTTAACGCGTTCCCGTCGGCCGTGGTCGTGTCTTCGATTAAAGCCTTTACGATGATGCAGAACTTTTTTGGGAAAGATTTTTCCGATCGTCGCATCGTAGTGGGCGAAGGGGACACGCTCTCTCTCGGCAAACACACGCTTAACTTTATTACCGCGCCCATGGTGCATTGGCCGGAAGTCATCATGACCTATGACAGTACGGATAAGGTGCTGTTCTCCGCCGATGGCTTCGGTAAGTTCGGTGCGACCGACGCGGACGAAGACTGGGCGTGCGAAGCGCGCAGATATTATTTCGGTATTGTCGGAAAGTACGGCGCGCAGGTACAAGCGGTGTTGAAGAAAGCGGCCAAACTGGACGTTGAAAAAATCTGTCCTTTGCATGGACCCGTTCTGACCGAGAACCTGCCCTATTATCTCAATCTGTATAGTATCTGGTCGTCCTACGGCGTCGAAACGGACGGCATTTGCATTTGCTATACTTCCGTTTACGGGCATACCAAGGCGGCGGCGGAGCTATTTGCCGAAAAAGTCAAAGCAAAAGGCTGTCCCAAAGTCGCGCTTAACGACCTCGCGCGGTGCGACATGGCCGAGGCGGTGGAAGACGCTTTCCGGTACGGCAAGATTGTGCTTGCTACCACTACATACAACGCCGATATCTTCCCGTTCATGAAAGAATTCATTCTGCACCTGACCGAACGTAACTTCCAGAACAAGACGGTCGGGTTTATAGAAAACGGAAGTTGGGCGCCCATGGCGATCAAGACCATGCAAAACATGCTTTCCGCGAGTAAGAATATTACCTATTGCGAAAATGCCGTGCATATTAAGTCCGCAATGTCGGAAGAAAACAAAAACGAGATTGAAAAACTGGCGGAAGAACTTTGTAAAGACTATCTTGCCCGTCAGGACAGCACCGCCAATAAAAACGATCTCAAAGCGCTCTTCAATATCGGTTACGGGCTTTACGTCGTTACCAGTAACGACGGGAATAAGGATAACGGCCTGATCGTAAATACCGTTACGCAAGTGACCAATACGCCCAACCGCGTAGCCGTCACTATCAATAAGCAGAACTATTCTCATCACGTCATTAAACAGTCCGGCATTATGAACGTCAACTGTCTGTCCGTCGACGCGCCTTTCTCTGTCTTCGAGAGTTTCGGTTTCCGAAGCGGCAGAACGGTAGATAAGTTTGAGGGAACCGAAGTATTACGCTCCGATAACGGTCTTGTCTTCCTGCCCCGTTATATTAACTCCGTTATGTCTCTTAAAGTGGAGTCTTACGTTGATCTCGGTACGCACGGAATGTTTATTTGCTCGGTAACCGAGGCGCGCGTTATCAGTAAACTTGAAACTATGACGTATACCTATTATCAGAACAACGTCAAACCCAAACCGCAAACGGAAGGAAAAAAAGGGTACGTCTGTAAGATCTGTGGCTACGTGTATGAAGGAGACGCTTTGCCGGATGACTTCATCTGTCCGTTATGTAAACACGGCGCAAGTGACTTTGAGCCGATAAAATAAATAAAAAAGGAGAATGAGTTAGTATGAAGAAGTACGTATGCGATATTTGCGGTTATACTTATGACGAAGCATTGGGCGATCCGGATAACGGCATTGCTCCCGGCACTAAGTTCGAGGACTTGCCGGATGATTTCGTTTGCCCCCTTTGCGGCGTAGGAAAAGATTCTTTTTCCGAAGAATAAGAAAGACGAGAATAACTGAATTAGCAAAATGAAAGCGGGAAAGATCCTTTTGTCAAAAAAGGATCTTTCCCGCAACTCATATTCGGCAGAAGTTTGACTTTTTTTGGGAATTATGCTAAAATCTACGAAGAAAATCAGGAGGCTGAAAATGAAAAAAGCCATTGTTTCCGTTATCGGTACCGATAAAAAAGGTATCATCGCCAGAGTCAGCGGTTTGTTGTTCGAGCTGGGTATCAACGTCGAGGACATTTCGCAGACCATTATGCAACAATACTTTACCATGATCATGCTCGTTGATCTGTCCGAAGCCAAAAAGGAATTCGGCTCGGTGTGCGAGGACTTAGACGCGCTCGGAAAAGAGATCGGCGTCGATATTCGTATGCAGAGCGAGCAGATCTTTACCGCAATGCACAGGATCTAAGGCGAGGCCGATATGATTCAGATCAACGAAGTAATAGAAACGAACAAAATGGTCTCGTCCGAGCACCTCGACGTGCGGACGGTAACGATGGGTATTTCTCTTCTCGACTGTATTGCCGACGACGTAGATACCCTTTGCGCGCGCATCCATGACAAGATCATTTCTAAGGCGAAAGATCTCGTACCCGTCTGTAACCGGATCGCGGCGGAGATCGGTATACCCATTGTCAATAAGCGTATCAGCGTGACTCCGGTCAGCTTGCTTACGGCAAGAACCGGCGGCGCCGTCAAAGTGGCCGAGACGTTGGATAAGTGCGCCGACGAGATAGGAGTGGACTTCGTCGGAGGGTATTCCGCTTTGGTGCAAAAGGGGATGACCGAGTACGAAAAAGAATTCCTTCTGACCATTCCCGAAGCGCTTACCAAGACCAATAAAGTTTGTTCTTCCATCAACGTAGGAAGTACCAAGGCCGGCATCAACATGGACGCCGTCGCTCTGATGGGTAAGATCATCAAGCAAACTGCGGAAATGACGAAAGACCAAGACAGTATCGGTTGTGCCAAATTGGTTGTTTTTGCAAACGCCGTAGACGATAACCCCTTTATGGCGGGCGCATTCCACGGCGTAGGCGAAGCGGATTGCGTCATTAACGTCGGCGTCAGCGGCCCCGGCGTAGTGGAAACAGCTCTCAAACAAGTCAAAGGTAAAGACCTGACCGTGGTGGCGGAAACCGTGAAGAAAGTAGCTTATAAAATCACGCGAGTAGGTCAACTTGTCGCGCAGGAAGCAAGCAGGAGACTGAATGCCAATTTCGGCATCATCGACCTCAGCCTGGCTCCCACTCCGGTCAAAGGGGACAGCGTCGCCAGAATTCTGGAAGAGATCGGTGTGGACGTTGTGGGCGGCTACGGCACGACAGCATGTCTTGCCCTGCTCAATGACGCCGTTAAGAAAGGCGGAATTATGGCCTCATCCCACGTGGGCGGTCTGTCCGGTGCTTTTATCCCCGTCAGCGAAGATATCGGTATGATCGAATCAGCGGCGAAGGGTATTCTGAAACTGGAAAAATTGGAAGCAATGACGGCAATTTGCAGCGTAGGCCTGGACATGATTGCCATCCCCGGCGACACCTCGGCCGACGTCATTTCCGCTATGATCGCCGACGAATGCGCTATCGGCGTTATCAATAACAAGACGACCGCCGTTCGCGTTATCCCCGTATGCGGAAAGAAAGAAGGCGACGTCGCCACCTTCGGCGGACTGCTTGGAGAAGCGCCCATCATGCCCGTCAACAACGTCTCTCCCACACGATTTATTTCTCGCGGCGGAAGAATTCCCGCGCCTGTGTGGGCTAATAAAAACTGAAAGAAAGCATTTTTTCTTTCAGTTTTTATATTGAAATCCTTTTGCGTTATAACAAGGGAAGATATTTTTCGTGATCAGACTGCTATCGGAAGACGCAACGCGTGACGCCGACGGCAGTTTTTTTTCAGGGAACGCGATTGTCGTATATAGGCCGGGATCAAGGATTCTTGATAATAAACGGGCATCAGGTAATATCAAAGTTCTTGCAACGGCTCCTCAACCTTCATCATACGGTATCCAACGCCGATATGGGTTTGAATATACTGCGGCGAGTTGGGATTCGCTTCCAACTTTTTGCGAAGCGTCGCCATAAAAACACGGAGCGAAGCGATATCGCTTTCCAGGCTGCTTCCCTTGATTTTCTGTGTAATATAGGTATGCGTCAGGACTTTGCCGATGTTATGTGCAAGCAAACACAACAGCTTATATTCAATGGGAGTCAGGTGAAGTTCTTCTCCGCCCATATATGCGCATCCGGCAGCATAGTCTATGCGAAGCGTCCCGTTCGTGAATACAGATTCATCGGTTTTATTCTCGTTTTGCATAATAGCAAGCCGTCTTTGCGTTACGCGCAATCTCGCCAGCAGTTCTTCGACAGAAAAGGGCTTTGTCAGATAGTCGTCGGCTCCGGCGTCCAGCGCGTCGATTTTATCGGTGTCTTCACTTCGTGCGCTGATAACGATGATAGGAACATTCGACCATGTTCTGATCTTTTTTATCACGTCGACTCCGTCCATATCCGGCAGTCCCAGATCCAGAAGAATAATGTCCGGGCTGTGCGACGTCGTTTGCATAATAGCAGAGCTGCCGTTCGACGCGGTAATATGTCGATATTCATGCATTTGCAAAGTCGTTGTAATCAGACTTTTTACGGAAGGGTCGTCTTCCACGACCAGAACCAAATACTTATTCATTTAAATGAGCCTCCTCGGCAGGGAGCGTGAAAGTAAAAACCGATCCCTGCGGCTGATTATCTTTTACTGTAAGCGTGCCGCCGTGAACCGTTATTATGGATTTGCACAGAGACAAACCGAGTCCCAGACTCCGGCGGCTGTCTGCGACCTTATTGGCTCCACTGTAAAACATATCGAATATATGCGGTTTAACGTCGTCCGGAATGCCCGGTCCGTTATCCGCAATATGGACAACGGCTTTGTCGCCCTCACGCTCTGTCAGGATCGTGATGCTTGATCCTACCGGCGTGTATTTAATAGCGTTATCCACGATATTGATGACAACCTGGACGATCAGTTTCGCATCCATTCTTGCAAGAAGTAAATCATTCTTGTGTTCCACTGTAATATGGTGCTCCACGCTCTTACGGTTCACATGTCGTAGCGCTTCCGCTACCACATCCTCTACAAGCTCGGCGGTTATGCGCAGGTTCATTCTGTCGTCTTCCAACCGTGTGACTGAAAGCAGGTTTTCGACAAGATTGATCAGCCACATAGAATCGTCGTAAATGTCGGTGTAGAGACGATTCTTTGTCTCGCTATCCAAAACTTCTCCTTTATTCAGCAAATTGCTTGCGTTTCCGGAGATGGACGTCAGCGGCGTACGAAGGTCATGAGAAATCGCTCGGAGCAGATTGGCGCGAAGTTGTTCGTTTCGGGCATGGATTGCCGCTTCTTCTTTTTCTTTTGCATTCTTTTCGTTTTCCATAGCAAGCGCGCTTTCGCCGAGGATAGAAAGCATAACGCTGTTTTCAAAAGCGTCCAAAGGATCGTCGTCGATATCGATTCCTACCACTCCGTAAACATGATCGTTCACGCGAATGGAAAGGTATAAGCACTTTGCGCCGGTAAAGGTGTCGGTTGTAGCGCCTGCGTGTTTGTTGTTTTTGAGTACCCAATTAGCAACCGCGCCTTCATGATCGGAAGTCAGATCCTCGTCCATCGTTTTATCTGACGCATGAAAGACGCGCGGAGCTTTTAGTTTATTGTCCTGCACCGGATATATGATAATATTTCTGTCAAGCAGTTTGACCAGCTGGTTGGCGGTAACAGAAACGATATCGCCTTTGACTGCTTCACGTTGAAGCAGCTGGTTCGTATCAAAAAGAATCTTTGTCCGAAAAGCTGCTTGCGCTGCTTTTTTTGCGTGGTTTTTGAGTCTGATAGACAAAGAACTTGTAATCAATGCCGCAAGAAACATGACCAGAAAAGTAATCGGATACCCACTGTCATACGCCCGGAAGGTATACCTCGGCTCGGTAAACAGAAAATTAAAAATAAAGACGCTGACAACGGATGAGATCAGACTGTATATTCTGTTTTTGGTTACGACCGCATTGACAAGCACGCCAAGAATATAGACCGTAATAATATTGGCGTCGGAAAAGCCAAGGTGGTCGAAGATAACGCCGATCAGGCTTGCCGAAATCAGAATTCCGATACTTTTCAGGATGTCCGAAACTGAAAAAACCATACTGCTTCTTCGTGCCTTTTTGACAGTATGGTATGCCGATATCGGCGATGAGGCATCCGGATCCGGTATTATATGAATATCTAAACACGGAGCGACGGCAATTAATTTTTCCGTAAGCGTCGGTTTGCCGAACAGGTGCTTTCTGGTAACGGCGCTTCTGCCGATAACAATTTTTGACACGCCGGATATTCTTGCAAACTCGGCAATCTGATACGGAACGTCGTCGCCGTATACCGTCTCTATCTTTGCGCCGAGCTGCTCTGCAAGTCTCATGTTAGCCCGAAGACGTTTCTTGTTTTCCTCACTCATCGCAGGAAAATCCGGGGTTTCCACAAACAAAGCCGTAAAAGCGCTGTGAAAAGCGTTTGCCATTCTTGCGGCGGTCCGTATGATCTTCGCATTGGATGGCGCGGATGACAGACAGACCAGAATGTGTTCGTCCGTATGATAGTCGCCGTTTTTCTTAATGCGAGTCTGTTCGGTAATACGATTTACCCGATCGGCACAACGGCGCAGGGCGATCTCTCTCAGGGCAGTCAGATTATCTATGGTAAAAAAGTTTTCAATCACTCGTTCGGACTGCACTTTTTTGTAGGATTTTTCTGTTTGCAGTCGATCGATCAGCTCCTGTGGTTCTATATCCACAAGCTCTACCTGATCGGCGTTATCAAATATAGAATCAGGAACACGTTCTATGGCCATCACGCCGGTAATGGAGGTCACACGGTCATTCAGACTTTCTATATGTTGCACGTTGACCGTGGTATAGACGTCAATGCCGGCATTCAGAAGCTCTTCTACGTCCTGATATCGTTTGGCATGTCGACGTCCATCCGCATTGGTATGCGCCAATTCGTCCACCAGGATCAGTTGCGGACGTCTTGCTATGGCGGCGTCTATATCAAATTCTTGAAACGCGACGGAGTTGCGCTCAACCGTTTCGGCGGGAAGACGCTCCAACCCATTCAGCAAAGCGGCTGTCTGCGGGCAGGCATGCGGTTCTATATAGCCGACAACAACGTCAATTCCTCGCTTTTTGGCGGCATGCGCGGCTTTCAGCATCGCATACGTTTTACCGACTCCGGCGGCATAACCGAAAAAGATTTTCAAGTGCCCTTTGTCGTTGCCTGTGTTCTCTTGTCGAATCGCTTGAAGCAGGTCGTCCGGGCCTTGTCTTTCGACTCCCATATCTATTGTCTCCGTTTTTTTCGCATGCTATTATACCTGACGTCGTTTAAATATAATGAAATAAAAAGGTCATCGGTTGATATTCCGTAAAGATTATACCACGAATCCACTGTTACTTCAATGCAAACGGAGAAATATTCTTCGATCGGTTTCAGGAAGACCGCTTCCTGTCAGAGACGGAAGCATTTATGGATGCTTTTCATATCTCCGAGTACGAGCATAGTGCTCGTATCATTCAGACGGGTATCGGACGAAACGTTCATGTCCAGCTTGCCGCCTGTCTTTAATGCCATAATATTGATATTGTATTTCTTCCGGATATCGATCTGCCCGACAGTTTTGCCGATCCAGCTCTGAGGAACGGAAATTTCAAAGATAGCGTGGTCATTATCCAATTCTATATAATCAAAGATGTGATCGGAGCTGTATCGGATGGCCGTCCAATCCGCCAACTGTTTTTCCGGATACACTATTTCGTCGGCGCCGTTCCTCAGCAGGAATTTCGCCTGTACCCCCCGCGCCGCTCTTGATACCACTTTTTTTGCGCCGAGCTCTTTTAAGAACGAAGTTATTTCCAAAGAACTTTGGAAATCGTCTCCGATTGCCACAATGCAGACGTCAAAATCCCGGACGCCGAGAGAGCGTAGAAATTCTGCGTTTGTACCGTCGGCTATCTGTCCGTTCGTCACGTATGGTAGCACTGCTTCGACGCGATCCTCCTGCTTATCCACTGCCATGACCTGATGATTTAATTCGTGCAGCTTAATGGCAATATGTCTGCCGAATCTGCCAAGTCCGATCAATAAAATAGATTTCATTGTTTAACCTCCTTTAACCAACCGTAATTTTTTCCTGCGGAAATCTGGAATATGCCGTTCTGAATTTTGAGAACGCCGCAAAGATCAGAGTCAGGCCGCCTACTCTGCCAAAGAACATCAGCAGAATCAGAATGATTTGCGAAATCAGACTCAACCCCGGCGTAATACCGAGCGAGAGTCCGACGGTACCGATTGCCGAAGCGCATTCAAACAAGGCGGAAAGAACCGGCACGTTCTCTACCCTGCTGATGAAGAGTCCGCTCGTAAGAAACAAGACGATATACATCAGCGCAATGGTGGCGGCGCTGCGTATGGTTTGTGCGTCTATTCTTCTCCCGAAGAATTGCGTATCTTCCTTTTTTCTGAAAACAGATACAGCGGAAGAAAGCAGGACGGCAATCGTTGTGGTTTTCATACCGCCCGCCGTAGAACTCGGCGAACCGCCGATCAGCATCAACACAATGATGCATACCTGTCCCGCCTCGCTGAACGAGGATAGATCCACCGTATTGAACCCTGCCGTTCTCGTTGTGACGGACTGAAAAAACGCCGCAAGAATTCGTTCCGGCAGCGGGTAGTCCGAAAGCTCGAAAAAGAAAAAGCAAACGGCAGGCAGAATAATCAGAATACCCGTCACGGTAATGATCACTTTGCTCTGCATCCTGTAACGCCTGAAATGCCATTTATTATTTCTGACGTCATCCCACGTAAAAAAGCCAATGCCTCCGAATACAATCAGGAGCATTATAACGACGTTTACGACCCATGCTCCCGAATATGAAGTAAGCGAAGAAAACGGAGCTTTGATACCCATCAGATCAAAGCCGGCATTACAGAAAGCCGACACCGAATGAAACAACGCGTACCACGCGCCTTTCAGAGGCCCGTATTCCGGGCAGAATACCGTGGCAAGCAGGACCGCTCCGATCAGTTCCGTAAGGAAGGTAACTTTCAGTATGAAGCCGATCATCCGGACGATCCCTCCGACGTGCGGTGCGGAAATGGCTTCCTGCATCGTACTGCGTTGCATCAGACTGATTTTGCGCCCGGAAAAGATAGCGACTGCGGCTGCTGTCGTGACCACGCCCATACCGCCTATCTGAATCAGAAGCATGATCACAAATTGTCCGAAGAAGGACCAGTAGGTCGCCGTATCATGAAGAACCAGCCCCGTTACGCATACGGCGGAGGTAGAAGTAAACAAGGCGTCGATAAACGAAGCGTGCCCCTCCCCTCTGGTCGAGATCGGCAACATCAAAAGAAGCGTCCCGAGCATGATGACGGAAAAGAAGCCTATAATGATGATCCTGAAAGACGAGATATGTTTAGGGCTATGTCCTATTTTCATTTCATCACTCCTTAGAGCGTACAACATCCGATTGTACTCTTTTATTTTACATTAATTTCAGTTAGATACGTGTTAAATGCGTGTTAAGATCACACGCTGGATATTAAGATCGCATAAAGATGAGAAAAAACTCAACCGGAACGATAGGATTTGAAGACAAGCTATCGGGAACCGCCTGATAACGTATAAAAAATCATATGGGCCGATTTGGGCGCAAAGACTTTTATTACATATGGATATATGCTATAATGTAAATATGAACAGTTGTATCAGTGGCAATATGTACGTATGGGGGCAAGGTATTATTAAGTGTACCGCTCGTATCGAAAACGGAAAGATCTCTTCGTTCGAGGGCTATACCGGCGAAAACGCGGTTCCGGAAGGGCTGACCATTCTGCCCGGGTTTATCGACAAGCACGTCCACGGCGCGGCCGGGGCCGATTGTATGCGGAACGATGACGCGCTGAGCGTCATGTCCGAAAACCTGATCAAAGAGGGCGTCACGCGCTTTTTGCCCACGACCATGACTGCGCCGGAACCAGCCATTTTGTCTGCGCTTTCACGTATGGGCAGGCAGATAGAAGAAGACGCTTTTGTCGGTGCAAAACCCATCGGTATTCATCTGGAAGGACCCTTTATTGCCGCCGAAAAAGCCGGCGCGCAACCCAAAGAAGATATTTTATCCTTTTCGGAAGAAAGATTCGACCGTATGAACTTTGCCGCTCGCGGAAAGATCATGCAAGTTACTTACGCGCCGGAAAAAAATCCCGGCATGACCGCCGCTCTCGTTCGGCGCGGGATCGTGGCGAGCGTGGGACATACCTTGGCCTTGGCAAAACAAGTTTTGCAGGCGGAGAAAGAGGGCGCGACTTCGGCGACGCACGTATATAACGCCATGAGCGGTCTCAGCCATCGTGATTGCGGCACGGTCGGCGGCGCGATGCTGGCAAAAAAAATGGTCTGCGAACTCATCTGCGACGGCAAGCACGTGGAAAAAGAGGCCGTTCGTCTTCTTTATAAAGCGGTAAGAAAACGCGTTTGTCTTGTTACCGACGCCACCGAAGCAAAGTACCTGCCTGATGGAGAATATCATTTAGGTAAGAATGAAATTATTGTAAAAGACGGCCTCGCACGGCTTGCCGACGGTACTATTGCCGGTTCGGTGTTAAAAATGAACGAAGCTGTCAAAAACTTCCGTGACTTTTGCGGCATCACACTGGAAAAAGCCGTCGACGCGGCGACCATCGTTCCCGCTCGCTGTCTCGGAATAGACAAAGAATGCGGCAGTATCGAGGTAGGGAAGTATGCCGATCTTATCGTCTGCGACGAGGATATGAACGTTTATAACACCGTAATTAAAGGTAAAATGATTTTTTAGATTTATTTACAGAAGTATATGTCGTATGACGCACTTAGTGTTTTATACTCGTAAGATGAATCGAAAAACATACCATAATAAACAGTTAGTGCTATCCCAGTTTTGTTTTCATAAGTGAGTGCATTTGTTTGAGTATTTCCTAATGGGGCTACGGAACCAGCGGCTAAAATATTTTCTTCAATGTCAAACAAACCGCAAAGAATACCTTTAGCATCAAGAACATATTCCGGTATCATGATTACCGATAGGATTTCACCCGGTTGTATAGTTATTCTATAATAATCGATATCATATTGATTTTTTATGCTTCCGGATACAGTTGTTCCATTTACAAAAATATTTTGAGCTGAAATAAAAGTATTGTTGTTCTCTTTTTCATAAATTAAATAATCATATATTTCAGTTTCAAAATATGGACCTTCTTTATCATAGAATTCATCTATTGTTATACTTTCCTCGATAAGATTATCCAACTCAGAAATTGCAATGGCAAAATTTAGATTTTGCCCTTCTGGGTCTGTTGAAGTATTTACGCCAATAACTTCCCCATATTCATTAAATAAAGGTCCACCAGAGTTTCCAGAGGAAATTGCGGCATTGTGTTGTATGTATTTTACATGATCAAAAACCCTAGAGGGAGAGGCAATTGTACCTGATGAAAAGGAAAGGGTATATCCTTCTGAACTACCTAATGCATATACAGTTGCACCACCTTTTGGAACAGTTTTATTCAATTTTAAAGCAGGTATGGACTTATTTGTTTCGATTTGCAGTATGGCAAGATCAATATCTTTGTCATAAGCCAAGATATTGGACACTTTATAAGTTTCTTTATTTATTTTTACACTTATGCTTTTCGCATCGTCAATAACATGGAAATTAGTTAATATTTTTCCTTTTCTATCAATGACAAAGCCAGAGCCAAGAGAAATCTCTTCTCCGCTCCTATTGTATGCAATTATTTCTGCGACACTTTTTTCGCCTAATGAATAGATACCTTCGGAGGTTTTTTTAGAAGATTGAGAGGAATTGTTATTATAAAGAGAACAGCTAGAAGTAATCATCAATAATAAAGTAAGAAATGCGCATATTATAGTATATTTCCAATATTTTCCCATGCTTTTCAGCCCTCCATCCAATGGTATCCCTTTAATTATAATTACATATCCAAACATATGTCAAGTGGAAATATCTTTTTGATAATGAAAAATCAAATTGATGTTAATAAAATAATAATGAGGTTTTACAATGATTGCTGATAAAATAAAATTGTTGCGAGAACAAAAAGGTATGACACAAGCAGCGCTTGCACGGGAATTGGGTGTAACCCGTTCCGGTGTTAATGCGTGGGAAATGGGTATTACAGTTCCATCAACACAGTATATAGTAGAGTTATCAAATTTATTTAACGTATCAGCTGATTATTTACTTGATATTAAATGTAGCAAAACAGTGTCGGTTGAAGGATTGAGTGATAGAGAAGTGTCTGCTGTTATGTCACTAATAGAATGTTTTAGAAATCGTACGTAAAATTTTTTTAAAAAGGAAACATAAAGGAAAGTCCTTTTTAATGTATTGCGATTAAAAAGATATCATTGATAGAAAGCGCTTGTATTTTGCTTTTTCTTGTGATAAAATACAATTCGTACTCAATATGCACTCGTAGCCCAGCTGGATAGAGCACTGGCCTCCGACGCCAGGTGTCGTTGGTTCGAATCCAATCGGGTGCGCCAGAAGAAAAGACCGAATTTTTTTCGGTCCTTTTTCTTTATTTACGTAAACCAAGCGAATAAAAGACAGGTTATGCACGCTTATTGGGCTTACGTTATTACCGTTGTTCTGCATTGGCTTTGTAGATAAGGATATGTTTGACTATAAGTAATGTCGATGAAAAATTGTCGTATGCGAGCAACAAGCCTCGTTGATTTTTGCTTTTGACTATGTTATAATGGCCGCATGAAAGAAATAACGCTGAAAGAACTGCGCGCCATGTCCGAAGACGAGTACAAACTGATCGATATACGAGAAGAAGACCAGACGATGTTCGGGATGATCCCCGGCGCCGTCCGTATCGGCGCGGACGAACTTATTGCAGGCTCGGAAGCGATAACGGCAATCCCGAAAAGAAAGAAACTGGTATTTTATTGCCAGATTGGCCGGAGAACGCAAGATCTGGACGACGTGCCGCGTCTGTCGGAGAGAGACTGTTACAGCCTTGCGGGCGGGTATATGGGGTATATCCGCTCGGAACTATCGAACGAAGACAACAAAGAGGAAAGAAAAAACAGAGCGGAAGAGAGCATTCGAAAAAAGTTTCATAAGCAACTTTTTTCGCCCTTTGCCAAGGCTTGTAAGACGTATCGGCTGATAAACGAAGGCGATCGTATCGCGGTGTGCATATCGGGAGGCAAGGACTCAATGTTGATGGCCAAGCTGTTTCAGGAGATCAAGCGGCATCGACAGATGGATTTTGATCTGACTTTTTTGGTCATGGATCCGGGATACAATAAGGAAAACAGGGCGTTAATCGAAAAAAATGCCGACGTGCTCGGCATCCCGATTACCGTTTTTGAAAGCAGTATTTTCGACGCGGTGGATACGATCGAAAAAAGCCCCTGTTACCTTTGCGCCCGCATGAGACGGGGATATTTATATAGCAAAGCGAAAGAACTCGGTTGCAATAAGATCGCGCTCGGGCACCACTATGACGACGTGATCGAGACCATTCTCATGGGGATGCTTCACGGCGGGCAGATCCAGACCATGATGCCGAAATTGCACAGTTCCAATTTCGAGGGAATGGAATTGATCCGTCCGTTGTACCTTGTCCGCGAAAAGGATATCTGCGCGTGGAGAGACTATAACGAGCTGCACTTTTTGCAATGCGCATGTCATTTTACCGATACCTGTTCTTCCTGTCGCGAAGACGGTACGTCGGCGTCCAAACGTCTGGAAACGAAAAAACTGATTGCGGAATTGAAAAAAAGCAATCCTTTTGTCGAAGCCAACATTTTCAAGAGCGTAGAAAACGTCAATCTGGATACGCTTATCGCCTATAAACAAGGCGGCGTAAAACACTACTTTCTGGACGATTATCAATAAACGATACGGATTGGAAAAGGGAGAACATTGTGAATATTATCGAGATCAAACGATTAAGCAAATCGTACGGCACGGTAAAGGCTGTACAAGACCTTTCTTTTGTGGTTAAAAAAGGCGAGCTGTTCGCATTTTTGGGCGTCAACGGCGCGGGAAAGTCAACGACTATTTCCATGATATGCGGGCAACTGAAAAAGGACTCCGGCACAATAACCGTTTGCGGAAAAGACGTCGAAAAGAATTTTGACGAAATCAGTCGTAAGATAGGCGTCGTGTTTCAGAATTCGGTATTGGACGCCAAATTATCCGTTAAAGACAATTTGCGTAGCCGCGCTGCGCTATACGGCATTTATGGAAAAGACTTTGACGTAAGGCTGAAAGAACTTGCGCAACTTTTAGACTTTTCCGATATTCTTAACAGACCGCTCAACAAGTTGTCCGGCGGACAAAAAAGACGTATCGACATCGCGCGCGCTCTCGTGCACAATCCCGAAATTCTGATTTTGGACGAACCGACCACCGGGCTCGATCCTCAGACGAGGCGACTTTTGTGGAGCGTTGTGGATGGGCTCCGGAAAGAAAAAGGACTGACCGTCTTTTTGACGACGCACTACATGGAAGAAGCCGCCGACTCCGATTATATCATCATTCTGGACAAGGGAAAGATCGTCGCCGAGGGTACGCCTCTTGAACTAAAAAATCAATATGCGGGCGATTACGTTACGATTTACGGCCGCACGGAAGAAGAGATCAAGGCGTTCGAATTGCCCTATCAAACTATAAGAGACGCCATTCGCGTGAAGGTGGATAATACGTCGCAGGTGACGGGTCTTATTACGGCCCATCCCGAATTATTTACTGACTATGAAGTAACGAAAGGAAAGATCGACGACGTTTTTCTTGAAGTAACGGGTAAAAAACCCGGGGAGGGAGCCGAATGAGATTGCTTTTTAACCTGGTACGCAGAAATCTGAAAATGTATTTCAAAGATAAAGGATTATTCTTTTCTTCTTTGCTTACGCCCATGCTGTTGCTCGTTTTGTACGCGACTTTTCTCGCAAAGATCTACCGCGACAGCTTTTCTTCCGCTATGCCGGAGGGTATGACGATCCCGGAAGCCTTAATCAGCGGCACCGTAGTGAGTCAGCTGGTCGCGTCGCTTTTGGCGGTGTCCTGCGTGACCGTTTCGTTCTGTGCGAACCTACTTATGATCCAGGATAAAGCGCTCGGTTCGATACGGGACTTTACCGTTTCTCCCGTGCGACGTTCGACCTTGGCGGCGGGCTACTATATCGCGTCCGCTTGCAGTACCCTGATCGTGACTTTCAGCGCGTTGGCCGTTTGTTTCGTTTACCTTGCGACGCAAGGTTGGTACTTATCGGTTACGGACGTTTTGCTCGTTATTCTGGACGTGTTTATGTTGACTCTTTTCGGAACGGCGCTTTCGTCCTGCGTAAACTTCTTTTTAAGCACGAACGGACAAGCGTCGGCGGTGGGTACAATCGTAAGCGCGGGTTACGGCTTTATATCCGGAGCTTATATGCCCATAGCTTCTTTCGGAGATGGTTTGCAAAAAACGCTTATGTTCCTGCCGGGGACGTACGGAACCAATCTTTTAAAGAATCATCTTATGCGCGGCGCCTTTGCGGAGATGAAGTCGATCGGATTTCCGCCCGAAGTAATAGAAGGAATACGCGATTCGGTCGACTGCAATCTGTACTTTTTCGATAAGTCCGTTCCCACCTGGGTGATGGCCGTCGTCCTTGCGGGCTCCGTCTTGTTCTTTACCGGTCTTTTTATTCTGTTCCACGTTTTGACAAGGAAAAAACAAGCGAGGGGATAAGCGTCTCTGATAGAAGGAAAGAAGAATGCAACGTATCGACTAAAAAGGCATGACCGCGTTGTCTTTCTTCTGTGAGTAAAGTACATTGATCCGAATCCGGATTCAGAGCGGAATAATCGATTAATAAAAGTATTGTTTTCGGAAAAACTATTCGGCTTGAAGGGTTGCAAGGAGAGCCTTGCAGCCTTTTTCTATTTGATTGTAAGTCAGGCGGAAGTCGCGCGTGAAATAAGGATCGGCGATGTCGCCTTTTTCTTCGGTATAGTCCAAAAGACGAACGATCTTGCGTTCGGGATCGCTTCCGACGATACGGAGAACGTTTTTTACGTTCGCTTCTTCCATGCAAATAATAAGATCGTACTTGTCATAGTCGCTTTTTTCCAGTCGAGAAGCGTACTTTTCCGCGCAATCGACGCCGTGTTTTCGCAATTCGGACGCGGCAGGAGGATATACGGGATTGTTTTCTTCTTCATAGCTCGTCGCACGGGACTCTACGACGTACTCGCCGGCGACGCCGGCGTCTCGGATAAGGCGTTTAAAGACAAATTCGGCCATTGGAGAACGACAAATGTTGCCTAAGCAAACAAAGACGATTTTTTTCATAGTTTCAGGAAAGGATGGTATTTTTTCAGAAGATCGGAGACGATAACAGACAAGGATATCTTAGCGACGTCGAAGAGAACGAACGGAAATACGCATAAGGTCAGAGCGGTATAGAAGGAGATCGCTTTTCCGTTCCTGCCGTATACAAAAACGAACCATAACGTACCCGCCGCATAGCAAAGGATCAATCCGACAAAGAGACCGAAGATACGTAAGGGTTTGTTTTTCCGGTCAAAAAGAAAGTAGGCGACGCCGGAAGCAAGAAAGCCGAGGATGTATCCTCCCGTCGCACCTGCCAAAGCAGGTATGCCGCTTTTAAAGCCGGAAAAAACGGGCACGCCGACCAATCCGAGAAGTATATAAATAAGTATGGCCAAAGTTCCTTTTTTCGCGCCCAAAAAGTACAAAGTGAAAAAAATACCGAAAGTCGACATCGTAAAAGGAACGGTAAAATAAGGAACGGTAATCCATGCGCATACCACGTTTAAGGCGACAGAGACGGCGATGAAAGCGATAGATTTTGTTGGTATTCTTTTTAGTGTGTGCATTTTTCACTTCCGAAATTTATTTTTCGACGAATACGAGTACGCCGCCTGATTGCAGACTGAATCGGAACTCCTTCTCGATCGTTTTATTGGATAAGCCTATGGTATCGGCGCAGGTCAGCGTCAGCCCTTCGAGCGGGTAATGCAGTCCTGCGGAAGATAAAAACTTCGCCGGACTTCCGAGCGGCAGCACGGAAACTCTTTTGCCGATCGGGCAACGAAAAGAGAAGTCCTTTTCGGTATAGAATACCCGTTCTGTCGGGGTGTTGATCTCCGCTTGCAGAGATAGGTCGCAGGCGATTTTCAGCAGGAAGAGGTTGGATAGTTGCATGTCCATTCTTCCGCCGTCGGCGCCGTAAAGGACCGCTTTTTCATATCCCTTTTCGGCCGCATAACGAATGGCTTTTTCGCCGTCGGTATAATCTTTATCGGTAGGACAGGTCAGCGTGGAGACTCCTTTCGGAACGGCGCCCAGGCTATCGAAGTCGCCGATAACGACAGTCTTCTTTTCAACGCCGACGATCCGTAAATAACCGCCGTCGGCGCAAATCAATTCTTTTTCTTCTATCTCCGGCAGGGCCGCGGGAGAATTCAGAATAATAGCGGCGCTTCGCATATATCAGATCCGTGCGTTTTTCCTTTTCAGAGCGACCAAAAGGCAAATCAGCACGATAATGGCGGCGCCTATGCAAACGGCGATGATCTTAACGTCCGTTTGGAGCGGCTTTGTTTCGTCTTTGAGCGCGACGGCTTTGATTTCTTCACTTACGGTGGTTATTCCGTTGGATCCGACGTCCACTTCTACCGGGGCGCATACCGCCGTGTCGCCGTCGTAGACGACGATGGAATAATTTCCGTCGGTTACTCCGCTGAAAAAGAATTTTCCCTTTAACGATTTTACCGTGGCGACTTCTTTATCGCCGGATAGAAGTTTTACGTCAAGACTTTTTTCGGATTCGGTTATCGTCCCGGACAGACAGCTCGGGAGGGCGGTCGGAGGAACTTCTTTATACGTGACCGGATCAACTCGGACGAACGTGGTTTCGTTCTGATAGATCGGGTTGCCGTTTTTGATGGACGGATCCTTTTTTTGCGCAAAGGCAAGGCCTTTTAACGCGCGGATGTGGTCGTCGCTTGCTTTAAAAGAGGGGACTTCTACGCCGCCGTTATCCTCCGACGGATCCAGGTACATAGTCGTGAAGTAGTAGTCCACCGCCATGGTGTGGGTAGGCGTGAAGGGATACAGTAGGCGCTGGGCGTAAAGATCATACAGTTCTTGCAGATAGACCCATGCGATGTTGTCCGTAAATAGTTTTGTGATCTTTTTGGTTTCCTCTTTTGGAAGAAGTTTTCCTGTTGCGATAGAAAGGGGAGAATCGTAATAACGATAAACCATAGCGTCGTTTGCGCCGTAGGCTTCGATCGGAATACCGTGGTTTGCGACGTTGGCGGCGGCTTCGGCGGCAAGACGGGAGGCAGACTTCGGTTGATCTGCCGGAATAACTTCTCCGGTGGTATCTACCGTGCCTGAGCAAAGACGGGAACCGAGATAGGGGTCGAGCAAAGTAACGCGGTCGGGCAAATAGTCAGAAGAGATATCTCCGCGGTCATAAGCGCTGCATAGCGCCTGGCTGACGGCTAACGTGAGTTGCCCGCCCATCGAGTGCCCCACGAGTTGCAGATGGCCGGAAAAATCCTTTCCGAGCGCTTCGACAATGCAGTCGCGATACAGATAAGTTACCGTATGCTTCGGATTGCGCTCGTCGTGCCATTTTGTATTTTGGTATTTTCCGTTTTCGTCCGTATAAGAGAAAGTCATGCACGACTCGTCTTGGTTGTTGGTCGTTACCCAGAATTTTATTTCTTCGGTAAAGGCGCAGTCCGCGAGTTGATTCCAATAAAAAACGCCGACGTTATATCCCTGATCGATCAGCGGTTGATAAAATTCTCCTTCGTATTTATACGGATCGAATTTCATTAATTCGACCATATACTCGTAGTTGTTGTCTTTCAGGCTAAGCCCCTCGCGACATTTGAGGCCCTCGTGCATCATTTTCATGCCGTGAGCATAGATGAGAGTGGGCTTCGTCGGATCGAAGTTGGTGGCCTTGTTTGCCGCGACGGGTACGTCGCTACCCGATTGATACCAGTAGATCCCGTACGTCAGTTCCGAAAAATCGGAGCTGTCAAATTCAGAAGCGGGTATATTATACGCGTGCGCGTCCGCATTGACCGTCGGAACGGAAAAAAGGACCATGGCGAAAAGAATAACGAATGCCGCCAGAAACAAAGGTAGGGTCTTTTTTTTCAACATATAAAGAAACCTCTCTACGAATAATAATTTTATCAAAAATTATTATCGCAAAAAAACAAACGGTTGTCAAGGCGCAAAGAGAAAGCTATAATAAAAAGGTGGAGATTATTGTAAAAACAGACGGGCCCATCGGTATGATTACCGTGCCCGTCGTGCGTAAAAAAATCAAAAATCTAAATCTGCGCGTCCGCTCGGACGGGTCCGTCGTCGTTTCCGCGCCCGTCTATGCGACGGAGAGGCAGATCAAAGCTTTTGTCGAAAGTAAAAAAGAATGGATACAAAGTCAGCTCGGAAAGCGCGAAAAAGAATTGCGCGAGCAAGAAAAAACCTCGCTTGTCGTTGATGGGAAAATCCGCTACCTGGGTAGAACATATACTTTCATTTCTTTGGAAGGGGATCTCGGAATTAATATTATAGGAGA
This sequence comes from Clostridia bacterium, assembly GCA_016297005.1. Lineage (GTDB taxonomy): Bacteria > Bacillota > Clostridia > Christensenellales > DTU072 > CAG-1782. The sequence goes on from JAEDHK010000001.1 coordinate 37,808, forward strand.
CTTTTTTGCTGTTTATTCATATGGCGACCATGCTCGGACGCTTGATGCGTGGTGGCGAAAAACCGCATTCGAGATCTTCCGGAAAGAGATCGATCGGCAATACGAAAAAATTTTTCGTCCGCTGATAAAACAAAAGCCCGAACTCTACGTTCATCGAACGACGTCGAGATGGGGCAGTTGTAATTTCGTAAAATACCGTATCAATATGAACGAACTACTGATCAAAGGCGATATGGAAGGTATAGAATACGTCGTCCTGCACGAAATGGCGCATCTTATTTATCCCGATCACGGGAAAGGATTTCACGCTTTTCTGGCGGCACACATGCCCGACTATCGGGAAAGAAAGCGACGTTTGGCGGAGATCAACAAAAAAACTATTTAAAAACAATTCCCGGCATTTGTATTCGGCACGTTTTCCGGCTTTGTGCCGCAATTTTACCGTTCGGACGTCACACGACGGAGAGCAGGTGTTTTTGCTATTCGTTTTTCGGGCGCCCGCGGCATAGTCGATGACGCGGGCAAGTCTTTTTTTCTTACGCCTATATTAAAAATTAAGTATTTCCGGCAGTTTCTTCGGCGCCTGCGGAAGTAACGAAATCTCCCGTGACAGTGCCACCGGCGGCAACGGAAAGAGCCATGGCGTTGGTCATGCCTTCGCGTTCGAGACGACGTTCTTCCAGGTCCTTATGTACCTTAGCCATCGTCTTCTTGTCGAGACGAATGATAAGATAGGGAAGAGTGGAGAAGAAAGTGCTGACGACGCTGCCGATAATGAAGATATAAAAAATCCAACGGATGGTATTGTCGCTTTGAATGACGGCGTCGCCCGAGCGGAAACCGATGGCGCTGAAGACCCAGGCGTAGATGAGCGGATTGAGAATACTGATCGGCGCCGCGATCCATCCGCCGACGAGGTCGGTCGTCGATTCGTTACGAATACCGTACTTCCATTCGAAGTGGTCCCAAACGTCCGTCTCAAACATATTGGTGGCGACGGTGGAGACGTATTCGAACACGGCGGCGAAACAGCGCGTGCCGAACAGCGCAAGAATTAGCCAGATTGACGTGCCGTAACCGGTAATAAGAATAATCAGGTTGGCGATGATGAGCATTGAGTTATAGATAATGATAACATGTTTTGCCGAGAAGCGATTAAAGATCTTTTTGCTCGAGATAAGTCCGAGCCAGGCAAAGACGCCGGCAACGCCCCAGATAAAGCTCTGCAGAGAGTAGGCTCCGTAGCAGTACATGATGACGTAGGGCGTGGCGATGACTGATAGATAAGAGAAGAAAGATCCGAGCGAGTTGAGCCACATGATCATTTTGTTTTTGTTTTTGAAGACCATGCCTAAGTTCTTCCATGGTTTTTCCGCATGACGGATCATAACGCGCTCCGACAGGTTTTTAGCAGTAATAAGACCGAGAATACTGATAACGCCGAGCAGGAGGGACATGATGATAAAGATCGTACGAATGCTGAAACCGAACCGCGGACCGAAGTCGATCAGAATGGGAAACATACTCGGTAACGTGGTAGAGATGGTCGAGAACGCTTTCGAAATAGAAAAGGCTCTTTCTCTTTCGGACGCGTTTTGCGTGATACACTTCGTGATGCCGTTCCAGGCGGTGTTGCAAAAGCCGGCGGATATACCATATAAAATATAAGTGGCATAGATCCAGACGAGCGCCGTTTTACTTCCGCTCGAGAACGGGTTCAGAAAGAACATGATCGCGAGCGCCGCCGTTAAGGGAGCGGTCACGATCAAATAAGGGCGGAAACGTCCCCACTTGGACTTCGTGGAGTCTTCCATAAGAGAAATGATCGGACCTTGGATATAACCGATAATGGAAGAAACGGTCATCAGAATACCGAACGTAGCTACGTCTACGCCGAGAGCCATGACCATGAACATGTTGACGAACGACGTGTTGGAAATAAGGTGTTGACTCCCGCTCTTACCGAAGTCGGTCAATCCGTACGACCATATTTCTTTTGTCGACATACGCGTACTGGTCGATTCTTCTTCTTTCCACTGTTTTATGAATTTGCCGAACTTTCCTTTTCCTTTCATGGTCCGATAACTCCTTGCGCGTAAGGCTATTAAAAATAAAGACTTTTTTAAGTATATCATATAAATGCGTTTTTGTACAGGGGTAATATTTGCGACGTGTAGTAATTTTTTTATTCGCGGATTCAGGAATTATTCTTTTTTTCGTCGAATTGTTTTTTAACGAGCACAAAACGGACCCTTTCGACAAAAAAATTTTTTATTTGCAAAAAAAATGTTCTCATTCGCTTGATAATGGAAAAGGGAGGTGCTATAATGGTTAGCAGTCAGACACGAAGAGTGCTAACAATTCGAAAAAGATTTTTAAGGAGGCAAGTATGACTTTAAAACCGTTATTCGACAAAGTTGTCATTAAGCAGGAAGAGCAGAGAGAGACCACGGCAAGCGGGATCATTCTGACCGGAAACGCCAAAGAAAAACCCGTTATGGCTACCGTTATCGCGGTCGGTCCCGGCGGTATCGTGGATGGAAAAGAAGTCAAAATGGAAGTAAAGATCGGAGATAAGATCCTTTATTCCAAATATGCGGGGACGGAGTTCAAATTGGACGACGGCCCGGTGACCATCATTCGGCAGAGCGACATTCTGGCGATCGTGGTCGACTGATAACATAAATAAGGAGGCTATTACTTATGGCAAAACAATTTAAGTACGCCGAAGAGGCGCGTAAAAGCCTGGAAGCAGGCGTCGACGCTTTGGCCAACACCGTCAAACTGACGCTCGGACCTAAGGGAAGAAACGTCGTTCTGGAAAAGAAATTCGGTAGTCCGCTCATTACCAACGACGGCGTTACCATTGCAAAAGAAATCGAACTGAAAGACCCCTTCGAGAACATGGGGGCGCAACTTATCAAAGAAGTCAGCACCAAGACCAACGACATTGCCGGCGACGGCACCACTACCGCCGCTGTTCTTGCGCAGGCTATCATTAAAGAAGGTCTGAAAAACGTTGCCGCCGGAGCCAATCCGATGGAACTCAGACGCGGTATTCTCAAAGCCACCGATAAAGTTGTGGAAGAATTAAAAAAGAACAGCAAAGAGATCGGAGAAAAGTCCGAGATCGCCTCTGTCGCCAGCATTTCTGCCGGAGACGAAAAGATCGGCGCGCTGATCAGCGAAGCTATGGAAAAAGTCGGAAAGGACGGCGTTATTACCGTTGACGAAAGCAAGACCATGCTGACCGAACTGAACGTTGTCGAAGGAATGCAATTCGATCGCGGTTATGCCAGCCCCTATATGGTCACCAATGCCGACAAGATGGAAGCGGAAATGGATAACCCCGTCATCCTCATTACCGACAAAAAGATCTCTTCCATTCAAGAAATTCTGCCCGTTCTGGAAGCCGTCATGAAGAGCGGTCTGAAACTGCTTATCATAGCCGAGGACTACGAAGCCGAGGTGCTCGCTACCCTCGTCGTCAATAAGATCAAGGGCGTTCTGAACGTCGTTGCCGTTAAGGCTCCGGCTTTCGGCGACAGAAGAAAGGCTATGCTCGCCGATATCGCGGCTTTAACCGGCGGTACCGTCGTCAGCGAAGAAATGGGGCTGGAACTCAAAGACGCCACCGTCGCCGTGCTCGGCAGAGCAAAGACCGTCAAAGTCAATAAGGATTATACCACTATCGTTGACGGTGCCGGCAATCCCGAAGACATCAAAGCTCGCATCAATCAGATCAAGGCCGAACTCGCCGTTTCTACGTCGAGCTACGATAAAGAAAAACTGCAAGAAAGATTGGCGAAGCTCTCCGGAGGGGTCGCCGTTATCAACGTCGGCGCCGCAACTGAAGTGGAAATGAAGGATACCAAACTTCGCATTGAGGACGCCCTTTCCGCCACGAGAGCAGCTGTGGAAGAAGGCATTGTGGCAGGCGGCGGTATTGCTCTTCTGGCCATCTCCAAGACGCTTAAAGCTTTCGCCGAAAAATTGGAAGGAGACGAAGCCACGGGCGCTAAGATCGTCTGCAAAGCGTTAGAAGCCCCCATCCGTCAGATCGCGGCCAACGCGGGCGTAGACGGCGGCGTGGTCGTCAATACCATCCTGAAAGCGGAAAAAGCCAACTATGGTTACGACGCCGGCAAAGACGTCTATTGCGACATGATGGAAGCCGGTATCCTCGACCCGACTAAGGTTACCCGTAGCGCGCTTCAGCACGCAGCTTCGGTCGCCGCAACTCTGCTTACCACCGAGGCTCTCGTTGCCGATATCCCCGAACCTCCGGCGCCGGCGCAACCCCCGATGGGCGGAGATATGTATTAATATAAAGCGTTGATTGGAAACAAATTCCTGTCAGAAGAAAGCCACCTTTTTGGGTGGCTTTTCGTTTATTTCATGTCGTTTCTTTTCAGATGGAAAGTATAGCGGCGATACCAGATCTTATAGAGATAGTTTCGTCCGCGGAAAACGATTTCGTCCGGATAGATTTCGACGATCATGGCGCAACCGCTATTGATCACGCCGTTGTGGTTGAAGAACATAAAGCAAGGCAGGTTAACGCTATGAATATTACCCACTTTTTCAAACGTGGAGTAGGACTTTTTCTTGGTAAAGCCCATGTGCGAGTGCCCGCTGAAAAGAACGACGTTTCTGTATTTTTGCAGAACGGCGTTGATTTTATCCGAATCAGGGCCGAAACCGCCCGTCATATCGTTGTATTCTTTGTCGCCGAACGTCTTGGGCAGGCCGTGCGTTTTGTTGAGAGCGTAGTGGCTGACGACGAAAGCGGGCTTATCTGTCGGGACGGAAGTAAGTTCCTGATCCAGCCATGCGATCTGTTCATCTCCGATGCGAGCGCCTACGCCGGTGCCCTCGCTGCCCATACAAAGGAAGGTATACCCTCCGATATCGCGGCGGAAGTAAGGCCGGTCGATCTTTTCTCCCGTGATACGAGTGCCGTACTCTTTGAATAAACCGATGGCTTTTTCGTAATGGTCTTTACCCTCTTCTCCCGTCGTCCATAGGTCGTGGTTACCCAGACACAGAACGGTAGGAGGCAGATGGCGTTCGGCAAAGACCTCTTCAAGCAGCTTATAGTGCGCTTCTTCGCCGTGGTCGGTGTTGTCGCCGGCGGTAACGAGGGCATCGAGATATTTGCTGGACGCGACGGAAAGGAGAGCTTTCCGCATGCGCCTCGCGCGATATTTTTCGTTGCCGCGCATATGGATATCGGCAAAGATGGTAAAGGAAAAAAGCGGATCGGGCCGCAAGGGTTTTAATACGATTCGTGACATAATAAAAATAATATACCACCGGGAGGGGAAAAAGTAAATAGTCACTTTCAAAAAAAATGATGCCGAGCTCTTCATTTTGACATCTTTACAATCATGAGGATATCCTATATAATTAGTTATATTTCTTTTGGAGTTTGTTTTCATGAAAAACGGTTTTGACGCGGGCTTTGTCCGTCAATACATGGAAGACTTTTGTAAACGATACGATTATCCCGTCGAGGCAACGGAAACTTTTTTGTTCGTCTTCGATAGAGTATGCGCCGATAAAGAATTGAGCGATCGTTTCTTTGCACCCGTCAGTGCCTATGCCGCCGGAAAAAAGTTCCTGTACGGGGAACATCTGTCCGGCAATAAAAAGGGCGGAGAGTGTAAGCTCGTCGCCGATAAACTGGGAGTGTCTACCTATACGACGGACTTTTTATATTGCTTGTGCCTGATCCCGTATCTGGAAAAACTGTACGAAGAAAAAGGATTGGATAAGCAGATCTTTTTCGACGGCATGGGCGACTTTAAATGTAAGCTGTGGGAATGTAAAAAAGTTTACGACGTGTGGGGCTCGTTCGTTGCGAACTGGTTCGGCAGGTGGTTTACATTGGACCGATTCCAATTTGGCAGGCTCCAGTACGAACCGGCAAAGGGCATTTGGATAAGTTGCAAGTTGGAAGGCGGCAAGCGCGTGCGTTTATGGCAGAAATATCTCAATTTGCACATTCCTTCTATGGGTCCGCTTCGTCCGGAAGAGGCGGAAGCGTCTTTCAGAGCGGCGTATGCCTTTTTCCGTAAGCGCGGATATGGCAAGAATATCGTGTTTCATACTTCCAGTTGGCTTTTGAACCCGGATCACAGAAAGATGTTTAAGCCGGACAGTAATATCGTCCGTTTTATGGATTGTTTTAAGGTGCTTACCGTGCGCGAAGAAAAGGAAAACCAAGACTTTTGGCGCATCTATAATCGACCTTTCAACGCGCAAAACCCCGATTGTTCGGGCAATACGACCATGCAAAGGGAATACGCCAGAATTATACTTTCCGGCGGTCATATCAAGCATGCCTCGGGCGTGTTCGTTTACGACGGAGAGAGATTTTATAAATAAAAAATAAGGAGAAAAAATATGTTATCGGATATATTTGTTTCCGCGGGGAAAGAACTGAACACTTTTAAGACGCCTGTGGCGGCGCCGTACGTGAGAAAAGCGTTTTCGGCGAAAGGCGGCAAGGCGACCCTGACCGTCACTTGCAGCGGTTTTTACAGGGCGTTTTTTAACGGCAAAGAGATCACGCGCAGCATTCTCGCGCCGTATATCACCAATCCTGATCTGTTTATGTTTTACGATCGATACGAATTGGAGCTTGCGGAAGGAGAGAACGTCGTTGGGTTCATCCTCGGTAACGGATTGAGTAACAGCCTTGATTACAACGTATGGCAATTCGAAAACGCCGCATGGCGTTCGGCGCCGAAACTTGCGTTTTCCGTAGAGGGGGAGGGCCTGCTCGTAGAAGCGGACGGTAGCAAAACGCGTCCGTCGCACGTTATTTTCGACGACTTTCACGGAGGAGAATGGATCGATCGCAGAAAAGAAATACCCGGTTTTTCATTGCCGGGATACGATGATTCGGATTGGAAAGAGGTCTTGTCCGTGCAATCTCCCAAAGGAGAAAAGATTCTTTCTACCGTGCCGCCCATCGTTTCCGTCAAGGAGATTAAACCCGTTTCTATCAAGAAGATCGGCGGCGGGCATGCCTATGATTTCGGTGTGATCACAGCGGGTAATATGCGCCTGAAACTGAAAGCGCCGACAGCCGGGCAGAAAATCAGATACGTCCATACCGAAGTAACGAAGGACGGCATTCCGAACATCAAAACGCTCGTATGCGGAAAGATGAATACCAATCAGACCTTTAAATATGTTGCTCGCGGCGATGAAGAAGAGGTTTACGAGCCCTATTTTTCTTACGTCGGTTGCAGATATCTGTTTGTTGAAGGCCTGCGCGACGATCAGGCGACGGAAGACGCGTTTACGTTCGTCGTGCAACACGGCGAGTGTAAGGAATGGGGCGATTTTTCTTGCAGCGACGAGGTGGCCAATAAGATCGAAAAAATCATTAAGAATTCCGACATGAGCAACCTCTTTTACTTCCCCACCGATTGTCCGCAGAGAGAAAAGAACGGTTGGACGGGCGACGCCTCCGTGTCGGCCGAACATCTGCTGGCTAATTTCGATATCATAAGGCAACTGACCGCTTGGGTAAAACTCATTGTAAAAACGCAAAGAGCGGACGGCGCGTTACCCGGTATCGTGCCCACCGACAAGTGGGGCTTTATGTGGGGGAACGGCCCGGTATGGGACTCCGTTATGTTCAGTCTCCCATACGAAATTTATCGTATTACCGGCAACAAAGAGTTGATCGTGTACAGCGCCGAGGCCATGTTAAAGTATTTGCGTTACGCACGGAAGAAACTCAATCCGGAAGGCCTGGCTGACTTCGGCCTTACCGACTGGGTTCAACCGCATTGTACGGCTTCCGGTCATTACGCCATCCGAAAGGTAACCAGCACCCTTAGCCTGATCGAGACGACGCAAAAGGCGAAAAAGATGTTCGACGTCATTGGCGACGAAGAAAAATCGGCGTTTGCAGAAGACATGAAAAATACTCTCGTCGCCTCTTTCCGTAAACGTTGCTTTAATCCGCGCACCGGAGTCGTCAAAGGGAAAACGCAGACGACGCAAGCCTATGCCATTTATCTCGGCATTCTGACGTCGGAAGAAGAGAAAAAAGCATTACAAGTACTTTTGGATTACATAAAACGGGATGACGGGACCCTTAATGTCGGACTAGTCGGCACTCGGTGTCTCTTTCACGCCTTGTCGAAAATGGGCGAGAGCGACCTTGCGTACGAACTCATAACGCAAAGCAAGTATCCTTCTTACGGATACATGATTGCCAACGGAGCTACTTCGCTTTGGGAGGACTTTGCCAAAGTGAAGATAAAAGAAAACGGAGACTTAGTGCGTATCGAGGAGCGGCAGAAATTAAGTCAAATGCCTACGCTCGCCGTTAAATTAAGAATGTTTTCCGAGAGGATGTTCTTTAACGGAGGCAAGCATAAGGAAGGAAGAGAGGGGCGCGTCTGGTCGCTCAATCACCACTTCCTGGGCGACGTCAGTAACTGGTTCAAAAGGTGCGTGGTCGGAATTTGCGTCAACGACGGTTTTACCGACCCGACGCATGTGGACGTTAAACCTTGTTTCATCGATAAATTGAGTTTTGCCGAGTCGACGAGAGAAACCCCGTTCGGAAAAATAACCGTTCGATGGGAACGGCAGGGTAAGGACGTTATGATAGAAGTCAGAACGACAGGAAAATTGCGCGGCATGATCGTTTTGCCGGAAGGGTATTCTTTTGAGGACGGCGCGACGAAAAAAGAGCTCGTCGACGGAAAGTACCTTTGTCCGGCAAAAGGATGATTCTTTTATTACCCGATAAGGAATATTTCGTCGTTCTCATCTTGAGAATGACGATTTTTTTATGAAAAAGCGGGCGCACGTTATTAAAAAATAAGACAATTGAGTATTGATTTACGTAAAAAAAGATGGTAAAATGATTAACGCATAAGCTGCGAATAGCTTACCGGTATTTTTATCAGTCGAGGAGTGTCATTATGTGTAAAAGGAAGAAATCGAAACGTCAGATCGCTATGGGTTGGGTTCGGGAAGAGCCTGAACCGGCGTTTTTCCCCGAAGGGTATACTGTCGAAAAGTATAATGGGAATCCCAACCAGAGAAAGGAGTTTTTTCGCCTGTGGCACGGCAAATACGGCAGCGAAAAAGAAGTGAACGATATGTTCAAGCGCACGTTCGTGCATTACCGCGATTGCAAGCCGGAAAAGGACGTGCATTTCGTTAAGTTCGGCGACGAATATATCGGTACGATTACCGCTATTCATCATCCGTTCGGCAATCTCGGTTACGTGCATATGGTCGCTATCCGCGAAGACTTCCGCGGCAAGCATCTTTCTCGTCCGCTCAACTATATCGCTATGAAAAAGATTTATGAGGACGGTTCCGGGCGCGCCTATCTTACTACCAACGAGTGGCGCAAAAACGCCATCCGAAGCTACATAAAGGCCGGGTTTTATCCCTTACAGAACGGAGTGGGCAGAGCTGAAAAGAAAGAAATGATCGAGCGTTGGAAAAAAGTCTACGAAGATTTGGGTCTCGGAGAGTTGAAAATGCTGGATAAACGTTACAAATTCATCCCGAGAGAGAAACTTCAATGAAAAAGCACCCATCTGAATTCTCGGTTGCGAATTCATATCTATATAAAAACGTGTAAATATATTATAGGAGATTATTTATGGAAAAAGTAAAGATCGGCGTGTTCGGCGCCGGCAGAGGTCAAACGATGATGCGCTACTGCATGCTTAATCCCGACGCGGAACTGGTAGCCATTTGCGATAAAAATCCAAAATTGCTCGACGCAAGAAAGAAGCAGTTCGGCGCCAGGGGCAAACACGTTAAATACTATACCGACTTTGATACGTTTTTGAAAGAATCGGGCGTCGACGCCGTAGTCCTCGCGAACTACGCCAACGATCACGCCCCATACGCCATTAAGGCTATGGAAGCCGGTAAACACGTTCTTAGCGAGGTGCTCCCGGTCGAAACGCTGAAAGAAGCGGTGGAACTTTGCGATGCGGTGGAACGTACCGGCAAGATCTACGCTTATGCCGAAAACTATTGTTACTTTGCGTCGACGAGAGAAATGAAGCGTCTTTTCGACAACGGTTATCTCGGAGAATTCGAGTACGGCGAAGGCGAATATATCCACAATTGTCAACCGGGCTGGCCTGCGCTTACCGCCGGCGGTTGGGAGGGACATTGGCGTAACGTCATGAGTGCCTTCTATTACTGCACGCACTCGGCCGGACCGCTCGTGCATATGGTCAGGAAATCGGGAATTCGTCCGGTTAAGGTTTCCGGAACCGAAGGCCCTTACAATCAGCGCATGAAGGATATGTGCGCCGGGGGAGCCTCGGTGGCGGTAGAAATGGTCACCCTCAGTAACGGCGGTATTTTCAAGAGTATCCACGGCCTCGGTCTGTCCGGTAATAATATCTGGTATTCCGCTTATGGCAGCAAGGGGAGAGCAGAGTCGGCCAGAGAATACGCGGGATACACGAGGAAGGCGCCTTTATACTGCCTGTACGTCAACGGCGGAAATACGGAAACGGACGCCATGACGGAAACGCATAAATATTGCCCGAAGCTCACCGGAAGGGCACGCCGATTCGGACACAGCGGTTCCGACTGGTATATCATGAATAATTTCTGCAAGCGCATCCGCGGAGAAGAGGCGGACACGGTAGACGTATACGAAGCGCTCGATATGTACTTTGTCGGTCACTTTGGGTATCTTTCTGCCTTGGAAGGGGGTGCCGCACAAGAGATACCGGATTTCCGTGATAAAGCGGTACGCGAGAAGTATCGTAACGATACCCGGTGTCCGGATAAGAACAAGGCCGGCGATCAACTTCTTCCCAGCAACACGCAAGGCGGGTGGGTCATCGGCGAAAAAGAAAAAGAACATATGGATTGGAGATCGAAGAACCCCGTCAAGAGGAACAAGATCCGGTCGTTGATTTTCGAGATGAAAAAATTTTGGAACAGAGGTAAAATTAAATAATGAAATTCTACGATATCCTTCTTACAATAGGTAATTATATCAAGATTTATCCCGCAAAGAAACGGAATAAGATTACCGAAGGCTTTTTGCCCACGGACGCCGATCTTGCCAATGCCAAAAAGTATTCCAGAGTCATGATTTTCGGCGCGGACGGCGCGGGAGACTACTTCTGCAAGTGCAATACGCCCAATTTTAATCGTATTTTCGCTCACGGATCCAGGACTTTTACGGGATTGAGTCAGTTCCCGACCATCAGCGCGCAGAACTGGGGGTCGGTCCTGCACGGCGTTACTTACCAAAAGCATAAATTGACGAACGAGGTCGCCGCTACGATGAACTTTGTCAATAAGGATCTGCCGTCGATCTTCCGCATCTGCGGAGAGCGGCATCCCGACAAGACGTTCGCGTCCATCGTCAACTGGTATCCGATCAATAAGGGCATTGTGGAAAACGACGTGCCCGGCCTGTATAAGGTCAGCGGCGGAGAGTTGTACAAGGGACCGAGCGACACGAAAGCGACCGACAAGGCGGTTTGCGACGAAATTATCTCTTTTATCCGGGACAAGGACCCGATGATCTTGTTTACGCATCTGGATACGCCCGATCACGGCGGACATACGTACGGATACGGAACGCCCGGCTATATCGAGCACGTTGAATACTCTGACGAATTGCTCGGCAAAGTCTACGACGCTTATTGCGAAAAAGGCTGGAAGGACGACACGTTGTTTATTCTCGTTACCGACCACGGTCACGTTTGTCGCACGAGGAAGGACGGTTCCGCTTTCGGCGGACACGGCGGGTGGACGGATAGCGAAAAATACGTTACCCTTGCCGTTGCAGGCGGTCTCGGAGATATCGTCGATGGTCAAATGGGCCCGGCAGGGACGTTGGACGTCGCTTCCATCGCCCTGTATGCCCTCGGCGAAAAGCAGCCGGAAGTATATGAAAGCCGCGTGCCGAAAAACGTCTTTAATACGTTAAAATAAAACGAAAGGAGAAAAACATGAAGAACTTTTTCGTGAAAATCGGCAAGTTTTTTGCGGCGCACAAAATCGTGACGGTCGTCGTTGCGCTCGCGCTTTGCTGTGTTGTTGTTTTTTCTTGTTTGGGGACGCTCTATTTTAATCGTTTTTCGAAAGGAACGGTGCCTACGGATCAAGATTTGCTTGCGCTGAAAGAAAGCGGCGGGGTCTACGAACACGTCGTTATTTTCGGAGTGGACGGCGCCGGCGGATATTTCGGCAAAATGGACACGCCTAATTTCGATAAAATATTCGCTAATGGTTCCGTCACGTATAAAGGGATGAGCCAATTTCCTACTGTAAGCGCGCAGAACTGGGGGGCAATGATCCACGGCGTCCGTTATCAGAAACATAAAGTGAATAACGATATCGCCGCCAGTCAGAATTATACGGATACCAGGTATCCTTCGTTTTTTAAGGTGTACGGCGAACGGCATCCGGACGCGGAAATGGCTTCCATTGTGCATTGGGCGCCCATCAATAAAGGGATCGTCGAGCACGATATCCCCGGTATGTACACGAAAGACGCAAAAACTTATTACGACGGGCCGGATAACGAAGGAGCCGTTGACGACGTGGTATGCGATCTGGTCGTGGATTTTGTGAAAGAAAAGAATTCCGAAATTGTTTTTATGCAGTTCGATAGTGTGGACGGCGCAGGGCACGAAAACGGATACGGCTCTGAGGAATATATAGAAGCCGTCGCTCATATCGACGAATGCATGGGTAAGATATATCAGGCATATTGCGATAGAGGGTGGCAGGATAACACGTTATTTATTTGCGTATCCGACCACGGCCACGAAACGTGGGGCGGCCACGGCGGGAATAATCCGATCGTTCGTAACGTCACGATCGCCGTTGCCGGGAACAAAGGCAACGTGATCAAGGGTACTCCCGGTCATGCCGTTACGCAGGATATCGCGTCTATCGTGCTTTATGCTCTCGGCGAAAAGCAGCCCGACTCCTGGGAAAGTAAAGTGCCGAAGAATATGTTTTCTTCGCTCGAAGAATAAAAGTTTTTAATAAAAACGATACGAAAGATTATGCCGCTCGTTGGCGGCCGGTTTTTAGGCATGATTTCTGAAACGTCGCGACCTCGCGACGTTTCTTTTTTGTACCGGGGAAAGTGTATTTATTTTCTTAAACGCAGGTTTCGGTATTGACTTTCTTATTATTATATTTTATAATTTTATAACGGAGAAAAGTGAAATGAAAAAACGTTACGTTCTATTCATATTGATTTTCATTCTGGCGGTCGTGTTTACGGCGGCTATGGTCGGATGTAACGACAAAAATAATTCCGGACAGGACGATCCGCAACAAGAAGTGACCGAAGTCCGCTATTCGTCCATGAAGGGCGACGTTCTTTTGTTGAAAGACGACGCTACTTTTACTTTGACGTTCGCGGACGGTGTTACGTCCTACCGGGGCACCTATTCGGGTAAAGGGAACGCGCTTGTCTTAAAGACGACGGAAAAGGATCTGATCGTTTCTTTGGACGGCGGATCTTTCTTCTCGATAGTAAATATCGATGATTCTCCCTCGGTCGACCCCGTGAAGCCTGCGCCTGCATGTAAACACGAATATACGGAAGTAAAAGGCTATGCGGCGGCTTCTTGCGAAGAAGACGGCTTTTCCGGCAACGAAGTTTGCCTCGACTGCGGGGTCATCGTGACGCCCGGAGCCGTTATGCCCGCTTTCGGACATAATTTCAAAGCGGAGTCGGACGTTGTTTGCCTGAAAGGATATTGCACCAGAAACGAAACGCATTATCATTCCTGCACCGTTTGCGGCAAGGTCAGTTCAGATCCGGAAGATACCTACGAGGTCCCCAATACCGCCAGCGGACAACACTCGTTTACCGCTACGAGCGACCGCGTTTATCAAGAGGCCACTTGCGGCCGGGATCGTATCTGCTACGCCGCTTGTTGCGTCTGCGGAGAAATCGGTTCTACCGTGACCCTTTCCGTACCCGGTACGGCTACGGGCAATCATGATTTTTCCGTTGAAAGCACCAAAAAAATGTACAGCGAGCCCGATTGCGGGCACAATGCCCGTTATTATTACGAATGTTCGGTCTGCGGGATCGTCAGTATCAATCCGGCCGACACGTACGAAGTAGAAGGCACGGCTACGGGAGAGCACAGCTTTACCGAACCCTGCGGCAGGGTCATGACGGAAGCGACTTGCGTGTGCGACCGCGTGGAATACGTCGCCTGCGCCGTGTGCGGGCTCGTCGACGAGTCGAAAGGAGTCTCCATACCCGGTACGGCTACCGGAGTGCATCTGTTTACCGCTTTATCCGAAGAAGTTGCGCAACGAGCTACCTGTACGACGGATAAATACGTTTATTCGCAATGTAAGTTCTGCGGACTCGTTAACAGAGACCGCGTTTTGCGCGTTATCGCCACGGCGCTCAATCATACCTATATCGATCACGTTTGTACCGATTGCGGCGCGGCGGATCCCAATTTTTACGCTACGTACGATATTTCCGCCGACAAAAACACCGATCACGCGCAAGCTTACTTATATCGTTCCGGTCTCGAATATGATCTTCTTATTTCGGGCACGGGCAACGCGGAAAGTTATGCGGCGTCCTCAGACGCGCCGTGGGCGGGCGTTAACGTAACGCGCGCGTTTGTTTACGGTAACGTCGACGAGATAGGCGACTATGCTTTTGCCGATCTGCCTACGCTTGCTTCCGTTAAGATCGTTGCCGACGTGAAAAGATTCGGTAATTACGCATTTTATGGCTGTAACGTATTGGAAGCGGTCGCTTTGCCCCTATCCACGGAAAGAATAGGTGTCGCGGCATTCGCGCATTGCGACGCGCTGCGCTCCGTCAATCTCGGACAACTGAGTTCTCTCAACTTCTTGGGCAGTAACCTTTTCCGCGGAGACACTTCTTTGCAGTCGATGGATCTGTCCGGCGCTGGAATAACCGTTTTGCCGCGAGAAACGTTTTCCGAGTGTACGGTATTGCAATCCGTCGTTCTTCCTTCGGGTTTACAAACGATAAGCGATTATGCGTTTTCTTGTACGGCGCTCGGCTCGATCTCTTTCCCCTCCGGATTGAAGAACATCGGCATCGGCGCTTTTGCCGACTGTACTTACCTTACCGGAGTCGATCTGTCCGGCACTTCGATCGTTGGGATCGGTGACCGCGCTTTCGCCGGGGCGGACCTCTTATCGTCGTTTACGCTTTGCGGCGGCGTGAAGAAAATCGGCAAAGATATCCTTGCCGGCACCGCTTATTACCGGAATGCGATCTCCTGGACGGGCTCGTTGTTGTATTCCGAAACGACGAACGGCAAAGAGTATCTTTTGGACGCTTTAAATGAAGATACCTATCTGAAAGTCGTTGCAAACGCCGGTGATAATCCTTCGGACGAGGGTTGGTATAAAATCGCAGAATCCAACGAGTTTTTTCCCAGTACGGACGTTTTCTGTCGCGGTGGGGCGCAATATTATAAGTATCTGCCGGATGAAAGCAAGTACGTGCGCGTAGAAGGCCACGTTGGCGACGTGCCGTACGGTCAATGGTACGAACAACGCACCGAATTTGTAAAAGCTACCGAGACTACTTGCGGTTCTACCACGACTTATTATAAGAAAGCGACGCCGGTCGTCGGTTCTGTAACGTTGCCGTCGGCGACGAAAACGATCGCAAGCGCCGCCATGGAAGATTGCGTTTCTGTCGTCGCTCTGAATCTGGGCGGAGCGCAATACGTCGGCGAAGACGCGTTCCGTCATTGTATGTCGCTTACTTCCGTTCAGATCGATTCCGTAAAAGAAATCGGCGAGGGGGCTTTTTATTCTTGCGGAAAGCTGACGACGGTCACGTTGCCCGCTACCGTTCTTTCGGTGGGAGGTCTTGCTTTTGCCGGATGCTCCTCGCTTCGTTCTTTCTCCTATCGAGAGGGCGCTTCGATCTCCGAAGACGCGCTCGATGGCAATAATCTTTTCGAAGTCTATCGCCCGTCAAACGACGCGGATTGCTTCGGCGCCGTCGTGGTACACACCAATGCGTATGCCGCGCGGAGTACCATTACGACGGACGCGAACGGCTTCGTCTTCGCTTGTAATCCCGACAACGAGTGGGAACTGATCGGATATTTGAAGCCGGAAAGTAAAACCGTCGATCTGCCCGATTCTTTCATCTACGGCGATCAGACGATTACTTCGTATCGTATTCATGAAAAAGCGTTCTGTTACGCGGGATATTACGCGCAGTTTGTTTCCGTATCCATTTCTTCGGCGGTTACCGCGATCGGGAAAGAAGCCTTTGCCGGATGCGGCGGTCTGAACGAGCTTTCGGTACCCCTTTCCGTAAAGGAGATCGGCGAGAACGCTCTGATAGAAACAGCTTTTTATAACGACGTAAATAATTGGCAAGACGGATTTTTGTATCTGAAAGCGAATGACGGAGACAGTTATTTTCTGTTGACCGTTCGTCCGGTCGTGGGCGTGCGCTTGTCCGACGCCGTCGTAAAGGAAAAGACGGCGGTTATTGCCGATAAGGCGTTTGCTCTTTGCTCCGATATGAAAACACTGACGCTACCGTCGACGATCGTATCTGTGGGAAAGAATCTTTTGACCGGATGTCCGCAAATCGCCTCGTTGACGTTGCCTTTCGTCGGAAAGACGTCCGATCCGGATGAAGAAGGCGGCTTTCTTTCTTATCTGTTCGGGGGAGAGTCCTATGCGGATAACGCCGCTCTGCCGACAAGTCTTACCTCTCTGACTGTGACTAACGCTACCGTTATGCCGGAGTACGCTCTTTATCGTTGCGACGGATTGAAGACCATTGTTCTCAATAAAGTCAACGACTATCGGGATTATTCTTTATACGGTTGCGTCAATGCGAACGTTTCTGCCCTGGCCGAAATATCTTCCGTCGGCGCCTATGCCTTTTACGACTGTATCGGCCTCGGAGCCGTCAGCTTGGCTAACTCGTTATCCTCTGTAGGAAGATACGCTTTTTACCATACGGGATTGAGGCGTATTACCATTCCCGCCCGTACCGAGTCTATCGGCGAGTATGCTTTTTCGGAGAGTCCTTATCTTTATAACGCCGTTCTCGGACCGCAACTGACCTTTTTGGGCGTGGGTGCGTTCAAAAACTGTATCGGGCTCATCCAGGTTACCGTTGGCGAAGCCATGGTAGAAACGGGCGCGAACGTCGGTATTCAGGCGGACGCCTTTTACGGCTGTCGTAAATTAGTGGAAGTGTATAATAAGAGTCAGAATTTGTCTCTGAATCTCAATTCTACGGAAAACGGCTATCTGACGCGCTATGCGAAACAAATTATCAGGACGGAAACGGCAACCCGTATTGTGGAAAGAGACGATTTCTGCCTGTCTGATTTCGGCGACGGAAAATACCTTTTGACCTATATCGGTACGGCAAGTGCTATCAGCCTGCCCGAAAATTATAACGCTACCAGTCCCTCTTACAAAATTTACCCTTATGCTTTTGCCGGAAACGAAAGGATCAAAAAAGTCGTTATGAGTCCGGCTGCGACCGAAATAGGGGAATATGCCTTTATGGATTGTTCCGCTATGACCGAAGTAACCGTTTCGTCCTCGGCTTATCTGATCGGGAAAGGCGCTTTTACTCGCTCGGGACTTGCCGGCGTCAGTCTGCCGACTTCGATCACGGCTATCGGAGAAAGCGCATTCGAGGATTGTCCGGACTTAACGAGCGTCGTTTTCGGCGCCGGCGTGAGAACGATCGGATTGTATGCGTTCCGGAATTGTACCTCACTGACGGCTATTTCTCTTTCCGCTTCTGTAGAAACCATCGGAGAAGAAGCTTTCTTCGGTTGTTCGTCGGCGCGTAATCTTACCGTCCGTCAGAACGTGACTTCGGTGGGCAAAAGAGCTTTTGCCGAATGCGTAATGTTAAACAGAATTGTGTGGGATAGCTTTATTCAACCGACGTCCGATTCTCAACTGTTCGAGAATGCCGGAAGAAACAGCTTCGGTATCACGGCTGACTTTACTTCGGTCGCGGCGATACCCGACTTTTTCTTTGATACGGGTTCTGTGGCAACGGCGCCGAAAGTGGTGGACGTTTTGATCGGATCTTCCGTTACCAGGATCGGTAAGTACGCATTCCGTAATCTTGAAATCGGCACAACCGAAATCGTCTTGCCTGAATCTTTGAGCGAACTCGGTGATTTCTGTTTTGAAAACAGCCGTATCGGCTCGATTACGTTGCCCGACTCGGTATCGGTAGTGGGCGTCGGAGTCTTTAAGGATTGCGCTTTCCTTAATACGGTTACGCTCTCGTCCGGCATGACGACCATTCCTATGGGCATGTTCGAGGGTTGCCGCGCGATTGTTTCCGTCGCGTTGCCCCGTTCCGTTACCACCGTTTCGGAAAACGCCTTCCTGAATTGCAGCGCGATGCAGAACGTAGCCGTCTTTAATACGCTTACCGCTATCGGCAATAACGCGTTTTCCGGTTGTTCGGGACTGAAAAACCTTTTCGTCCTTGATGGCAGTACCTTTACAGCGACCGTCGGCACGGGTAACGCTCCGTTGACAGATCCGACAACGGGAGCTAAAAAGAAGTTTGCTTACTTCGAAAACAACGTTTTTTCCGTTTATAAAGACTCTAACGATCAGAAAAACATCTTGAATTTCCGGAACGAGGACGGCGGTTTGTACGATCCGTACGCCATTGAATACGAGTCTTCCGACGCGAGCATTGTTTCCGTTGCGTTTTCGGACGGCACCTTAACCGGTCTTGCATACGGAAACGCGGTCATTACCGTCAAGATCACGCTTGTAAGCGGCTTGGTCGCTTATCTGACCTATAACGTTACCGTTATCTGATAAGCGCGCCGGAAAAAGAAACACGTTTGCTTGACAGAGAGCGGAGGGAAGAGTATATTGTATGTAGAAAAACATTTTAGGGCGGGGTGAAAGTCCCCACCGGTGGTATAGTCCACGAGCCCGAAAGGGTTGAGCAGGGGGAGTTCCTGCACCGACGGTCAGAGTCCGGATGAAGCAAAATGTCAGGAATAATTGCTTTTTGAAAAGTGCCCGAAAATTTTTTCGGGACTTTTTTTATGCGGGGTAGAAAAATGAAGGCAAAAAACATCTTTATGCGGGTAAAAAAGAAAGTAACTGTGGCATATATCACGAAAGTAGCCGTCCTTTCGGCGGTTTCGTTCGTATTGTATATGTTCGCAAAGTTCAATCTTCCGTTTATGTTCCCATCCTTTCTGGACGTTCAGTTTTCGGAATTGCCGGCCATTCTCGCCGGGTTCTCGCTCGGCCCCGTCGCGGGCGCGCTCGTTATCATTATTAAGTGCCTCATTAAGTTTCCTTTCTCGGGCACCGCTTTTGTCGGAGAAATCACGGATATCGTTTTGGGAATATTGTACGTCGTACCGGCGTCCATCGTTTATCAACTGAAAAAGACGCGAAAAAACGCCGCTATCGGACTGATGGTAGGTACAGCGGTAGCAACCCTCGGAGCAGTGCTTCTTAATCGGTTTGTGTCCGTGCCGTTCTACGTCGAGTTTTTCTTTAAAGGCAACTTCGACGTTATTGTCAATATGTGCTCGGTATTATATAAGGATATGACAAGAGATACTTTTTATTGGTATTATCTCTTCGCCGCCGTCCTCCCCTTTAACATGCTTCGTCTCGGACTTGTCAGCGGCGTAACCTTCCTGGTCTACAAGCGTCTGTCTAAATTGCTTCACTGGGAGATTAAACCGCGCAAAAAAACGCTGACCGAAGAGGCGACCGAAGAGACCGCTACCGAAGACGCGCAGGAAAAGAGAATGCAAGAAAAGAATATAGAATGATCCGCAAACAGCGTCGGTCATGAATGTAAAATCAAAAAGGGACTGAAAAATTTATCAGTCCCTTTCTTTTGTTAATCTGCGTCTTCGTCGGTCGTTTCGAGTAAAAAACTGACCGGTCGAAATCCGTCGTTGCAGGAAATCATGGCGGATTTTTTATTTTTCATCCATCCGTCGTAAAAGTTTTCCGCGCCGTGCGAAAGGGCGAGAACGAAAGGAGAAACGGTATCCCACGCGCTATTGCAGAATCCGTCCGGCTTTTGCCAACCGTTCGCAACGAATTCCTGTCCCGGTCTCATATCGCAGGCGTGTTCGATCGGGTTTTCGTATTGTTCGATAAGATCTGTATAACAGGCGATCTTTTTTACCGTAATCTTAACTTTTTTCATATCGCTCAGGAGGGAAGACGGTTTTTCCAGTAGCTCAGGTTCGGCAGTATACTTTTCATATAAGCGCGCGCCTGATCTTCGCTGAATTGTTCGCTTGGCATGTGTTTGACGCAGACGTCGATAAGCGCGTCCATATCGGTATAAGCGTATTTTCCGTCCGAATAACACCATTTGCAATAGTCTTCGTTGAAGACACCCGATTTTTCCTTGCTGATAAGGGTATCGTCGAGCGGCATTCCGCAGCATTGACAGATTAGTTTTCGCGGAGAACCGAGCAGGGTGTTGATTGAAACGTCGAAGAGTCCGGAAAGCAGTTTCAGCTCTTCGGGACCGGGTATGGACGCTCCCGTTTCCCAGCGCGACACTTCTTTTTTCGTAACGAAGATTTTTTCGGCCAGTTCATCTTGGGACAGGCCTTTTTTTGTTCTTAAATTTAAAATAACGTCTTTGGGTTCCATTTTCTGCAATCTCCTTTATAAGGTATACCATAAAAGGGGGTATACTTCAAGCAAAGTTCTGCTGCTTTTTGGAGAAAACGGAAATTTTTCGGTTTGTTTATTTGCGGCGCGTATCGAGAATCGTCCGGAACAGACCGTGCCGATTGCAATAGGCGTAGACGACTTTCGTATGGGAGATCTTAAATCTCGCTTCGGCATTTCCTTCCGGATATAATTTGACAAGCTGCGCGCTTTGATCGGAAAGTGCCGCCAAAAAAGATACGTAATGGTCTTTTTCCATGGGATGATCGATCGTGACGTAATATTCGTCCTCTACCGGTTCGATACGGATGAAGTGATCGGTATCCGCCGTTTCGGATTCGACGGAAGGTAATGTTATGCCGCAACAGCTGATTACGGCGTCGCCGATGGAGTGGATTACGTTTCCGCAGACGGGACAGACGTAGAATTTCCCTTTGAGCATATTGGAACAACGATTTCCGTTTCGGACGTCCTCGCCGGATAACAGTTCTATGACGGAAATATCGAGCGCGCTCGCGAGCGGTTCGAGCAAACTGATATCAGGGAAGCCGCGCCCCGTCTCCCATTTGCTTATGGCTTTGCTCCCGACGCATATTTTTTCGGCTAGTTCTTCCTGCGTCATTTTTTTGTTTTCGCGTATTCTTCGAATTACGGCTCCGGTAATATATTTATCCATATTTTTCTCCTTGTCTCAATTATGCAATAAACGGGCGGAAAAAGCAACCTACGCTTCGTGGAGTCGTAAAAAAGCCTGAGGAGAGAGGATCATTTCGAGTAAAAAACGGTATTTTTACGAATGAGCCGAAAGCAAAACCGAACTGCAAGAAAAGGGGTATTTTTTTCATAGGCGCGGAAGGAAGTCTTTTCGATCGGTTCTTCTGCCGTGATGTCTTCTACGTATCCGTACGGATTATATACGGTAACGATATCGACGGCAAGATCGAGACGGATAACGACGGAGAAATGAAGCTATGCTAAAAAAAATCTTCGGCTGTATCCCGGTCGAAATTTCGTGCGTCGCCTGCGATGGATGAGGGACCGTCGCCCGGCGTTAGGCGGATATAATTAAAAGACCTCTTTTGACGTTCAAAAGAGGTCTTTTAATGGAGCTGGTAGTGAGATTCGAACTTACAATCCTCTCATTACGAATGAGATGCCTTACCGTTAGGCCATACCAGCACGCTTGATAGCGATATTGATATTGTACCACATTTTTCGGATTTGTAAAGCGAATTCAAAGATTTTTTACACGCTATTTTTTTGCATTGATTTCATACGCCCTTCCCGAGCGTAATCGCGCGAGGTAATGATGAAGTTTTTATCCGAAACATGCGCTATATGCGCAAACCTTATTACCGGAAAGATGATTTTGCTTGTCCGATAAGTATAATTCGCCGTCAGGAGAAATCAGTTGTTGCGGTTCCTATTATTGTAAGTTGCATTTCAGCGATCTTATGATATAATTATATCAGGATGAAAAAAGTCGTTTTGTTATTGATCGTTCTGTTTGCTCTTGCGTTAACGGGGTGTTCCGCCGCGTATAAGCTGGAGTTTTCAGCGGAAGAAAAAGTTGTAACCGTCGGAGACGTATTTACTCCCGAGGTTGTCGTCCGCCCCGATAGGTTTGATTATGAATTATACAGCGGCAACAATACCATTCTGACCGTGCGAGGTAAAGAAGTGGAGGCCTTGAAAACGGGCGTAGCGACTTTGACGGCGCAAAGCGGAGAAAAAACGGCTTCGATGACCGTATACGTCCTTTCGGAGGGTGCGACCCCCTCCATCGATCCGAGTTTTCCGGACGGCGCATACCTCTCTTTTTCGGTCATCAATTATACATCGGCACAACTGAAAGACCCGATCATTCATAGCATGACCGTAACGGCGGGGACGGACATTACCGATTCTTTTCCCACGATGACGGGATATAAGCTGACCTGGTATACCGACGATACGCGTCGGCAGGAGATCACCGGCAGAGTAATTTGTGCGAAAGGGCAAACGACGTATTACGCTTATGCCAAAGCAGAACCCAATAACGTATTGACGAAGGACGGACTGGTGACGGGACTTACTTATCCCAATCTGGATCATTCCACCTATGCGTTCCCCGATTCTTATAACGGTACGCCCATAACGGGGATTGCCGATAACGCTTTTTACGGCGACACGAACTTTGAGACCATCGTAATACCCGCGTCGTACACCTATATAGGAAAGTTTGCTTTCGCCGGGTGCGTCAACTTGAAATCGGTGCGCTTTGCCGAAGGAAGTCAACTGACCGAGATAGGCGATTTTGCGTTCGGCCCGACTTATACGGAGCCGGAAGAAGAAGAGGAAGAAGAGGAAGAAAGCAGCGAGATTCTGGCTTATCTCGACGCCTTGCTCGATTCGGTTGGACTGACTCAGCTTGCCGGTGGCGGAAAGCCGGAACAAACGGAGCCGGAAATCACGATCAACGAGGACTACTGCGCCGCGCTTACCGATATTACTTTGCCCGCGTCCGTCAAGAAAGTCGGCTCTTACGCTTTCTATAATTGTTCCCAAATGGCATCTAAGTTGCCCGATGGACTGGAAACGATCGATTACGGTGCTTTCCGCGGCAGTAAGATCACAACGGCCGACTTAAAAAACGTTAAAAAAATCCGCGCATACGCTTTTTACGATTGTAAAGACCTGGTCGAGGTTACCAACGCAAGCGGCGTTGAAGAATGCGGCGGGTATGCCTTTTACGGAACGGCGCTTTATAAACAACAGCTTGCCGAAAGAAAGGTCGTTTATGCCGATACCATGGTCGTGGGTAATTATACCGGAAATGACCGCGCTTCGCTGAAATACGGAACGACGCTTATCGCCGATTATGCGTTCAACGATAAAAAGTTGGACACGCTTACCGTTTATATCGATTCTTCCGTTCACGTCCGTATCGGGTGGCAGTCTTTTTACGTTACCGGATATGCGTCCGGCTCGACCAATCATCCTATATACAGCGACAATCTGTTTTTGGCGGTGGACGGTGATCAGGTGGAGGCGTATAAATCCGAAAATCCTTTGCTTGCGGATCGTTTTTGCGAGAGGATCATCAAAGAGGTCCCCGGCAAAGAGAACGTCAATTTCGGATTGCACAGTATTTTGAAAATGGGCGTCAGACGGTATGTTTACGATAAGTTTATTGCCGGGACGGCAGACGGAGCGACCGTTTCTCCGGAGGAGATCGATCTGTCCTTACTTGGATACGAGATCGTACGTATCAATTCTTACGCATTCGAGAGTATAGGCAGGTTAGTTACGTTGCGGATGCCGACCGATCTGGAAGAAGTGGCCGATTGTGCCGTTTCCAACTGCAAAAAGCTGGCTCTGATCGATTTTTCCGCGACGAGAACGGTACCGACGCTTCTTTCTTCCAACGCCATTCAATTTTCCGGGCTAAAAAGCGATTGTATCGTAAAGGTCGACAAACAGAATTATAACGCGTTTGCGAATAAATGGGCCGATCGTCAAACGGCAAAAGGGAAAATAAGATACGTTCAGGAAGTCGCGCTTTACGTGGACGGATTGTTTTCTAAATCAATCGATTTGTTTGCGCCGTATAACGGTTTGCCGCAGGAAGAGGGGATCGACGTTTGGTATATCGACGAAGAGTGCACTGAAGAATGCGCTTCGATCGGGACGGCGACCGTTCTCTACGCCAAAACGAACTAAAATACGTCGCTTGCCGTCTTTACTTTTTTTCGTTCTCATGCTATTATAAACAATATGAAAGATTTCTGTAAAAAAGTTGACGTGTTTTTCGGATGCGACCCGACCGAGCTTCCGAAAAGGCAGGGTGTAGCCAAGGCCTGGAAGCCAATCAAAGGAATGTGCGGCAATACTTCTCCGGCAGCCGTTTTACCGTTCGGGAAGATGTCCTGTTGTTCTTATAGCGGAGCATATCCTACCGGCTACGGCAATTGTTGCGTTAATTCTCATCGGCCCATCAAGCCGATGTATCCGTTTCATCGTTTTTGCGGCTTTACGCATATTCATCCGTCCGGAACCGGTTTTATTTCTTATTTCTATAACTTTGCTTTGGTTTCGCCCACCCGCCCACCCCAAAAGATTCTTTCCGAAGAGGGTATGCCCGGTTATTATGCTTGCGAGACGGAAACGGGCAAGTGGTCCTGTACGGTAACGCGCGACTGCGCCTTTCATCGCTTTGAATTCAAAGAGGGTAAAGGAGAAGTTTTCGCCGACTTTTCACAGTATGGTTTGGACAAGGACCATCCCAATCTTTGGACAAAATACGATAGGGCTACTTGTCGTCTGGAAGACGACGTCGTGCTATGTTCGACATCCTTTTACGGCGTGCCCGTATACTATGCCATGCGCGCGAAAAACGCCTCTTCCGTCCGTTTGTTTGCGGGAGAAGAAGAAACCGAGGAGATTGTTTTTGATTCTTGCCGAGGTCGTTTCGGCGCGACTTTTACATTTGAGGGAACGGGAGAAACGGTGCTCGCGCTGTCTTTCAAGTCGCTTGAGCAAGCAAAAGAATACCTGGACAGAGACGTCGCCTTATCCTTTGAAGAGGTCAGAAAAAACGGATACGAAGAATGGAACAAGGCGCTCTCCCGAATCGAGGTGGAAGGTGCGGACGAGGATGAAAAGCTATTTTACAGCAACCTTTATTTCAGCCTGATTAAGCCTTCCGATTTGTCCGGAGAACGGCTATATGGGTTTGACGGAGCGGCGGTAACCGATCTTGCCACTCTCTGGGATATGTATAAGACGGAATTTCCGCTTTTGTTTACTGCGTATCCCGAAATCAGCGAAAAGATTATCCAAACTATTATTTCTTTTTACGACAAAGAGAGGTATTTGCCTAACAGTTATCTGATCGCTCCCGATCAAAGCGTAGAGTCCGGGCAGGCGATGTTATTATCGGCGTACGTTTTTGCCGACGCTTATTTACGCGGGGTCGGCGACCCGGAAGAGATGTATCGCGTTCTGGATGGCGAATGCGCCGCGACGGAGTACGACGGTTTTCGTAACAATGGGAGAGTAGAACGCACTACGCACACACTCGACCTGTACGAAGGCGAAATGTGCCTGGCCCTTCTTGCCGACGCCTTGGGTAAAAAAGAACAAGCCGCCGCATTGCGGGAGGATTATAAAAACTTTACGTGCGTATACTCGAAGAGAACGGGCCTGCTCTTTAAAAAATCCCGGTATTACGAAGGAAACTTCCTGAACTATTCTTTCCGTTTGCATTCGGACGGCGATTTGCGGGTTAAGGCGGCAGGAGGCAAAAAGAAGTTTTTGAAATCTCTCGATTATTTCTTCGGGTATCGTCTGCCGCGCATAGGCTACGGCAAGTTCGAGGGGTTTAATAACGAGACGGATATGGAAGCGCCTTTTGCGTACCATTTTATCGGTCGTCACGACCGTATCAGCGAGCTTATCGATATGTCGCGCAAGTATATGTGGACGCTGACGCGAGGCGGAATGCCGGGCAATAACGATACCGGCGCGCTGTCTTCTTTATACGTCTGGAACGCGCTCGGACTTTTCCCTGTGACGGGACAAGACAAGATGATCGCAGGGTCGCCCCTTTTCAGGCGCGCAGTGATCCATCGGACAGAGGGAGATATCGAATTTATTAAAGAGGGATCGGGCATATATCTTGACGCGATGAAAGTAAACGGCGAGGACAAACCGAAACTCGAATGCTCCGTGACCGAACTGAGAAAGGGCGGTAAGGTTGTTTTCTATTGCAGAGAGGGGAAAAATGTGTAAAAAGCAGGAAGAGTACAGAAAAACGGAATTGTCCGCGCACCAATATACTTGTATAGCCAAAGGATATTACGACTCGGGGCTCCCCGATCGGGCTTTGGAATGCGCGGAGAACGCCCTGTACTTATGGCGCGCCGATCCGACTTCCGTCGAAGCGCGGGACGCAAGCGAATGTCTTCGCATGCGCGCGCGGATTTTGGGCGAATGCGCAGAAAAAAAAGATTGGAAAAAGGCCTTTAAAACCGCTGAAACAACAATCAAAAAACAGAGAGACGATATTGCTTACGCCGATTGCCTCGTCGATAAAGGGACGGCGTACGAAGGCGTCGGTAAGATAAAAAAAGCCGTCCGCTTGCGGAAAAAAGCGTTGAAAATGTTGGAGGGAAAAGAGGAAGGCAGAGAGACGAAGAAAAAAGCTCTCTATCGCCTCGGTTCGACCTATTACAGTCGTAAAGAAGACGCCAAAGCGGACGCGTGCTATACCGAGGCGTATCGGATGGGCGAGCCCTCGGACGCTCTTTTGTTCGCGCTCGGTTCGATAAAAATGAGACGCGGCGAGTATGAACGAGCCGTCGACGTCTTGACGGAGTGTAGAAAACTGCGCGAAAAGACCTATCGCGAGACGCCTTTCCATGCGGCGCTCGGAGAGATATACGTTTTGCTCGGCGACTTGTATTCGTCGATGAAAGTGTACGTTAAAGCGGTCAAGTATTATATGCAGGCATATCGTACCTATGAGATTATGGGCGGCGATGAAAACGGGTATATAAAGACTTGTAACAGGCTGCATCGAACCTATATTCTCCTGGGAGAAGAAGACCGTGCCGAATCGTTTTTGAAGAGGATTGAAGAATGACCTTTCCCGAGCTTCTTGCGCCGGCCGGGTCGCCCGGCAGGTTTTATACGGCGCTTCATTTCGGAGCGGACGCGGCGTACCTCGGAGGTAAAAGATTCGGTTTGCGCGCTTATGCGGATAATTTTAGTTCCGAGCAGCTTTCTCAGGCCGTTTCTTATGCGCACGCTTGCGGAAAGAAAGTGTACGTCACCGTCAATATTTTCCCAAAAAATAAAGACTTTGGAGAACTGAAAGAGTACCTTGAGGAGCTTGAACTCTTAAATGCAGACGGCGTTATCGTATCCGATCCGGGAGCGACGGAGCTGTGTTTAAAGTCGTTTCCGAAGTTGGACGTGCATCTGTCCACGCAGGCCAATACGCTGAACAAATACGCGGCCGCATTCTGGGCGAAACAGGGAGTAAAGAGGATTGTTCTCGCGCGGGAAATGAGCCTCGACGAAATAAAGGAAACGGCGGACTATCTCGGCGGAGCCGCCGAGCTGGAAGCTTTTATTCACGGCGCGATGTGCGTCTCTTACAGCGGAAGGTGTCTGCTCAGTTCTTATTTGACCGAGCGTGACAGCAATCGGGGGGAGTGCGTGCAGGCGTGCAGATGGGAGTATAGTCTGGGCGAGGCGAGTCGGGAAAGGAAACTGACGTTGCAGGAAGACTCGCACGGAAGTTATATTCTCAATTCTGCGGATATGAACACTATGCCTATTCTGGATAAGATCATCGACGCCGGAGTGCAGTCGCTCAAAATCGAAGGCAGGATGAAGACGGAGTATTACGTAGGCGTGGTCGTCAACGCTTATCGCAGACGTATCGACGACATCCTGGCGGGCAGGCCGTACGACGAAAAATGGTATCGCGAGACATGCTCTGTGGGACACCGCGATTATACGACGGGCTTCTATATGGGCGACCCCAAACAATGCTACGCATCGTCTCATCCGGATAATCCGTACGCCTTTACGGCGCAGGCGCTCGGATACGACGAAAAGAGAGGGGGCGTCTGGGTCGAACAGCGTAATCGTTTTTACGCCGGAGAAAAATTGGAGTACGTCTCCGCGACCGAAGGAGTCGGCTCTTTCATTCCTTCGGCCATCGAGGACGAAGAAGGGAATCCGGTGGAAGACTGTAAGATTGTCCAACAAAAACTTCTTTTGAAAACCGATCTGAAATTGTCAAAATACGATATAATAAGAAAAGGTGACGCTTATGCAAAATAAAAAATCGGTCGTGTTCGTGACGCCGGAAAATATGCTTTCGTTGGCTCGTTCCGTAAAAAAAACGCTGATAAAAGACAATCGCTTTGCGGGTATCGTCATTCCCGAAAAAAAACTACGGTGTCTTCTCAAAAACGCATTTTTCGATAAGTTTTTTCCGGAAGGGAGCGGAGCGCGCAGGCTGTTTAAAAAATACAAACGATGGATCCATCGGCGTAACCCGGAAAATATGTTATACGGCGATTGGTGCGGCTTGCCGCAAAAAACGGTACGCAACCTCTTGTACCGATTTGTTCCCGACGTGGTGGTTGTATCTACCGAGGAGGCGCTGAGGAGCGTTCTCGTCGAAAAAAAGAAGACGGGCATAAAGTGCAGCGTTTGCGTTTTATTCGGCGATAAGTTGCAGAACGAGCTCGTCAACGAGCAAGTCGAGTGCTATTTCGTCGAAGGATTGACGGAACGCAATGCCTTAATCGAAAGAGGCGTCGCCGCCGAAAAGATCACTATGGGTATCGCCGTTTTGTCAGAACAAAAGAGCAAGGAAGAGAAGCGCAACGAGGCAAGATCTTCTCTCGGCATCACAAAACAGGCCGTTCTGTTCCTCGTTGAAAAAGCGGACGAGGACGAACAAGAGCAGATCGGCCTTTTGCCGGGAACCATCGACGACAAAAGAGAGGCGCTGTTTATTTGCGACGACGAAGAGACTGCCGGACTGATCCTATCGGCGGGAGGGCGTGTGTTCGGTCCCGATGACGAAGATAAGGCGATCGCCGCGGCGGACACGATCATAGCGACGAAAGAAGGCCCTTTATGTATGCGCGCTCGCGAAAAGAACGCGACGGTCAACGTTCTGCCCGAAGAAGGAACGGCGGCGGGATTTGCGGAGAGTCTTTTGTCGCAGGTTAAGCCGGATACAGCGAGCAGACCCAAGATAGGAGCCGCATATGCCGATTGTCTGAAAAAAATTCTGGAAGAAAAATTGAACGCCGAGCCCATCGAACAGGAAGAGCCGGAAGAAGAATGGACGGTAGAAAGAGACGAAGACGACGAATAACTTTTACGTAACGTAACGGAAAAGACGGTTTTTGCGCAAGGACGCGCGGACCGTCTTATTTTTTGTGCACTTTGTTGACAATAATCTAATATAGGCGTATAATCTCTATTATAAATCGCGCGTGCGTTTTGAGGCGTTTTATGACGAAAAAAACAAGAAGAGTTTTGCTTATTACATTTGCCTGCGTCCTGGCTGCTATTTTAATCGCGGCGATTCTGGTGCCATCGGTTCAGAAGGAAGAATCTATTCAGGAGACTATGACCGACGCGGTTCTGCACGAGTCGAACAAGATCAGCCTGTTCGGGCTGGAAGTCAATCCCGGTCTTATCTCGGCTTTCGTCATCACGGGCGTCCTTTTTGTCGTCGCTCTCCTGATCCGCATTTTCGTGATTCCGAAGTTTACGCTTATTCCCGGTAAGTTCCAGGCGGCTTTGGAAAAACTTGTCGACCTGTTCGGCGGCGTGGCAAGAGAAAACAGCCCCCATCGCCCCAACGTTTTGTCGGCCTACATTTTTGTCGCCGGAACGTACATCTTTTTCAGTACGCTTTTCGAGCTTTTCGGGGTTCAGGCTCTTACGACCAAGGGATACCCGATCTCTTTGCCGGCGCCCCTTTCCGATATCAACGGCGCCATCGCCATGGGATGCACGACCTACCTTTTTATCATGTGCGGCGGCATCGCCGCTAATAAAATGAAAGGACTGGGGAACACGCTCAAAGATTTCTCTTTGCCCATTTCCATGAGCTTCCGTCTGTTCGGTGCGCTGCTCAGCGGACTGCTTGTTACCGAGCTCGTGTATTATACGCAGTCGCTCAGTTATGTTTTACCCGTTTTTGTCGCCGTCATGTTCACGCTTTTGCATGCCCTTATCCAGGCCTACGTTCTTATCACGCTTGCGGCGCTTTTTTACGGAGAAGTGACGGAACCGCACGTTAAAAAACCCCGCAAAGGGAAAAAACAATAAATTTATTTTCACATGGAGGAATCCTAAAAATGAAAACGTCCGTACAAAAAATTACCTTGCTTTTGCTGGCAGTCGTTTTGTTGCTGTCGGTCTTTGCTTTTGTCTCCGCCGGGTTGCAACAAGATAACGTTGCGCTCGCCGCCGACGAAGAAGCTGCGTCCGGAACCGAAACGGCTCTTGCCGTTGCAGAACAAAAGACCAAACAGGCTAAAAGTTTTGCTTCCGCTATCATCATCGCCGCGGTAGCAACTGCCGGCGCAATAGCCATGAGCCTTGCCATCAGTAAGGCTATCGACGGTATCGCCCGTCAGCCGGAAGCCGAAGGCAAGATCAGAACGACGCTTATGCTCGGCCTTGTGTTTATCGAAACGGCGATCATTTACGCTCTTATCGTAGCGATTCTGGTCATTTTCGTATTGTAAAAACAGGTGAGGTAAACAATGCCGCTGAATATTGATTGGAAACAGATCCTTCTGCATCTTTTCAACTTCGTGCTGCTCTTTGCCATTTTGTTTTTCTTGTTGTATAAACCCGTCAAAAAGTTTATGGACAAGCGGATGCAGTATTATAAAGAGATGGACGAGAACGCCAACAAGAAGCTGGAAGACGCCGAAGAAATGAAAAAGGCGTACGAAGAAAAGCTCTCCGCGGCAAGCGAAGAGATCGCCGAAAAGAAGCGCGACGCCGATCTTCTTGTCGAGCGGGAAAGACAAGAAAAAATGGCTCGCGCCGAAAAAGAAGCCGGAGCCATCCTTGAAAAAGCCCGCGCCGACGGCGAAACCGAAAAGAAAAAGATCATCGAAGGCGCGCAGTCCGAGATCGTGGACATGGTAGCGGAAGCTTGCAGAAAGGCGATTTCTGCCGATCCCTCGGCCGCGATGGACGGTTTTTTGAGCGTTGCGAACGAGGATAAAGATGAATAATACCGAAAAGACAGCCTATCTGTACTCTTCTTGCAAGCCCACGGAAAAGCAAAAAGCGGGGTTTGAAGGCTTTATCGCCAAAAAATACGGAGAAGGGTATACCCTTGTGTGGCAAGAAAGCGACAGCTATGCGGGCGGCTTTGCGTTGCAGGTGGGGACGGATCTGTACAATTGGAGCGCGGAAGAGCGCATTCGGCAATTAAAAGACGCTTTGATGCGCACTAAGGGCGATGACGTCATCAGCCTTTTAAAAGAAGAAGTCAACGCTTGGAGCCCTTCCGTTATCCCGCAGGAAACGGGCGTGGTTCTTTCCGTAGGCGACGGTATCGCCAAACTGGCCGGACCGGAAAACGCGACGTACGGAGAGATATTGGTTTTCGCTTCCGGCGTTAAAGGTATGGTGCAATCGCTGGAAGAAGACGAAGTGGGATGTATTCTTTTCGATACCGACGATACCGTCGGAGAAGGAGATATTGCATATCGCACCGGCAAGACGGCCGGTATTTCTACCGGGGAGGGGTATATCGGCAGGGTGGTCAATGCGCTCGGAGAACCCATAGACGGAAAAGGGGAAATCGTTGCGGACGGATATTACCCAATAGAACGTCATGCGCCCGACATCATCGATCGTCAGTCGGTCAACAGACCGCTCGAAACGGGCCTGCTCGTCATCGACTCCATGTTCCCGATCGGTCGCGGACAGAGAGAATTAATCATCGGTGACCGTCAGACAGGTAAAACGGCTATTGCCGTCGATACCATCGTCAACCAAAAAGGAAAAAACGTCGTATGTATTTACGTGGCCATCGGACAGAAGATGTCTTCGGTCATTCATATATGCGAATCGCTTAAAAAGCACGGCGCTATGGATTATACCGTCGTGATGGCGGCAACAGCGGGCGAAGCGGCGCCTCTCCAATACGTCGCGCCTTATGCCGGATGCGCTCTTGCCGAATATTTTATGGATAAAGGAAAAGACGTGCTTATTATTTACGACGATCTGTCCAAGCACGCCGTGTCTTATCGTTCGCTCAGCTTGCTTCTGAACCGGTCTCCGGGGCGCGAAGCTTATCCCGGCGACGTCTTTTATTTGCACTCCCGACTTCTGGAACGCTCGGCGCACCTCTCGGAGGAGAAAGGCGGCGGCAGTATTACCGCGCTTCCTATTGTGGAGACGCAGGCGGGCGACGTGTCGGCCTATATCCCAACCAATATCATTTCTATCACCGACGGACAGATCTACCTTGAAAGTAATTTGTTCTTCTCGGGACAACGCCCCGCAGTCAACGTCGGTTTGTCCGTCTCCCGCGTGGGTGGCGACGCGCAGACCAAAGCCATGAAGCTTTCTTCCGGTACCCTCCGTCTCGATCTGGCGCAGTACCGTGAAATGGAAGCCTTTACCCAATTTGCGAACGACCTTGACGAAGGTACTTTGCGCCGTCTTGCGTACGGGCAGGGCTTAATGCGGACGCTCCGACAAGAAAAGTTCAGTCCCCTCGCCATGCACACGCAGGTGATTCTTCTCAACGTTGCGTTGGGGAGACTGATCAACGTAAGCAATCCGGAAAAATTCCGCAAGATCGCTTTCGATACGGTAGCGTATATAGAAACAACGCGTCCGGAGATCGGCGACAGGATCGAAAAGAGCGGACTTCTTTCGCAACAAGACAAAGAGGAGATCCTGACTCTCGCCAAAGACTATATCGAGAGGACGTATGGCGAATAAGAAAGAAGTAAAAAGCCATATCGAAAGCATTTCGGAAATAGAAACGCTGACGAGTGCGATGTACATGATCGCTTCGACGAAACTTCGTCGGGCGAAAACGAATCTGAAATATGCGCGTCCTTGTTTTGCCGCGCTAAAAGAAGTTATGCCGGCGTTTACCTCGGGAAAAGAGGCGGCAAAGAGTCGGTATCTTCACGAGGCTGCGGATAAGAAAGTCGGCGTCGTCGTGATCACCGCCGATAAAGGACTTGCCGGGGCATATAACTATAACGTTATTCGTAAGACGAACGCGCTAAGGTCCGAATTCAAGGACGTACGTTTATTCGTCGTAGGCGAATACGGTCGGCAATATTTTACCAAGCACGACGCGGTTGTCGAAAAAGACTTTTCATTCGGAACGGAAGGATACCTTCTTCGTACGGACCGAAGCATGACGGAGATTCTTTTAAAAAAGTTCGACGACGGCGAATTGACGGATATTTACGTTGTTTATACCGATTTTTCGGGGGGTATGAGTGCCGAAGTTAAAGCTGAACGCATTTTGCCTCTCGAAAAAGGGGAAGAAGACGGCATAGAATTTTTTCCGTCGGCCGAAGAGGTGTTACGGAAGGTTGTGCCGGAATACGTAGCGTTGTTTTTATACGGCGCCATCGTCGACAGCTACTGTTGCGAACAAAACGCGCGTATGACGGCCATGGACGCGGCCAACAGGAATGCGGAAAAACTGATCGACGAACTGTCCGTCAAGTACGATCACATCAGACAGAACAGTATTACGCAAGAGATCATTGAAGTCTCTGCCGACGTCAACAGACAACGGCAAAAAGGAGAATAACCAAGCAATGAACGGGAAGATCATCAGAATAGAAGGGTCGGTCGTAGATATCGCTTTCGAAGACGGTTTGCCCAAAATAAGAGAAGCCCTGACCGTGGAAACGGCGGCGGGCAGAAAGGTGATGGAAGTGGCCCGCCATATCGGCAAGGGCACGGTGCGTTGCATTATGCTGTCCGGAACCGAGGGCCTGGGGCGCGGTATGACGGCGGAACGTACGGGGGGCGGACTGAAAGTCCCCGTTGGGCATGTTACGCTCGGGCGGCTCTTTAACGTCCTCGGAGAACCGATCGACGGACAGCCTCTTGTCGCTGACAAATATTGGGATATTCACAGGAAGAGTCCTTCTTTTACCGAGCAAAAAACCACGATGGAAATATTAGAGACGGGCATCAAAGCCATCGACCTGCTCGAACCGTACTTAAAGGGCGGCAAGATCGGGCTGATGGGCGGCGCCGGCGTCGGGAAAACCGTTCTGATTCAGGAACTCATTCATAACGTGGCGACCGAAAGCGGCGGATACTCGGTGTATGCCGGCGTAGGAGAACGCTCTCGGGAAGGGAACGACCTCTGGAACGAAATGCGTGAGAGCGGCGTTTTATCCAAAGCGGCCCTTTGCTTCGGACAGATGAACGAAGCGCCCGGCGTGCGTATGCGCGTGGCGCTTTCCGGTCTGACCATGGCCGAGTATTTCCGCGACGTAGAAAAAAAGGACGTTTTGTTCTTTGTCGATAACATCTTCCGTTTCGTACAAGCAGGATGCGAGGTATCCACCTTGCTTGGCAGGTTGCCTTCGGCCGTCGGTTATCAGCCGACCCTTGCCGAAGAAATGGGGCGTCTGGAAGAGCGCATCACTTCCACCATTAACGGCTCCGTTACTTCGGTGCAAGCCGTCTACGTTCCTGCGGACGACTTGACGGATCCGGCCCCCGCGACCACCTTTACGCACCTCGACGCAACGACCGTGCTCAGCCGTAAGATAGCGGAGCAAGGTATTTATCCCGCCATTGATCCCTTGGCGTCTACTTCGCGTATTCTCGAAGCGGATATCGTGGGTAAAGAACATTACAGAGTGGCGCGTAAAGTGCAGGAGATACTGCAAAAATACACAGAATTAAAGGACATCATCGCCATCCTCGGTATCGAGGAACTGAGCGAAGAAGACAGATTGCTCGTCGCTCGGGCGCGTAAGTTGCAACGGTTTTTGTCTCAACCGACGTTTGTTGCCGAAAAGTTTACCGGACTTCCCGGTGTGTACGTCCCCCTTTCCGAGACTTTACGCGGTTTTGCCAAGATCATCGACGGCGAAATGGACGAATATCAGGAAGAGGCATTTTTTAACGTGGGTACCATAGACGACGTAATCGCCAAAGCGGAGAAACTGAGATGAGAACCTTCCCACTCAGATTTTACACCGCGGAAAAACCTTTTTTTCAGGGCGAATGCGAAAGTCTGGTTGTGCCGACGCCGGAAGGCGCGTACGGTATCATGGCCGGGCATAGCGACCTGGTTCTTGCCATTGTCGCCGGAGAACTCAAATACCGTGAAAAGAACGGCGTTGAATTTGTGGAAACGGCGGTAGCTCCGGGTTTGATGGTTGTAAAAAACGGAACGGTTACCGTTCTGGTGGAAGCGGCGGAGATGGATAAGGATATCGACTTTGATCGCGCCATGAAGCAATACGAAGTGGCCAAGGCAGAAATGCTTATGACCGGGAACGAGGGTATGAAGCGTCTTGCCGAAGCAAAGATGGCCCGCGCGCTCGCAAGATTAAAAGTTCGTTCGAGACTAAATAAGTAAGAATAGGGAGGGATATACTTTGTTCAGGAAAATCAAAGAGTTTTTTACAATGCTCGATAATATCGGAAAAGAAAAACGAACCGACGATTCGTCGCCTCGCCAGCATATAAATTACCAACCGCAACCGGAAAAGAAGCCGACGCCTTTCTGGCTGGTGTTTATTAACACGCTTTTGCCTACCGCTTGCGCCATCGCATACGTCTGCATCGGTTTGTTTGCAAAAATATGGCACCCGACCTGGCTTATCTTTTTCCTGATCCCTCTCTACTATTCTTTGTACGAGGCGATCGAGAAAAAGAATATGAACTATTTCGGCTTTCCGGTACTCGCCGTCGGCGTATACCTTTTACTCGGATTTATCGATTCGATGTACTTCCGCACCTGTTGGGTGATTCTGTTCTCCATCCCGCTGTACTATCTGATCGGTCTGGCGGTAAAAAAGAAGAACGCGCTTTGGTTTTTAAACTGCATGGTCCCCAGCCTCTGTATCGCCGGATATCTTTTGCTCGGGTTCTTGGGAGGTTGGTGGCATCCCGGCTGGGTTATCTTTTTTGTTGTTCCCGTGTATTATCAGACGGTTGCCGCCGTAAAAAAGTATAAAGAGGAAAGGAAAAAATACGATTACTCCGCTTCACGTAACGATCGCAGTCGTGTGGAGACGATGACTGCCGAAGAGTACGAGGAGCATAGGAGGAATCGTTAAGTATGGATTTCAACACCTTTTCTTTAACCAATCTCGTAGGCGCTTTATGCGACGCGATAGGCGCTCGTCGCCCTGAGCACGCCGCAGGGGACGTCGCCGAGATCAAAGAGATCGTAAAAAAGAAAGCCGGCGGAAAAGTGGACAGGATGTTGCTTTATAATCCGGACGCCGTGGGTCAATGGATTTACGAAAAATATTACGACCTTTTCCCCAACGTCCGGAAGTACACCGACGTTTCCGTGGACTTTCTGACGGCGTTCCCACCCAAAACGCCGGTATGTTTTGCGACGATGTACACGGGTGCCGATCCGGCAGTGCACGGCATCACCCGTTATGAAAAGCCCGTCTTAAAGATCGATACTTTCTTCGACGCTTTGTCGGATTCCGGCAAGAAAGTGGCTATGGTGGCCGTCGCCAATCAGAGCATTCCGCGCATTTTCGCCGAGCGCGACATTGATTATTACTTAATGAAGTACGACGGCGAAGTGGTGGAGAAAGCACTCGAATTGATCGCCGAGGACAAGTATGACGTTATCGAGGTCTATAATCAGGAATACGACGACAAAATGCATCGTTCCTGGCCGACAAGTCGGATTGCCGTAGACGCCTTGCGCCATTATAACGCTTCGTTCGGCAGATTAATGGAGGCGGTCTCTACGCATTGGCAAACGCATGACACTCTGGTGGCTTTTTCTACCGATCACGGCGTACATAAGCCGCTCTTTGGATTGGGCGCGCACGGTAAGAACATCCCCAAGGACATGAACGTCCGACACTTTTTCGGCGTGCTCCCGAAAAGCAAATAAAATAATACGAAAAACGGCCCGCTCTCAGGAACGGACCTTTTCTTTACCATCGGCAATATATTATCGGAGGATCACATGAAAAAATCGATTATGGAAACGGCCTACAAGTACTATTATAAGTGGCGCCGTTTGGAAGCACACAAGAAGCTGAAAGGCGATAAGCAAGGCCTCTCCTTTATGAAAGGAGAACGTGTCGCCCGGGCCATCGCCGGACTGCACGAGCAAGCCTATAAAGAAGACGCGCCTCTTCAATGCGAGGGGTACGTTACCGCAGAACCCGTTCCGTTTGAAAGAAGAACGGAAGGTAAGAAGACGGAAATAACGAAAGGGACCGTTTGGGCGAAGAAAGTCTTTGATTGCGCCTGGTTCCACGTAAGAGGCGATTTGCCGAAAAAAGACAACCTCGTCATGCTTATCGACTGTGGTGGAGAGGGACTTGTCTTTACCAAAGAGGGCAGAGTAACGCAGGGGATTACGTCTCGTTATTCTCAGTTTTCTCCCGACCTCGGTCTTGCGAAAAAGATCGTCGTCGACATCGAACCGTTCGCCGAAGACGGCAAGGTCGATTTCTGGATCGATTGCGGAGCAAACGACCTATTTGGGAATCGAAAAAACGATTCTAAGGTATCTGAACTTTGTTTTGCCGAGTATCGCAAAGAGATAGACGCGTTGGCGTACGACATGGAAGTGTTGTTCGACGTGTACGCTTATAATTATAACGGCGAGTTCGAAAAAAAGATCGCAAAGACCCTGATAGGAATGCTCCCCTCGCTTTGCGATATTACCGAAGACAAAGCGGCGAAACTGCGCGAACAGCTGAAACCTCTTCTTGCCGAAAAAAACGACAAATACGCGTTTACTTTCTATTCTCTCGGGCACGCCCACCTCGACCTTGCGTGGTTGTGGCCGCTCCGAGAAAGCCACCGGAAAGGAGGCAGGACTTTTGCTAATCAGCTCCGTAATATCCGCAACTACGACGGCTATATTTTCGGCGCGTCGCAAGCGCAACTGTACGATTGGGTCAAGAAGGACTATCCGGAGTTATACGAAGAAGTAAAGAAAGCCGCGGAAGAAAAGCGTTGGGACGTGCAGGGAGCAACCTGGGTGGAACCGGACAGCTTCTGTATTTCCGGCGAGAGTCTCATTCGTCAATTTTATTACGGGAAAAAATTCTTTCAAGAGGAATTCGGACAGGACATGAAGATCTTTTGGGTGCCGGACAGCTTCGGGTATTCCGGGTGCTTGCCTACCGTCATGAAACTGGCCGGAGTGCCTTATTTTCTGACGCAGAAGATGAGCTGGAACAAGTACAACAAGTTCCCCCATCACACTTTCCGATGGGAGGGGCTGGATGGGAGCGTCGTTCTTGCGCATATGCTTCCGGAGTGCACCTACAACGGGCCGATGAACACCTATTCGTTCAAGAAGGCGGAAAAGTATTATTACGAACGCAAATATAATAACGAGGCGATGGCTTTGTTCGGCATCGGAGACGGCGGCGCGGGCCCCGGCACGGAGCATATCGAACGTGCCGTTCGTATGGCCGACCTGAAAGATACGCCCAAGGTTTCATTTAAGTTGTCGGAGGACTTCTTTAAAGATATCGACGATCCGGAAAAAGAGTATCCCGTCTTCAAGGGCGAATTATATCTGGAAAAACACCAAGGTACGCAAACCTCGCACGCAAAGAATAAGTTGTTCAATCGAAAGATCGAATTCGCTTTGAAAAACTACGACCTTCTCGTCGTTGCGGCAAACGAAAAGGGCGTCGTTCCGCCGCTTAGTAAAGAGCGGATCGACGAGATTTGGAAAGAGATCCTTTTGTATCAGTTCCACGATATCCTGCCCGGTTCTTCCATAGACCGTGTTTATACCGAGTCGGAAGAACGATACGAGAGTATCTATAAAGAGCTCTCGGCGGCTATTGCGTCTCTTGCGTCCGCGTTGGCCGACGGACGATCCGTTTTTAACCCCAACCCTTACGTATACCGTCTTCCCATGAAGATCGACGGCAATTGGTACGACGTGAAAGTCGGCGGTTTTTCCGCCGCGCCTATCGCCGGTTTTTCCGCCGCCGCGTCTACGGTAACGGCGACCGCCGATACTCTTGAAAACGAGTACCTGAGAGTGGTCTTCAAAAACGGCGTTATCGTATCTTTATTCGACAAGAAAATGGGTAAAGAATTTGTTCCTCACGGCGGTAAAACGGCCGTCGTAAGCAAATACGCCGACAGAGGCGACGCGTGGGATTTCCCCAAAAACTATCGCAAAAATAAAAAGGACGCCGTTTGCACGGCTTTTTCCACCGGAACAGACGGTCCGGAAGCTTATACCGAGGCGACTTATACCATTGACGGAAACAGAATTTCTCAGCGGTTTTCTTTATTGTCAGGCGCGCGCAAACTGACCGTCAGAATGAAGGTCGATTGTCATCAGGAGGCTT
Source organism: Clostridia bacterium (assembly GCA_016297005.1). Taxonomy (GTDB): domain Bacteria; phylum Bacillota; class Clostridia; order Christensenellales; family DTU072; genus CAG-1782. Next base: position 77,596 of record JAEDHK010000001.1, read on the forward strand.
CTATGCTCCGTATCGCATTCCCCGTCGATATTTACACGTCGGAATGCGCGTTTAACGTTCAGTACGGACACCTGACGCGTCGTACCACCGAAGAAAACAGCGTTGAAAAAGCGCAATTCGAGGTCAACGGACAGAAATTTATCGATATGAGCGAAATAAACTACGGTGTTTCTATCCTGAACGATTGCAAATACGGTTTCCGATGCAAAGGCAACGTTATGGATATGAACCTGATCCGCACACCGAAAAAAGGTCCCAGTCATCGGCCGGAGCAGGGCGCGCACGAAATAAACTACGCTATCCTCGTTCACGAAGGACCGATGGGGGAAGAAACGTATAAAGAAGCATACCTTCTCAACAATCCCCTTCTTACCGTGGATGGTGCCGGATCGGGATTGGATATCGGCTTTACTTGCGATAATGAAAACGTCGTCGTGGAAGCTATTAAGCCGTCCGACGACGGAAAGGGCTTTGTGGCGCGCGTATATAACTCTTCTTCCAAACCGCAAACGGCGAATATGTCATTTGCCGGAAAAAGCGCAGTATGCTATACCGACGTTTTCGAAAATAAGATCGCCGACGCAAAAACGCCGCTTACTTTAAAGAAATTCGAGCTTGCGATCATAAAGTTTGAATAAAGGTTTATCTGAGCAGATAAAAGAGGACTTTTCGATGAGAAGTCCTCTTTTTTTATCGTTTTATGAAGCTGCAAACGAAAATTCATCCACGTTTTATTTTGATTTCATTTTTAGTTCATATTAAAACGGTTTTGAATGGGAATATTGACAAAAAGGGTGTTTTTTGATATACTCATAAACGAAATAAGGAGGCTTATTTTGACTGATTTTTATGATATATCCGTATGGCGCGGCTTGCTCTTGTTCGGATTGTTGTTCGCTTGTCTGCTCGTTGCCAACGTATTGAAGACCCAGGTTCCGTTTTTAAAAAAGTCACTGATCCCAAATTCGGTACTCGGCGGAATTATTATGCTGATCATATCTTCCGTCGTTTATTTCACGAAAGGGGATTATCTTTTTAATCTGCCCGTTTTTTCCGCGAACGGTTCCGGCATTGCCACTCTCGAAGTGGTGACCTATCATTGCCTTGCCATAGGTTTTATCGCTATGACGTTGCGTCCGTCCGGTCGTAAGCTTACGAAAGAACGAACGAGCGAGATATTCAATTCCGGTCTTACCACGGTCAATTCATATTTGTTGCAGGCTATTTTCGGGCTGGCAGTCACTCTTGTGTGTACCCTTATTTATACCGATTTTGCCGGCGGAAGCGGCATATTGTTGTGCTTCGGATACGGTCAGGGAACGGGTCAGGCTCTCAATATCGGAGGCAACTTCGACGCTTCGATGGGTACTCCCGGCGTCTATAAGAATATCGGTCTTTCTCTTGCGGCGATCGGCTTCCTGGTCGCCAGCGTCGTCGGCGTCGTCGTCATTAACGTCTGGCGCAAAAAAGGCAAGTTATCCTATAAAGAAGCGACGCTTTCCACCTTAAAAACGGAAGACGTCGTGGGCGTGAACGAACCCCCACTCAACGAGTCCGTCGACAAGTTGTCCATTCAGATTGCGTTGATCGTCATAACTTATCTGATCGCTTACGGCATTATGTACCTGCTCGGCAACGTCATCTTAAAAGGAGGCAACATGATCGGCACGGTTTACGGATTCAATTTTCTGTTCGGCGTCATCGCCGCAACGCTCGTTAAACTCGTCCTTAAATTGTTAAAGAAGGGGGGGCTGTTGAAAAAGGATTACGTCAATACCTTCCTGCTCAATCGCATCTCCGGTTTTGCGTTCGACTTGATGATCGTCGCCGGCATCTGCGCCATTCAGATCGACCTGGTGTCCGGCTACGTCGCTCCGATCGCCATTATGGCTGTTCTTGGCGCCGTCGTGACTTTCCTGTACGTTTACTTCATCTGCAAGCGTCTTTTCCCCGGATATCGCTACGAGCAATTTCTGGCTTTTTTCGGGATGCTCACGGGTACCGCTTCGACCGGTATGATCCTGCTTCGCGAGGCCGATCCCAACTTGGAGTCACCTGTCTCGGAGAACCTCGTCTATCAAAACTTACCGGCCATCGTATTCGGTTTTCCGATTATGCTGATCGCTGGGAGCTTTACAAGTAATGCGCGTAGTATGGGTAACAATATGATGCTATTTGGTATCATTATCGGGATATTCGTTGTCCTTAACGTTGTTCTTTTCCGTAGGTTTATTTTCAAGAAGAGAAAAGCGAAGATATAAAAACAGAGGAAAAAATGTCGGTCAGAAGAGGAATCGGTTTTCAACGTGCGGTAATCTTTTTTTTGCGTATCACGCTGGGATGGGTTTTTGCGCTAAGTCTCGGTTTCAAATACAAAAAACGTAAGCCGAGATCCGACGCCTATCTTGTTCTGTCCAATCATAACTCCGACCTTGATCCCATCTGGGTTATTATGGGTACGGGCAGGCACGCTCGTTTCGTCGCCAGTGCAAATCTTATGAAAGGGTTTTCGGGTTGGCTATTGAAAACTTTTTTCGGACCGATCCCACGCAATAAAGGGGCGGAAGCCGACGCTACCGTCGACCTGATCGAAAAAAATTTAAGAGAGGGAATCAGCGTCGCCATGTTCCCCGAGGGCAATAAGTCCTGGTCGGGCGAAACGGGTTATATCTCCCCGCGGACGGCCAGACTCGTCAAGGACTCGGGAGCGGGATTGGTGACATATCGTCTTGACGGCGACTACATGAAGTTTCCTCGTTGGGCCCGTTACCCGCGTAGGGGACCCGTCTTCGGCACCTTTGTCAGAGAGCTGACGCCCGAAGAAATAAAGCGGAAGAGCGAGCAGGAAATTTACGAGATCATTTGTAACGACCTGCATACGGACGCTTATGCTTTTCAGCGAGAAAAACACATCAAATATAAAGGAAAAAACCTTGCCGAAGGATTAGAATTGGCCGCTTACGTTTGTCCTTGCTGTAAAAAATTCGATTCGATCAAAACGAAAGGCGACGTCGTATTTTGCGATTGCGGCATGAAAGCGACGTTGGACGAAGAGGGTTTTTTCCATTCGGACACGTTGCCTTTTACCGATCTTCTTACTTGGAGCCGATGGGAAAAGAGCTATTTGTTCGAGCATAGAGCCGAATATTCAGGCGCGATCACAACCGATGAAGGACTGGTCTTTTCTCTGAACGGCAAACGACTGTCTTCCGACGCAAAGGCGAATGTCTTTCCCGATCGAATCGAGATCGACGCCGAAAAAAAATACGTTTTTCCGCTTGCCGACGTCAGGAAGATGGGAGCTTTTCGTACCACACGCGTATTTTTTACCTGCGCCGATTCTTCATATGCGGAACTCTTCAAAGAAAGCGGGATTTCCGGCGTCAAGTATTTTACGCTCTGGCGTATCTTCTCCGGCAGAAGCTTGTTCTGATGCCGGTTTTTTGCGACTGCCTGCCCTTTTTTCGCCCGGACATTTTTTCATTCCGGGCGTTTTTTATTGCCGAAAACCATGTTTTTTTCAGCGTAGTATATAAAAATATTGACATAAATCGTTTCTTACAGTATAATACCAATGGCATAAAGAAAGGAGGCTCTTTATCATAGAAAAAAGACTTCCGACCGGCCTGCCGAAAGACACTTTACAGTATAGAAAAACATTTGCAAAGGAGGCAAGCAATGGCTCATTTAAGTGAAGCTGCCGTGAAGCAGATAACGGAGATCTGCAATCGGTACGCTGACGAAAAGACCCCGCTTATGATGATCTTAAGCGACGTGCAAAGGGAATACGGTTACATTCCGCTCGAGGTGCAAGAACTCGTATCCGAAAAAACCGGTATCCCGGTGGCGGAGATCTACGGCGTGGTGACCTTTTATTCCTTTTTCTCTCTCAAACCGAAGGGGAAATACGTCATCGGTTGCTGCTTGGGGACCGCCTGCTACGTTAAGGGCGCTCAACAGGTAATCGACAAGTTTTCCGAAATTCTCGGTATCAAGGCGGGCGAAACGACGGCCGACGGTCTGTTTACCATCGACGCACTGCGTTGCATCGGTGCTTGCGGTATCGCGCCGGCAGTTTCCATCAACGGCAAAGTTTATCCGAAGGTTTCGGTTAATGCCGTCGCCGGTATAATTAACGAATATAAGGCAAAGGAGAACGCGTAAATATGATTAAGACCATAGATGAACTGAAAAAAGTTTCGCACGATTGTTCGGCTTGCCTGGACAATAAGTTCACCGGGGCGGACGGAAAAAGACACATCGTCCTTTGCGGCGGTACCGGATGCCTTTCTTCCAATTCTGCGGAGATTCTTGCCGAATTCAAAAAGCAGATCGAAAAAAGAGGCCTCGAAGATAAAGTCACCGTCAACCAGGTCGGTTGCTTCGGTTTCTGCTCGCAGGGACCCTTCGTTAAGATCTATCCGGAAGACACTCTCTACCGTATGGTAAGTATCGATGACGTTACCGAAATCATGGATAAGGATATCGCCGGCGGTGAAGTCGTCGAGCGTCTTTTGTACGTCGATCCCCGTACGCAAGAAAAAGTCAAGAAGCAAGACGATATCAACTTCTACAAGAAGCAAGTTCGTATCGCTCTGCACGGTTGCGGCAGCATCAACCCCGAAGACATCAACGAGAGCCTCGGTGCAGGCGCCTTCCAGGGCCTTGCTCGCGCGCTCACCATGGACAGACAGGACGTCATTAATGAAGTTCTTAACTCCGGACTTCGCGGACGCGGCGGCGCCGGCTTCCCCACCGGAAGAAAGTGGCAGTTCGCTTATGCGCAACCCGCCGGAGAAAAGTACGTTATCTGTAACGGCGACGAGGGCGACCCCGGCGCGTTCATGGATCGTTCTATTTTGGAAGGTAATCCTCTGGCTGTCATCGAAGGTATGATGATCGCCGGTTACGCCATCGGCGCGCAGAACGGTTATTTCTATGTTCGCGCCGAATATCCGATCGCAGTCAACAGATTGAAGATCGCCATTAAAGAGGCCGAAGAGCTCGGTCTTATCGGCGACAACATCCTCGGTACCGACTTCTCCTTCCGCGTTCATATCCGTCTCGGCGCAGGCGCTTTCGTTTGCGGCGAAGAAACGGCCCTTCTGAACTCCATCGAAGGTCAACGCGGCATGCCTCGTCCCCGTCCTCCGTTCCCGGCGGTCAAAGGTCTGTGGCAAAAACCCTCTATCGTCAACAACGTCGAGACTCTGGCGTGCGTTCCTTATATTCTTCGCGAAGGATACGAAAAGTTTGCTTGCCAGGGCACCGAAAAGAGTAAGGGCACCAAAGTGTTCGCTCTCGGCGGAAAAGTCAACAACGTCGGTTTGGTAGAAGTCCCGATGGGCACCACCCTGAGAGAACTGATCTACGATATCGGCGGAGGCATCCCGAACGGCAAAAAGTTTAAGGCCATTCAGACGGGCGGACCTTCCGGCGGATGCTTGACCGAAGCCGACCTCGACGCTCAGATCGACTTTGATAACCTGGTAGCTCGCGGATCCATGATGGGCTCCGGCGGCGCTATCGTTATGGACGAAGATAACTGCATGGTCGACGTTGCCAAGTTCTATATGGAATTCATTTGCGACGAGTCCTGCGGAAAGTGCTCTCCCTGCCGTATCGGTACCAAGAGAATGCTCGAAACCTTGACGAAGATCACCGAAGGAAAGGCAACGATGGACGACCTTGCCAAATTGGAAGAATTGGCCGCCAATATCAAGAGCAACTCTTTGTGCGCTCTCGGTCAGACCGCGCCCAACCCAGTCCTTTCCACGTTGAAAGCCTTTAAGGACGAATACATCGCCCACATCGTGGACAAAAAGTGCCCGGCGCACGTTTGTAAGAAACTCATGAAGTACGACGTCGATAAAGAAAAATGTATCGGATGCGGACTGTGCGAACGTCAATGCCCGGTATCCGCGATCAGCAAGACCGATTACATCGCCCCCGGACATAAGTTGCCCTCCCGCGTCATCGACGACGGAAAGTGCATCAAGTGCGGTCTTTGCATGTCTTCCTGTAAGTTCAAAGCAATAACCAAGAAATAAGAGAGGTAAGTGTTATCATGGCAAAAGTAAATATCAAAATCGAAGGTATCCCGTTTGAGGTAGACGCGGGATTGACCATTTTGGAAGCGGCTAAACAATGCGGCTTCGAGATCCCCTCTCTTTGCGCGTTCAATCACGGAGAGTGCTCCAAGGCGTCCTGTCGCGTATGTCTCGTCGAGGCTACCGGTGCGAGAGGTTTGGTTGCGTCCTGCGTATATCCCGTTGCCGAGGGTATGGAGATCAGAATTTCTTCTCCCAAAGCGGTGGCGGCCAGAAGAGTCTCTGTCGAGCTTCTTCTTTCCAATCACAATCGTAACTGCCAGGAGTGCGACAAGAACGGTAAGTGCGAACTGTTGCACGTAGCCAAGATTACCGGCGCGCAAGAAGATAGATACGTCGGCGAAAAGACCCCCGTTACCGTTGATATGTTGACGCCCACCATCAAGAGAGACACCAGCAAGTGCGTTCTTTGCGGGAGATGCGTCGAACGTTGTAAGGGCGCTCACGGCATCGGCATCCTCGGCTTCGAGAACAGGGGATTCAAAACCATCGTCGCTCCGGCCGAAAACAGAAGCTTTATCAATTCTCCTTGTATCATGTGCGGACAGTGCATCAACGTATGCCCGACCGGCGCTCTTATGGAAGCGTCCGAAATCGAGAAAGTTGACGCCGCTATGGCGCAAGGTAAGTACGTTGTGGTACAAACGGCCCCGGCCGTTCGCGCCGCCCTCGGCGAAGAATTCGGTATGAAGATCGGTACTCCCGTTACCGGAAAGATGGTCGCCGCGCTCCGTAGACTCGGCTTTAAAAAAGTATTCGATACCAACTTCGGCGCCGACCTTACCATCATGGAAGAGGCGACCGAACTTCTTAACCGTATCAAGAACGGCGGAACGCTTCCTATGATCACGTCCTGCTCGCCCGGCTGGGTTAACTATGCCGAATATTACTATCCGGATCAGTTGTCTCACTTGTCCACCTGCAAGTCGCCTCACGAGATGTTCGGAGCTATTTTGAAAAACTACTATGCGGCGAAGATCGGCGTTGATCCCAAAGATATGTTCGTCGTCTCCATTATGCCTTGCTCCTGCAAAAAGTTTGAGAAAGGTCGTCCGGAAATGGAAAACAACGGCTATCGAGACGTAGACGCGGTTCTGACCACGAGAGAGCTCGGCAAAGTCATCCGCCGCGCCGGTATTATGTTCGATCGTTTGCCCGACGAAGACTTTGACACCGATATCGTCCACGATTACAGCGGCGCCGGCGTCATCTTCGGCGTGACCGGCGGCGTTATGGAAGCAGCGCTCCGTACCGCTTATTTTGTACTTACCGGTAAAGAAAGAGAAGGAATCGTCTTCAACGAAGTGCGTGGTTTCCAAAACATCCGCGAAGCTGAATTTGAGCTCGCCGGAAAGAAGATCAAGGTTGCCGTAACCAGCGCAATGAAAGGAGCCAAAGTTCTGCTCGACCAGGTTCGCGAAGGCAAGTCTCCGTATACCTTCATTGAGATCATGGGTTGCCCCGGCGGCTGCATCAACGGCGGCGGACAACCGTACGTCAGAGACGTATTCCTCCCCAACGAGGACGCCGATATCATGGATACCTACATGGAGAAGAGAGCAAAGGCTCTCTATAGCGAGGACGAAAGACAGACCGTGCGTCAGTCCCACAACAACGTCCAACTGCAAGATCTGTACAAAGAGTATCTCGGCGAGCCCAATTCTCACCTTGCTCACGAGCTCTTGCATACCCACTATAACGCCAACAGACCGCGTTTCGACTGATAACAGGGTAATTAATAATAAAGGAAAAGGTCGCTTTCGAGCGACCTTTTTTGTTATTATTAATTGCATAGGAAAAGAGTAACTTTTCTCCCCAAAAGTTTTCTTCTCTCGCTAACCCTTGCAAAAGACTCTATGCGCCGCTACTCATGATTTTTCGCATGAACCATACGGATGCCGCTCGCAGAAATTTCGTATTTTTTTCAGACGCATAGGAGAATGAATTACTAATTAATATTCGGAGAGTTTTTGTTCGACAAACGAAAAATATTGAAAAATCGTCGGTACTGTGATAAAATAGTAAACGCAATTGAAAAATAGAATTTTACGCGTAAACAAGAGGATAGTATGAGAAAATTCGATACGAAAGTACAACATCTTAAATATAAAGTTTTACGAGAAGTTTCACGTCAGGCGTGGGAAGGGAAATTGCCCCTCGGTGCTATCGACATACCGAAGATTATTGTTCCCGGCAAGGTACCGACCATGCGTTGTTGCGTTTATAAAGAAAGAGCCATACTCGCCGAGCGCGTCAAGATAGCGATGGGTGGCGATAAAAATAATCCAAACGTGATACAAGTCATAGATATTGCTTGCGACGAGTGCCCGGCGGCCGGATACGAAGTGACGGACTCGTGCAGGGGATGTCTTGCTCACAGATGTGAGGACGCTTGTAAAAAAGGCGCCATTTTATTTGACCATAACCACGTAGCACACATCGATAAGAGTAAATGCGTCGAATGCGGTATGTGTGCCAAAGTCTGCCCTTATTTTGCCATTATCAACAGAAAACGTCCCTGTCAGATTGCTTGTAAAGTAAAAGCCATCGCTATCAAATCCGATAACTCGGCGGAGATCGACTATAATAAGTGTATCGCTTGCGGCGCTTGCGTGTACCAGTGTCCTTTCGGAGCAATTACCGATAAATCGTTTATCGTGGACGTTATCGAAATGATAAAGGGGAGCAATGATAATAAAAACTATAAGGTTTTTGCCGTGATTGCGCCGTCGGTTGCCAGTCAATTTTCTTATGCAAGAACGGGCCAGGTGGTCGCCGGATTGAAAAAACTCGGGTTCTACTCGGTTGTGGAAGCGGCTCTCGGCGCCGATATAGTTGCGGAAAATGAATCAAAAGAACTTGCGGGAAAAGGATTTCTGACCAGTTCTTGTTGCACAGCCTTTGTCGATTACGTAGAAAAGTATTTCCCAGCGCTCAGACAGTACGTATCACATAATCTTTCTCCGATGGCGACGATCTCGAAACTTATCAAAGAAAAATACCCCTCGTGTAAGGTGGTTTTCATCGGTCCTTGCACAGCTAAAAAAATGGAAGTGCAGAAAGAGAGCGTTCGCCCGTACGTCGACGCGGCTATCACGTTTGAAGAGCTTCAAGCGCTTTTGGACAGTCGCGATATTGACGTTACTTTTTTGGAAGAGGAGAAACTGGAAGGGGCGTCCTACTTCGGCAGGATCTTTGCTCGAAGCGGAGGCGTATCGGACGCTATTGCCGAGGGGCTGAAAGAAAACTGGATGTCCGAATGGTCGCCTAAGATCTGCACGTGCGACGGAATAGAAGAATGTCGTGTGGCGTTAATGAAAAAGAGCAAGAACAATCTCGACGCCGACTTTATCGAAGGAATGGCCTGCGTGGGCGGATGCATCGGCGGCGCCGGTTGTCTGACACATGGAGAGAAGAATAAGATGGAAGTGGAAAAATACGCAAAAGCGGCGACTCAAAAGACCATTTCGGAATCCTTATCGGCTATTTTTGACAAAAAAGAATAAACAAATTCTTTTTCTTATTCACGTCAATTGATATCCGTTTTGTTGTCGATTTTTCCGAAAGCTTTTTATTTCGTTTGTGAAAAGCAGGTCGAAAAACAAAGAATGGATTAAGAATGATAAAAAGATGAACGCATTGCAGAACTTTTTACCGAAAACACTTGATTTTTTTAAAAGAGAATGGTAATATAATTAAAGCTTGCCGGTGTGGTGGAATTGGCAGACGCACGGGACTCAAAATCCCGCGGTAGCGATACCGTATCGGTTCGACCCCGATCACCGGCACCATCTTTATGGCAACTCCGTGGACGCACGGAGTTGTTTTTTTATTGCCGATACCTCCGCATAAACATGCAAGGACGATGGCGAAAACTTACGAATGCCGCTATGCGGCAATTGTTTTATTTCTCGGTAGACGACCTGATATCCCACGTCCGTGAGATGTTGCTTGGATCGTTTCAGCATAAATATTGCCACCGCATTGGTTTTCGGCACAAAATAAAAAGATACTCATGGAAAAGGTGGGTTGAAAAAATGCCTGAAAGATCAGTTGATCCGGAATAAACGTAAAGTTTTCTGCAAAATAAAAGGCGAGAGAAAAACCTTTGATTGAAAAAAGTTTTTCTCTCGCATTCTTTTAAATAAGAGTATTATTTCTGAAAAGAATTCAACGTCCGGAAAGAGAGGGGGCCTTGCTTTTGGAGGTTGTTCAGTTTGGCTTCCACGCTGATCTTGTTATCATATCCGACGTTATTGGCGATAGCAAAAAATTCGGAGAGGAAATTTTCTTCGCCGTTACCGGGTTCTCCGGGCATAGCGCGATTCTTTTCCGAAACGTGGATATGTTTGATGAGTTCTTTTTCTTTTTCGATGACGGAAAAGTCTTCCTTCATGAGTCCCATATGGTAGATATCGGCGAGAGCGACAACGGCGGGATGATTGAGTTCGCGCACGAAGTCGCAGGTCTCCTGTACCGTGTTGAACACGTTCGTCTCGCCGCTGTTGAGCGGCTCGATGTTAATGGTCACGCCGTTTTCATAGGCGCAGTCGCCGATGGTCTTCAAGTAGTCTTTCAGCATCATCATACGCTTTTTGCGCATGAATTCGAAAGTGATCTTACGATGCTTTCCGCTACCGAAGACGGCCGTCTCGACGCCGAGGGTCTTTAAGCGCTTAAAGGCCTTTTCGGCGTAGGCGACCAGTTCGTCGTAGTGAGAGTATAGCTTTTTGGGCAGGAAGCCATTGGTAGCGCGCAACGTGAGCTCTTCTCCGCCTTTCGCCACTTCTTTGTCGGACATCGCCATTACGTTTCCGAGCGGCGTTTCTACATAGTCGAATCCGCATTCGATAAGAAAGTCGTTGGCTTTTTTAAATTCTTCATACTTGCCGGCGCGAGCGACCTTTCCATTGCCCCATAAGATCGTGCCCGGTATGTTGCAGCCTAATCTGTACATAGTTTCTCCTTATAACGATTAATATGTTCCGCGGGTATCCAAAACAACGTCTTTGGTTTCCTTAACTCTTCCGGTAGCACGGCGCTTATCAAGTTCGGCAAGGTAAAGATCGTCGTCGATCGGCACCGATACGGGTTTGTCGAGCCAAGTGGAAAGAAGCATGGCGTCCATAATTTCGACGCCGTTGATGCCTTCTTCACCGCGAACTTTCAGCGGTTCTAATCCGCAGATGGCGTTGCAATAGTTGTTGAGGATTTCGAGATGCTGTAAGGAAGGTTTGAAGCGTTTGACCGTCTTTTTGCAAGAGATATAACCGAAACCGCCTTTATAGTTTTTGTTGAATTCTCTTTCGTCGACGCTGTTGCGATAGTATTCCACTATTCCGCCGTTGGAAACGAGCTTGCCTTTGGTTCCGAGGATTTCGAGACGATTGGTGCCGGGAGCGTCCGCAGTGGAGGTAATGAATACGCCTGTTGCGCCGTTGGGGAATTCCATATACGCGGTGACGTCGTCTTCGACCTCGATATCGTGCCATTTACCGAAGTGGCAATGGGTGTCGATGGTACAAGGCATTACGCCGAGAATCCAGGAGAGCAGGTCAAGCTGATGGGGGGCCTGGTTGAACAGTACGCCGCCGCCTTCGCCGTTCCACGTGGCTCTCCACGCGCTGGAATCGTAATAGCTTTGAGAACGATACCAGTCGGTAATGATCCAGTTGAAACGCTTCAATTCTCCGATGCCGCCTTCGGCAATCGTCTTTTTCATGAACTTATAAGCGTTATTGGTTCGTTGATTGAACATGATGGCGAAGAGGCGCTTCGGATCTTCTTTCTGGATTCTTGCCGCTACCGCGTTCATTTCTTTGACTTGCTTAGTATAAACGCCGGCCGGCTTGTCGCTCATGGCGTGCAGACCGTGTTCGAGAGCGTAGATGACTACTTCCGGATGGAAATAGTGAGGCGTGGTTACGATTACGGCGTCGATATTGCCCGATTCTATCATTTCTTTATAATCGGTATATTTGGGGCAGGAAAGACAGAATTTTTTGTATTGCGCATCGAGCTTTTCCGGATTGATATCGCATACCGCGCCGAGAACGCCGTTTTTGACCAGCTTGATACCGGGTAATTTCATTTCGAAGCTACCGATCTTCAAGCCGCCCGTCAAGAGTGCGACGTATGCGCTGCCCTGGTTGCCGAAACCGACGATACCGATACGGGCGGGTTTATTTGCTTTCTTCATTTTTTAGAGTCCTCCTAAACGTTTTTTCATAATTTTGCGTATTGTGCCCGGAAAAACGTTCGGAACGTTTATCCGCAGCCGACTATACGAATCTATGATACTATACTTACCTAAAAAATGCAATATCGTAATTTAAAAAAAATCGCCGTAATAATCGAGTCCGAACTTTTTCAGTTTTTTTCGTTCTCTCGAATTGCGGCGATAAAAGTGCTTAGTCGAGGCTTAAAAAAAACGACTTTTCTATTGAAAAAAAAATACTATCATGTTATACTTGTATAACAAAGGGGCGAAGTATACCCTTTTTCATAAAAGACATCAATCGTTAATCGATGTGCCGAGGTGAAATATGCGCGGAAAAAACTATAACGACGGATCCAGAAAATTGATCGGGAGAGGTTCTCTCGGCGTGATTCTGCTTGTTCTTGCCATCGCGACGGCGCTTGTTTTAGTTCTTCTTTTATATCTTCCGCTTACGGACGAGACGAACAAAGCCGGCGTTATGGGTAAAGGGGAAGAACAAGAATGGGATCGGATCGTCAGTATCGTTTATCCTGAAAAAGAAATCGGTGTCGGGAGCGAAAAGGACAAGATTTATCTTACCGTAACGTACGACAGCGGAAGGACCGAAGACGTCGCGCTCAGCCAGATGATCTGTTCCGGTCTGGACGTTACCGTCAGCGGCAAGCAGAATGTCAGTTTGTCTTACGGCGGGTTCGAGCAAGTCATACCCATTACGGTCAAGGACGTCGATTGCGTTTTGAGTTACACGGCCAGCGACGGCGGCAGAATCCAGGGCGAGAGTCGTCAGGCCATCGTCAGCGGACAGGACGGCAGTACTGTCGTGGCCATTCCCGAGACCGGGTATACCTTCGTCGAGTGGAACGACGGTTATCCTTATGCCACCCGGAAAGATAAAAAAGTCAACGAAACGAGAGAATATAAGGCTATCTTCGAGAAGACGCAGTTCGTCGTCTTTTTCTTCTATGACGACGGAACGGTCGCAAGGGAAGACACCGTATTGTACGGCGAAGCGGCCACCGATATCCCGAAGATGAGCGATCCCAGGATGTCCGTCTACGGAAAGACTTTCCAAGGCTGGTCGGTCAGCGAAGAAGATTTTAAAAACGTCGTTCGCAACATGAACGTCTATCCGCAGTACATAAAGACCGCCACCGACGTCAACGTGACCGTTGAGTCGGATCAGTACGGTAGCCATATGGGTACCACAAACGTCAACGAATTCGGATATTACGAACATAACTCGACCGCCTCCATCACGGCCACGCCATACAACTCGCGCGAGTTCGATTGCTGGAAGGTATGGGGTTATACCTCCCCTTCGTCGTCCACGCCCGAATGGATAGAAATACCTAAAAAGTCGGAGACCGGCGAGGCGACCGTCATCGTCTACATCGGCGACAACAGAGAGGTCTGTCCTTTCACTTCAAACTCCACCGGGAACGCCGGCACCGAGTATACTCTGACTTTCGTGCCGAACGCTTATATGGACATGATCGATATCCGCGCGAACTTCGTTTACAATAACAGTACGGTAACTTTCATCAACTATCAGAACTCCATTAAGAACAATCAGGAATGCGTTATCGCCGATATTCCGTACGGAACCACCATCGGCGAGGCTTTGGCCGAAAAAGTGACGACGGAAGACGGCGCAGGGCTGGTTCTGGACGCGAACGGCATGTTGCAGCCCGCCTCCGTTTACGGATATACCTTCCTCGGATGGTACGATAAACTCGACGAAGAACAACGAATCATTACCGTCAATAAAATATTCCGCGAACCCACGTCCTTGATCGCCAAGTGGGAGAAACTGGTTTATACCGTCGTTTTCGACTACTCTACGGCGACAAACAGCGATATTTCGTATGAAATAAACGTCGTTTTCCAGAATACGGTCGGAAGCGGCGGCGGCGTGCCCACGATACAGCCTTATCGCGACAAGTATAACTTTGTCGGTTGGGAAGACGTCCTGACGCACGACCTGGTGGACGATACCACGCAGATCACGGTTAAAGAAGAATACCTGACCGCCAATAAAAACTTTATTGACGAACGGAAAGTGATTTTTGCGCCCAGATGGGAAGCAAAAGAGCACGTTCTTCGCGTACAGTCGACCGGATCGGGAACCGTTTATCTCCGCACCCATCCTCTCGTCGGAGCGGCCGAAGAATCCATTGTTTCCGGCGAACAGATCATTTATGAAACCTACACGTACGAACTGGTTTTCCGCGCGGACGTCGGCCACTACGTTTCTTCTTACGTGTGGCGCTTCGAGAACGACGTGCCCATCAGTCAGACCAACGTGTCCGAGGCAGTTTCTCCCATCCCGAAATCGGACGGAGATAACTACTTTGTCGTTACTTTTTCTCCTATCGTTTATCACGTTACCATCAATAACGGTGATTCGGTATACAGAGGGTACGTGGAGGGCATCGCCGGCAGCGACGCCGACTCCGTGACTTTTGACATCCATTACGGAGATACGCTGGCGCTATCCGTCGTTTCGCCCAACGAAGAATACGAGATATCCGATATCAGAGTTACCGGCCGAGTGGGCGGCGTCGATTATCGGGACGAATCGGTCGAGACGGGACTGCACGGCAGCCATACTTTGCAATATAATCTCTTATTGGAAAACTGTACGTCCGATCTCGTAATTACGATCTCCTACGACAGCGTGAGCTATGCAGTCAGTATAAAGTCCCCGGAAAACGCCTCCATCGGCATTACCGTCTTCAACGGCACGGAAAGCGACTACTCCGCGGCGCCGTCAGAAGCGACGTACGCTCCGAACGAAAGGGTGTTCTACGTCATCGAAGCTGCGGAAGGATATTATATTTCGGACGTTCGCCTCAACGGAGTCCATTACGATCTGTTCGGTTCGGTCGGAGACTCCGTCGTGTTTTACGATTGGGAAGTCAATAAAACCTCGTACGGCGTTGGAATGCGTCTGATTGACGGCGTTTATTATTATTCTTACGGCATTGCGCAATACGATTCCGATTCTTATATGTATTGTCGTAACGTGGCGAACGGCGAAGAAAAGATATTCGTCGTTCTCGATGCGTTGAACGAGCGGTACGAAGCCCTCGGCACTTCGGACGGAGCCAGGAACGCTGCCGTCCCCATCGAATATTACGAAAAAGTTTCCGCCTATCTTATCGATACTCTCAACGTGAACCAAAAAGGCGTCGGTAACTCGTCCGTCGAGAAGGACAAACGCATTACCAAAGTCAAGATGATGCTTATGCCGTCTTCCAACGTCAATCTGAGCGTGACGACGGAGCTCGTTTATTACTCGTTCAACGTGAAGGAAGACGCCGTCGCTTCTTGTTCGGTCAGTGCGACCGAGGTTCTTCCCGGCGGGAAGGTGACCGTCAAGACGAAACCGATCACAGGCTATACGGTGGTAGGATATTACTTAAACGGCGCGCAAGCGATGACGCCGATCTATCTTTCTTCGCCCGAACTTACTTACGTGAAAGAATTCGACGATATCAGGAGCGATATTTCCATTGTCTTCGCTTATGAACTCATTACATATTCCGCAACCTTTACCTCCCTTGCCAACGACGGAGCTACGGTGCGTGAAGAGGGAGAAACGACAGAGTACCGCTTGGCGAAAGCACACACCTTCGAGGGCCTGACGTTCGGCTCTAAGGTCGCTTACGTCATCCGGGCCGCGGAAGGTAAAAGGATATCTTCTCTGACCGTGAACGGAACGGATTATCCGGTCGTTTATAATATGACCTCGTATCCTTTCGTATGGCAAAGCGTACGCGGGCCTCTTACCGTTACGGTCGGTTGCGACGATCTGATCGTCGATTCGCCTGCGGCAGGCGGTTACGAACTGACTTGCAATCTGAGCGAGAACAGTCGCGTCTCCACGTCCGTACGGTACGAAGACGACGGCGTTTATTTGACAGTTCTTGCCGAAGAAGGGTATTATCTGCACAGTATCACTATTCACGGCAAAAAGACCGAAAACGGAGAAGAAAAGGCGTTGACTATGACGCTCGGGACGAATTCCGTCGAACTTTCAGACGCTACGGGAAGCGGCGTTTCGTCTGCCGATTTTTCTTATCTTTCCAATACGGAACAATCTTATCAAAAAGCGGTAACGGTCAGGTTGCCGTCCGTTCTTTTCTATCAAACGGCGCAGGCGGAGGTCAATTCAAAGCCTACCGTCTACTCGGTCTCGATAACGCCCCCCGAGAACGGTACGGTCAGTACGACCGCGTCGGAAGCGGCCTATAATGAAAAGGTCGTGATCAGCGTTTCCGCATCTCTCTACTATTATATCGATTCGTTCGAGGTCAACGGCGTCGTCGTTCCGTTCGCTTCTTCGGGATGGGATAACACCTATTTCGATCCCAACGTCCGTAAGTACACCAAGGGCGAATATAGTCTGATTGTAACCGGCAACACGACGATAAAAGCCGTCTTTAAGAGATTTGCATACACGGTCAAGTTGGACGAAGACAGTATCAACGGTACGACCAGTCTGCACGTCGACGGTATGACCGAAGACGGAAAAGCGCCGCACGGAAGTCTGCTGACGATCAGCATGACGGCCAATCGCGGATATCACATCAAGGCGGTATACGTAAACGGATTGGACGTCGGATACGACAGCTCCTCCTACGGCGAGAACGAAAACAACGTCAACTATGCCGTTTTTGAATATAACGGTCCGGACGGCAGAGGTATCTCGCAGAACGTATCCGTACGCGTCTTTTATGAGGTCAACCGTTATTCATTCTATTATAATATTGTAAACGACTCGGCAAACTTCTCCGGGGCTGCCGGCGCGGGAACGCTGACGGCGGATTATACGCCCGCAGGAGAAAATAAGTATACCGGTATCGCTTACGGAGATAATTTCAGCATCAACGTTACCCCGGCAACAAGCGCGGGATACTATCTTTATAGCGTCGCTATTACTTATAAAGGTTACAGCGACACTGAGTTTACCACCAAAACAAGGTATTATTCGGACGGAGACGGCATTGTCTCCAAGACGGGCAATACCATCTGGTTTAATCGTTTCTGGTTTGCCGATTCCTCCGCGCTCGCTACCGGTGTGACCGCGGACGTTACCGATATTACCGTTACTTTCAAGAGAGAAGCCTACTCGCTGTCTTTGAGGCAGAATACCATCGGCGGCGGCATGACCGCTTCTTTCGTCAATCCCAGCGTCAACGCCGGCAGATACGTCGTCGTCTTCGGCAGAAAGAGCGGAACGAACGACGAGTTGACCGAATACTATTACGAAGCGTCGACCGAATCTTCGACGGGCAGATTCTTGCGTAAAGTCGGGTCGACGTATATAGATTCCGGCATCGTCCTTTCGTATCGTTCCGGGGAGATGGGCGACGTTGTTTTCAACGACGGCGTTAATGAATACGAGATGTACTTCGAGTACGGACTCAGGAGCGTCATCACCGTGCGCCCGGACGCCGGATACGACAGAACGGAATTTACTTTGAACGGAGAAGACAGAAGCGACTACGTGGGTAGCGACCAATATAACTTCAACTTCTATCGTTCGACCGTCGTGACCGTCTCTTATCTGGTGCAGGAATTCGATATCGGCATCAAAGCGGTCATTTATACCGACAGAAACAATAATCAGAAAATAACCGCTGCTTCCGGCAAGTCGAACGATTATATCAACATGGTCCTTTCCGTGCTTGACGAAAACGGAAATGTTCTCAGAACGTACAGTAAAGAGCCGCTTTCTCTCGAACTGAGCAAGACGTTACCGTACGGTACTATCGTGCGGTACGACATCCAATCGAAGTTTGCGGCGAAGGGCGTTTATTTATATAATCTGACGCGAACGACTATCGGCGCCGACGGTAATCCCGTCGTTACTGAGATCCGTCCGATCGACGGCGACGTGGAAGGCCTGGTTTCGTTCGGACCGTTCGCCGTTACCGAAGAACTGACGTTGAACGCGTATTTTGAGATCCGCTCTTATAACGTATCGACTTCCATTTCTTACGACGAAGCGTTAAATAACGAAGGCAGAAACACTGTGAGCAAGGACGGAGACGCCTCCAAATCGAGTTGGTCGGTTTTCTGGGGGTCCGACACCGCCGTTAACGTCAGTATCGACGACGGATTCGATCTTGACGAGATTATCGTGACTCTCGGCGGAAGAACGATCGTGCTTTCTGCGGTTAACCCGGGCAGAGATACGGACGCCGCCTATTACGTAGAAAACGAAGAAGATCCGCTTTACGGCGTCAGGAACGTCCTGCATCTTGTCTCGGTCAAAAGCGACGTGAACGTGCAGGTTGCGTTGCGCCGTCGCGCTTATACTTCCGTTTTCAGCGTCAACAATACGCAAACCATCGATTCTTTGACGGTTTACTTCAATGAATACAGCAACATCTACCCCCGTTCCGAAAAGACGCCGGACAGCGCATGGCAGATGCGCGTGCGTCACTACGACGAACTACGCGCCGTGGTCGCCCCCAAAGACGGCTACGAGATCGTGGCGCAACAGGTGGGTATTTATCGCGCCGTTCGTAACGAGGCGACGGGAGAATGGGATAAGGAGAGCTCAACCCCGCTTATTATGCTCGATTTTACCGTGGTAACGGGCGATACCAAACAGTTTACTTTCCATCCCTCCGACGGATATGCTCTGATCGCAATAAACGGCGATATCATCGTCGAAATTTCCGTTACTATCAAGAGATATAAACTGGAAAGCACGGTCGTACGCACCGACGCTTCCAACGATACGTCTCCGAACAAAAACGATACGGCCGTTTCGCTTAACGTTTACGTTTCGCCGAACGATTATTCCTTCCTGAACGTCAATGGCAGCGCGCAACAAACGCAAATTCTCAATAAAAACGTCGGCCTCAATCAATCGGTGGCGCAACACGGCAGTCTGATCCTGTACGAGTTCATTACGCCCGACGGATACAGAATGGAAAGCTTTACGATGAACGGGCTCACGCTGGACGATATGAGAGGCTACGCGACGCTTACCGCCGGCAAGTACCCCTCCGATCCCACCCGCTATCAGTATCGTATCTCCGTTACCGTCTGTACCGCATTGATCAACGGCGCACCCGGTTTCTTTAAGTCTTCGCCCGATCTTATTTCGGTAAAAATGGTACTCAGTCCCATCGTCTATGACGTGGTGATCGTCATTAACCAGTCTGTCAGAGAATTCGGCACGTATAACGAAAGAAGCGGAGCTTCGGACGACCAGACTTTGACCGTTTACGCCGCGAAGAGCGTCGTGCATTTTGCGTCCGTCAATATCGATCCTTCGTTGTTCGAGGGATACAAGATCAATACCACCGACGCATATATCGGCACGTCGAACAGCACCGCCGCCCTCGATAAGGCTTCTTTCGGCGTCGATCAGGAGACGTTGACCGTTCGTAAGAGATTCACGTTCAACTCCGTCAACCTGGACAAAGCCGACGTGACGCAAAGCAAGACCACCGTATACTTCTTCTTTACCACGTCCATCATTTATTATCGGTTCAAACTGGACAGTATGGTCTATTACAGCGACGCGGGGAAGATCCTGACCGAGCCGCTCAAAACCTATAACGATCACAACGCAACCGACGCCGGCAGCGTGGAATGCACCGTCAGTAACCTGATTGTGCAAAGCGCGGGAGGTTATTATACCGACGGCGCCGTCAATTATTCTTTCCCGTACTTCTCGACGGTAACGTTGGAAGCCGCGGCAGGTTCCGAATTTGCGCTTTTCGCCATCTATGAGAACGTCAACGGCACCTGGCAGACCATTCGCGACAACGTAAACGGACTGTCTTATACGACCAGAAAAGAAGGCTCTTTAACAAGACACTTCCTGACCTTAACGATCAATTCGATCGGAGACAGAACTTTCCGGATCGACTTTAAGCAACGCACCGCTATTACGGTAAACGTGCCGAATCCCTATAAGTACGTTGCCGGCGCTTCCAATACGTATATGTATTACAGCGAGATAACGGCGTTTGAATCGGACGTCGAAACGGAAACGGGAGAATACGTCGACCCGAGCTCCACTTCGGAAGGCATCGTAAAAACACAGTACGTCTTTACCGTTTACGTCGGCAACTATTTCTCGATACGTTTCGTCGATAAATATCGCACTACGTCTACCGTCAACTTCTCCGTTTATACGACCGATCTGAGCCAAATCGCCGAACAGTGTATCGATAACGCTTACGTCAACGACGTGTTCAACACCGATCGGTTTAACTCGATGTACGCTACCATGTCGTCCGCATATGCGGTCGAATCGGCGAAATACGGCGGCAGTCCGAAAGAAAACAAGCGGTATCATATCTTGGGCGGAGAGACGTTCTTTGTCTACGATAACGACGTTTACGGTCACGTCGCCGCGGAAAAGGTCACTGTCGACGCGACGAATGCGTCCGGCAAGGGCGGCAGCATCGGCGGCAGAATTTATTACAACCTCAATTCGTCGGAATCGAGAGACAACGTGATCTACGAGGATACCGTGTACGGGACCACAAAGGAAGGGCACGTACTTACCGTCGTATGCGAGGCGGAACCGAATTACGCTTTCTATCGGATGTCCTTCCGTCAGATGGACGTTACCGCCAGCAAAAACGCCGGCTATATTAAGTTCGGCAATACCGACCTCAATTCCTGGCAGGAGATCACTTATTCCGACGCTAATGACAAAAGATCGAGCGCGCTCGATTCTTTCAACGTCAACAATACCAACGGATACGTACTGCTTAACTTCCGCAAGTCGGGCAACAAATATTACTTTACGTTGTGGATGAACGGCGACGTGGAGATGAAAGCGGAGTTTTATCGCACGTATAAAGTTTCTTATGCCGTATATCTCCCGGACGAAATCGCCCTTGGCAGAACGCCTTCAAGCGCCGGCATTACGGCCGAAGACGTCTCTGATATCGTCTTTACCGTCGGCGGCGTCGGTCCGTTCGCTTCGAGTAGCGAGCCTTACGTCAGCTACGGATCGGAGTTCAGGATGACCGTTGCGCCGCAGGCTTCCAACTACGTCTTCGTCGGCTGGTACGTCAACGACGTCGACCTGTTTACTTCTCTTGATAAATTGGTCCCCGGTTCCGATTACTATATGCAGCGTTTTATCGTCGATTATGATAATATGGAAGCGTTGCTGAGAGATGGGGACGAGGTTACCGAACTTGTTATTTACGCCCGGTTCGAGCCGATGATCGACGTTCAGTTGATTAACGAGAAGTATTATGCTTACGACTACCACTTCAATAGCTGGGATATGGGTTCGTTGCAATCGGTGTACTATAATTATTCCCGGGATCAGCAGTCGACCACCGGTATATCGCTCTCTTCTCATGCGGAAGTAACGCAGGACACGGAGGGCATGACGATCGCAAGCGGGTTGCAGTACGTCGAAGGTACCCCCGCTTACGCTTACGACGAGTACAAGGATCTTTCCGCTCGTCCCGCCGATTGGAGCAGCCGGTACGCAAGCTACTATATCAAAAATGCCGACGGATCTTACGTGCGGAATACTTCCGCGACCTGGAATTCTTCCGTCACCTATGCTTCTCTTGTCCATGGAAAATGGAGCAATCTGTATTCGGACGAAGTGATCGCCGGTTATACGTCCGACGAAAAGAATTTCTATAAGGTGTTTACCGCTTCTCACGCGTTTACCGTCTTGTTGGAAAACGTCGTCGACGGCGACTTTATCAACAACACCTGGACGATCTCGAATATAGAATTATATATGACGGGGATGGATTCCGACGTGGGATTCTCTTCCTGGCAATACTATAACTGGAAAACAGGCGTCTGGTCGACGATCCCGTATGAATACGTTGATACCAGTTTCGGCGTCAGTGCGGACGGGTCGCTTTATTACGTCGACGCATATACGCCCGAATATATCTTCTCGCTCGCCGCGCTTTATAACGGCTCTATGCCGTACGCCGTTTCGGCTGTCAATGAGAACAACTTAGGTGGCGACCGTCCTTTGTTGGTTCGTCCCGATCTGTATAAGTTCTTTAACGTCAATTTGCTTCAATTTTCGTTCAGCAATAATTATACGCGCCTTGAAGACGTGGACGACAGAGTGCTTTCTTCCAATAACGTTTCGCCCTCTATCTCCGACTATACGGACAGCAATCCGGCGTACGGCGACAGAAACTATACTTCCGACGACAGGACGTTCGGAACGTACGAATACGGCTCTAAAATAGAACTGATCTATAACACGGCCGCTCCGGGGTCGGAGATCTATAACAGTGCAAGGACCGTACGCTACCGCTTTATCGGCTGGTACGTTAAACTCGGCGAGGACGGAACGGTATACTGTTTGGAAAACAGTGACGATACGTCCAGTAGCGCCTTTGCTTACCAACTCATATGCGAACCGACGTACAGCGATACCTCCCTTATGTTGATGAGTTATTACGTCGCCCAGTATAAGCAGGAGTTTTACAGTTACGGCATATCCGGTTCTTCTACGTATACGTACGACGCAAACGCCGGACTCAGAAGCGGCAAAGCGGCGCCGCAAGGTTACGTCGTTGCGCAAACGGCCACGGCGATTACTATCCCGTATGCAAAAATGCAAAACGGCGCGGTAGTATACGATGAGCAGGGCGTTGACTCCGGCACGAGAAAAGATTATCCCCGCGTTTCCAACACGACCGAAGTGAACGGAGAATGTCAGATCCTTTCTACGGACGGAGTCGTGTTCACCAAAGAAAACAACGCCATGTGGTCCTTCGAGTACTTTATGGACGCAGGATTGGAATACACGCTATACGTCAATAAGAATACGCCGTTGGTAACTACCGAAAAGATCAAGGATTTTAACAATAAATATACCGATCCCGATTATAACTACTTCAATCCGGAATTTGACACGCTCTATAAACTGTACGTCGACTCGGCCATCAATGCGACGCAGGACTTCTCGTCTTACTACAATACGGGTAAAGGAACTTACGTTATCGACAATGCGGGTACGCAGGTCACGCCGTCGTATCTGACGAGCAGAGCGTTGAATGAAAACGGCTGGGAAAACGGTCACAGGGCCTTTACCAGCAACACAACGCATACGGTCAACGTGCAATACGTCAGTACGGCGACGCTTATTTTCTATAACCTGATGTACGGATCCGGTGTTTCGATCGCCAATTCCGGCTTTGTCAGGGCTCTTACCGGCGGAAACAAACCGGCTTTGACCGTTTGGGATGATTCTAAAGAATACGGCGACTGGGTGGACAACGGCGGAACTTCGCCCGTCTTCTTCAATAAGAATAACGGCGAAGTCGTCATTCGCGTTACCCTCATGCGTATGGACGGAAACGGTTATGCCGGAAGCGTTTTGTACAACCTGAAAGGTATGAAAGAGGGTAACGGTATTCCGAGTCAGAACTGGGTCTACGATATGAGTAAGACTCACGGACTTTTCTCGCCGACGAACCTCGGATACGGAAGATGGTTGGAATATGACCTCGATGATTATTACGGCGGGTCGATCATCAGTAATACCCGTGTGTTCGGCGGCGGCGGATTCCTGAGTAATGACGTCGTTAAGGGATCGGGCGCGCCCCGTCATGAAACGAGAAAAATCGGTAATCATCCGGCAACGTCCGATTACTATAACGAAGACTATTGCGGCCTCGGTACGGAAGACGCTCCGTATAACGTCTATATCCAGTTGCTTGACGGGACGCATCGTTATACCGATAACTCGCAGTTGCAGTTCGTCTCCACGTTCTGGAAGTACAATGATTATTCTTGCAGGGATGATAACGATCTTGCGGTTTACTTCCGGATGTACACCGATAACATCAGAGATTCGGGCAATAACGTAATCGTCTCGGGCATAGGGGACGGCGGCGTTATTAACTTGCAGCACATAAGCGTGCGTCAGGAAGCAAGAGGAAACCCGCAAGGCTCTTCCGCCTATATCTGGGAACCGATTTGCGGTTCCGAAATCCCGGACGAAGAAAATATCGTCGGGTTTGACGGCGTGTTCGACTTCAAGGGGTGCGCGGCGTATGCCCTTGCAGTAGGCGACGATGGAAATCCGTCCGGGCAGTATTACGGCTTGTTCGGTAAGGTATGCGGCGGTATGGTCCAGAATCTTACGTTCATAAACGGTTATTATAATAACTTCGGTTCCGTCAAATATTTGGGATTGGTATGCGGCTATGCCGAAGACGCGTCCTTTAAGAACATCAATTTTGAAATGAATAACGATAAGTACAATGCGTATAACGGCGCTTCCTTTAACGCGTCCGCCGGCAATGCGCAAATCTTCCTGTCCGGTCCCGATTACGTCGGCGCTTTGTTCGGATACGGAAAACAATGTGACGTATATGAAGTAGTAATTAACAGTAATAACGTTTCTAACTTGTACGCGGAAGTCTCCGGAGCCCAATACGGCGGTCTTTTGATCGGCGCGATCGAGGGCGGAAAGATTACGAACGTGACGGTCCATAATAACATATGGATCGCTTCGGACAGCAACCCGTTCAACGACGCTACCGGAGCTTCGGGCGGACTGATCGGATATGCGGGCGGCATCGTCAGCCGTTCGGGGGTCAAAATGGTCTGTGAAGAATCCGGCAAACTTGACATAAACGGTATCTATATGATCGGAAAAGACGCCGCGAATACGCCCACCCTTATCATCGGAAAAGAGTCCTCTTCCGTTTCCGGCGGTATATTCGGCGTAGTAGGGTACGGCGCGACGGTCAATGACGTCGATTTGCGCACGTCGACCGGATCCATTGTTTTCAGAGTCGATGAAGAACAAGATCACGTCGCGACAAGAAATGCCATTATTCTGAGAGCCTCTACCTATTCTCGCACCGATGACACGCTGAAATTGCTCGGCAGCGCCGGTTTTGTCGGGGCAATCGCCGGTATCAACTACGGGACGATCAACGGATCCGCTTGTTCCGTCGATTCGAACGTCTTTGCTTATTCCGGCGTCGCCGGTGGTCTGGTCGGCGCAAACTTCGGTACGGTCGAGTACTTTACGCTCGGATCTACTCTCCGTCTTTACGCATGGGAGACGACGGAAAGCGGACCGTTGCGTTCGTTTAATTACGGCGGTCTGGTCGGTTATAACTATGCCGGTGCCGGCGCGAAGATATTGCTTGCAACCGAAGAATTTACCGCCGATACGGATGGTCTTATTGATCATTGCACTTTGCGAGGCGCCTATCAGACTTCGAACGCATATACGGGAGAAACCGGTTGGAATACCGCTTCCGTTTACACGTTTAACCGAAAGAGCATAAACGACAATGATTACGCCACCGGAAAGTTCTTTATCACGACCGGAAGCGCTATCGACGCTCCCGGAGCCGAAGGAACGGAACAGCGCGAAAAATACAATCGCGTATCCAACAGAGAGAATTACGTCGATAAACAAGACTATCTGAGAATGGGCGGCATTTGCGGCTATTCTACGGGCAGAATCTATAACTGTCTGGTGGAGAGCGTGCGCTTGTCTACGTACAAGTGGCGTTATTCTTATGCCAGTTCTCCGGCGCTCGGCGGATATTCCTGGGCGGTGCAAGCCGGTCTTATCTGCGGCTATTTTGATCCGATCGACGGCGATATCAAAGGTTGGGAAGATTATATGACCGATACGGGCGAGTTCAATCCGACGAATGCGTCGTATAATAACAATCGTATCCAGAGTTGCGTGGCGAATACCTGTTCCATCAATGTCAACGGTAACATCTGGATGGATAACATCTGGGACGCCAACGGTCCGAACCACGATGGATGCGACGACTCTTCTTTGGCGGCGGGCGTCAGCGTAGCCGGTATCGTCGGCGGCGTCAGCATGAATGCGAGCAACAAGCATTTCGCCGTAAATAACTGTAAAGCGACCAATATTCAGCATCTGGTGTACTTCCAGGCGTACGGGCTTGCCAGTTCGGGCGGCGGCGCAAGTAAGGATTATGGTTGGAGAACGTACGACACGTCGTATAAACAGGGATGGGGACCGTGGGAGACCACTGTTACCAACTTCCATGCGGCTTCTCTTCGTTCCTTTGCCATTATCGAAGCCAACGTCGCCGGTATCGCTTCCGGTCTTGTTACGCCGGTGAACGGAAAAAAAGACAGCGGATATGCGGAATACTGTTATCAATCGGGTATTACCAGAAGTTATACGCCGCAGTCGGAGGTCATCGATACGTATAAAGATCTTGGAGAATCGACGGAGTGGTTCTTCGGTTGGGGCGCCAGTGAAGCCGGCGATATCAGCGGAGCATGGCTCAGATACGTTAAGTATTCCGGCGGCGGAGAAAAGGGTGGTTTCGATTACGATCCCGCAGGCAATATCATCAACGATGAGATCGTACCCAGTATGAGCGGTTCTATTTATGAGGTCACTTCTTCCGCGGCGTATAATTTCGGTTTCAAGAACGGTAAGGTCGTTGCCACCGATCCCAAGACGGGCTGCTTGTATTGTACCTATAACGATATCAATTACGCTTATCGGTATATGTCGGGCGGAGATGTGAAGTGGATCGTGTCGGATAATCCGCCTGCCGGAAGCATCGCTATCCCGACCATCGGATAAGAATAAAATAAACTACTTTATTATAGAGGTATAGTATAATGAGAACACACAACTGCAATCAGCTCAGACGTGAAGACGACGGAAAAAAAGTCGTCCTCAACGGCTGGCTTCATAGTGTACGGGACCTTGGGTCCGTTGTCTTTTTCGTCATGCGCGACTTTTACGGCATGACGCAAGTGACCGTGGACGATCCCGCTATGCAAGAGACGATCCGCGCCATTCCGCGCGAATCTACGATCGAAGTGATCGGAACGGTGCGCTTGCGCGAGGCTCCGAACCCGAATCTGCCGACGGGCGATATCGAGGTCGTACCGGAAAAAATCACCGTTCTCGGCAAGTGTTACGAACAACTTCCGTTCGAGATATCCAATTCTCTTGCGTCCCGCGAAGATACGCGCTTGAAATACCGCTTTCTGGATCTGAGGAATCCGCTTGTCAAAGATAAGATTGTTTTGCGTAGCAAAGTGGTTAGCGAAATTCGCCGTATTATGACGGACAGAGGCTTTTTGGAGATCGCAACGCCCATCCTGACCGGTTCTTCTCCCGAAGGAGCGCGCGATTTTATTGTTCCCAGTCGTCTCTATCCCGGAAAGTTTTACGCTCTTCCGCAAGCTCCGCAACAGTATAAGCAGTTGCTTATGACCTCCGGCTTCGACCGCTATTTTCAGATCGCTCCGTGCTTCCGCGACGAGGACGCCCGCGCCGATCGCTCTCCGGGCGAATTCTATCAGCTCGATATCGAAATGTGCTTCGCTTCGCAAGAAGAAGTCTTTGCCGAATTGGAAGAGATTTTGCCTATGCTTTTTAAAAAGTTCACGAATAAAAAAGTGGACGACGGCCCGTTTGAAAGAATTCCTTACCGCACCGCGATGGAAAAATACGGCAGCGATAAGCCCGATTTAAGAAATCCTCTCGTACTTTCCGACGTGACTTCCGTCGTTGGTTCGCTCAGCCCGCTGTTTGAAGGAAAAACGGTCAAAGCCATCGTTTGTAAAGGTTTTGAAAAACCGCGTAAATATATCGATTCTTTGGCGGAATTCGTTAAAGAAAAGGAAGAAACGTGCGCCTTCTATTGGTGCAAATTGGACGCGCAAGGGGCCCTTTCCGGCGGCGTAAGTAAGTTTATTGCGCCCGCTCTCGACGAGTTCAAGAAGGCGATCGAGGCAGATAAAGACTGTTTTGTCGCGCTCGTTGCCGGAGAAGGTAAACTGTCTACGACAAAGTGCGCCGGCATTCTCCGTAACGAATTGGGTGCCGCCATGGATATTTGCGAAAAAGACTGCTTCAAGTTTTGCTGGATTTGCGACTTTCCTATGTACGAAGTGGACGAAGAGACGGGAGAACTCGGTTTCTGCCACAATCCTTTCTCCATGCCGCAAGGCGGTTTGGATGCGCTCAATACCAAAGATCCTCTCGATATCCTCGCTTATCAGTACGATATCGTTTGCAATGGTATCGAGCTCAGTTCCGGCGCCGTCCGTAACCACGATCCGGAGATCATGGTCAAGGCCTTTTCGATCGCAGGTTATGATGAAAGCGTCATCGAAAAGAAGTTTTCCGCACTCTATAACGCATTCAAGTTCGGCGCGCCGCCGCACGCGGGTATCGCTCCCGGCGTAGACAGAATCGTTATGCTTCTCGGAGAAGAACCCAGCATCCGCGAGATCATCGCTTTCCCGATGAACAGAAACGCGCAGGATCTTTTGATGGGCGCTCCGTGCGAAGTTACCGAAAAACAACTTCGCGAGGCCAATATCTGCGTGCGTAAGTAACGCGGTATTATAATAAGGATAATAAAAAGCTTCTTTGCCGAATTGCACCGCAAAGAAGCTTTTTTTAAATTAAACAAAAGCCCTCGGAAGTTCCGAGGGCGAAGCGATCATTAAATTGAGTTTCAGGGAAGGAGATGGATAATGCCGAACGTTTCCAACGCAAAGAAGACGGCTGCGGCGCAGAAGAGGATGGTAGTGAACAGGAAAAACCCTGCCGCACTCTTCTTTTTCCTGTATTTTTCAATACGAACGAATTTGTTTTTGTCCGGTTCTTTATAAACGATCTTTTCCACCGTTTCAGGTTCTTCCGGGAAATAACCGTAATTGATACGACCGAACATCTCGTTCAAACGCTTCCGTTCTTTGGCGTAGGCGATGTTATAATATTCTTCCATGGCGATGGGACGGCTGTTGCGTCTTTCTTCCTCTTTTCTGGCGGCTTCGGCCGCTTGTTTTTGTTGTTTGCGCAGTAAAGCCTGTTGTTCTTTCAGCTCTGCTTCTCTTTGCTTCTTTTTGGACATTTGCCTACTCCTTTTACGGAAATACTCTTTATTTATAAGTATATTATACTCATTATATTGATATTATATATGTTTACCGGAAAGATGTCAATATAAAAAAAGAGCATTTGCGCGCTGTTTTTACGAGATTTCTTTAAAAAGACTATTCTTCCGGTTCGGCGCTTCCGTATTGGTCAAGTGCTTTTGTAATTTCTTCGGAAGAAAAACCTTTCCGCATCAACTTTGCATAGGCCTTTTGACGGTTTTCATAGGTGTTTTCGACGCTTTTCATAATTTTTTCGGCCTGTTTTATACATTCGTTCGTATGATCGCCGAAGTCCTCTTTCAGGCTGTCGATGATCTCCGTAGGTACGCCTTTTACGCGTAACTCGCTGGCGATACGATACCAGCCTTTTGCGTGTTCGTGCAGATGAAGATAACACTCGGCGTATCTTTTGTCGTCGATAAACCCTTTTTCTTCGGCGGCGTCCGCTTCCTCCACGGCCATTTTATAGGAGTATCCGCGAGAGGTAAGTGCGTCAATATAGGCCGATTTACTCTTTTCCGAACGATCTATCAGAGCGTATAGCTGTCTGCGGCAAAGCAGTCTGTCACTTTCGTTTTTTGCGTCAAAGAAGGTTTTTGCGTCGATTTCGCCTTCTTTCAGGCCGTATTTAAGAAGAGTCTGAGGACAGAAGGGAAAGCTTTTTTCTCCGCAAAACACGGTTGTTTTATTTCGTTTTGTCTCAATTTTGTCAATAATCATGTCTCTATTGTAACACTTTTTTTTTCGATTGAAAAGGCCGGGAGAAAACAAAATGGAAAAAAAAGTGTACAATCGAATAATAATATGTTAAAATGAAAAGGCAGTTGTATTTTGCAAGGAGAATGTTCGATTGAAAATTATCGTAGCCGGCGCCGGAAACGTAGGCAGGAAGTTATTGGAAGAACTGAGCATCGAAGAGCATAATCTCGTCGTTGTGGATAAGGACGCCACGCTTGTAGAAAACGTGGTCGATTCTTTCGACGTGATGGGCGTGGTCGGTAACTGTATCAGCGCCGAAATACTGAAAAACGCAGGCGTTGAAGACGCCGATCTTCTGATCGCTTGCACCCCGCACGATGAAATGAATATTCTTTGTTGTATGGTCGCAAAAAAGCTTGGCGTAGGAGATACCATCGCGCGCGTCCGTAAGCCGGAATATTTTACGCTGTTCCGCGACGTAGAATTGGGATTGTCCATGCTGGTCAATCCGGAGTACGAAACGGCTATGGAGATCAGTCGTCTGCTCCGCTTTCCGTCGGCTATCAAAATCGAGCCCTTTGCCGCAGGTAAGGTGGAAGTGGTCGAGATCGTCGTTACGCCGAAGTCTCCCCTCGATAAATTGCAACTGAAAAAGATCGCCCATCGATTTCAAGAAAAACTTCTCGTTTGCGCCGTTCAGCGCGGGAAAGACGTATTTATCCCCAACGGTGATTTTGTGTTGGAGGCCTGGGACGAAATATATATTACCGCTTCGCCCAAAGATATCGGTCTTTTTTTCCGAGAAATGGGTATGCCGCGCGGCGTTAATAAAATCATGATCGCCGGCGGAAGCCGCACCGCGTTTTATCTGGCGAACGAATTGAAAAAAACAAACGTTTCCGTTAAGATCGTCGAAACCGACGAAGAAAAATGCAATTTTCTGGACGAAAATCTGGAAAAGGTCGAAGTCATTTGCGGCGACGCTACCGATCAGGTCTTGCTCGAAGAAGAGGGATTGGGGTCCATGGACGCTTATATCGCTTTATGCGGTATTGACGAACGCAACATCGTTACCTCGCTCTTTGCCGGTCGTAAAGGCGTCAAAAAGGTTATCGCAAAGGTCGATAATCCCGCCCTTGCCGGTTTGTGGGAAGAAAAAAGCAATCAAAGCATTGTGTCTATTTGTACTACTACCGTTAACGAAATCATCCGTTACGTTCGCGGTAAAGAAAGTTCGGGCGGCGGAAAATTCAGCAAACTCTACCGTATCATCGACGATCGCGTGGAGATCCTGGAGTTTATCGTATCCGAGCATTTTGAGGGAGTGGACAGACCGCTTAAAGATCTGAAACTGAAAGGCGACACTTTGATCGCCGCTATCGTCAGGAACGGCGCCTTGATCGTTCCCGGCGGTAACGACGCCATTTATCCCGGCGACATTGTTTTGATCGTGACGTTGCAAGAGTTCTCCGGCAACCTGAACGAGATATTGGAGCGATAATGAACTATCGAATGACGGCATACCTGCTCGGTCAGATACTACTTATCGCAGCCGGTTTTTTATTGGTTCCTTTTATCCTTACTTTTGCGTTCGGCGAGACGGGGACGCAACTTGCCTTCGGTGTGACCATAGCGGCAATGGCCGTAACGGGTCTCCCGTTCGTCGTAAAAAAACCGAAAGATACGACTATTCACGCAAGAGGGGGATTCTTGACCGTAGCTCTTGCCTGGATTATACTTTCTTTGTTCGGCGCGATGCCTTTTTCCATCAGCGGATACGCGTCGTATATCGACGGCCTTTTCGAGATTGTTTCCGGCTTTACGACGACGGGCGCGACCATTTTTGTCGAAATCGAGTCCCTTCCGTACAGTTTATTGTTCTGGCGTAGCTTTTCCCATTGGATCGGCGGTATGGGCGTGCTGGTCTTTGTGATCGCCGTTCTGCCGAAAACGAATACAGCCATCGTTTACCTTGCCAAAGCCGAAATACCGGGGCCGCAATTCGGCAAACTGGTCAGTAAATTACGTTTTACCGCGCGCATTCTGTACGGAATTTATATCTTCCTTACCTTGATCGAAGTGGTTGCGCTGCTTATTTGCAGAATGCCCGTATTTGACAGCTTTATTACGGCTTTTTCCACGGCGGGCACGGGAGGATTCAGCTCTTTGAACGCGAGTATCGGCGGATATAACAGCCTTGCCGTCGAGATCGTCACGATGGTGTTCATGTTGCTTTTCTCCATCAATATGAACGTCTTTTATCTGATAATTATCGGTCGCGTCAAGCAGGCGTTCAGGAACGAAGAGCTTTGGTGGCTGTTGGGGATCGTTTTCGTTGCCATTGCGCTCGTTACCGCTTCGCTCATGATGAATAAGGTTTATGCTTCTTTCGGAGAGACGCTTCGCTATTCTTCGTACCAGGTTATCGCCTTTGTCAGCACTACGGGCTTCGGGACGGCTAATTATGACAATTGGCCGGTTCTTGCGCAAAGCACGCTGTTCGTTTGTATGTTTATCGGCGGTATGGCCGGCAGTACGGCGGGCGGCGTAAAGATATCCCGCGTCATGTTGCTCGCAAAAGCGTCCGGTCGCGCCATAAAAAAGAGTATTTCTCCCAGAACGGTCGTCAGCGTCAGGATCGATAAAAAGCCCGTAGAAGAAAATATGGTCAAAAACGTGGTTATCTATTTCGCGCTGATCATGATCATTTATTTTATCTCGGTAATACTTGTTTCTATCGAACAAGACACAATGGACTTTTCTACGGCGGTAACGGCGGTCGCGACCTGTCTGAACAACGTCGGGCCGGGACTGTCCAAAGTTGCGGGCGGATTTTCCGATATCGGCGTCTTTTCCAAGATAATATTTATATTCGATATGCTTATCGGTAGGTTGGAGATCTATCCTATCTTGCTCCTGTTCTATTATAAGGCCTGGAAGCGTGTGTAAGGAGGTAATATGATAGACAATACGACGGCCGCAATCGAAAAGATTACCGGACAACTGAAAACGCTCAATACCTTCCGAAAGTTTTTGACGCTTCTTCTTTACGGAGCCTATCTTGTTTATCGGATTATCGTGGGGAACGGATACCTGGCGCTCAACGTGACGCTGCTTACGCTGACCGGCCTGTACGCCGCCTTTTTCATTTATTTCATCTCCATCGATAAAAGCGTGACGAATAAAAAGAGATACGGGGTCGTAAAGCGCGTTTATCGTTGGTCGAAACTTCTTTTTACCGGTATCGGTATCGGACTGAACGTGTCCGGCTTTTTAACCGTGGCAGTAGAAGGACTCACGTTGCCTAACTTGCTTTTCGCCATTCTTATGCCGGCGTTCTTCGTACTGCAACTCGTCTTCGACGTTATTTTCGAGTATGCGAACTATTGCTTCGGTCTGTTGAAAAAAGGGGTTGAAAAGGACGTCGAAAAGGTAAAAGAAACATACCAAAAGCCTCTGAAAGTGGTAGAAAGCGTCCGCACGACCATGGACGGACTGAAAAACGTCAAAGAAGGAATGGCGGGCATTACGTCCGCGATATTACGTAAAGGTAAAGAAAAAATGGCCGATCGACGCGCGAGGAAAGAAGAAAAGAAAGCGAAAAGAGCGGTCGAAGAGGAGATCGCTGCTCCCGCCGTCGCCGCCGCCGAAGAACCGCTCGTTATCGACGTCGAGGCGCACGACGCCCTGCCGCCGACGGAAGAGGAAAATCAAAAGTAGGCAGGAAGTATTTTTTTACCGAAGAAAGCGTTTTTTTCGGTTTTTATGTAAAGAAGTCAAAAAAGAATCTTTTTGTCTAAAAAATCGTTTATTTTGATTGCTTTTTTTGACGAAGTATGATAAAGTAATCAAAGCCGCATAGAAAGGGTAATAAGATAAGCGCGTTTTGCCACCCCGATAGCGAGTCTTCAGCAAAGGAGGTTATGTTTTATGTACGCTATTATCGAAGCCTGCGGAAAGCAATTCAAAGTGGAAGAAAACTCCGTTTTGAAGGTAGAATTCATGAACAAGGCGGAAAACGAGACGGTTCGTTTCGACAAAGTCATCCTCGTCAGCGACGACGGAAAGATCTCTGTCGGCAAGGCCGTGGAAAACGCATATGTCGAAGCGGTCGTTCTTAAAAACGGAAAGGGCCCGAAGATCCATATCTTCAAGTACAAAGCCAAGAAGAACGAACGTAAGCGTCAAGGTCATCGTCAACCGTATACCGAGATCAAAATTACCAAAATCGCTCTGTAATAAGATCGTTTTGCAATATGATCTGTATCAAATTGACAAAAAAGGATAACGTAATCGAAAAGGTCGAAATAAAGGGACACGCCGACTATGCGGACTATGGCAAAGACGTCGTGTGTAGCGCAGTAAGCAGTATTGCTTGCACGGCTCTTTTGGGACTGATCGAGTTTTCCTCCCGAAAGTTCAAGTATATCAAAAAGGACGGACATATATCGTTCTCCGTTCCCGAAGCTGAAAGCCAAGAGGAGCGTATTAGAACGGAAGCCATCCTGAAAACAATGGAGCTCGGACTGAGGGACATTCAGAAAGGTTATAGTGCCTTTGTAAAAATGGAGGAATAGACAATGTTTATCAATATTCAACTGTTTGCCCATAAAAAAGGTATGGGTAGCACTCGAAACGGTCGTGACAGCGAATCCAAGAGACTGGGACCGAAGAAGAGCGACGGACAGGCTTGTAAGGGCGGTAACATTCTCGTGCGTCAACGCGGGACCAAGTTTCATGCCGGAGCCAACGTCGGTATCGGTAAGGACGACACTCTTTTCGCTCTTTGCGATGGGGTCGTTCGTTTCAGCGAAGCCGGTACGAGGGATAAAAGATATAAGCAAGTCAGCGTAGAAGTGGCTGAGTAAGTGACGAACGAGGCTCTTCGGGTACCGAAAAAAGCCGTTTTGTCATGCTTATAGAAAATTTTTTTCGTTTTACCTATTGTCAAATGAAAAAAAACGTGTTATAATAAACGCAAGTGTAAACATACATTTGCGTTTTTATTTTAATGGAGGAAAAAATGAGTAAGCCGAAAATTGCATTATTGATCGACCTGGGAAGTTTGAAAGTCTCTTGTGAGGGGTATCAAAAGCTTGCCGCAGAAATCGAAAGAGACTATGAGATCGCTTTCGTTAAGTTTTATAGCTACGTTGCAAAGCGTAACCGCGACTTTAACGAATTTATTGCCGCTAAGGGATACGACGCCGTCACTCCCGTTGCCAGCAAGAAGAGAAACAGACTTGACAGCCGTCAGATCATAGACGGAACCAAGATTGCTAACGGTTCTTCCGTCGACGCCGTTGCCATCGCTTTTGGAGAAGGCGACATTCTGCCGATCATTACCGAGATTAAGCAGAGCGGCAAGGACGTATTGGAAATTGCCGTCCAAAAAGGCGTTTATAACACCGCGTTCAATGGATTCATCCCGGTAGACGTCGCTTATCTGAGAGAGGGCTATGCCGCTCCTACGACCAAGAGAGTTCCCAAGGCTCCGAAGAAGGTCCGCGAACAACCGAAGACGCAATACGCCGAAGAAGTCCGTAAAGTACTCAGCAACGAGTCCATTCTTGCCAGATACAGAAAGTAATCGAAAAAAGAGAATTGTTTTTTACAGCGCAGCGAAATCCGTTGCGCTGTTTTTTTATAAAGAAAGTCGTTAAGAAAGAGAGCTTTTTCTTCGCGCGCGCCGCACCCTGTTGATATGACGTTCGAATGCGCCGCTCTCTATAAGATCGGTCAGAAGGTATTGTTCGTAGGTGGGGACCGTGCAGGAGTAAAAACCGAGCTTTTCGTTAAAGAGATCGATAAGCGATTTGGGTAATACCATGTATCCAATTCTCAGAGAAGGAGAAATGGTTTGCGAAAAAGTGTTGAGATAGATGACGCGCTCGCCTTTCGATAAAGAAAAGAGCGTATCTTCCGCTTTTGGAGAGAGAGAAAACTCCGATTCAAAGTCGTCTTCTATCAGATATCGGTTGCCGGAAAAAGCCCATCGTACGTATTCGTGACGCTTCGACGCAGAAGCCGTAACGCCGGTAGGATAACTCCGGTAAGGACTGACGTGCAGGACGGACGCCTTCGTCTGAGCCAAAGAATAACTGTCGATCCCGTCGTTTGTCAAAGGAAGGGGATCATACCGCACGTTTTCCGCACGATAGACTTGCTCTATCTTTTGATAAGAAGGGGACTCTATGCCATAAACGCGGTCTCTGCCGAGTAATTCTACGATCAGTCCGTATAGGTATTCCGCACCCGATCCAATGACGATCTGATCGGGATCGACGATAATATCTCTGTTACGGCGAAGATAAGAAGAAAGGGCTTTTTTCAGTTCTTCAAAGCCGGCGTTTGGCGCCTTTTCCAATAGTGCTTCTCCATAATCGGTCAGCACCCGACGCATACTGCGCGCCAATACCGAGAAAGGGAAGGAGGTCGTCGTATGTTCGACCGGGCGCGGATGAAAAGGGGAATAGGCGCGCGAAGAGGCAAACCCGTCGGAGGGACGAAAAGAAACGTAATAGCCGCTCCTTTCCCGCGATTCAACGTAACCTTCTTCGATTAATAAGTCGTAGGCGTGTTCGACGGTAATGATGCTGACGCCCGTTTCTTCGCAAAGCAGTCTTTTGGAGGGCAATTTTTTACCGTATGCATACGATCCCGCAACGATTTCTTTTTTGATCTGATCGTAAATTTGCAAGTAAGCAGAGCCTTTATTCGGTTCGATTTTGTAGTTCATCTGATTATATAATTTTATTCCTTTTTGGTTATTACAATATGTTCAAACAAAGTATATAATGAAGCCATAAAATTTGCAAGCAAAATTGTAAAAGGAACTAAAACGCCTATGGAAAACGTAAAAAAAGAAAAAAACATTGTAAATGAAGAGAAGAGAAAGAAAAAGAGACCGACCGTCTGGATATGCATAACGGCTCTCTTTATGGGATTGAACATCGCTTTCAGTTCATTCGGGATCCCCGTGCCGGGCGGGCACCTGTATCTGTGCGATCTGGTCATCTGCTTGGCTGCCATCCTGCTTGACCCGTTCGCCGCGTTTTTGGTCGGCGGAGTGGGCTCCTTTTTGGGGGATCTGATCTTTTATCCGGCGCCGATGTTCGTATCATTGGTCACGCATGGTTTGCAAGCGGTCGTCATTTCCGTTTTTTCGCATTACGTATTAAAGAAGCGCCCCGTTGTCGCCGCCGTTTTGGGATGCTTTGTCGGCGGAATCATTATGGTGGTCGGATACACGATCGGAAAGGCCTACATTTACAGCACGCCGGAATATGCGATAATCAAGTTGCCCTATGAGATCGCGCAAGCCTCTTTGGGTATAATTTTCGGACCGTTATTGTGCTTTAAATGCGGCATTAAGAAGTTGTATGACAAATTATTGATCCGAAAATAAAAGAACACATTTTTAAATATAAGATTATCTCGCAGTCCTTAACTTTTCCGGCCGGGGAAATATCACTTTGCGTTAGCAAAATATCACGCAATAAGGCATACAACTTGCCGCAATGCAAATATCGTTAGAGGCGGAGCGATAAACTTTTATCGCTCCGCCGCTAACAGTCGACACTCTTTTCTTTATTTATACTAAGCTTTTGCGAAAGTAGTGACGGTCGGCCCATCGCCGAGCCATCCTTTGACGAGTCCGCCGACGTCCGTTTTCAGGGTTTTGTTGCACACGGCGATAAAATCGTCGAATGTTGCCGTCTTGTGAGCGTATTCTTCGGCATACGTCCGAAGACAGGCCGTCATTTTGTCTTTCCCGTATAACTCGTACAGATTGTTGAACAAGAGGCAGCTCTTATAATATATCAGCATGGCGTATTGATAAGCGGTATAATCGTATATCGTATTATCCGCGCTCAGGTCAATGCCCGTCTGACGCCTTTTTTGTAAGGTCTCGTATTGCGTATAAACTTTTTTCACGTTGGCAATCTTTTGAGTAAAGGCGTTTTCGTCGCCTGCAAGGAGATAATAATATGCGGAGGTAAAGGTAGTCAGTCCTTCGTCCAGGGCGCTCTGACGGATAGGATCGCTACCGACCGAATTGTACCACCACTGGTGCGCCGTCTCGTGCAGAAAGGTCTCTTCGGTGTCTTCTCCGGCAAAAGAGGAGACGAAAACGAGTCCGCTGTATTCCATACCGTTACTATCGAACGGCACGACGACAACCGAATAGGATTTCAGCCCGGAAGAACCGAATGCCTCCGTATACCGATTGAAAGCTGAACGTACGAGAGAAAAGTTCTGTTCCGCGCCGGTAGAGTCAAGAGAAAAATAGAACAATTCGACGTCGTTTTCGCAGGCGGTCAGCACGTTAAAGTCGGGAGAAGCCGCCAGCGCGAAGTCTCGGATATTGTCCGCTTTATAGGAATAGACGGATAGATCCCCTTTGTCCGTTTTAGACTCGGCTTTTACGCTTGCCGCCACAACCAAGGAGCTCGGACAGGTAAGAGACAGTTCGTAGGAGGCAGCTTCCGAATAGATGGGGTCGCCGACGGTACAAAACGGATCGCGGCGGAACGCCCCGTTTTCGTAAACGGATAGTTGCGGATAAAAAGAAGAAAGGAGATAAACGTTTTCGCAGCGGCCAAAGCGTAAACGACAATCGGGGATCAGGACCGTATATTCCATACCGATCGCTACTTGGTCTCCGATAGATAAGGAGGGAATGGCAACGGACATATATTGTTTTTCGTCGTCGTAAGAAGCGACGGCTTCTTCTCCGTTGACGGTCACGGTATTTATTTCAATCCCGCCGTAAGAAGGAAGAATGCCGCCGTAGGCTTTATGCTCGGCATTTTCGGCGTAAGCGTTGGG
Organism: Clostridia bacterium; assembly: GCA_016297005.1. Taxonomy (GTDB): domain Bacteria; phylum Bacillota; class Clostridia; order Christensenellales; family DTU072; genus CAG-1782. The sequence continues at coordinate 116,362 of JAEDHK010000001.1, forward strand.
ATACAAATGAAAAACCGCTTCGTTCAGGCCGTCTGTATAGACGTTCCGGAAAGAAACCTGTTGTTTGCCGCGTAAGGTACTGCCGTCCAGCGTTAAATCAATGGCGTATTTCGTTTCGGCAGTCGGATCCTGACTTTCTTTTGGGTGGCAGGCGACCAGTAAACAACAGGCGAGAATCAAACACAATAGAATAGGAATCGTTTTTTTCATGCAAACCTCATAATATTTTTGCTAAACTATATGCCTCGTCCTGTTTTGCTATTCCGGGAACTGCTTTTTTAGTCATCTTTTTTAAGAAAAGAGGGGCGACGACCTGTTTTTACTTGACTTTTTGGGGTAAAAAGTCGCATAATATTTTCATGCAATCAGAAATGACGAATAAAGAATTGACTGTGGTCTATGAGGATAATCACGTAATCGTCGTGATGAAACCCCAAAACGTTCCCTCCTGCCCGGATGAAACGGGCGACAGGGATATGCTCACTATGGTCAAAGAGTATATCAAACAAAAGTACAACAAGCCGGGCGACGCGTTTGTCGGACTCGTGCATCGTCTGGATCGGCCCACCGGCGGCGTTATGGTCTTTGCCAAAACGTCCAAGGCGGCGTCCAGACTTTCCGAAGAGGTCAGAAACGGCGAATTGGAAAAGAAGTACTATGCCGTCGTCGTTGGCAAACCGCGTGAAAAAGCCTGCGTCGAGTTGACGCACTATCTTTTGAAGAATACGGAAAAGAACGTCGTAAAAGTCGTCCCCATGGCGACCGAAGGTGCCAAGATCGCCGTCCTCGATTACAATACCATCGAGTCCAAAGGCGGATTGACCTTGCTTGGCGTGCGACTTCACACGGGCAGAGCGCACCAGATCCGCGTGCAAATGGCAACCATCGGCTGCCCCGTTTTCGGCGATCAGAAGTATGGCGCGGGGAAGAGCCCCGTCGGCACAAATCTCGCTCTTTGGGCGGTAGAACTGAAATTTATCCACCCCACGACCAAAGAAAAGATGACTTTCCGCGTCTTTCCTCCGACCGAAGAAATCCCGTGGAAGAACTTCGACATCAGCAGGTACCTGGCCGTTACCATTAAAAATAATGATCTGTATTAAAGCAAAAACGCTCCTCATTCTAAGGAGCGTTTTTTAGCGATATCGGTTTGCTAATTCAGTTTTACTCCGTTAAGGTATACTTGCGGCTCATGCGTTCCGCCGCCTGTGCCCGTTCTGTAATAAATCATGTTGGCGTCAAGCGCGCTTGCATTATAGGTGCAGTTGTTTAAATGATGCGTACCTCTGTTCAGATAGATGATTTTTCCGTTGTTGCCGGTCGCGGAAAAAGTGCAATCGGTAAACGTCGTTTCAGAATTCATATCATTGCAATATACCGCATATTCTCCCGCTGTTTCTATGTGGCAGTTGTTTGCGTTCAACTGTACGTGGTTGCCGTCCATTTTAACACCCGCAACCGTGATATTGTTGATATTGATAACAATAGAATTTCCGAGCTTCGGATTAAAGCCGTAGTCGGTATTCGTAACGCTTCCGATGCCGCTTTCGGTTTCGTTGTATCTGGAGTTGTCAATAGTGACGGTAAAGTACGGATTACTGTAATTTTTAGTATTCCCTTCAATATCAAAACCGCCTGTCATACTGTAACCGTTAAGATCGATGAGCAAGCTTTTTAGTTGCAACGTGTTCGCGTATTGTTGATTATACCAAAGATAAATTTTATGCGAATCGGTGTTGATTGGTTGGAAAGTAACGCTGATCTTTTCCGTGATATTGTCGATAAGCTTCATTTCGTGTACGTTATTAATATTTTGTAAGAACGTAGTAAGATTGTTCGCTTCCGCTCTCAATACTGCGCCTTCTTCAACAAGCAACCTCCCGCTCGAATAATACAGCTCATAAACGGAAAAGTTAAAGGCCATATCTCTCGGAACGACAACGTCTTCGGAAAGAATAATACTGTTGCCCAAGCGCACTTCATAATAATTCTTATTCGCAAAGTCGGAGGTTTTCAGCGAGCCGGTTACCACTTTTACCGCTTTATTGATTGTGAAACCCATCGTGACGGAGCCATAATAGGTTTCGTTCAGAAGGTCGGGTTTGACGGTAACGGTGGCGGCGCCGGCGTTTTTATTATTGTCGTAGACCTTAGAAAAAGCGTCGAACGCTCCGGCGGCAAGTGCGCTTCCCGTGTAGCTTACAACGGGCGTATGTCTCTCGCCGGTATAGTTCGTTTCGGTATATTCAAGATCGAGCTCCGTCTTCGGCAGGGGAGTGCGGACGTAGACGGTTCCTTCGCCCGACGTGACGTTACTTTGAATAAAACTGTAATTGCTTTCGCCGGAGCCACCGTATACGATTCCGTCGTTTATAAAGGTCGCGTTTGCGTAGCCGTCGGTTGAATAGCTCTCCGACGGAGAATCGAAGCAGAGGACGCCGCTGTTGCGGATGGTATTGCGGTTGTGGAGATTGGACGTTTGTAAAAGGAGAAGAGAATAAGCCCGTTCGCCTGTCGGCGCGGAAAGAATAAGTTCTCCTGAAACGTAAAAGTTAGCTTTCGTAACGGTCAGGGAGTAGCCGTTTGTATCCAATATGGCGCCCTCAGGAATTTCATAGGTCCCTAAGCTATAAGTATAGCCGAGGTCGATGTCGGCCTCCATCAAAACTTTTTCGTAATTTGCGTTTGCAAGGGAGCTGTTGAACGCATCGGAAGAGGTCAGATGGCAAGTGCCTTTTTTGATGTTGTACGGTAAGGTAACCGAGCCGCCGTATGCGTATTTTTTGTTGTTTGCGGGCACGGAGACGGACACGACGTATTCGCCGACGTCTTTTACGGAGCTGATCGCCGTATTATCGGGTTTATAATATTTGACAACGTAGTTTTTATTCAGGTTTTCCGGCGCGATTCCTTCGACGGTAAAAGAGGGCGTCTTTTCCGAACCGTCGTATTCGACCTCAGTATATTCGAGCGCGACAATCGAGTCGGAAAGGTATTTTTTGACGGTGACGTTTTCGGTAATATTGCCGAACTCTTCATACGTCCAGATATGCCCGTTGTTAATAAAGTGCGTCTGAGAAGAGAAGAGATACGTCGTTACGTGATCGCAAACAAAATCGCCGTAGTTAAGAATTTCGCCGTCGTTCGACATATTCAGATATTCGATATACGTTTCCGCATACGTTTCCGCAGGGGCGTCGGCAGTTCCGAGACAGAGACGTCCCCCGTTTTCGAGCGATCTTTCCACGTTGAAGTACAAATTGCATTGCCGAGCGACGTTGATTGTGCCGCTACATACGAGGCCGCCGTTGACGGCAAGCGAAGAACAGTTGATCGTGCCGCCCGATAAAACGCTCAGCGCGGCGTTTAAACCTATCGTCAACGTAGGAACGGTAATGTCGCTTCCTATACATAAAGTGCCCTTACTTTGATTGAAGGAATCGAAAGTTGTTGATTCGGGAGACTGAATCGAAAAATCTCCTTTTGCCGTTACCGATACTTTACCGGCAGAGAGCTTTCCTGTTCCGCCGAACGAGCCGCCTTCGTTTATCGTGATATTCAGCGTGGATTCGCTGAAAGTCGTTTCGTTCGTATAACTGTTATGGTTGGTCCTGTACGATTTGATCTCGCCGTTATTTTCGCAAGCGCCGTGAACCGTCAGTTTGTTCCCGGCAAAATTGAGCGTTTCTTGCGGTTGGATCAGGAGTTTGTCGCCGGCAGGGACAATGATCTCGCCCGTTATTTCAAAACGATTAAAGTTTCCGGTAGCGGAAGCCGCCGTCAGCTCGGCATAGTCTTTTACCGTGGCTACCCCGGGGAGGATGGTAAAGGTCCTGGAGGCCGAGCCGTAATAGTAAGAGTCCGTTTCCGTCGGCGTAACGATGACGGTCGCTTGTCCTACGCGGTCATTATTTTGATAGACGACGTTGAAGCCGGCGTTATAGGGGAGCGTGACGTAAGGACGCGCAACGCCGTCTTTTTGAGAATACTCTATTCCGCCTTCATCTGCGGCGGGTATGGAGATATCTTCCGAAGTGATCTCGGAGCGGACGAATTGACGTCCCGTTTTTTCGTTGACCAAGCCGGGGACGGCCGTCCCGTCGGCATAGACCAGACCTTCGTTCTTTACCGTTCCTTCGGACAGAAAAACGCCGTGATTGATGAATAATCCGTGCGAGGTAACGACAACGGACCCGCTGTTATTTATGGATCCTGCGTTTTTCAGCATACCCGATCTTGTCCCGCCCTGATAATATTTAGAGCCGTCTACGGTGAGTTGGCCTTGCACTTCGAGACTGCCCTTGATCGTTAATACGGCGTTGCCTGCAAGTCGGAGAGTAGCGCCTGCGGGTATGGTCAGCGTTTCTGTTTCTTCGATATCGACGTTGGTATCGAGAGTGACGTAGTTGTAATTGGCGTTATTTAAAAAAGCCGTCAGTTCGTCTTTTCCCTTTGCTTCGGCAGATCCCTGAGCGATAGAAAAGTAGAGCGTAACGCTCCCGGTGCAATAAGGATTGCTATTTTTTGCCGTAATGGTCAGTCTGGCCGTTTTATCCCCGGCGTTGACGTTGTTTTCGTACGTGTAAGTAAAATCGGAATAGGAGGGATAATTGCCTTTGACTTCAAAACCGAAGTCACTTTCGGGATAAGTGACCGGTTTTCCCGTATAGACCGGGACGCCCGAACCTTGCGTGGGGTTGCGGATAATCATAGATTCGGTCAGGGCTACCTTTTTGCCGATCCCGCCCGATTTGTCTCCCCCGAGCAGACCGCACGACGCGAGTATGATCGCCGTGCAGATCAAAAGAATGATAAAAAGCGCTTTCGTTGTTTTTTTCATAGCAATTGCACTCCGTTTTAATTAGTAATAAATATAACCTATTATACATTTAGTTATGATATTCGTCAATACATGCCCGTTGTAAAATGCAGGAAAGAAAGTATCTTCGTGCAAAAGTCGATATTGACATTTACTTACGCGCGTGCTACACTAAATAAGCAATTTTATATTTTATATGGGGGATTTCGTATGCCTTGGTGGGGTGTTCTGCTTATCGTCGTCGGGTCTTTGTTGTGCGCGTACGTTTTGTTCGGTTTTATTCTTACCTGGATTTTTTTGCGTGGCAAAATGCGCACGGAAGAAGAATCCCGCCGGAGAGAAATGGAGTCGAATATTCCCGAGGAGATTTTTTCTTATCCGCATGAAGAAAAATACCTGACCAACAAACGCGGTCTCAGAATGTTCGCTCGTATTTATTATGCCAAGGAGCCCACCGATAAATGGGTGCTCCTTTTGCATGGGTTCAGCAGCAACGGGATCGCCATTATGAAATACGGAAAAATGTTCAACGAGATGGGCTATAACGCGATTTCGCCGGACTTTTGTCATTGCGGACGTTCGGAAGGAAAGTACGTCAGTTTCGGTTGGCACGAAACGTCCGACGCAATGGAGTGGCTCGACTATATCAAAAAAGAGTACGAACCCGCTCGTATCGGCGTTTTCGGCGTGTCCATGGGCGCGGCAACAGCCGTGCACCTTACCGCGCGCAGACGGGACGTGGATTTTCTTATCTCCTATTGTTCTTACGCTTCTTATAAGCGCATTGTCGTATCGAAAGGAAAGGACATGACGCATTTTCCCTTTTTCGGGATTTTTTGGCCTGTTATCAGCGCAACTACATATTTAATTGCCGGCGGCGCGAAAGCAAAAACTCTGGACGTGAGCGGAGACCTGAACAAGGTTTCCTGCCCCACCTTACTGTTACATTCAAAAAAAGACGACTTTACCGATTTTCATAATACCGTGGATATGTATGAAGCCAATAAAGAGAACGGAAACTTGCGCCTGCATCTGTTTGAGGAAGGCGTACATGCCCGGGCGTATGCGACCAATCCCGCGGAATACACTCGGGTGGTAAAAGAATTTATCGACGACGTTGAAAAAAAATTTGCTGATGAATCAATAGCATAAGGAGAATAAAATGAAAGCCAAGAAAGAAAAAGATCTTTCCTACAAATCGAGCCCGGATTACGTTCCGCTGAAAGAAAAGCTCGCCTATGGTTGCGGCGCGCTGATGGACGGCGGCGGCGTCGCTCTGATGGCCTGCGTCATGCTTAAATACATGACCGACACTCTTGGGATCGTGGCGGCCAGTGCTTCGACCATTATGATGGTCTCTAAAATCTGGGACGCCGTAACCGACCCGCTCATGGGTAGTATTACCGATAACACCCGTACCAGATGGGGCCGTCGCAGACCCTATATGGTATTCGGCGGTGTGCTTCTTATCATTGCGCTCGCCCTTTTGTTTGCGCCGATCAAGGACTGGTGGGGGATCACTTCGCAAGCGGGCATGATCGCGTACGTGCTTGTTTTTTATATTGTATGGAATACCTGTTCGACAATAACGCAAGTGCCGTATACGTCGATGGCAAGCGATATTTCTCCTTCCTTTCAAGAGCGTAACAACGCCAACACAATTAAACTGGTTTTTTCTGCCGCTGCGTCCGGACTTGCTTACGTTCTTCCGCTCCTGATCCTCGGGGCGAGAGAAAAAGGCTCTATCAGCGGCACGACTTTCTGGATCGTCATGGTCGCAGTTTTCGGTACCATGTTCGGCGGCGGCTTGATTATTACCGGTCTTTTTACCAAAGAGCGCGTCAAACCGGAAAAGGTTGAAAAGAAAAAATTCAATCTCAAAGAATTCCTGAAAGGTTATATCCAGCCGTACAAGAATAAGTCTTATGCCTGGCACATCGGCATGTACGTCTCCGCATTCGCCTGTATGGATATGCTTTCGGCGCTCGCCGCATATTATGCGAGCCACGTCTGGCGTGGCGTCAAGATGACCTTGCCCATCGTGGGAGAAATGACTTTCTCGTCCATGTTCATCATTGCCCCGATTATGGTGGCGGCCGTACTTGCGTTCCCGCTCGTTCGCGTAATGATGGACAAAAAAGGCAAAGCGTTCGCTTTTCGAATGGGACTTCCGTTCTACATACTCGGCGGTATCCTGATCGCCGTTCTCAACCCGCAGATGGGATGCCCCGCATGGGTCATTCCGATCGTTGCGTTTTTGATGGGCTTCGGCTTCGGCGGAGCGCAGATGATCCCGTGGATGAACTTCCCCGATACGCTTGACGTTGCCGAACTCGCTCTCGGAGAAAGACCGACCGGAAATTACAGCGGCATGATGACGTTGGTCAGAAAGATCGGCGGCGCTTTGGGCGTAGGCGTTATCGGTTGGGTTCTGACCGGCGTAGGCTACGAGGGTTATAACGCGGCGACATCCGCTGCGGACGCCTTGGCACAGGAAGACCCCAACTCTGCGTTTGCTCTCGAATATGCCAAAACGGACAGTACGAAGATCGCGGAATTTTTGAAAAATAACGAAAGCGTCGTCAGCGCAAAACTCGACGAAATGGCGGCGAACGGCAAGATCAGCTTCGACACGAGCGGTTTCAGCGTCGCTTCCGTCGCCGATAACGTCAATAAGGTGCTCCTTACCATTCGCCTGTTAATGGGTATCGCCATTGCGGTTCTGATCGCTTTCGCTCTGTTCTCTTCTTTCCAATTCCACTTGAACAACAAAATTCTCACTCGCATGCGCTACTTCTCCGAGAAGATCAAAAACGGCGAATACGACGAACTGACCGACGAAGAAAAACAAGAGCGTATCGACTTGATCAAAAAGCATTACGGCAAGTACCGCAAAGAGGAAGATGAAGCTCGTATTGCCGAAATCACAGCCGCGGCAAAAGCCGAAGCGGAAAAGAAGCCGGTCGAAGAGGAAGAGTAAACGGCTCGGAAAAATCGCTCCTGAAAGAGCATGAATTGAACTTCGGTCATGCGGTATGAACATAGCCCGTATGGCGGATAAAATGTAAGAATCGAGACAGTCTTGGGACTGTCTCGAAAATTTTTATCGCTTTTTCGGAACGCGGGTCATTTAGGTAAGTTTCAAAGAGCGTTGAAAGGACGCCGTGAAACGAATTATCGGATAGAAATTTTTTTTCGAATCGCACGTAATAACGAGTATCAAGAAACCTCCGTTTGCAGCAAAAAAACGAAAATTTTTTATTATTTCTATATCGTCGTAAAAGATTTGAGATTATTTCTTCGATGTGATAGAATATTCTCCGTGACAAGAATGAAGAAATACATCGGCGATAAAAAATTTTATAAGACCGTTTTTGCGGTCGCTTTGCCCATCATGTTGCAGAACGGTATTACACAGTTCGTCAACCTGCTCGATAACATCATGGTCGGTCAGGTCGGCACCGAACAGATGTCGGGCGTAGCTATCGTCAATCAGCTTTTATTCGTCTTTAATTTATGCGTTTTCGGAGCGGTTTCCGGCGCCGGTATCTTCACTGCGCAATATTATGGCAAAGGGAATGAAGAGGGCGTGCGACAGACGTTTCGTTTTAAGTTTCTGTTTTGTATCTTCTTTGCCTTATTCGGCGTGGCCGTACTCGGACTTTTCAACGAACAGTTGATCGGTTTATATCTGAACGAGGGCAGCGCGGAGGGGGACCTTGCGCTGACGTTGTCGTACGGAAAAGACTATTTATGGATCATGTTGATCGGACTTCTTCCGTTTGCAGTTGCCCAGACGTACGGCAGTACCCTGCGAGAAACGGAAAAGACGGTTCTTCCTATGACGGCCGGGTTTATTGCCGTCGGTTTAAATTGTATAGGCAATTACATTTTAATCTTCGGGAATTTCGGCGCGCCTGCGCTCGGTGTTCGGGGCGCGGCGATCTCCACCGTCGCATCCCGCTTTCTCGAAGTGGGAATACTGGTCGTTACCGTATGGGCCAAACGGCAGAGGTACCCCTTTATCGTAAAGGCGTATCGCCATCTTTTCCGGATCGAAAAAAAACTGGTCTCCGATATTTTCAGGAAGGGCATGATTCTGCTTGTCAACGAGGCTTTTTGGGCGGGCGGCATCAGCGCTCTGGCGCAATGTTATTCTCAGCGCGGTCTGGCCGTTGTCGCCGGATACAATATCAGCAGTACGGTTACCAACGTTTTCAATATCAGCTATATGGCGCTCGGGACGTCTATCGGCATTATCGTAGGAAAGTATCTTGGCGCGAGAGATTTTGAAAGAGCGGTGGATGAGGACAGAAAACTGATCGCATTCAGCGTGCTGGTCGGCGTGCTTATGGGCGCCGTTATGGCGGCTTTTTCCTCTTTCTTCCCCAATATATATAATACCACGGAAGAAGCCAAAGAAATTGCTCGACAGTTTATGCTCGTTACCGCCTGTATGATGCCCATATACAGCTTTCAGAACGCCTGTTACTTTACCCTTCGTTCGGGAGGAAAGACGTTCATAACTTTTCTTTACGACAGCGCGTTTATTTGGACGTTCGGGTTCCCCGTTGTTTTGCTTCTTGTCAGACTGACTACGCTTCCTATTCTCCACATATATCTCGTCGTTTGCGCAATGGACGTAATAAAATCCGTTTTCGGATACGTTTTGCTCAAGAAAAGAATCTGGCTGAACCAGTTGATTTAAGAAAAAGCCCCTTAGGGCTTGTTTTTATTACGGAATATGATAAAATGAAATCGTGAGGTGTGCCATGAAGAAAAAAAGTATCGTTATTGTTGCGGCTGTCCTGATGACGGTCTGCGTCTGTTGTTTCGGCGCTTGTACGCGGAACAACGATAAAGTCACGTATTTTACGTACGCGGACGCCGATAAGTACTCTACCGGCGTGAAAGAATACGAAGATTACGTTTCGGAATTGAATATCAATTGGATCAGCGGAAGCGTAACCGTCACGACCGGTAACGTCAAAGCGGTTACCATAGAAGAAACTTATTCCAAAGACAATGTTTCCGACGATTATAAGGTTCATTCTTACCTCGATAAAGGGAAGCTGCATATTGCTTTTGCAAAGTCGGGAAAATTTGCCGGTTATGTCAATCTGAAAAAAGACCTTACCGTTACCTTTCCGCAAGAGATGGACCTGAAAACGGTAAACGTCCGTTCGGTATCGGCGGAAGTGGAATTAAAGAATTCCGTTTCTGTGACTGATTTTCGCGCGGTAACCGTTTCTGCCGACGTAAAGGCCGCTTTTTCCGTAAATTCTCCCGTAAACTTTAAAGTAGAAACGGTCTCCGGCGATGTGGAAGGCGCTTTTCTTAGCGATGCCAAGCCTTTCGTTAATATTAAAACCATTTCCGGAAAGGCTCAGATCGACGCGCTGGATCTTACCGACGTTGACTTTTCTTCCGTCTCGGGAGATCTGATCGTGTTTATTCCCGATAGCGTCGGCTATAAAGTAACGCTCGACTCCGTTAGCGGCAAAGTTGAGAGCGAGTTCGACGGCAAGACCGTTTCCGGCGACGGCAGAGTCAAGATCGACGCCAAGACTACAAGCGGAAACGTCGAAATAAAAATCAAAAAGTAAAGGGATAAGATATGAAATATTATTTAGCGATCGATATCGGCGCGTCCAGCGGCAGGCATATTGTCGGATATGAAAGGAACGGCAAGATAGAAACGCAGGAAGTGTATCGCTTTCCCAATTTTGTAGACAATCAGAACGGGTATCTCGTATGGGATATCCGTCGTTTGTTCCAAGAAATCAAAAACGGCGTCAAAGAGGCGTTTTTACGCTATCCGAAGATAGAAAGTCTTGCGATAGATACGTGGGGCGTTGATTACGTTCTGATTGGCGAAGGGGAAGAAATAACGCCCTGTTACGCTTATCGAGACGGTCATACGGCGACTGCCGTTGAAGAAGTGCATAGTATTATTCCTTTTGAAAAACTGTACGAAAAAACAGGAACGCAGTTTCAGACTTTCAATACCGTTTATCGGCTGTGGGAGGATAAAAAGGCGGGACGTCTGGAAAAGGCCTCCGCATTTTTGATGATGCCCGAGTATTTTTCTTATAAGCTGACGGGCGTGATGAAAAAAGAGTATACCGACGCGTCCACGACCGGACTTGTCAACGCCGCAAGCGAAGAATTCGATTCCGATATTCTGACCGCCCTCGGCTATCCTCGAAAGATGTTTCCCTCACTTGATAAGCCGGGAACGAAGGTCGGCAGTCTGCTTCCTGAGATCGCCGAGGAAGTAGGCGGACAGACGACCGTTCTTTTATGCGCTTCTCACGACACGGCAAGCGCTTTTGAAGCGGTCAAGGTGGCAAGCGACTGCGCCGTTCTTTCCAGCGGAACGTGGTCTCTTCTCGGAGCCAAGCTCCCCGCGCCTGTAACGACGAAAGAAGCTTTAAAAAGCAACTTTGCCAACGAAGGCGGCGTAGGATACGTTCGGTTTTTGAAAAATATCATGGGACTCTGGATTATTGGCGAACTCCGTAAAGAATTCGGGACCGATTACGCAGAAATGATCGCCGAGGCGAAAACAAGCAAATTCGAAGGACTCTTCGACGTCAACGACCAATCTTTTTTGGCTCCGAAAAAAATGAGCGAAGCGATAACAGAGTATTTTACGCGCCAAGCCCGACCCACGCCCACAGGGCGCGCCGACCTGTTCAATACCGTGTTCAGGAGCCTTGCGCTCAGCTATAAAAACGCGATGGACGAATTGGAAAAAGTCACGGGCAAAAAATTCAATGAAATCTGTATTGTAGGAGGGGGAGCCAAGAATGGTTATCTTAATGACCTGACGGCGACCTTTACCGGAAGAAAGGTAACGGCGATGCCTATCGAGGCCACCGCTATCGGTAATTTAATGATCCAGATAGGAGGCTAATAAATGGATTATCAAACAGCAAAAAAAGAATACGCCGTCTTTGGCGTGGATACCGAAGCCGCTATCAGTCGGCTGTCCGAAATCCCGATCTCCCTCCATTGTTGGCAGGGCGACGACGTGCAGGGATTTTTGAATAAAAGCGCCCTGTCCGGCGGCATTCAGACAACCGGGAATTATCCGGGGAAGGCGCGTACTTTTGAAGAATTAAAGCAGGATCTGGAATTTGCTTTTTCCCTGATCCCGGGCAAGAAGCGCGTCAACCTGCACGCTATCTATGCCGTCAGCGACGGGCCGGTAGCGTTGGATAAACTGACGATCAAAGAGTTTGAGCCGTGGCTCGAATGGGGACTTCCTAAGGGAATTGCGTTTGATTTCAACCCCACTTTATTCTCTCATCCGATGGTAAAGGACGGACTGACGCTTTCTTCTCCTGACAAAGGTGTCCGCGATTTCTGGATTGCTCACGTCAAGGCATGCCGCGCTATCGCCGCCGAGATCGGTAAGCGTCAGGGCAGCCCCTGCCTGCACAATACCTGGATTCCGGACGGACTCAAGGACGTGCCGGCCGATCGTCTCTCTCCGCGTTTGCGCTTAAAAGAAAGCCTGGACGAGATTTTTTCCGTTAAGTATTCCAAAGAATATATTTTGGATTCCTTGGAGTCAAAAGTTTTTGGCATCGGCGTAGAAAGTTATACCGTCGGTTCATCCGAGTTTTATCTTAATTACGCTGCCAAAAACGACATTCTGTGTCTGCTCGATAACGGCCATTATCATCCGACGGAGGTTGTTTCGGATAAGATCCCGTCTATGCTCGCGTTCTACGACAAGGTGGCCTTGCACGTTACCCGCGGCATACGCTGGGACAGCGACCACGTCGTACTCTTCGAAGACGAATTAAAAGAGATCGCAAAAGAGATCGTCCGGAACAACGCTGACAAGCGCGTACTGATCGGTCTCGATTACTTCGACGCCTCTATTAATCGTATTTCTGCATGGGTGGTAGGGGACCGAAACATGCATAAGGCGCTTTTGTACGCGCTTCTGCTCCCCAATGAAAAAATGAAACAGCTGCAAAACGACGGTAAGTTCACCGAGCTGATGTATGAGTCCGAACAAGCGAAGACTTTGCCGTTCGGTACGGTTTGGGAAGAATATCTTCGCCGACAAAACGTACCCGCGCGTTGGTTTGAAAAAGTGGAGACATATGAAAAGGAGGTTTTATCGTTAAGATGAAAGATATATTGGAAGCGCCTTTTTTGAAGGAAATTTGCAAAACGGCAAGCAACATGTACCGCCAGGGCTGGGACGAACGTAACGGCGGTAACATTTCCGTCCGACTGGATAAAAAAGATCTGGCGCCTTATCTTAACGTGCGCGACGTTATCCGTACCATCCCGACCAAGTTCGACGCCAAAGCGATCGCCGGGCAGTATTATATCGTTACCGGCACGGGAAAGTATTTTAAAAACGTCGAAGACGACCCGGAGACCAATCTCGGTATCTTCCGTATTTCCGATAGCGGAACGGAAGCCGAACTTCTGTGGGGATATAAAGATGGCGGCCGCTTTACGAGCGAACTTCCCGCCCACCTTATGAGCCATATCGCCCGTCAAGCCGTCGATCCTGAAAGCAGAGTCATTATTCATACCCACCCGACTAACACCATCTCTATGAATACCGTTTGTCCGGTAGACGAGGACGACTTTACGCACAGGCTGTGGCAAATCAACACCGAAGCCATCGTCGTCTTTCCCGACGGCGTGGGTATGCTCCCTTGGATGGTATGCGGCACCACGGCAATCGGCGAAGCCACGGCCGAAAAGATGAAAAAATACCGCATCGTTATCTGGACCAATCACGGCATCTATGGCGCCGGGAAGGACCTCGACGAAACTTTCGGTCTCATCGAAACGGTAGAAAAGACGGCGCAGATTTATATGCTGACAGAGGGCCATAAACGACTGAATCTCATTACCGATAAGCAATTGAAAGACATTGCCGACTACTTTGGCGTTACGCCTAAGGCAGGGATTTTGAAGTGATTTGCGTATGAATGCGCGTGGTATGGCGATATTTTTAAGAATTATTGCGTGCGAGTTCTGATTGCTATTTGATAACGCCATAAAGGATAGTCAAAAAAAACAGCTCCTTCGACTTTTCGTGGGAGCTGTATTATTAATGAGGAGCGATCGCACCTTACGGTATGCGTATAATGAGAAATTTGTAGGCCGTTCAGATTCAATGAGTCCTTACATCCCCAGAAGATTTAACGCGTTTTTATAATTGATTTTTTCTTTGTCTTCGTCGGATAGACCGAGGGTGCTTTGCATGGACAGTTCCATCGTGGGAGAATGCCACGGCGAGTCGGTGCCGAAGAGCAGGCGGTCCGCACCGCGCTTTTCGATGATTTCTATAGCCGTCGTGCGGGGCATGACGCCACAACCGTAAGATACGTCGAAATAGGCGGGCGTATCGCAAAGAACGTCGATGACTTCTTCGCCGCAACTCAATCCGCCCCAGTGGGCGAGAACGACGGGAGAGGAGAATTTATCGAGCATTTTTATTGCATTTTTTGGCATGCACTTGTAGGGCGGCGGAAAACCGAAATCGTATCCGGCGTGAAAGACGGTAATAAGACCGAGTTCCGATATTTTTTTGTATAGCGGAAACATTTTCGGATCGTCCACGAAAAACCCTTGATAATCGGGATGAAATTTTACGCCTTTCAGTCCAAGCGCTTTGATCCGGTCCAATTCTTCGAGCGCGTCGGGCGCTTCCGGATGGACGGAACCAAAGGCGATCAGCCTGTCGCCGTTGATTGAAGCGGCAAAATCGTTTACGGCGTGCATCTGACGAGCGTTGGTAGCGATATTCAGGACGACCGATTTGTCGACGCCTTCTTTATCCATTGCGGCAAGAAGGCCTTCCGGCGTTCCGTTCGTGTGGGGCAAAATACCGCCCGCAACGAAGGAGAGATTTTTTAATGCTTTTTCGGCGATCTTAGCCGGGAATACGTGAGAATGAAAATCGATCAGCATAATAGAATTAAAGAATAGTAGTTGGGTGACTGAAATATTGTTCTACGGCGGCGATAATTTTTTGCTTGCAGCTTTCGATATCGCCATTGTTCTCAACTTCGAAATCGGCGATCTCTTTATAATAAGGAAGACGTTCGATAAAGAGTTTTTTGATGGTTTCTTTGTCTTTGGAAAGGGGACGCCCGGTCGTCTCCAAAAGATCGGTATTCCGTTGCAGGAATACGACAAAACCGTTTTGGGCGAGCGCACAGCGGTTTGCTTTACGAATGACCGAACCGCCGCCGGTGGCGATCAAAAGTCCCCGACCGTTAGAGAACTCTTCGACGACGTTCTGTTCGAGGTCGCGGAAGTAGTCTTCTCCCTTTTTATCGAAGATCTCCGGTATGCTCATGCCGGCTTTCCGTACAATTTCGGCGTCAACATCGACAAAGCGCTTTTTGGCCGAAGCCGCGATATACTGTCCGATGACCGTTTTCCCGGAAGAAGGCATGCCGACGATGACGATATTGCTCTGTTCCCAAAGGATTTGCTTGAAAATCTCGTCGATCTTTTCGCGCGAGGTCGTTTTATTGAAAAAAATATCATAACTCTTTACGGCTTGCGCCACGAGCATATATAGGCCGTTGCAAGCGGGGATCCCTGCCTTTTTGGCCTGATAAACAAGCCGGGTGCGGAGGGGATTATAGACGGCGTCTACCACGCCGGACAGCTTTTTAAAGGCGGTTACGTCGCAGATGGCGTTATCGCAATTGGGATACATACCCACCGGCGTTGCGTTGACGATGACATCTGTGTTTTCGTAGTCCGGGGTATCCGATCTGCCGATCATGGAAACCGATTTTGCGCCTAAATGCTCCATTAAGACTTTCGCCATACCGGCGGTGCCGCCCCGTCCGAAGACGGCGACGACCTTATCTTTAATTTCGATTCCATAATACTCGATCATGGCTCTCATGCCGTAAAAATCGGTGTTATAACCGTACGTCAGACCTCCGCGCAGGATCACGGTGTTGACCGCACCGCACATGGCCGCCGTCTTGTCCAGAAAATCAACGCTCTCGAAAGCCGTTTTTTTATGAGGAACGGTGACGTTCAGCCCGACGAAATTACCGCTTTTTATGATGGCCTCGGCGCCTTCTTTTTCAACGTCGTAAAGTTTATACTCTTCTCCGAGGTGTTGAAAAATGACCGGAGAAAAGCTGTGCCCCAATGGGTGTCCTAAAAGGCCGACGCCGAGATTCGGTTGCGCGTATCTCGTTGTTTCCATGTTTTTACCCCTTCGTGGGCCTGAATTCAGGCATGAAATCGAACGTCGCGAAGTAGTCTTCGGGCGTTTCGGCGCGACGGATCATCTCGAAAGAGCCGTCTTTTTTCAGGAGGATTTCCGCGCTACGGAGTTTTCCGTTATAGTTATATCCCATCGAGAAGCCGTGCGCGCCGGCGTCGTGGATGGCAAGGAGATCGCCTTTTTCAATCTCGGGCAACGCGCGGTCGACGGCGAATTTATCGGAATTTTCGCACAAACTCCCGACGACGTCGTATACGTGGTCGCAGGGAGCGTTTTCTTTACCGAGAACGGTAATATGGTGATAGGCACCGTAAATTGCCGGACGCATGAGGTTGGCCGCGCAGGCGTCCACGCCGACGTACTCTTTATAGATGTGTTTGAAGTGAACGGCTTTCGTGACGAGCATTCCGTACGGTCCGAGAATAAATCTGCCCATTTCGGTGAAGATGCGGATATTACTTCCGGGCAGGATTTCGTTATAAGCTTCTTCCACGCCTTTGCCGATTTCGTAGATATCGTTCTTTACCTGGTCGGGACGATAGGGGATACCCACGCCGCCGCTCAGGTTGACGAATACGAACCTGGCGCCCGTTTCTTCTTGCAATTCTTTGACCGTCCGGAAGAGTACTTTGGCAAGTTCCGGATAGTACTCGTTTCCGAGAGTGTTGCTGGCAAGGAAAGAGTGGAGACCGAATTCTTTCACGCCTTTGGCCATGAGGGTTTTGACCGCCTCCGACAGCTGCGTACGCGTCATGCCGTATTTCGCGTCGGCGGGAGTGCCCATGATTCTGTTATTGAGGTTAAATTCGCCGCCGGGATTGTAACGCATGCAAATGCGCTCCGGAATGCCGGCGACCTCTTCCAGAAATCCGATATGCGTGATATCGTCGAGGTTGATAAAGGCGCCGAGTTTTTTTGCAAGTATGTATTCTTCAGCCGCCGTTTCATTACTGCTGAACATAATCTCTTCGCCGGAAAAACCTAATTTTTCTGCCATCATCAATTCTGTGAGAGAAGAGCAGTCTACACCGCAACCGAGTTTTTTGAGCAGTTTTAAAAGGGTGGGATTCGGGGTGGCTTTTACGGCGAAAAATTCTTTAAACCCTTTATTCCAGGAAAAAGCGGACAGGACGTCCTTCAGGTTGTTTTCGATCCCTTTTTCGTCGTACACGTAAAAAGGAGTGGGATATTTCGCCGCGATCTCGTCGGCTTTTTCTTTGGTAATAAAACAACTTTTCATCGGTGGGCCTCCGCATTGGTAACAAGATTGTTTTCATTATAACAAAGACGAAATTGACCGTCAACAAAATGGGTTGACTTTTTATGCGCGCGTGTTGTATAATCCAAGTATTAATTAGTAAAAATTTCTACCATAGGAGAGGTTTATGTCAGATACTTGCAATCACGATTGCTCCAGCTGTTCTTCAAAATGCGAAAAGCAAAGTCTGTTGGAGCCTCAGAATAAAAACAGCAATATTAAGGCCGTTATTGCCGTCGTCAGCGGTAAAGGCGGGGTCGGGAAATCTTCCGTTTCCGCGCTTCTTGCGTCTTATTTCAATAAACACGGCAAAAAAGTGGCCCTTTTGGACGCCGATATTACCGGCCCGTCCATTCCCAAAGCTTTCGGCATCGTAGGAAACGCCGTCGGCGACGAATCGGGCGTATATCCTGCGGAAACGTCGGAAGGTATTAAGATAATGAGCCTGAACCTTTTGATGGAAGACGTTACCGCTCCCGTCGTCTGGCGCGGTCCCGTTATCGCCTCTTGCGTAAAACAATTCTGGACGGACGTCAATTGGGGCGACGTCGACGTAATGATCTGCGACTGTCCGCCCGGCACAGGCGACGTACCGCTGACCGTATTTCAGTCAATTCCCGTCAAGGGCGTCGTTGTGGTAACTTCTCCTCAGGACCTCGTGGGGATGATCGTGGAAAAGGCCGTCAACATGGCCGAAATGATGAACGTTCCCGTGCTCGGACTGGTAGAAAATTTGGCTTACTTCACTTGTCCCGACTGCGGAAAAGATCACTATATTTTTGGAAAAAGCAAGATTGAAGAGACCGCGAAAAGGTTTGGTATTGACAACACCGTTTCTTTACCGATCGATCCCACCCTCGCCGCTCTATGCGATCAAGGCAAGGTAGAACTTGCCTCGACCGAGCGGATCGCGGCATTCGCCGAAAAACTTGATAAGGAGATTTTATAAAATTATGACAAGCAGAGAACGCGCGCAAGAACTTTTTTTACAAGGATATAACTGTGCCCAGGCGGTAGCCGGGGCCTTCTGCGACGAGATGGGCATGACGCTTGAATCCACCGTACGGGCGCTTTCCGGTTTCGGAGGCGGAATGGGACGCCTTCGCGAAGTATGCGGGGCCTGTTCCGGCATGACCTTTGTGCTGAGCAATCTGAAAGGATATGACAAAGCCGAAGATCAGGAAGGCAAAAAGGCGATCTACGAGATCGTTCGGAAAGGAATGGAGATTTTTAAAGAAAAGAACGGTTCTTACATTTGCAGAGAACTTCTGGACGACGCCCCTGTCGGCGGAGATCCCGCGCAAAGAACGGGAAAATACTATGAGAAGAGACCGTGCGTCGAACTTGTCGGCGACGCGGCGGAAATATGCGAACAATTACTTAAGTAAAACGGAGAAAGATATTATGACTAAGAAAAAACTTATCGGTTGCGTCGTCGGAGCCGTCTGCTTTGTGGCAATATTGCTTGTCGCCACTTTCTACGATCTCGAGATCAGCAAAGCGCTCGGTAATGCCGACAGCGTTTACGGACAGTTTTTCCGTTTATTCGGAGAACTTACCGGTTGGATCGTTATTCCTTTTGCTACGGCGTTTCTGTTCCACGTAACTGGTCGTCGTAATAAGGTCGCCGTCGTTATCAGCGTTTTTTGGGCGGTCGTCACTTTCGTCGGATGGTTTTTGACGGTCAAGTATCTTCTGGACGAATTTACCGGGGCTTCTTATGCCGACGGTTTTTACGCTTCTCCATACAGAGCGCTCCTTTTGTACGACGCCGTTTTCGCGTTGCTTCTTACTGCGGGGACTTTATACGGCACGTCCAAAATATCCAAACAAAAACAATATAAACTGGCTATGCTTGCCGCGGCTATTCTGATTGCGCTTGCGCTTTCTCAGGGTGTGACGACCGTTATGAAACTCGTTTGGAGCCGTCAACGCTTCCGTAACCTGCCGATAGGAAACGGCGGCGCCGACTCGACCGGCTTTACGCCGTGGTATCGTCCCAATTTCGGCAAAAACAAAGGGGTCTATTATTTCCCCGACAGTGCCGGGATGAAAGAAGAAGACGCCTATTCTTCTTTCCCGAGCGGTCATACTTGCGGCGCCGCTCTTACTTTCGTCTTCGTTATGCTCCCCGACCTGTTCGGCAAGTTAAAGAAATATAAAATATGTTTTTACGTTTTTGCCATCGCATATACGGTGGCGGTGGCTATTTCGCGCATCGTCAACCGCGCGCACTACCTTTCCGACACGCTTTTCGGAGGATATATCGGAATGCTCTCTTCTTTTGCGGCGATCGCCATTACCTACAAAGTCAGCGCATGGGGCAATAAAAAATTTGCGCGACTGATTCTTAAAGAAGAAGGCGGATCGGCGTCGGTTGAGGAGATAAAAGCGGAAGAATCCCCGATGAAAGAGGAAAACGACTAAAATTCAGAGAGGAATTATTTGTGTTTACAACCGATACCAATCAATCTATGTATGCCTACATCAAGGAGAATAACCTTGATAACGAGGCGGTTAAACTAGTTTATTTCGGTAGGAAATTCACGTTTGGGAAAGTTTGGCACGACGTCGATTGCCTGGCTGCATTTTTGTACGAACACGGCGTAAAAAAAGGCGACAGCGTCGTTTTATGCTTGCCGAACATTCCGCAAGCCGTAGTGGCTTTTTACGCAGTCAATAAGATCGGCGCCATCGCCAATATCGTACATCCGAGGATCGGAACGAAAGCCCTTTTGAAGATTATTCGCGAGACGGCGACAAGTTGGGTCTTTTTATATAGCAAAGCCAGCAATCAGCACGGAAAGGCACTGAAAAAAGAGGGCGTCAATACCGTTAATTGTCGTATCGGCGAATACATGGGCGGCGTCAAAAAACTGATCGTCAGTCTCAAAGAAATCGTTAGTTGGGGTCATGCGACTTTCGATTTTCGTCGCACTGTCATGCGCAAGGTAGAACTTGACGTCCCTGTCGGCGGTAAGGATCCCGCCGTATACCTGCATAGCAGCGGGACGACCGGACAGCCGAAAACCGTCGTGCTCTCTTCTTACGCGATGAACGAACTGGCCGGCAAAGCGTGTACCTGGGTCGGTAAACAAGTCGATCTCGGGCGCGGCGACTCTTCGGCTATGCTTTTACCTCTTTTCCACGGTTTCGGATTGGGCGTTTGTTTGCATTATCCCATGTTATCGGGTAAGAATATTCTTCTGCCTGCTTTTGACGCCAAAAAGGCCGTTCAATTGATAAAAAAATACCCGGCCTCAATGATTTGCGCCGTGCCCAGTATGTTATCGAGAATGTATAAACAAAAAGGCTTTGCAGGACCGCATTTGAAGTCCATAAAGACCTTTTTTATCGGCGGCGACAAACTGGACGATAAATTGCGCGAGACGGTGGAAAAAACCTTGGAAGAATGCGGCAGCAACGCGCGCTTATACGAGGGCTTCGGGCTGAGCGAATTCGCCAGTCTCACTCATTTGAATATCAAACACCGCACCGACGGCACCGTCGGTCAGCCGATGCCCACAGTAAGAGCCAGGATCCTGGATAAAGACGGCAACGAGTGTCCGCGTGGTACGGAAGGCGAATTATACCTTACCGGAACGTCGATGATGATCGGCTATCTGAATCAGAAAACGGATTTTATTCAGGACGAGCAGGGGATAAACTGGTTTCCGACCGGCGATTACGGCTATATCGACGAAGACGACTTTTTGTACTACCGCGGCAGATTGAAGCGCCTTATCAAGATCGGCGGCGTCAATATCTTCCCTCAGGAAGTGGAGATGGTCGTCTGTACTCTGAAAGAAGTGGAAAGCGCCTGCGCCGTGCGAATCTCTCAAAACGGAAAGCCGGCCATTCGCTTGCTTGTCGTATTACATGACAAAGTTCATCTTACGCCCCGTTTGAAGAGCAAAATCAAAGACGTCGTCCGGGATAATATTCTGCCCTACGCCGTTCCGCGAGAGATAGAAGCAGTCGACAGTATCCGCCTGAATACCATGGGCAAGAGCGATTATAAATTCTACGAAGACGGAGAAAAAGGCAAGGGCGGTGCGACCGTCGGTCGCGGCAAACGCGAGAAGAACCAAAAGAATAAGAACCAAAAGAACAAGAAAGAGTATACCGTGGTAAGACGGATCATTCCCAATCAACAAGAAGACGCCCAGGCGAGCGCCGCAAAGGAGAAAAGCGAATAAGCGTTAATTCGTTTCTATTCGACGTAAAAAGCCGTTTTCCGATGGAGAACGG
The DNA here is from genome assembly GCA_016297005.1 of Clostridia bacterium. GTDB lineage: Bacteria > Bacillota > Clostridia > Christensenellales > DTU072 > CAG-1782. Next base: position 137,935 of record JAEDHK010000001.1, read on the forward strand.
CTTTTATACTTCCGATTATGACGAGAGTGATTGTGATTACGTCCGGCAAAGGGGGCGTGGGAAAGACGACCTGCTGTGCAAACCTCGGGAGAGCGCTTGCCGAACGAAAAAAGAAAACGTTACTGATAGAAGGCGATATCGGATTAAACAATCTGGACGCCACGTTATGCGTCGAAGACGGTATTTTGTACGATATCTCCGAGTATGCGGCCGGAAAAGCCACACTTCGGCAATGTCTCCTGAACGTCGGAGAGCATCTTTGGCTTTTACCGGCTACGTCGTCGACAACGGCTCTTACGGCGACTTTTTTTTCCGAGACAGTCAATAAGATCAAAGGGGAATTCGAGTATTTGCTGATCGACTCTCCCGCCGGATTGGAAGAGGGCTTTCATCGTGCCGTAAGTTGCGCGCAAGAAGCTTTGATCGTCACAACGCCCCACGTTACCTGCCTGCGCGACGGATATAAAACGGCGCGCGTTCTGGACGGCTACGGAATCAAGAAGATAGGTATTGTTGTCAATCGGGTGCGCGAGGACTGGGTTATGAAAAAAGAGATCATTTCTCCCGGACAGGCGTCCGAGATCATCGGCAAGCCGCTCTATGGCACCATTCCGGAGGACGACGAAATTAACCTTGGACAACTGGTTCGTTTGTCCGGAGGACAGACGTCTTCGCCCGGGTTCAGACATCTCGCCGCCTTTATAGACGGCGAAGAAAAAAAGGCTTACGACTGCGCCGAAAGACGGAACGGTCTGAAATTAAAATTCATGAGGTGGCTTGGATGACTGGCGCCGAGTCGGATATCATGCGTTTACAAAAGATGATCAAAAATGATAATTTAAGAATCCCGAACGAAATCTTTCAGATGCTGAAAAACGATCTTCTATGTGTTTTGGATGGGTATTTTGAGTTGGATAAAAAGTGCGTCGAACTGTCCTTTATACCGGATAAGACGGGGATAAAGATCGTCTTTGTTGCCGGCGCTGTCGGCGTAAAAAAAGTCCGCTCGGTATAATAAGTATAACAATCGTTATTTTTTGTCAAGAACTCATTTTCAGAGTGCGGACGTAAGAGTATCGCCGATATTTTACGCAAACTTTACTATTCTTCTTCTACCGTCTTTTCCGGTTCTGTTACGCATTATAACGAGGGATAATCAGTCGAGCATTCTTCCCGTCTCGAAGTGGTATGCGAGCCGGCTCGGTCTTTTCGGCATGAGGGCAGAAACGGTAGCGTACAGTACCGCGGCCATGCTTCCGGCAAGAACGGCAGGCGTATAATACAGATCGAAATTCCTGCTGAAAATAAGCGACGCGGCGATAATGGAGAGCGTACCGGCGATAAAGCCGTATTTAGTGTTCCGCGTAAAGGCGAACGCGAGGACGCCCACGATCAGCCCGTGATACAGGTTTACGGAGGACCATTCTTCCGCGCCGAAAAAAGCGGCCAGGCGTATCGAACCGTATAAAGCGGCGGTCAGACCGAGAGTAATAAGAAAGCAGATCAAGCGGTTTTTCAGCGTGCCTTTAAAAATCAGAAAGAAGAGGGCGACGAGAGGCAAAAGCAGAGTGCCGACGCTGAACGTGACATCGCCGAAAGTAAAAGGCGGGATGAAGTTCAGTCCGACGACGGCGGCGATCAATAGGATAAGAACGAGCGAGGGGACGCCGAAGTCCTTTACGGCGTTGTGTCCGATCCCGAGAAGAATCATTATACCGAGTATGGTGAGTACGATGGATCCGATCATTTTTTTGCTATCTCCTTGTATTTTCAGTATGGTAAAAGCCGCTTCGATTATACGAATAACCGATTTTATTTTTTGTTTTATCGCGCCGAAAACATCGTTACGTATAGAGAAAATTACTTTACATCCTATTTACAAAATACTATAATGTTATTTATAAAATAAATACGAAGGAGTTTTTGTTATGGCAAAAATAACATTTAACGGCGAAGCGTGCAAGGGATGCGGCTTATGCGTTCTCTCTTGTCCGAAAAAGTTGTTGCAAATCTCCTCTGTCAGCAACAAGAACGGTTATTTCATTGCGGAAATTACCGATCAGGCTGCCTGCGTCGGTTGCGCAAGTTGCGCGGTCATGTGCCCCGATTGCGTTATCACGGTAGAGAGATAAGGAGGTAGTTTCATGAAAGAACTAATGAAAGGTAACGAAGCGATCGCAGAAGCGGCTATCCGCGGCGGTTGCAGAGCGTTTTTCGGTTATCCCATCACCCCCCAGAACGAGATCCCCGAGTACATGAGTTGGAGACTTTTCGAGGTAGGCGGGACCTTTGTTCAGGCGGAGAGCGAAGTAGCGTCGATCAATATGATCTACGGCGCTTGCGGCGCGGGAGCGCGCGCTATGACTTCCTCGTCCAGCCCCGGTATCTCCCTTATGCAGGAAGGCATCAGCTACATCTGTTGTGCGGAGATCCCCTGCGTACTGGTCAATATGGTACGCGGCGGCCCGGGACTCGGCGGCATTCAACCGGCGCAGGGCGACTACTTCCAGGCGACCAAGGGCGGCGGCCACGGCGACTATCACATGATCGTTTTCGGACCCCAGGGCGTGCAGGAATGCGTTGATCTTATGTACAATGCGTTCGACCTTGCCGAAAAGTATCGCATCCCCGTCATGATGCTGGGCGACGGTATGCTCGGACAGATCATGGAACCGGTAGAACTTCCCCCCATGAAGGACGTCGACAAGTTGGAAAAGAAGGCTTGGGCGACCGACGGCACGGGCGTGGGTAAGAACAGACGTATCGTCAACTCCCTGTTGATCGAACCGGATAAGCTGGAAGCGCACATCAAGCATCTCGAAGAAAAATACGCCGAGATCGCCAGAAACGAAACCATGTACGAGGAATACATGACCGACGACGCCGAGATCGTTCTCACTGCATACGGCACTGTAGCGCGTATCGCAAAGAGCGCCGTTCATATGTTGCGTGAAAAGGGTATTAAGGCCGGACTCTTGCGTCCCATTACCCTGTATCCCTTCCCGTCCGACGCTTTCTTGAAGACGGCGCAAAAGGATTCCGTAAAGAAGTTCGTCTGCATGGAGCTCAGCTCCGGTCAGATGATCGAAGACGTAAAACTGGCTACGCATATGATTAAGCCGGTCGAGTTTTTCGGACGAAACGGCGGAAACGTCATGACTCCGGAAGACATCGTTGATTTTATTACCAAGGAGGCGTAATATGGCAGTCGTATTTCAAAAAACAAAAATGCTGACCGACGCTCCTTTCCACTATTGCCCCGGTTGTACACACGGTATCGCCCATAGGCTCGTGGCGGAGTGTTTGGAAGAACTGGGTGCGGAAGGACATTGCGTTGGCGTCGCTCCCGTCGGATGCGCCGTTTTCGCATATAACTATTTTAATTGCGATATGCAAGAGGCTTCGCACGGCCGCGCGCCGGCCGTTGCCACCGGTATTAAGCGCGTTGCTCCGGAAAATATCGTTTTTGCTTATCAAGGCGACGGCGACCTCGCTTCCATCGGTATGGCCGAGATCGTTCATGCGGCGATGCGTGGAGAAAAGATCACCGTTATCTTCATCAATAATACCATTTACGGTATGACGGGCGGTCAGATGGCCCCCACCACGTTGATCGGCGAAAAGGCCACCACCTGTATCTATGGCAGAGACCCCGAAAAGAACGGTAACCCCGTTAAGATGTGCGAAATGCTCGCTACTCTTACCGGTCCGGCTTACATCGAGCGCGTTGCGCTTTTTGACGCCGCTCACGTCCGCGCCGCCAAGAAAGCCATCAAAAAGGCCTTCACTTATCAGAAAGAAAACAAGGGCTTTACCTTTATCGAAGTCCTGTCTTCCTGCCCCACCAACTGGGGTATGTCTCCGGAACAAGCCATTCAGTTTGTCAAGAACGAAATGCAGGCTTTTTATCCGCTCGGAGTGTATAAAGATACGGAGGTAAAGGACTAATGGAAAACAAAATCATCATTGCAGGTTTCGGCGGACAGGGGGTTCAGTCCCTCGGTATGTTCATTGCGTTCGCGTCCATTCACGACGGCAAAGAGGTTACTTTCCTCCCGTCCTACGGACCGGAAATGCGCGGCGGCACCAGTAACTGCTCCGTCGTGGTCAGCGATAAACCGGTAGCCAGCCCCATCATCGCGCATCCGGATATTCTGATTGCCATGAATAAGCCCTCTCTTTATAAATTCGAGGACACGGTCAAGCCCGGCGGGACCATCATTGTCAACAGTTCTCTTATCGAAGATAAGGTCAAGCGTACCGACGTCAAGGCGCTTTACGTAGACGCCAACCGCCTCGCGGTGGAAGCAGGGAATTCCCGTACGGCGAACATCGTCGTGCTCGGCGCTTATACTAAGCTTTCCGGAGTGTTTACGCCCGAGGTCATGAAAGCGGTCATCGAAAAGAAGTTTGCCAAAAAACCCAAGGTCATTCCGGCCAACTTTGCGGCTTTCGAGTTGGGTTATAATCTGTAAAATAAAAACATTATTCAAAAGGCTGTCTCTGTTTAAACGAGATGGCCTTTTCCTTTTTCAGGAGAATTGCTTATGAAAATAGGACTTTTCAGTGACTTACACTATAACAGGAACCCGGAAGAGAACAGAAAGTTCACTGCTCTTGCTCCCATACGACTGAAAGAGGCGATGGAAGCCTTCCGTAAAGAAAAGATCGACGTTGCCGTGTGTCTGGGAGATATCGTCGATAAAGCCGAAACGCACGAAGAAGAACTTTCTTGTTGGCAAGAGCTTCTTTCCATCGTCAAAGAGTATTCTTTCCCTTGTTACTTTCTTCCCGGCAATCACGACTACGAAGTTATGATCGGGGACGAGTTTTGCAAAACGACGGGGATGCCCGGATATCCCTTTTCGGCCGACGTAAACGGAAGGCGGTTACTGTTTTTAGACGCGTGCTACCGTTACAGCGGCAAAAGATACGACGAAGCGGGCATGATCTGGACGGAAACGGCGTTGCCGCCCGATCAGATCGTTTTTTTGGAGCGGACGCTTTCCGAGTCCGAAATGCCCTGTATTCTCTTTACCCATCAGAACCTGGATAAGAACTTACCTAAAGACTATCGTATCAAAAAAAACATGCAACTCAGACGCTTATTGAAAGAATCGGGAAAAGTTAAATATGCTTTTTCCGGTCATTTCCACGGCGGAGATTACCACGAGATCGGGGGCGTACGTTACGTTACCGTCCCATCCATGACCGAAACGTCGGCCAACAATTATATGATTATGGAGGTGTAGTTAATGTTCGATGGAAAAGCGAAAGCGATCACGTTCAGTTATGACGATGGCGTTTTGCAAGACAAAAGACTGATCGAGATTCTGAATAAATATGAATTGAAGTGTACGTTTAATCTCAATTCAGGGTTATTGGGCAGGGCCGGATCTCTCGTAAGGGAGGACGTTACCGTTGCTCATTGCAAGCCACGCGCATGCGAAACGCGGTCTATCTACGAGGGACACGAGGTCGCCGTGCATACCCTGCATCATCCGCAACTGACGAAACTTTCGACTAAAAAAGTCGTACGCGAAGTTGAGGATGATCGTAAGGCTCTGTCCGATATCGTCGGTTACGAGGTTGTGGGCATGGCTTATCCATGCAGCACGAAAGCAAGTCAGAACGATCGCGTCGTCAACATTCTGCAACGCTTTACCGGCGTTCAATATTCTCGCAATACGATATCGACTTATAACTTTGAGCCGCAAACAGATCTGCTTCGTTTTTGTCCTACCGTTCATCATGCGGAATGGGACGAACTGTTTCGTCTCGGAGAGGAGTTTGTTTCTTTAAAAACGGACGCTCCGAAAATCTTTTATATTTGGGGGCATTCTTACGAATTCGATATCTTTAACGATTGGAATAAGTTTGAGGATTTTTGCCGTCTTATTTCGGGTAAAGACGATATCTTTTACGGCACGAATAAGGAAGTTTTACTCGATCCCGATCTTTTGGCCTATACTGGCGCCAAGTTGCACTCTTACAGAAAAAGAAAACCGTTTGAAAAGTAAAAAAACGGCGTCTTTCGAGAAGAAAGACGCCTCTTTTTTTAGTAGGTTTTTTCTGTGTATCCGATTTCGTTAAAGTAGATACGATTCATTTCTTCCTGAAAGTTTTCGTCTTTCAAAAGATCGTGGAAAGAGGTGCGCTTCTTTTCTTTTTCCAGTTTGGAATAAAAAGAAGGAACCACGGCTTTTGCCGGAGAGGAGGGATCTTTTTCCGCATGAATATAACTCAGCCCTTCGTCGGTCAGCATGTTCTCCAATGCGTACGCGTTCTCGCCGTACAGATAGACGATGGGTCGGGCGTCCGTCGGTTTCAGTACGCGCATGGCGGCGCGGATCATGATCAGGGAGGGCTCGGAATAGTCGACGCCCCACATATAGGTATAGGTATCGTTATCTTTTCCGACGTAAAAAATGGTAAGACTTTTTTCGCAATCTACCAAAAATGTGTTTTCGGGTAAAGTGACCGATTGGCAGAAGAGTTCGCCGGAAACGTACCTCCCGACGGCAGGCAGAATACGGATCGAGTCGGTGGGTAATCCGAGTTTTTTGTCGCCGACAAAAGCAGCATAGTCTTTCAGTGGCGTATTTTGCGATAAAGAGAACAGAATTTTAAGGTAAAACTCACTCGCGCATACAACGGTCGTTTTTACGCTTTTCTGAGCGTAGGACGTCAGTAACTCGCGGCACTCTTTTATGATCGGAGAGAGAAGAAGTCCCGTCATGGCGGAGGAGTCCCGGTTGTACGCCGTTTCTTGCGCCGGAAGATCCCCGACAGAAAGCAGGGGATTGAGTGCCGATCGGGTAACGGTGTTTTTTCCGTCCGTAAGACAAACGTCAATCCATTTATCGCTGACGTTTATTGCAAGAGAACAGTCCGAAAAAGAAATCTCCTCTTTTTCCGGAACAAAGTCGACTTCGATCGCCATATCGCCGTCTATGACCGTTTCGGAAGATACGCTTATCGTTTCCGCTTGGTCTAAGATGCGTAAAAAACGCCCGTTTAAGGCGTTTTCTTGTAATCGTGCCAAAGAAACGCCGTATAAAGAAAGCACCTCTCTTAGGGGCGTTCCGTCTTCTGCACAGAACTTTTTATTGTTAATAAGAACGGTAAACAACCGTCTGCCTCCGATTTGATTTTCCGATTATTCTGTCTGTTCAGGAGCTTCGGAATTATCTGTCTCCGGGAGTTCGGCTTTGAATTCCCGGATGATCTCTTCGATGATGGAAAGTATTTTTTCTTTGGTGATCTTTTCTCCCGATTCTTCGAATTCGTCCGCTTTTTTCATGATTTCGTCTCGTATTTCGTCGAGCTTATCGGCGTATTCGTCGCCGAGTCCGGAAAGATACTTGTTGATGAACTCGATCTTATCCGGGATGGCCCCCAATACGAAGTCGTTCAGGTCATAGCGACCTTCCGCTTCGGCATTCGGAGGAAGAAAATAATCGGCGTGGTTATCGTCGGTCAGTACGCACTCCGCCGCCGCATAAGAAAAGTCTTCGTTAACGTCCACGTTCAGTCGGATCCCGATACAGTCGTCCTGTCCTTTCGTTCCGCATAAAGAAGCGGCGATAAGATTAAGAATACCGGTCGAAATCTGGGCGGTTTTTTCGTCGATGGCATTATCACGATACATGGTTTCTATAATGTTCCTGACTCTGGGGACGACTATGTTAAGATCGACGATAAAGCCTGTTTTTACGCTCTTCGGCAATTTATCCTTGACAACGGCGTTTACCTCTTTCCCTTCTATTGTGAACCACGTTTTAACGTCGGAAAAATAATCGGCATAACGCACCAAAGAACTACCCTTGTCGGCTACGCCGAGAATATCGAGGAAGCTGGAAGAAAGCAGGGAAGAGAGGATTGCGTCCGCCTTGACCTGAATATCGTAAGCGGAATGGCCGGTCTTATCGACGTATTTATCCGCGTTGTCTTTTTCAAAGAACGAGCTCTTGTCGTTGATCTGAGAAAAGACCGTTTTCATCAGACAGTCATTGATGCGGTTTTCCGTAACTTCGAGTTGAGCGTTATTGTCGAGCCAAGCGGAAAGAGAAGCTTCGTTCGCAACGAACCAGACGTTGTTCGATTCTTTGGATTCCAGATCGTGATAATAGGCTTTCAGATTGTACGTTCCGTTCTGAATTCCGAGATTGGCGCCGAGGTCGATCTGACCGGTGGTGTAGTGATTGGCGTACGTAAGGTACTTTATGGCGATCTCTTTAAAAGAATCGTCAAGTCCGCCCAATTGATGGATACCGGGTATAGAAGAAATCTTTAATCCTTTGATGATCGTGTCGATCATGCCGCTTACTTTCTCGTCCGTTCCGTCCGAAACGATCTTCGTGGCAATATAGATTCTGTCGTTTTCCAAGGTTCTCGCAATGTTTAATGCCGATACTATGTCGTACGATTCTTTCAGATCGTAGGCCGACTGTTTTTCCGGCTTAATATAGATCGTAGACGTGACTTTAACGGCGATATTCGTCTTTTTGACGTGTTTCTTCTCGTAGTTTTCCGCCGCTTGAGCAAAGTCGATCTTCTCCGTTTTATTGTTGTCAGGATCCGTCGTGGACGTCGACGGACTCAAAAAATTACCGCACGAACAAAGCGATATGAGCGTAGCGAGCGTAACGAGCATTGAAGCAAGGATTTTTAACATTCTTTTCATTCTTTTCCCCCTCTTGCAAAAGAAATGTCAGTTCAGTATTGCCTTGATCCTACGGATGCCCGCGGAAGAAGATTGTTCTTTGACGATGGAAAAATGTCCCAGGTCGCCGGTGTTGGTCGCGTGCGGACCGCCGCACATTTCCATAGAATATTCTCCGATGGTATACGTCTTGACGACGTCCGAATACTTATCGTTAAAAATGCCTACCGCGCCCAATTCACGGGCTTCTTCTATGGGCATTTCCCGACAGACAACGGGAATCTTCTTTTCAATAATCATATTAACTCTTTCTTCCACCGCTTTTAATTCTTCTTGCGTAAGCGGACGAGGAAAGTTAAAGTCGAAACGAAGACGCTCGGCCGTAATGTTGCTGCCTTTCTGCTGAATGTTGTTATCGTTGAGCACGTATTTCAGACAGGCGTTCAGCAGGTGCGTGGCCGTATGAAGCTTGCTGGTGGCTTCGCTGTGATCGGCAAGGCCGCCCTTGAATTTCTGTTCTGCGCCGGCGTGGGATTTTTCCTGATGTTCTTTAAAGGCTTTTTCAAATCCTTCCGTATCGACGATGATACCGTATTCGTTGGCCATTTCCACCGTCATTTCGATGGGGAAGCCGAAAGTATCGTATAAACGGAACGCCGCTTTGCCGCTCAGACGGTTGTTCTGAATGTATCCGCGCAGTTTTTCGAATTCTTTGATGCCTTGCGCCACGGTTTTGTCAAAACGTTCGATCTCCAAACGCAATTCGGACAAAACCTTCTCTTCGTTGCCCTTGATTTCGGGATAATAGGGCGCGTATTCGTCGATGTAAAGGGCGCTTATTTCTTCAAGAATGGAGTAGTCCAGCCCCAGACTGCGCACAAAACGTACCGCGCGGCGAATAAGTCGACGAAGGATATAGCCCTGATCTACGTTGCTCGGCGTAATGCCGTTTTCGTCGCCCAGCATAAAGGTGGCGGTACGGATGTGATCGGCAATGATACGCATGTCGCGGATCTTTTCTTCGCCCTTGCCGCTTTTTTCTTTCAACAGGTCGATTACCGGCTTAAAGACGTCGATGTCGTACACGGAAGAGTAGCCGTTGAGCATGGCTACCGTTCTTTCCAGTCCCATGCCCGTATCGACGTTCTTTTGTTGGAGCGGACTGAACGTGCCGTCGGCGTTTTTAAAGAACTCCATAAAGACGTTGTTCCAGATTTCGACGTAACGACCGCAGTCGCAGGCGGGAGAACAATCGTCGGAGCATTTTTCTTTATCGGTAATAAAAAATATCTCGGTATCGGGACCGCAAGGACCGGTTACGCCGGCAGGTCCCCACCAATTGTTCTTTTTCGGCAGGAAAAAAATGTTTTCTTTCTTGATACCCAGTTCTTCCCAACGCTTTGCCGACACTTCGTCGCGGGCGCAGTCGTCGTCGCCGGCAAAAACGCTCACGGCAAGTCTGTCCGTGGGAATGCCGAGCACTTTGGTTAAAAATTCAAAGCTGTAACCGATGCTCTCGCGCTTGAAGTAGTCGCCGAGAGACCAGTTTCCGAGCATTTCGAAAAAAGTGCAGTGGGTTGCGTCGCCGACTTCGTCGATGTCGCCGGTACGAACGCACTTTTGTACGTCGGTCAGACGATTGCCGCCCGGGTGTTTTGCGCCGAGCAAGTAAGGAACAAGCGGATGCATGCCGGCCGTCGTGAACAGAACGGTCGGGTCGTTATCGGGAATAAGAGAAGCGCTGGCAATGATCGTATGCCCCTTGCTCTTAAAAAATTCAAGATACTTTTCGCGTAAAGCCTTCGTTGTTAATGTTTGCATAGTCAATTAAAAAAACCTCTCGTTTTTGTTTATTCTTTCGTTATCATTTTCATGAGCGACCGCCCGTTATCCAGGAAGACGCCTTTTTCGGCCGAGCGTTCGTTATAATTGAGTCCGCAGTTTGCCGGGTGGTTGGAATTGTAGACGATAAAAGGCACGGGTGCGCCTACGTGGGTACGTAGGTATAAAGGCGTCTGATGGTCCGGAAGTACCGCCATGACGAACGGTTCTTCTTTCATTTCCAGTTTTTCACGGATATAACCGACTACTTCGTCGATCTTTTCGATGGACAGGATCTTGCCTTTGGCGTCGCCCTGATGTCCGCATTCGTCCGGCGCTTCGAAGTGGACGAACACAAAGTCGTTTTTGTCCAACGCTTTGACCGCCGCTTCCGCTTTTCCCATAAAATTCGTTGCCAGCGTTCCGGTTACGCCTTCGACGTTGATCACTTCCATGCCGGTGCCTTTTCCGATGCCGCGCAGGAGGTCGGTCGCGCTGATCATTGCGCCCGACAAGCCGTATCTGTCCTTAAAAAGTTGCAGACGAGGTTTGGTGCCCATACCCCAGAACCAAATGGCGGAGGCCGGATTTTTGCCGTCGGCGATACGTTTTTTGTTGACCGGATGGTCGGCAAGAATGGTCACCGATCTTTCGATCAGGGAGGAGAATTCTTCGCCGTCCGGACCTTGGGGCAGATATTCTTCGATCTGCTTGCCCTGGATATCGTGGGGCGGCGTAAAGGCAACGTCGAGACTGCCGCGGTGTTTCAGAAGAAGACAATTGCGGTAGGATACGCCGGTATAAAAACGTCGCAGATCGTTGCCGAGTTCTGCATTGATGGTCGAAAAGATCTCCGCCGATTCCGCCGTGGAGATCTCTCCCGCGGAGTAGTCGGTCAGGACGCTTTCTTTAAAAGTAGAACCCGGTTCGAGTGTTACCAGATTGGTACGCATGCAGATATCGTCGTCGTCGAGATCGAGTCCGATACTGAGCGCTTCGAGAGGCGAGCGACCGGTATAACATTCTTTCGGGTCGTAACCGAGAACGGAAAGGTTCGCAACGTCGCTTCCCGGTTTCATGCCTTTATCCACGGTGGCGATCAAGCCGACTTCGCCGTCTTTGGCCAGTTTGTCGATATTGGGTTTTTTCGCCAGTTCAAGGGGCGTTTTCGGCGCAAGCGGACCCTTTGGTACGTCCGCCATTCCATCGCCGAGAACGATTACGTATTTCATATATCCTCCGATGGTTAAATAATTATTCTTCTACGTCTTGCAAAAGTGCCGTCACGTCCTCCGTATACAGGCAGATAACGGGACGAACGCCCATATACGTCGAACCCACGCTTTCGCCCGTAGAGCCGCTCTTATCGTGGTTATCGCAGGCCGCGAAGGCCGCCCGATACGTATTGTTTCCGGCAGAGCTCGTCCAGTATCTTCCGCACCCATAGTAGTCGGGATAAATACTGATGAAGGTGTTTCTGCAACGGGCATAGTCGCTGACTTGCGAAAGATAAGCTGCGTGATGGCTTTGCAAAGTGTCCGACAGTGCGTCGAACAGTCCTTTATAGGCGGTTATTTCCAGGTTGGACGGTACCCAGATTCTTTCGGTCGGGCTCGGATCGTTCGTTCCTGTTGGGACGAACGAAGTCGTGCGCGCAACGAGCAGACGTTCTTCCTCAAGAGAAAACGCCTTTTTCAAAAAATCGTCGTTCAGCCACGTTCTGAGATCGCTGTGTGCCCAGTCGTTGGCGAGAACGTCCGGATTGTCGTTTCTGAAATAATCCTGCGAGATAATGTTCAGAGAGTATTCCGTGCAGAAATCGTGACTGTCCAGTATCTGATCGGCGATGAGCGTAATGGTACCTTCGGAGCCGCCGACCAATTCTCCGCTGAAAAACACCCACCATTTGATCGGCTCTACCTTAAAATAATAAGTCTCGTTTTCGGCAATCAGAGAGTCTTCGGAAAACTTAAATCTCTTCCCGTATACCTTGGATTTGGCTATTTTTGCATAGTGTTCGTTATCCCAGGTGCTGTAATAATAGCCGGTGGAATCGGTGGTCTGACTCATCTCCGCCACGGCTTTATGATGCGCAATGGTCTGGGGGTAAGAGCCGAGTTCGATATAGCCGACGTATCCGGCAAGAGAAAAAGGATCGCCGTTCGCATTCAGAGGGAAGGACGGTCGTTCTTCGTTATTATGTTCGGCAGAAAGATCGTCGGGGGAGGAAGAAACGGCTTCTTGCGACATGGGCCCGGTTTTGTCCGCGATCAAGGCGCCCGTTTTACCGCAAGCAAAACAGGTTAAGCAGGCGGCAAGACAAACGAAACAAACAAGCGCTGTCAGAACCTTCTTTTTCATATCTGCGACCTCCTATATCGTTTATCATTCCGATAAACCGATTTTATTATATCCCGTCAAATAAAGTTTGTCAACCGCGCGCGTACGGGCGATAAAATTATTTTAAGAAATACAACCGCGTCCGCGCCCAAGGCAAAACGAAGAAGGCGCGATCCCTTTGTCGTTGACATTTTCGCGTATTATAGCTATAATAAAATATAATGGAAGTCACTGATATCCGCACGATGAAAAAATGGATTTCGCAGACTACCTACAGGGCGGTCTGCGGATCATTCGGTTCCAACTCTGAAAAAGAAGCCATACGATATGCAGGCAGGAGTATATCGTACGGACGGTTTTTGTCCGAAGTCGACGCGGTCGCCTCGGCTTTTACCCGTCTCGGCGTCAGTAAGGGAGACCGTGTTTTACTCTGTTTGCCCAACGTTCCCAACGTCGTTGTTTCCGTTTATGCTCTGCATAAAATTGGCGCAGTGGCTTGTCCGGTGCACCCAAAGTCCTCCGTTAAGGAATTGTCGTTTTATATTTCCGATACCGATTCTTGCCTGGCCGTTTGTTACGCGCCGCTACTTCCGTTCTTATCGGAAGCGCGGGAAGAAAGCAAACGCAATTTACCTGTCATTACCGTTTCCGATCAAGAAACGTTTCTTTTTTCGGACGCCGTTCCCATTACGGCCTTATCCGAAACGGGAGATCTCACGTGGAAAGGACTTCTGGCCATGCGGGGAGCGGAAGTGCACGAGTCGACCGATCCTAAGGCGCTTGCCATTATCTTTTACAGCGGCGGCACGACCGGTACGCCGAAAGGAATCATGCTTTCGTCCGAAAACCTGAACGCCCTTGCTTATCAGACCGAATACGGTAGCGGTCTTATCCCTATGGCCGACTACTCTATGCTTGCCGTCATACCGATGTTTCATGGGTTCGGTTTTGGCGTTAACGTCCATCTGATGTTATCACGCGGCGGCACGAGCATTCTGATACCGAAATTTTCCGCCGTTGAACTCGGCGACGTGATCCTGCGAGAAAAACCGTCCATCATCGCCGGCATACCTTCGCTTTTTCATGCGGCGATCATGGCTCTCGACGGCAGAAAATGCGATCTGTCGTTTCTGGCAGGGGCCTTTTCCGGCGGCGACAGCGTTCCGCAACAGCTAAAAGACTCTTTCGACGCGTTTGCCGAAAGGCACGGCTCTTCGGTCCGCTTGCGGGAGGGGTACGGACTGACGGAAAGCGTCACCGTCAGCTGTATTACCGATTGGGACGGCGGAAAGCGCGGCAGCATGGGTATGCCGCTTTTAGGGAACGATTTTCGTATTTGCGCCCCCGGCTCCGACGAGCCGCTGCCTCCTTTTACGCAGGGAGAGATATGTTTTTCCGGACCCACCGTTATGATGGGATATCTGAATCATCCGGAAGAGAGCGCTCTTGCCTTACATCGAGTCGGGGAAGAAATCGTGCTTCATACCGGCGATTGCGGATATATGGACGAAGAGGGGTACGTTTATTTTTCTTCCCGCCTTTCCAGAATGATCGTTACGAGCGGATATAACGTATATCCTGCCGAAGTGGAAGACGTCGTATCTTCTCTGCCCGGCGTCAGACAGGCGTGTTGCGTCGGCGTGCCCGACGATATAAAAGGCAGATCGATTTGTCTTCTGGTCGTCCCCGCGGACGACGTCGATAAAGAAGACGTCCGCTTCGCGATAAAAAAAGCGTGCGAAAACGGACTTGCCGAATACAAACGTCCGGAGACGATTCTTTTCAGAGAATCGTTTCCTTTGACCAACGTCGGGAAGATCGCTTATGGGGAGATACAAAAACAAGCGGAGAATGCTTTTATAAAAAAAGCCTCTTCTCCGATCGAAGCCATTTCTTTCGCCGCAAAAGAAGTGCTTGGTATCGACAGTATCGAAAACGCTGAAGAATTTTTGAAAGCGGGAGGAAACTCTCTAAAAATTCTTGCGTTTCTGGTTGCGCTTACCAAGCAGGGTTACGAACTTTCTTTGACCGACTTTGTCGCGGCGGGAACAAAGGAAGAGGTCGTCGCAGCCATCCGACCGCTCCATTCCGTCCTCGTTCGTTACGAAAACGAAGCGGTGGCGGAAGAACTGAAAAAAGAGGGCCTCGAATACGATACCTTTTATCCCGCCGGACCGATGCAGGAAAGCATATTGTACAATTGCTCGATCAGCGACAAAAAGTCCGTTTATAATACCCTGGTCATTCTCAGGGCGTTGCGGGCGATCGATAAGGCATGGTTTATGCAAGCGGCGGAACTCATGATCGAAAAATACGACGCTTTCAGGACGGTTTTTCGCTTTTATAAAGACGGGAACTTTGCCGTCGTCCGCAAAAACCCGATCTGTCCGATCCAATGCGTCGAGAGCGATCTGCCCATTGCGGAGTTTGCTTCCGATCTCGCAAAAAAAGGCTTCGATCCAAAAAATAACGTCTTCCGGATACTTCTCGTTAAGGCTGCGGACGGAGAGTTTGTTTTGTATAACGTCCATCACGCCGTATCCGACGGTATTTCCATTTTCAATGCGATTTCCTATTTTATCGATAGTTATTTGCGCCTGGAAAAAGGAGAGACTTTTGATTCTCTGAAAAAGAAAATGGTTCGGAACGACGGTTTCGATTATTATTCTTTTTTGCATAATCTGGGCAACGCGGACGACCCGAAAGCGGAGGATCTGTTCCGGCGTGAGTTCGAGGGATTCGAGGGGGGAGATATCATACAACCCTCCCGTAAGCCCGATGAAGGCGATTACGGAAAGATCGATTTTGCGCTGACGGAAGAAGCAGATCGTAAACTGAGAGATTTCTGTCAAAAGAACGAATTTACGCTCAGGCAAGTCTGCGACGCGGTTTGGGCCGTTATTTTATCGAAATATACCTTTACGGAAGACGTTGCGTTCGGCGAAGTCGTTTCCGGAAGGGAAGAGAGCGTCGAAGGCATAGAAAAAGCGGTGGGGCTTTTTATCAACACCGTTCCCATGCGACTAAGCGTCCGCCCCGAAAAAACGATAAAAGATCTGTTAAAAGAGATAAAGGAAAAGAGTATTTCTCACTTGCCCTATCTGACCTATCCGATTTCGAAGTTGATCCGATTGATCGGTAATAACGCCATATCGACCATCGTCAACTATTCTGACAACGACGGAAAAAAATACGGTATCGGCGCCGACATTTTCGAGCAGGAATACTTACTTGATAACAGTAACTATAACCTCGAATTTGAGATCGCGGGAAAGGACAGGACGGTTTTAGGCTTGCGCTACGATAAGAGCGTCTACTCGGCGGAAGATATGCGTATGCTTGCCGATCGGATAGTACGAGTCTTCGAGACGGCCGTGACGAAGGACGTTCGTATAAAAGATATCGTGATCGAAAGTCGGGAAGACATCGATAAAATCGCTTCTTTTAATAAAACGGGGTATGCATTCGATGAGAACGAAACGGTTGTCGATCGGTTTGAAAAACAGGCGGAAAAGACGCCGGAAAGGGTGGCGGTTACTTCTTACGACAGGACGTTAACCTATCGGGAACTGGACGAAAGATCGGACGGCGTGGCCGCGTTTTTGAAAGATAACGGTATAAAAAAAGGCGATTGCATAGCTTTGCGGATCAGTCGCTGTCCGGAAATGATAACGGCGATTTTTGGCGTTTTGAAAGCGGGAGCAATCTATCTGCCGCTCGACGAAAGTTATCCGGAAGAACGTCTTTTGTTCGTGCTGGCCGACAGCGGAGCCAAAGCCGTTCTGACCGACGACGAGGGGAGAGCGACCGGACTTCCTACGTTCGACGTCAGGGCGATCCCCATAGCGCCCAAACAAAAAACGCCGATATCGGGGGACGACGGAGCCTATTATATATATACGTCGGGTACGACAGGTAGGCCCAAAGGGGTCGTTACTCTGCACAAAGGTCTGTCGAATCTGCTTCTTTCCTACGAAAAGATCTATGATCTGACGGAGAAAGACGTCGTTTTGCAGGTGGCAAGTTATACCTTTGATCAATCGGTCTGGGACATCTTCGGCGTGCTTTGCGTCGGCGGAAAACTCGCCTTGATCAGTCGGGACGACGTGCGTGATCCGGAAATGATAGCGCGTCGCTGCCGACAAGAAAAAGTGACGATCGCATCTTTTACTCCCGCAATGATAGCCGAACTTGATCCGAACAGCTTCCCTTCGTTACGGATCCTGGACAGTAGCGGAGAGGCTGCCAATTCAACAGTTTTACGTCGATGGTTGGGTAAGGTAAAAGTAATCAATACCTATGGTCCGACGGAGTATTCCGTGAACGCTTGCAGTTATGAATACAAAGGGGAAGAAGACAACGTGCCCATAGGAAAACCGATTCTGAACACGCGGTTTTTCGTCGTGGATAAATGCGGCAAAGCATGCGGAGCAGGAAGAAAGGGAGAACTGTGTATTGCCGGTACGGGACTTTCCGCCGGTTATCTCGGCCGACCCGGACTTAACGAAGAAAAGTTTGTTCCGGCATGCGACGGCGTCGGTAAAATGTATCGTACGGGCGACCTTGTCTGTATCCGTAACGATGGAATTATAGAATATATCGGTCGTATGGACGAGCAAGTGAAAATACGGGGATTTCGTATAGAGCTCGGCGAGGTCGACGCTTGCGTCAGAAAGTGCGAAGGGGTGGAAGATTGTTGCGTTGCGGTTAAAATGCTGAACGGAGATAAGATACTTTGCGCCTATATCGTCGGAGGCAACGTCGAGCGCATACGCGAAGAAGTCCAAAAGCGTTTGCCATCCTATATGACGCCGCATTTCTTCGTGCCGATAACGCGCATTCCGCGTACCCTGAGCGGAAAAACGGATGTTTTTGCATTGCCTCTTCCCGACGTTCGGACGATTTCCAGAACGTCCCCCGCGACGAAAGAACAAAAAGCCGTGGCGGAAGCTTTTAAGGCGGTTCTGAATTGTTCGGACGTGTGCGTCGAGGACGATTTCTTTTCTTTGGGCGGCGATTCTATTAAGGCGATCCGTTTATCCGCGATCCTTAAAATCGCCGGATACGCGCTTTCCGTGCGAGACGTCATGGGAAAAAAGACCGTGGAGAAGATGGCGGAGGCGGTTCGGCCGGATATCGAAGAAGAACCTGGGCTCGAATCTGATATCGACGAAACGGGAAATAAGTTCGGCGACCGCGTGGAAAAAGCCTACCCGCTTACTCCGTTGCAGGAGGGAATGTATTTTCATTCGCTTTACGATAATACTTTGGAGTACCTTTCTCAGGTGGCGATAAGGACCGACCCTCTTGACGAAAATTGCCTTTATAATGCGCTGAAACTGTTGTTCGTTCGTTACGACGTATTGAGAACGGCCTTTGTTTCTACCGAAAAGGGCGGCGTTCAACTTGTTCTTAAAGATCGTACGCCTGACTTCTCCGTTGCAGACGGCGACGTTATCGATATCGTCAACAGGGACGTCGAACGCGGGTTCGATCTTGAAAGGGACGTGCTTTTCCGTGTAACTTACGTGCGCGGAGAACAAAATTATCTTGTCTTCCTCTGTCATCATCTCATAGCGGACGGGTGGTCAAACGAAGCGTTGTTCTCGAATTTTTTCCGATATTACGACCGTTTGAAAAAAAACGAAAACTTTGACGACCTATGTGCGGAAGCAAAAGAAGAAGCAAAGCGCGCTCCATCTTTTTCCGACTTTGTAAAACGGATACTCAAAAAAGATCAGTCGACGGCGCAAGCTTATTACGAAGACCTTCAAAAAGACTTTTGCGGCGCGCTCGACTATCCTTCCGCATCTTCGCTCAGGCCGGAGCTCGGTGTGGCAAAAGAGAGAACGGAAGTTTTTCCGTACGATATCTTCACCGAAGCGCGCAGACTGTCTACCACGGGAGCAACGCTCGTAGAGGCGGCCTGGGGCGTTACGCTCGGTATTGCGTCGGGCGCGTGCGACGCGATGTTCGGTAACGTGCTTTCCGGCAGAAACGAACCGATCGACGGTATAGAAGAAATGGTCGGCATGCTGATTTCTACCGCGCCGGTCAGGGTGCGCTTTGACCGGAATACGACCTTCCGCGATTTAATCAAAGACGTGGAAAGGCAGAACCTCAATAATATCGAATACGGGTTTGTGCCTTTAACGGGAAAAGCGGTCCGGATGGGCAGTATTGTGGTTTTTAATGATTTTGACGGCATAAAAGGGATAGATAATATCGTTTCTTGTATGGATCAGACCAATTATGACGTAGAAATAGAAATAGGAAACGGCGGTAAGGAATATACGCTGCGTTATAACGGCCATCGTTATTCTGAGGAAGAAGCCGATGAACTCGTCGATCTTTTTGCCAAAACGTTATCCGCTCTCGTTTACATGCCCGACGTCGGAGTATTGGAAACGACAGGAAAAGAACTCCCGCTCCGGACGATTATCGAGGAGAAAGAAGAACGCGTCCCGGAATACGTCCCGTTGTCGACGGAAAAAGAAAAGCTCGTTGCAAAGTGTATGAGCGAGATCCTCGGAATCGACGAAATAGACGACGCCAACGCCGATTTTATCCGATACGGCGGCGACTCCATCAAGGCGATTCGTCTCTCGGCTAAATTGCGCAACCACGGTTATCGTCTTACCGTTAAAGAAATCATGGAGGGAAAAACGATAGAGAGAATGGCATGGTACGCCAAGAACGAGGAGGGACTGTCGACTGCTTTTTGCGGTACCGTGCCGCTTACGCCCGTTATGACCGACTTTTTTGAAAGAAACTATTCCGATCCGGACGGTTACGTGCAGGAGGTTTTAATAAAGTCGGAAAAAAGCTTCGGTCCCGTCCGGGAGGCGTTGCAAGCCGTGTACGAACATCACGATATGCTTCGGGCGACTTTCTCCGACGGGAGGTTGATCGTGCCGGAAGTTTCCGAAAGTGCACCGCTTTCTTACGAAGAGACGGAAACGGACGACGTGATAAAAACGTGCGCCGGGATCAGGAAGAAAATAAAGATGTCCGGACCGACGTTTACGGCGGCGTTGATACGAAAAAAGGGCGCGGAGTATCTGTACTTATGCGCTCATCATCTTGTTGTGGACGGTGTGTCCTGGCGCGTTATTCTGGAAGATATTTCTTTCGGTTGCGCCGGCGAAAAACTCCCGAAAAAAACGTCCTCTTACCTGACCTGGGCGAAAAACTGTGCCGCCGGCGTCAAGATATCTGAAAAAGAAAGGGACTTTTGGAATCGGACGGAAGAGCGCGTGACGCCCGTCTTTACGGAAACAGGAAACGCGCCGTTTTCGATCGAATTCAGCTTATCGAAAGAAGAGACAGATCGGATTTCGAAAAACGCCGGACGTATTTTCGGCGCGCGTCAGGACGTAACCATGTTGACTGCGCTTGCTCGCGCGGTAAACCGTACGTTCGGAAAAGAGGAAACGGCGGTGCTTATGGAAAGTCACGGCCGCCAGCCGCTATTCGACGGAGATATCTCTCGTACGGTGGGATGGTTTACTTCTTATTATCCCGTCGTTTTCTCCGGTCAAGGAAGCGAAGAAGAATGCGTGACGGAAAATAAAGAACGGCTTCTGTCCGTGCCGGAGGGCGGCGTACGATATCAATTTATGAAAGAAAAAACGGCGCCGGATATAATATTTAACTATATGGGAGAATACGACATCGGGAATTCGTCCGTGGAGTTATGTTCTTTACCCATTTCCGAGACGAATCGGGAGAGAGAAGCTCTGGACGTGGAAGGGGAGATAAACGGCGGCATTCTGAATTTTTCTTTACGGTTCAACGGCCCGTCGAAAGAAGTCGGAGAAAGGCTGAAAGAAAGTTTTCGTCAAGAACTTCTTAGCCTCTGCGCTCTCTGCTCGGATGAAAAAGAAAAGATACTTTCGCCCGCCGATCTCGGCTATCCCGGGATGGATAAAGACGACTTTGTTGAAGTGATGAAAGTGTGCCCCGTCCGTATTGCGCCCTTGACGCCCACGCAACAGGGGATGCTGTTCCATTCGGAGGACAATAAAGAGGAGTATCTGGAACAATCCGCCGTCCGATTGCCGTTCGTGCCGGACGTTAAAAAAGCGGAAAAGCTACTCAATGCGCTCGCGAATAAATACGCCGTTTTCCGTACCGTCTACGTGATTTGTAAAAGCGGTAATATCTATCAGTGCGTTCTTGCTTCCGCACACGTTGAAGTAAACGTCGCGGACGATCTTTCCGTCGTCCGAAAACGCCGCGTAAAAGAGGGCGTTTCGCCCTTCGACGGCGTGCCTTTGCGATTGGATATCGTCGGCGATATTTTGCTTATTACTTCTCATCACATTCTGCTCGACGCTTGGTCTGAGGGCTTATTTATTGACGAGTTTGAGAAACTTTATAAAGAAGATAGGATGCCCGAAAAGATAGAAGACGCGTCTTTTTGTAATTATGCTTCGGAATATCCGTACAAGATCGGAGCAAGCGATTATGCCTATTGGAAGAATCTTGTCGAAGGGGCGGCATCGTCTTTTGTGCCGGGTCACGGCGGCGGCGTTCGCGGAGAAAACAGGCATACGGTCAAGGAGATATGTTCAAGAGAAAAAGCACTTTCTTTTGTTTGCAAGAACGGCGTGACGGAAAACAGCGTTTTCGAGGCAGCAGTCGCTCGGTTTATTCAGATCGTTTGCGGAAAAACGGACGTGATTTTCGGTAAGGTCGTTTCCGGCAGAGACGCGAAGACGGCGAATGCCGTCGGACTATATATCGCCACCGTACCCGTTCGCGTTCGTGCGGAAAACGCGCGGGAGGTTCTGATCGAGATCGAAAAACAGGCGAGCGATTCCTCTCGGTACGAGATTTGTCCGTTGAACGAGATTTTTAAGAGGGCACGGATCCGGGATCCGATCGGAATGTTGTTTGTTTACGACAGTATAGAATCGAAGGCAAGGACGAAGCCGTTGTATGTACGCGACAGCACTAATTACGGCATTACGCTCGCAGTGAGCAAAGAAGATAAGTTTATTGCGGATATTTCTTATAACGACGGAGAATATCTTCCGGAGGAGATCGACGCGTTTTTATCCTTGTACGCCGATTGCGTGGACGAAATTCTGGAAGGAAAGGAGACCGTTTACGAGCCGCTTTCAGGTCCGAAAGTCTCTTACCCCTCGACGTTGACGGAGATATGGAATAACCGTGCCGACTTTACGCTGATAGCGGATAAAGAGTACAGCGCGGAAGAAATAAGACGTCGCGCGGAAATATTGTCGGGATATCTGCATGAACGTTGCGATAAAGGAATTGTCGGCGTTCGGCTCGAACGCGGCGTTAACATGATCGTCGCACTCCTCGGTATCGTACTTTCCGGCAACGCGTATCTGCCCATCGGTACGGATTATCCCGAAGAACGGGTACAGTTCATGGTCGAAGACTCCGGCGTCCGGACGATACTTGATCAGAATTTCATGTCTTCTTTCCGTTACGACGGATCGGGCTTCGTCGCTGACGTAAAAGGAGAAGATATCTGCTACGTCATATACACTTCCGGTTCGACGGGACGTCCCAAAGGCGTCAGAATATCTCACAGAGCCATCGCCAACCGCCTTTGCTGGATGGAAAATAAATATCCGCTCGCCGGCGGCTCCGTTCTGCAAAAGACGCCGTACACTTTCGACGTTTCCGTATGGGATATATTCCGTCCCCTTCTTTTCGGCGGCAGACTTGTTCTTACTCCTCCCGGTCTCCATGCCGAACCGAAAACGATAGCCGCTCTTGTTAAAAAGTATTCCGTCACGCAGGCCCATTTCGTTCCCTCCGTTTACGATATCTATTTGGAGTATTGTCAGGAAAACGGAGCCGCGCCCATTAAGGATCTGTTCCTGTCCGGGGAAAAATTGGGGAAGAAGACGGTAGAAAAGCATAATGCGGTTTTCGGTAAGAAGTCGTCGCTTCATAATCTTTACGGTCCGACGGAATGCGCCGTAGACGTCGCTTATTACGACCTGAAAGGGAACGAGACGGACGTTCCTATCGGAAAACCCATCGATAATACGGAGATATCCGTTGTTTCTTGCGGAAAGGTCGTTCCGCCGTACGTGGAAGGCGAGATCGTCGTCGGCGGCGTAAACGTGGGGAGCGGGTACATCGGTAAGAACCGCGGCGGCTTTGTCGGAGGGAAGTATTTTACGGGCGATATCGGCTGGACGGATAAGAACGGACAAGTTCACTTTGTCGGAAGAAAGGACAGACAACTGAAATGGAACGGAATGCGTATCGAACCGGGAGAGATCGAGTGGCAGATAGGAAAGATCGACGGCGTAAAAGACGTAGTCGTCGCCGTGGCCGGTAAAGTGCCTGCTTTATGCGCCTTTATCGTATGCGAAGACAAAGAAAAAACGGAAGAAGAGATCAGGCGGCGTTTGCCCGAGTATCTGTTGCCTGCCCGACGTATCTACGTCGACAAAATCCCGCTGTCAGATAACGGAAAACGAGATCTTGCCGCGCTTTTACAAGCCTTTGAAGAAAAAATCTCTTTACCGCGAACAGCAAAAACCATTCTCGAGGCGGTTGAAGAAATCATCGGCGAAAAGATCGGCTTCGATACACCCTTTGAAGAAGCGGGAATCGGCAGTCTGGAACGTATCCGTTTGTCGGTCAGATTGGCTCCGTACGGGTTTTCTTTCGCAGACCTCGTTCGCGCAAATTCCGTACGGGAATTGTATCTGAGAGAGCATAACGAATATTTTATGAAGTTTGTCGGCGGCAACGAAAAAGCCGTCGTATGTATTCCTTATGCCGGCGGCACGGCGCGCGTTTATAAAAACCTGTCTCCGGCAGGGTACGACGTGTACGCCGCGGTAAGTTGCACCTTTGACGAAAAGGATTGGTCGGCGGTCATTCAGGAAATCCAAAAGATAAAAGCCGGATATAAAAAAGTCGTTTTATACGCTCATTGTCTCGGCAGTATGACCGCGTTGAAACTTGCCCGGGAGGTCGGTTTTGACCTCGTCGTCTTCGGCGCGCACGTGCCGGACGCCGTTTCCTCTTTCTTCGGCAGACCCGTCGACTCATGGAAACATTCGAGCGATAAGAGTATCCTTGCCGCGCTTGCAAAAGGCGGTCTGAAAGGGGGCGAGACCGATTTCGCGCCGCTGTTCAGAAAAGACGCGTCGCGTGCGGCGCGTATAGAAGCGGAAAAACCGATTCTCTCCGCGCCCGTCGTGCTTCTTCTTGCGGAGAAGGATCCCTTTGCGGTTTCCCAAAGAGCGAAAAAACGCTGGAAAAAGTTTGTAAACGGCGAGATAAAAACAACGATTCTTGCCGGAAAAGATCATTATTTCATATCGGATAAAGACTTCGATGATACTCTTCTTTCGACAATGGAGTATGAGAATGAGTAAAAACCCGGTCAAGAAAAGCGAATATCTGTCTTACGGCGTCGGCAGTTTCGGAAAGGGACTGGTCGACTCTTTCGTGTCGCTGTTCGCGCTGATCTACTTTACCGATACGGTACGGCTTTCTCCCGTTTGGGGCGGCGTAATCATTACCCTCTCCAAAGTCGTCGTTATGCTCCTTTTGCCGTTTGCCGGCATGAAGATGGATGTGGGCAAGTCGAAGTACGGACGGTTCCGTCCATATCTCTTCTGGCTTTCTTTCGTCGTTGCCGTCGTGACCGCCGCCTGCTTTGTTTCTCCCACGCTGTACGGACTGGAAAACGAAGCGGCAAAGGTCGTCCTTTGTTTCGCAGCCTATCTTCTGTGGGAAGCCGCTTATAATCTGCACGACGTTCCGTTCTGGTCGCTTGCGTCCGTCGTTTCCGATCAGGAGGGAGATCGCTCGTCCTTCCTGGCCGTTGCCGACGTCGTGACCACAATAGCCGGCGCCGTGCCCGTCGTCGCCGTACCCTTTCTTTTGGAGTCGTTCGGGAACGAATACGGCTTTTTATACGGCGGCCTTATCTTCGGTTTCGGAGGCGGCGTCGTTGCTTCCGTAGCGTTCTTCGGAACGAGAGAAAGGATAACCGTTCATCAAGAAAAAGTATCCCTGAAAGACAATTTTAAAGCGATTGCGACGACAAAGCCCATGATCGTATTCGATCTTGCTCTTCTTATCGGGGCCACCGTGTTTGCGGCGTCGGAGATCAGTACCTATGCCGGCAAGTACCTCTATGGGAGCGCAGACGGACAGGTTCTTTATCCGGACGGGACAAAGTCGTTTTTACCGTCGGAACTCATGTTGCCTGTTATGATCGGACTTATCGGCGCCGGTACGGCGGTAGGAGACGCTCTCTTCCCCGCGGTCTTCAAAAAGGTAGGATTAAAAAAGGCATACTTTGTCTTTTCTTCCGTCGGTATCGCTTTGTGCGTCGCAATGTTCTTCCTCGGTTACGACAGATGGAACAAAGCTTCTTTATTTATCTTTCTTGCTTATTATTTTTTGATCGGGGCGATCGGAGGAACGTTCGATTCTATGAAAAGCAATCTGATTCCCGAATGCGCCGATTACAGCGAGTGGAAAACGGGAGTGCGCCGCGACGGCACGTTCTTTTCCACGCAGGTTATGGTATCGCAACTGATCGAGTCCGTGCCCATCCTGGTTGTAGCCGTTATTCTGCAAGCATGCGGATATAACGAGACGGAAGCCGCGCTTACGCAACCGCCGGTCGTAAAAAACGGCATATTCATCGCCGCGACGCTCGTGCCCGCGGTCGGTATGTGCCTCGGTATGATCCCCGCGGCGTTTTATACTTTTACGGGAAAGTTCCGCGAAAAGGTCAAATCGGAACTTTCGGCAAAAAGGGAGGAAAAAGCAATATGATAAAAGCCGATCTGTACGAACAGATCAATAACGTGGTCAGTATCGTCCTCAGCGTGGCCATTTTTCTGTTTTTTATGTGCAGGAAGGAGGATAACTGGTCGCTTACGCGTATCGCTTACGAAAAGACGGAAAGTCTGCGCCTGAAAAATAAGTTTTTGCGCGTTCTTTTTTCCAAGTGGACCTTTATCGCTATTACCTCCGCCGCCTATATAGGGCTGTATAACGCGATATACGTATTCGGCGATCTTTCGCCTTTTCTTGCCAACGATACCTACTTTACGTATAGCAATTATTTTTCCATGCTCTTCTTCGGGCCTGTCGCCGTGATCGGCATTCAGATCATCGCAGGCATGGACTTCCGCCACGGCACCGATCTGTTGACGCCCTTTTTCGCGCTCGATATGGGTTTAGGTAAGATCGCTTGTTTTACCGCAGGCTGTTGTTACGGTATCGAATGGACGAACGGAATGTATAACTATCAGACCGGCCGGATCGAATTCCCCGTTCAACTTCTGGAGTCGTTTATCGGAATCATGATCGCCGCGGTGCTTTTTTTCTATCTGACCAAACGGAAAACAAAAGGAAAAGCCTACCCGCTGTATATGATACTTTACGGCGCGACGCGCTTTGCGACCGAATTCTTACGCGGCGACCATATCGCCAACTGGCTGGGCATGAAACCCTACCAGGTATTGTGTTTGTTCAGTATTTTGCTCGGCTCCGTCTGGATCGCCGTTATCGGCATTCTGGAAAAGCATAACAAAAGATTTTTGTACGACGCCAACCTCGTGGACTATATTCTGTCCAAGAAGAAAAACTGATGTTTTATTTGTTACCCGATCCGAGTGCCTTTTCGGAAGAAGAACTGAAAACGTTTTGCAGAAAACTTTCTTCTCAACGGAAGAAAAAAGTGGACGATCTTCGCTTTTTTCAGGATAAAATCGCGTCGGCGAGCGCATACTTATTGCTCCGGCTTTTGTTACGGGACGGTTTCGGTTATGAAAAAGCGCCTCTGTTCGACTTCGGGTCGGAGGGTAAGCCCTATCTGTCTGACAATAAAGAGATAAGTATCAGCCTTTCTCACGACAGATCGGGAGCGGCGGCCTGTGCCTCGAAGAATAAGATCGGAGTGGACGTCCAAACGGTTTTTCGTTATGAAGATATGCTTGCGGAAAGGATCTTATCGGAAAATGAAAAGAAGCGTTTCGATCGAATCGACCGAAGCGACGGACTTTTTACGCGGATGTGGACGATGAAAGAGAGCCTGGGTAAAAAGAGCGGAGAAGGGGTGCTCCCTTTTCTTACGACCACCGATTTTTCCCAAGTGGAGGGCGACGGAATCTATTTTATTTGCGGCGACGTCTTTACCGTAGGGCAAAAGAACGGACTGTTTTTTTCCGTTTGCGGCAAAGAGGAAGAAGAAGCGGACGTTCTGACGCCGGAACGTTTTTTTAAAGAGGTCTTATCTTTGTCCGACGCTCAGATCTGATCGAGCAGTTCTTGCAGTTCTTCTTCGGTTAAAGAATTTACTTTATTCAGGTCGCTTCTGACCAGAGATTCCGCCGTAGGGAAAGGCATATTTTCTTTGTCGTTCAGACGCTTACGTTCGGAAAGATAATCGGCCGTCCCCGTTCCGAGATCTTCTTTCAGGACCCGTTCCAATTCTTCCCGCGCTTTTTTTACGGCGGAAAAAGAGTCGTCGTAGGCTCGCATAAGTTCTTCACGTGATTTATAGCAGTCCATTTTCTCACAGAAACGCCGAAGACGTTCGTTTTCCAACGCGTAACGAATCCTCAGGTCGCTCAGGTATTCGTCCTGACGGGCCTTGGCGAACAGGACGGTTTCCGAAATTTCTTTTTCGCGCTTGCCGTATTCTTCGAGTTTCGCCGAAAGAAGACCGTTTTCTTTTCGGAGCTCTTCGATGCGGTCGGCTTGCTTTTTGATCAGAACCTCTTTCGGGTCTATCTCGCACTTTTTACGTCTTTTTATGATCATGTTTTGATTATGAACGATATCGATATGTTTTTTTTGTTTTGATTTGTCTTTTCTTGTCGAAAAATAAAAAAGGTGTTATACTATTCGCAAAGCAAAGGAGAAAAAGCGTCATGAATAAGATCGCGCAGTTTGAAAAAGTCAGTTACGATTGTTTTGCGGCAGGTTTTTCCGGAGAAGATCCGCGCGGTGCGTACGATCGGATCGTTTTGCCGAAGAGAGCCACGACGGGAAGCGCGGGATACGATTTTTATCTGACCCGGGATATCTGTCTGAAACCTTCCGAAACCGTTCTGATCCCCACCGGTATCCGCGCACGTATGGACGAAGGGTGGGTTCTTATGCTTTTTCCGCGGAGCGGTCTCGGTTTTAAGTTCCGTCTGCAACTGAACAACACCGTCGGCATTATCGACAGCGATTATTATTTCAGCAAAAACGAAGGACATATTTTTTGCAAGATCACAAATGATTCCAAAGAAGAAAAAACGCTCGTATTGAAAGAGGGCGAAGCGTTCTGCCAGGGCATATTTCTGCCTTTCGGACTGACCGTAGACGATAATGCGGAAGGTATACGCGACGGCGGATTCGGGAGTACGGATAAAAAATAATTTTTCCGCTATTACTTTGTAAGTGTTTACAAAACGGTTTTTTATTGATATAATACCACCCAAATAAAGGCTATTGGAAGATGATTACCGACGAAGATATCAAGAACAAATTGCTTATCCTGTTCATACTCGACAAGTATGAGACGGCGATAAGTCAGGAGATCTTAACGCAGATGTGTTGTATCGACAATAATTGGATCCCGTACTTCTGTTTCGGGCACTTTGTCGACGAGCTCATCGGCGCCCGTTTCGTCATGTCCGAAGCCGATAAAAACGGCGGCAGCGATCATCTTTTGTCTATCAGCGACGACGGCAAAGTCTGTCTCAGTTATTTTTACAGCAGTATTTTCAAGTCTCTCCGCGACGACGTGTCCGAATACATTCGTCAGAATAAACTGAAATACCGCAAGAAGCAGGAATTCGTCTGCAACTACGAAAAAAACAAAGACGGAAGTTATACCGTACACTGTATCGTGCTGAACGGACAAGTTATACTCTTCGAGCTGAAATTCGTCGTTCCCAATCTCAGAAAGGCGGAAAGCGTCGCCGTCAAGTGGCAGGACGCCGCGCCGGAGGTTTATAAAAATTACGTAGATCTTTTAATCGATTAGGAGGTGTACATCTATGGGACAGTACACGATTTTTGATAGTCACGCCCATATTTATCCGCAAAAAATCGCTGTGAAGGCCGCTTCCAGCGTGGGCAGTTTTTATTCCGCCTATATGGCCGGCGACGGCACCGTCGAGACTCTTCTCGCTTTCGGTAAAGAGGCGGGTATCAGTAAGTATGTCGTTCATTCCGTGGCGACCTCTCCTCATCAGGTCTTGTCCATTAACCGTTTTATTGCGGAAAACTGCAAAGAACATCCCGAGTTCATCGGTTTTATGACTCTTCACCAGGATATGACCGAACAGGAGATTGCGGACGAGGTGGACGTTTGTATCAAAAACGGTATCAAGGGCGTTAAACTTCATCCCGACTTCCAGAAATTTGCCATCAACTCGCCCGAGGGACAAAAAATCTATAACGTCGTCGGCGACCGCTTACCCATTCTTTTTCATACCGGAGACAAGAGATATAATTATTCTTCTCCCTATTATCTTGCCGAGATGGCAAAAAAATATCCGAAAATGCGGTTTATCGGAGCGCATTTCGG
This sequence comes from Clostridia bacterium, assembly GCA_016297005.1. Lineage (GTDB taxonomy): Bacteria > Bacillota > Clostridia > Christensenellales > DTU072 > CAG-1782. Next base: position 167,316 of record JAEDHK010000001.1, read on the forward strand.
GGGATACAGTTGTTGGGAGCAAGTAGTCGACGCATATAAGGGATGCGATAACGTGTGGTACGACACTTCGTCCACGACGGGTTTTTTCGACGACAAAGAGTTTCTTGCCCGGTTGATCCATACTCTTGGCGCCGAAAAGTTTTTCTTTGGGACCGATTATCCGATGTGGAACGCGAGCAAAGAAGTGGAACTCTTTCTGTATATTCCGTTGACCGAAAAGGAAAGAGAAATAATCTTTTCGACCAACCTGAAAGAATTTTTGAATATCTGAGAACGAAACGAGGTGCGAAATGGATTTGACGTATAAAAGAAAGAACGTACTGAAAGAAGTCGATGAAGAGGAAAAAGAAGTCGTCTTTTCTTATGCCGAAGGGTATAAGACGTTTTTAGACAACGGAAAGACCGAGCGCGAAGCGGTGGCGGAAACGATAGCCATGGCCAAGAAAGCGGGATATAAAGAGTACGCATTGGGGCAAAAGATCGAGCCCGGCGATAAATTGTTTTTTAACAATCGCGGAAAGTCGCTTTTTTTGATCAAAGCCGGCAAGAAAGAATTGATCGAAGAAGGTATTCGTATTCTTGTTGCGCACGTCGACAGTCCGAGACTGGATTTAAAGCAGGTTCCGCTTTACGAAAAAAACGAACTTGCCTATTTAAAAACGCATTATTACGGCGGCATCAAAAAGTACCAATGGATGACCATACCGTTGGCTCTTCACGGTGTTATCGTCAAAAAAGACGGTAGTAAGGTGGAAGTGAAAGTGGGCGAAAATGACGACGACCCCGTTTTTTACGTTACCGATCTGTTGCCGCACCTGTCGCAAGAACAAAACGAAAAAAAAGTTTCCGTCGCGTTCAACCCGGAAAAACTGAATATTCTTGTGGGGGCAATACCGCTACCCGAAGAAGAAAAAGACGCGGTAAAGAAAGGCGTGCTTGAGATCCTGAATAAACTGTATGGGATATCCGAAGAAGATTTTTTGAGCGCTGAGATAGAGGCCGTGCCCGCTTTTAAGGCGCGCGACGTTGGTTTTGACAGAGCGCTCGTTGCGTCTTACGGACACGACGACAGAGTATGCGCGTATCCGGAGATCACGGCGACATTGGGGACGGAAACAGATCGTACGGTCATGACCATCCTTGCCGATAAAGAAGAGATCGGCAGCGAAGGCAACACCGGGATGCAATGCGACCTGATCGCCGACCTCATCGACTGTATAGCGGACGGTTACGGCGTCTCTTCCGCGTTGCTTCGCGCCCGGAGCAAATGTCTTTCGGCCGACGTAACGGCAGCTTACGATCCTGCCTATGCAGACGCGTTTGAAGAAAAGAACGTCGCTTACCTCGGCAAGGGCGTCGCCATGAATAAGTTCACCGGAGCCAGAGGCAAATCGGGCAGTAACGACGCTTCGGCCGAGTACGTAGGGTTCCTTCGCTGTCTTTTTGAAAAAGAAGGAGTGATATGGCAGACCGGAGAACTGGGCAGAGTGGATCTCGGGGGCGGCGGAACGGTGGCGAAATATCTTGCGAACCGTAATATCGATACCGTTGACCTCGGCGTGCCCGTGCTTTCTATGCACGCGCCGTATGAGCTGATCGGAAAAGCCGACCTGTATCAGGCGCATAAAGCTTTTTCGGCTTTTATCAAATAGGAGACGCGCCGGTGAAAATTACGCTTAATCCGAATCAGGAAGTCGTCGACGTGGTAAAAGAAGGGCTCAAAAAGCGCGGAGGGTATTGTCCGTGTCGGAGAGAAATGAACGAGGACACCAAGTGCATGTGTAAAGAATTCCGCGAACAGATCGCAGACCCGGATTTCGAGGGGTTTTGCCACTGCATGCTCTATTATAAGTCGAAAGACTGAGGAGAAAGTTATGTCGATCAGACAGCAATGCGAACAGGCGGCGAAAGAAGTAATAGAAAAGGCGAAGCTGAAAAAAGGAGACGTTCTTGTCGTAGGTTGCTCTACCAGCGAAGTAGTAGGGAGCAAGATCGGAACCAATTCCGATCCCGATACCGCCAAAGAAATTTATGAAGGTATCAACGCCGCCGTTGAAAAAGCGGGCGTATATCTTGCCGTGCAATGTTGCGAACATCTGAACAGGGCTATCGTTATAGAAAGAGCCGCCGTGCCGGATACGGATATCGTCAACGTTGTTCCGCAAAAGAAAGCGGGCGGGTCCCTTGCAACAGTCGCTTACGCCTCGTTTATTGATCCCGTCGTCATTGAAGAAATCAAGGCCGACGCCGGTATGGATATCGGCGATACGCTCATCGGTATGCATCTGAAAAAAGTGGCGGTACCGCTTCGGATCGATGTTAAAAGAATCGGCGAAGCCAATCTCGTCTGCGCTCGCGTTCGTCCCAAGTTTATCGGCGGTGTCCGCGCCGTCTACGACGAAACGTTATTGTAAGGCCGGCCCTTTTCGCCCGCCCACCCACCCGACCGAGTAAAACAGAAAGCACGTGTTATTGTCACGTGCTTTTACGGTCAAACGCTGTTTTCAACTGTATTTAAACATTTTTTAAGATAGCTATCAATAGAGGACCGATTATTGACGAACGAAGATTTATATGATAATATAAAATAGCTCTTTGCCGCCTTACGGTACGGAATAAGGAAATAATTATGCTGAAAAAAATTATAACAGGTATCCTTAAATATAAAAACGTCATCATTTTTGCTTTGGCTATTCTTTTCGCCGTTTCTGTCGTCGGGACGGTTTTTTTCGTTGTGAAAGGGGATAGGATCAATTCCGACGTGGCGAGCTACCTGGACGAAAAGTCGGAGACGAAGACGGGTCTTACGTTTATGGAATACGAATTCGGCATCCGCGGCTATGCCACTATGGTTGTGCGCGTAGACGAAAGCAAAGGGGAAGAATCCGTTCTTAAAGAGAAGATCGAGCTTTTGTCAAAAGAAGAATTGATCGCGGGTATCACTTGGGCGGGCTCGCTTGACGACGTTGGACCGACCGAAGCAAAGATAGCCGAAGCCCTAACGTTGATTTCCGAAAACAAAGAGCTGATCGAAAAGGCTCTCGACGGAATCGAAGACGAAGACTTACAGGCGGCTGCCGAAATAAGAATGCTCATTAAACTGGCCGAAGAGTCAGGGACGGACGTCGATTTTATCGATCCGTCCTCTATGTATTCGTTTTTGAGGCAGAAGACGAATTCGGACGGGGTGTACGACTACGTGGTCCTGTTTATGTTGTCCACAGACGGTGCCGGCCAAGAAAGTTACGCTTTGCTCGATCGCATAAAAGAGGCGTTCTCGTATACTGATTTTGCCTCTTCGGGTTCCATAGAGACGGCGCAACGACTCACAAACGACGTAATGAGCGATCTGCCGTGGTTTATTTTGATGGGCGTTTGCGTGGTGCTCGTCATTCTCTTTTTGACCACTTCTTCTTGGATAGAACCCTTTATTATGCTTTTGACTTTGACGGTCGGTATCGTCATCAGCATGGGTATGAATTATCTTTTCCCGTCCGTCAGTATCATCAGTTTCGCTATCAGCGCCGTGTTGCAACTTGCCATTACTATGGACTACGCCGTATTCTACGTGCATTTGTACCATAAGAACCGGAGCCTGCTTGACGCGAAAGAGGCAACGATTTCCACTTGGCCGGAAGCGGCCTCCAGTATCATCGCCAGCGGTCTGACAACCATAGGCGGTTTCGCCGCCCTTTATTGTATGCAATTCAGAATCGGCGCCGACATTGCGAACGTCCTTATTAAGGGTATCGTCCTGTCCGTCGCGACCGTGCTTTTATTACAGCCTATTCTGACATATTTGCTAGATAAACAGATCGCTTCTTCCACCCATCGTTTTGTGGAGAAGATCAATCAAAAAGCCAAACGTAAAAGGCCGATCGAAAAGGGTATGATCGCCCGTCCGGTCGCGCGGTTCTCCGTCTTTTCCCGTATCGTTCTCATCGTGGTTGCGCTCGGACTTCTCGTCCCGTGTTACCTTGCGCAGTCCAAAGTGCCTTTCAGCTATCTCGAACTGTATGAAAAAGAGAATAAAACGGAAGAACAGATACTGTCCAATGAATTAGGCAATCAGATTATTGTCGCTGTTCCGCTCGAAATGCAAAAGGAAGGAGCCACCCATAAGGATTTTGCCGCCGCGCTCGAAAATGCGGGCAAAGGGCGAATTACCAGCGTAATAAGCGCTTTTACTGCGCTCAACGCAGAAGAAAAATACGTTAAACTCCTGCTCGACCGCAGCGACAGCGGGACCTCAGATCTGTCTCAACTCGTTACCTATTTGCCTCTGCTGGGGCTGGAAGACAAAGAAACGGAACAATTGACCGACGTGGTAAAAAAAATAAAAAGCATTTTGTCGGAGATGGATACCGGCGCCATCGACTCTTATTTTAGTCGCGTGGAGGGAGAGTGGTATACTTTGTATACCATCAGCATGAACGGCAATGCCGAAGACGAAGAAGCGAGGACGATCTACGCCGATATAGACAACCTGTGCGACAAGTACTTCGGAAAGAACAGAACCCACGCAATCGGGACCGTGATATCCGGATATGAGATGAATGAGATCACACCGGGAGACTTTTTGCGCGTTACTCTTGTTTCCGCCGCAGTTATTTTACTGATCGTTTGTATTCTGCTCCGTAATCCGCTCAAAAGCTTTTTGATCGTCATCGTTATAGAACTGGGTATCTGGATTAACCTCGCTTTCTCCTATCTTGCCGGCGAGAGCGTCAACTTTATCGTTTACGTTATCATCAGCTCGGTAGAACTGGGTTGTACGGTGGACTATGCCATACTTTTTGCCAATACGTTCGAGAGGAATCGTAAAGATTGTCAGACGGGTAAAGAATGCGCCGTGCTTTCCGCAACGCAGTCCATGCCGGCTATTTTTACCGGCGCGCTGCTTATTTCTTCCGTTTGCTTCGGGATGTACCTTATCAGCAGTAATATAGTTATACGCCAGCTCGTAGGCATGCTCGCGCGCGGCGCCGTCGTCAGCTTCGTTCTGGTCGTCTTTTTGATTACCGCCGTGTGGAGTTTCTTCCCTGCCAAGAAGAAAGAGGTCGATTACGCTGCGAAAATGAAGAGCATTCAGGAAAAAATGGGCGAAGAAGAGCAGAAAGAACAGCCTGTTCCGGAAGAGAAAAAAACGGAACCTGCATCGAAAAGAACAGAGCAAAAACCGCAGGCCGCAATATTGAAGAACAGGAAGAAAAAATAAAATTTCGGAAAAGTATTTACATTCTAGAAAAAATATTCTATAATTAGTTAACGGTCGAAGAAATTTGACCGTTATTCTTTTTTTCAGGGAGAAAAATATGGAAAGATTGGTTGGGACAGTATCGAGAGGCATCCGCGCCCCCATTATCAGAGAGGGCGATAACATCGTAGATATCGTGGCAAACAGCGTCCTCGCGGCGAGCAGGAGCGAAGGCTTTTCGTTCCATGATAAGGACGTCATCGGCATAACGGAAGCCGTCGTAGCCCGCGCGCAAGGCAATTACGCTACCGTTGCCGACATAGCCAAAGACGTAAAAATAAAATTCGGAGACAAGACGGTGGGCGTTATTTTCCCCATTCTCAGCCGTAATCGTTTTGCGATCTGTCTGAAAGGCATCGCTACCGGGTTAAAAAAGATCGTGCTTATGCTCAGTTATCCGTCGGACGAAGTCGGAAATCATCTTGTAAGTGCGGACGACCTCGACGCGCACGATATCAACCCCTGGACCGACGTCCTTGACGAAAAAACGTATCGCGACCTGTTCGGCTATAAAAAGCACGCCTTTACCGGCGTCGATTACGTAGAATATTACAGAGATCTCATCACGTCTGTCGGTTGCGAAGTGGAAATCGTTTTTGCCAACGACTGCCGCGCCATTCTGAAATATGCGAAAAACGTCATTAACTGCGATATTCATACCCGCGTCCGCACCAAGCGGCTTTTATACGCTTCCGGCGCCGAAAAAGTCTGCTCGCTCGACGATATTATGACCGAACCGGTAAACGGCAGCGGATATAACGAACAGTTCGGGCTGCTCGGCAGCAACAAGGCCACCGAAGAGAGAATCAAACTTTTTCCGCGTGATTGTCAACCCGTCGTCGACGCTATCTGCGCCAAAATGAAAGAAGCTACGGGGAAGAATATCGAGGTCATGATCTACGGCGACGGCGCCTTTAAGGACCCCGTCGGCAAAATTTGGGAATTGGCCGATCCTGTCGTTTCTCCCGCCTATACCGCGGGATTGGAAGGTCAACCCAACGAACTGAAACTCAAATACCTTGCCGATAACGATTTCAAGGATCTGTCCGGCGAAAAACTGAAAGAGGCTATCAGCGAACGTATCCGCAATAAAGGTACCGAAAGCTTGGTCGGCAACATGGCGTCTCAAGGCACCACGCCTCGCCGCCTGACCGATCTGATCGGTTCTTTATGCGACCTTACCAGCGGCAGCGGCGACAAGGGTACGCCCATTATCCTCGTGCAAGGCTATTTCGACAACTATACGAAGTAAAACTTTTTTAAAAAGCAAAAAGCGCAGCTCGGAGATGGAGTTGCGCTTTTTTTGATGTTTTAAAATACGATTTTATTCAATTTCGCCGTTGAAAAACCGTTTTATGAAAGACATTATCTGTTCGTTGGCTTCTTTTGCCGCCTTCGAGGACCAGGTGAGAGAAAAGGTATGGTTGTCGAGGAAATTTTTGGAAGCGTAATGTTCTTCATACACGCTGGCCTTGCGTAACTTCTTGACAAGAGCCTCTCCCTGTCCGCCGCAGAAGATATCTTTCTCAGAATAGACGATCATGGACTTGGGAAACTTATCGGTAACGTAGTTGATGGGGTCGACCGCTTCTTTATAGGGGTACGTCTCGAAGTCTTTCGGGATGATGCCCGAGAAGTCCTGACATACCTGGTCGGTCAGGTTGAAAAGGACTTTTACGCCGAGAGCGAGTTGCAGATCGTAGATGCCGCAGTTGAAGACGGCTCCGGAAAACCTGCCGTTCATGGGCGTCTTGCAGGCCTCTTGCATAGCCGGACAATCATTATAGACGGACAAAGCGGAAGCGTAGTACGCGCCGGCACTGTCGCCCGTAACGAGCATCTTATCTAAGTCGAGATTATACTTTTCGGCGTTGGCTACCACCCAGTTAAAAGCCTTGACGAGGTGAATAAGCGGATCGGGGAAGATGATCTCGCCGCCCAGACCGTAATTAACGTTAAAGACGTACGCGCCCGTTTCTTTGGCAAACCAGTTGCAAAGCACGGTGCGATACTTTTTGTCTCCGGCAGAAAAACCGCCGCCGTGGATCTCGAAAATGACGGGATATTTACCTTCCGAACGCTCTACGTGATAAGCGTCCAGCTTAATATCGGGTATGGTCTCGTCGAATACGACGTCTTTTTCACAGATCACGTCTTGAGAATACTTCTTGTACAATTTACGCGGATTTTGCGGATGTTTGAAAAGAACGTCCACCGCCAAGAAAAGGACTTTGCTGAATCTCTTTTTTCCCATAACATTAATCTCCCCGGACTTTTTTTTTAAGTATAGTCTTCTTCTGTCGAAAAATCAAGAGGACGACCGTATTTTGAAGAGCAAAATCGGGAAAAATCGATATCGACCTTATAAATTGCTGAAAAAGATACTTAATAATGTTGAATTAATTTTATGAATATGGTATCATGGTTTATAACTGCGAGTATGCTCGCATACGCGCGTGTAAAAAGAAATACTACATATCAGGTGGTTACAATGAAAAGAAAGTTTTTGGCAGTTTTCACGTTCATGATGCTTTTGGTCTTTTCTATCGCTTTCGTCGCTTGTACCGACTACACCAAGCCGGAAGACGAAAAAGATGATGAGACGTCGAAAGTATCTTATGAACAGGTCTTAAAGAACGGGACCTTCTATGACGTCAGCTCGACGAATAAGAACGGCATATACGATTCGGTCACGAATTGGACGGTCAGTTCGGCCGGTTTGAAGGCTCCGATCGGCGGCAGTAACCTGAGTACGGGCGTTTTTGCCGGCGCGCTCGATTTGACAGCAAACAGTTTCGCGAACATTCTGAATTCTTATACGATCGACAAGAGCGAGGACCAATTCAACGAAGACGGTTCCGAAAAGACGCTTGACGAACCCATTTCCTTTACCAATCCCGGCGTTAACGAAAGGACTCCGCTGACGGATAAAAAGGACGACGACGGCAACGTGATCGAGGGAGAAAAGGTCAATCAGGATAACAACGCGTTCCTGTTCGCTTCGAAGAAGACGTCCGGAAGCATCTATCTTAAAAGCGGCGCCGTTACGTTAACCAAAGATAGCGTCTATAAATTCTCTTTCTCCGTTTGCAGCAAAGTGGAAAACGCCGACTCCGGCGCGTTCGTCTTTATCCGCGGCGATATGGAAAAAGAGTATCTTGCCATCGACACGAAGAACGAGTGGGAAACCTATTCTCTTTACATCGAAACGAATAAGAACTCCGACATGTCCGTTACCATCGAGCTGTGGCTCGGTTACGGCCCCGTCAAGTCCACTTCCGATACTTATAAGAACGACGGCAACGATAAGTACGCCACTCGCGGCTTTGCTATGTTCGATAACGTGACGTTCACCAAGTTGGTTGACGAAGTAAAGAACGAACAGACGGAAGCCCTTTTCGAAGATTACAACACGGATAAGACTTTGCACGAGAACTTCCTCGATTTTTCCGCCGGACGCGACGACGTTTATTCCGCTTATTATCTCAAGAACGCCAATCTCGCCAACAGGCTGCACCTGACGTCCTATCCGTCATATTTCGGCGAGTCTTCCTCCTCCAGAAAGTACTTCTACGAGCTCCGTGATTATAGCTCGTCCAATATTTCTACCAGCAACACCTATTGGAGTCTGATAAGCGGATCTACCGCAGGTTCCGAATACTATGGTATCGTCGATCCCGCGAAGTTGTATAAAAACGACAAAGTAAATTATACCAACATGAGCGGTAAGTTCATGAGCAAAACCGTCTGGGCAGAAACGGTATTGGAAAAAGGCGATAATGCGACGGCTATACGTGATTTCAGCAATCTTGACGAAACGTACGCTCTCATGATCTATAATAACACCCTCGGCGCGAGCGGATTTTCCACCACCGACGGCAACGCCGTTGTGATCGACGCCAATAAGTATTATGAGATTAGCGTTTGGGCTTACGTCTGGACCACCCAATATGAGAAAGAAAAAACGTATATGGGCGACCAGGCCGCCGATGGCTTTAAGTCCATTCTGCCCGCTTATTCCGGAAGTGTCTCGAAGCCGAAGGCATTAACCGATCCTCTTGCCGGTAGCACCACCACCTATACTACCGCCCAGAAGAACGTCTATCGTGTTTTCAAAAAGTACAGCGAGGATGAAAATAACGTTCTGAAAAAAGCAACGATCGACGGACAAGAAAAAGTTATTAATTACTTTGACGCTTTGTCTAATGACGAGAATACCGAACTCGGCTCTTTCGGCGCTTCCGACATTAATCCTTTCCTGTCCTCCCTTAAGAATAAATATGTTTCCGCCGAAGAGAACGCGAAAACGTATTATGAAAGCAACATCGAAGCAACCAGAAATTGGTTGAACAACACTTTCGGACTGACTATCGAAAACACCGATAACAGCACTCCCGAAGCTTTCTTGTATACCTATTTATATTATAACTGTCTCGGTGCCGGTTCTATTGTCGGCAGTATTAATTTTACTCAGACGGATTTGACCCAGCTCGGATACGATCTTGCTTTCTTAAAGAAAGCCTATTTGTACGAGCGTGCCAAGAACGTTAAGGATAAGAATACGATGGTAAACGCCGTCGACAAGTACAATACCGATCTCGTACAGTACAATAAAGACCTCGATGAGTACGAAAAGGCCGTAGACCTGTATAAAAGCGAATGCGAGACCTGGTTGAACGCCAATAAACATACCGTTAATAACGAATCGGTTTATATTCCGCACGCGACTTTCCGCGTCAGCGGTGCCGGCGACGAATACGACGCCGTTACCACCGATATCAACGTCTGGCAGAAACTGACGCTTTATATCCGAGGCAATCAGCTCTCCGCCCGTTCGGTTTCGCTCAGCCTTATTTTCGGCGAGAATGACAACGCGACGAATAAGATGATCGGCGGCGTGTTTTTCGATAACGTCGAGGTTAAAGAAGTCGGGTCCGATGCGGCCGGCAATTGGCACACCTTATCCGAGTTGTCCTCCGATAAAGAGATCGCTTTCGGCGGCTTGGTATCCGCTGTAGGCAACGCAAAGCCCGAAAACGAGGATTGGCAGAAAGTCAAAGCTCCCGATACGGCTGCCGGAGATGAAAATAAGGTCAGTATTTCTATCAAAGAAGATAACGACGCTTTGCAAATGATCGAGATTAAGGACGTCGGTACTTATAACTCGTATAAATTGGTTTACGAACATACCGAAGCGACCGCAAGCACTCTTACGTATGAAGCGGAAGATGATAAATTAATAAAGATCCTGCCCAATAAGTATTACCGATTTGCGTTCCAGGTAAAAACCACCGACGTGGACGGAGGCGTCAATATTACCTTATTGAAAAAGAAAGCCGGCGATAAAGAATTCTCCGATTTCTCCACGGCCGTCTCCGCTTATACCAGCGAAGACTGGACCGAAGTCGTCTACTACATTCACGGCGCCAAGGATACGACCTGGTATCTCAGCCTGGAAGTCGCGATGAACAACGGTACTCGTTGGGATACGTATTCGTATGTAAAAGGCAAGACCGAAATTGCTTCGTTTAACTGCATCGAGATTATTAAGAGCGAATACGACAGCCATAAGACGGGCGACAAGATTGTTGACAGCCTTTCTCTCGATAACGCTTCTTACGATATAGACGGCGGAAAGATCAAGAACGCTTCTTACAGTTCTATCGACTATGCTAACGTCAAGGATCGCGATTTCGACGAAAACGGCATTAAAGAAGGCAGTATCGTTCCTATCCTGAATTGGACGGTTGGTACCATTTATAATAACAAGTTCGAAGCCCCTGCCGTTACCCGTACCGGCAATACGATTACTTGGAATCGACCCGTCGGATACGGAAGCAACGGACAGGCCATCCCGGATACGGAAGAGATTGTTTATGAAATCTGGGGTAAGTATAAAGACGATAATAATAAAGAAAAGACCGTCTTGCTTTATCAGATGCCTGCCACGACTGCGCAAAACAATTCCTTTGATCTTGCCTCTTTGACAGATTACGCTTCTTGGCGCGATTGTTCCGTCTCTGTAAAGGCAGTCAGCGTAAACGCCGCTTCCGATCTCTCTTCGGTTGTTACCATCAGCAACGGCGGAACGAAAGCTCCCACCGAGATCGTAGGCGAAAAGACCGTTCGTTCGGGAGCGAGAAAAGTAAAAGACGGCGACTATAACGCAACGTATAAGTCGGAGTACGACTATCTGTACATGATCGAATCCGATTATCAGGCGGCTGTTGCCGTAACGTCATCCTCCGCCTCCCTTTCCGCTAACTCTTTCTATAAGTTCAGCGTCTGGGTCAAGACGGAACAAAATACCAAAGCAACCATTGCCCTGACCGGTGCGGGCGGCTCGGTAGAAGCGGCTTTGTCGAAAGACGGCGTTATCGGTTACAGTAACATTACTACCAATGGAGAATGGGAAGAATACGTGATCTTTGTTAAGACCGGTAACTTTACCGTTTCTCCCTCTATCAGCCTTTGCTTGGGTAATCCTTACGGCAAGGTGCAAAAAACCGATTCTAGCGTAGCCGACGGAAAGACCTATTATTTAGCTGACGATCTGAGCATGGGCGCTGTGTATTTCGACGTTGTTCGCGTGACCGAAATCAAAGAAAAAGAATATAGCGAAGCCGAAGACGACATCGAAAATAACGGTGGCATTCTGCAAGCAGATCACAAGCTTCTGTACAAGGACGCTACTTCTTATGCGTATGCCATTCGTTATACCATCGACTCTTTCGACAGCTCGGAAAAACAGACTTCGAATGTCGATAAGTTCGGTAACACGACCGATAACTATAATCGTAAGACCGAACAAGACTCGGGAGAATCGACCTATACCAACATCGTATACGGCGTCTATAACGCCAACGTCGAAGAGTCCGACGCAGACATGTATACCGCTTTGTCCTATCTGTACAGTAACGGCGAAGACAAATTGGTCTTCAACGATATCTTCGGTTACAGCAAAACCGACGCCGAATGGCGTGAATTTCTGAAAGAGTTCACCAAGCTTTATAACGACGAATTGTTAAAGTCCGGAGGAAACAACGTTTTGATGCTCAGCAACAAAACCGCTACCGGTGCCGATCAACGTTTTGAGCTTGACTCTTCTTATAACGTTTCCATTGCTTCCGGTTCTTACTATAAGTTGACCTTTGCGGCTAATACTTTGATCGCAAAACCCGTCTATACCAAGTCCAACGCCGACGCGGCCGCCGATAGCACGGACTGGGCGAACAAGAAATCGAATTATTACGTCAAGAATGGTTCTAAGTATACCGTCGTCACGGCCGAATACGTGGCGGGTACCGATTACTACAAACTTAGCTACTCTTATGACGATTGCTTTGCCGAGATGCGCTTTACCTCCGGCGAAAAGGACGCCAGCGATTTGAAGATGTATATCAGTTCTTACAGTAAGGACGAAGAACACGATACCGAAACGTTGTTTGGCAGTAAGACCTATACGTTGTACATTTATAACTCGTCTTCTTCCGCCAAGACATGTAACTGGAAGTTCTATCTCGGCGATAAGACGACGAAAAACGACAATAACGTGTATTCCAACCTGCTTGTCGGTATGTTGGCTATCGACCTTGTTTCGATGGAAAAGATCGACGAAGCCCAATATAAGGCCGGCATCGACGGGAAGTACAACGAAGAAGGTGTACTGATCGACGAACACTCCCAAGTGATGAGATACGAGTATGCCGAGGATGAAAAAAACAAGGATGACGATTCTGACAAAGACGAAGATGAGAACAATGAGGAAACGGAAGAAAAGGAAGACTTCTGGAAGAGATTGATCGAAGACGATTACTTCTGGCTTTACATTTCCAGCGTTGTGCTTGCCGTCGTGATTATCGTTGTCGTTATCGTAGTGCTCGTACGCAAGTATAAAGAGAAGCATCCGAAGAAGGTCATCGGAGAAAACAACGTCAAGACCACGAAAGATTTCAGAGACGTAGTCGAACCGGAACCGCAAGAAAAGGAAGAAGCTCTCGAAGCCGACGAGTACGTTGACGAGATCAAGAGGCCGGTTGTACAACAACGAGTTCTGCCCAAAAAGAACAAGAAGAAAAAGAAGAAGTAATTCTTCTTTCGACTGACAGTCGAAAAACTAACTGATCTTTTTAAGCCGCTTTCTTTCGCGAGAGCGGCTTTTTTTACAAACGGAAAGAAAGCCGTTGACGTCAATGAGACCGGCGGCAAAAGACAGTAATAAGTAAACGCAGGTTCCGATAGCGCCGGAAAAGACCAAGGTCGGAAGGATAGAAGCGCTATCAAAGAGCGGAAGAAAACTTGCGATAAATAAAGCGGTTATTACAGAAAAAGACAGACCGCAAAACAGGTATTTTACGGTCGATCGTCCCCACCCGGTAGCTTTATGCAAGAAGAAACAATTAAAAGAAGCGTCTATGGTAAAGGATACGGCCGTTGCTACGGCAACGCTGTATACGCCCAAATATCGGGGCAAAACGGCGATAAGAACGAGCATGACCACGTTGCCGATAAGATAACTATAAAAGGCCTGTTTTTCTTTTCCGATGGAGTTGAGAGTGCTTTGCGACATCTGCGACAAGCACATCGGCATCATGGATAGGGCGGCAAAAGACAGATAGCGACCGCTTAGTTCGTCTCCGTATAAAAAGAGCGTGATCTTTTCGCCCAAGACGGAATAGAACGCGATAAAGAGGCCGCATATAAGTAAAGAAAAATTAATGCCAAAGGAAAGTCGACGATTTAGCAGGTCGTAATTTTTTTTGACGGCTAAAGCACTGATGTCGGGCAGAAGAACGACGGAGATACTGCCCGTAACGGTAGACGGAACAAACAAAAGTGGGTTCGCCATACCCGTGACTCGTCCGAAAGCCTCCGTAGCTTCCGTAGGCGTCAGACCGCTTTTAATCAATTCTGCGGGCAGAACAATGGCGAGCAAAGTGGCAAAAATGCTTGCAGACAGACGCATTGCCGTAACGGGAAGAGCGGGAGACAGAATCGTTTTTATCGGCGCAGGCCGCTGCACGTGGCCGCCTTTTGCAAAGAAGACGATCAAAAGAACGATGGCTACAATAACGTCGCTGACGGTAAAAGCGTACGCAATGGCCCTCGCTCCCGTGATTGCGCCGAATATACCACCCAAAAACAAAAGACTGAAAAGGATCCGGAGGCACTCTTCCAGCGTTTCTGTAAAGGAAAACGCCGCGAACATTTTTTTACCCCAAAACCATCCGCGCACCACACAGTACACGGAAGTGGAAAGCAGGGCGGGCACCATGATAAGGAAGACGGGGCAAGCGAGAGGATCGGAAAAAAGAAAGGACAGCCTCTCGCCGAAAAGAAGCAAAAAGGCGGTCGTGAGCGACGCTACCGTAAGAGAACAGATAAGAGCAGTCGAAAATACGGAAAAGTCGTTTTTACTCCCTAAAGCGTCTGCCTCGGCTACTTTTCGACTTAATATAAGCGGAATGCCCGAAGAGGCGAGAGAAGCAAAAAGTAAAAAGACGGATAGCGCGATCTGATATAAGCCGAGAGCCTCCGCGCCCAACGTGCGCGACAGATAGACCTTAAAAAGGAAAGATATTAACCTGGTAAGAATGCCGAAGAGAGTGACGGTAGCCACCGCTCCGGCCTTTTGAGCGCCTTTTTTCATTCTTCAATATTAATATGCCGAAAAAAACCATCCATGAGTACCTAGGTTGCTTGACGAACGGAAAATAAAATGATAGGATAAAAATGCAGAGTAGGTTTGGCGCGTTAAGTGTTGCAGAATGGGATGTCGTCTGCAAACGAAAACAAGTTGTGTTGCGGTGCCAAGCCGCGTCCGTTGCGAATAGGAACGTTCGTCCCGGACCTCCGCTGTAAGGAGGTTTTTTTTAATGGAAAAAGAACAATTGTACAGGCCGGAAGAGGCTTCTTCCGAGCTTTTATCGTGTAGTAACCCCACTGCCGGGGAATCGCCCGAACAACACGCCGCAGAGCATGAAAAAACAGATTTTCCGCAAATGGTTTTGCCGAAAAAGAAGTTCAAACGACTTCCGGTAAAGACAATTTGCTATTGCGCCGTGCTTGTCGCGCTCAGCGTCATCACCAATACGTTTACGGTCTATTTTAATTTCTCCGGAAGTAACGCGCTTTCGTTTACGTATACCGTTTGCTTTTTGTCCGGAGCGTTCTTCGGTCCGTTTGCCGGTTTCATCGTCGGAGCTTGCGGGGACTTGATTGGATGGCTGATAAATCCCGCCGGCGGCTCTTTTAATCCGCTCCTTACGCTTACCTCCGGACTGCTTGGTCTGATCCCCGGTATTGTCTTTATGTTACGTAATAAATTGTTTTCGACAAAGAAAGCGTTTTCTGTAAAACTCCTTCCGCTTTGGACCTTCCTTTCTTTCGTGCTGGTCTGGATCGTCTGTACCAACGTCAACACCGTGATCATGTATTATTTTTACATTGCCGGTTTCAGCAAGAAGTACACTTCGTTCTGGCCCTATTACGTTTATCGTATTCCGTTCCAGACCCTTTTTTGGTCGGTCAACCTCGTTTTGTCGACTGCGTTGGTCATTCCACTGAAAAAGATACTTAAATTGTAGCGTAAGATACAAATAAGGATATATTTTTTAATTTCCGGCAGCGCAAGACGCTGTCGGTTTTTCTGTAAAAAAACGCCATTTTTTTCAAAATTAAGTATTGCATTATTTAATTTCTTTTGCTATACTTAAAATAAGTATAAAACGATTGTACTTTTTATAATATTTAAATATTCGGAGTTTTGCCGTTATGATATATACTTTTTCGAGTGATTTGCGCCAAAAAGCGCAATGGGGTAAAGGTCTTTGCTTTGCCCGTTCCTATTTTGTTCCGTTTTCCGGCAAAGAGCTTTGCTCGGCCTCTTCTCCGGAAAAAGAAGTTTTTGCAAGCGACCGTGTTTTCAGCCTGAGTGGCAGTTGGGATTTTTTTCTCGACGACGGAAAAGCCGCGTCGCTTAATACCGACCTTGTAAATTGGACGAAGACGGAAGTCCCTTCTTATTGGCAGGCGGAAGACGGCGCAAACAGCGTCTTTTCGGCCGGACGTAAAAATCGTAAGCCGTTGCCGCGCGGTATCTATCGCACGACTTTTTCCGTGTTTGACGAAAAAGAAACGCACCTCCTTTCGTTTACGCGCGTGGGGGGCGCGTTTGACGTCTACGTCAACGGACAGTTCTGCGGTTTTTCTATGACGGGAGAGGGCGAGTTCGACGTAACGTCGACGCTCTGCGCGGGAGAAAACGAACTTCTCGTGGTTGTTTCAAAATACAGCTCCGCCGATCTCTTTTTCTCCGGAAAAACCTATCACGGCATCATCGGAGACGTGCTTTTGTCCGTTCACCCGGCTGCCTCCCTCGTGGACTACTCATTTTCATCTGTTTTCGATTCGGTCGCTTACCGCGGCACGTTGTCTCTTGCGTTTATTGCCAAACAAGACTTCCGTACCAGGATCAGTCTTTGCGACGGCGATAAGATACTCCAGGTCAGAGAGCCTGTCGGCAAAGAGCAAACGGTCGAATTCCGCGATATGTTCCGCGCTTACACGCCGAACGATCCCTACCTGTACGATATCTACGTTCAGATTTTTATCGGAGACGAAGAAGTCGAGTGCTCCCGTTTGAGAGTGGGATTTTTTGACAGAAAGTCGGACGGAGCGTTTTCTTACTGCGATAAGCCCTATAAGATTATGGCGGCGGATTATCGCGGTTACGTCGGCAAGGACGGCAGGATGCTCGGGCGCGAAGATTATGCCAAGGATCTCGAATTGATAAAAAAATGTCATTTAAATGCCGTTCGCCTCGTTACTCCCGCCGATCCGGAGTTCATTCGCCTCTGTTCAGAGAAAGGCGTCATGGTCGTCAACGGGTTCGGTTTCGACCTTTCGGGCTTGCCCGATAAAGGAGAGAAAGCAAGAGAAGCGTTTTTTGCGAGCGACGAAGCGGCGGACTTTGTTAAAGAAGTCTGCTTAACGCGCGCAATGCGCGATCGTAACGCGCCCGCCCTCGTCGGTTTTTCTTTCCCCGACGATTGCGATAAAAAGTGTTTTTCGGTCGTCGCCTCTGCCCTCAATCTGTCGTCGCTGTTCGTTCTGTACGGCGGCAACGCGGACGGATGCGCGCGTCTTGCAAGCGCAACTTCCGTCGAAACGGCGAAGAAAATTTCCGAAAACGCAAGCGGCGCGTTCTTTTCATTCGGAGCCGATATCGGCGGTAACGGTTTTTCTTCTATGTTCAGACTGGCGGAAAAGACTCCGTCCGTTTTCGGTTGTACGGTAAAAGAATTCCGTCCCGGTCTTTTCGACGAGAGCGATAAACCGACCGACGGCGCCATTTTCTGCAAGTATTATTTGCGACCTTTGCGTTCTGCGTTGCGTGAGGACCGCTTCCTCGACGTGCATAACGATTCTTATTTCGAGACTTCTTCCGGATATATGACCGTTACTTTCCGTACGCCTTACGGCAAAGCGGACGCACGTCGTTTTTCCGCAAAAATCGGCCCGAGAGAGACGCGCACGTATATTCTGCCTCTTATCGAAGACGCGACCTCTATCGAGGTATGCTACCGCGACGCCGAGGGCTATCACGTCTCCTCTGAGATCATCCCGATCGTCAAAGAAGATACTTTATCGCCGGCTATCGCCGAATTGCAATGTAAAAATTATACTTACGTCTCCCATCCTTTCGACGCCGCCGCGGAAGAAAACGCTCTTCCGCCCAGAGCCCGGGTGCTATGCGCCTCTTCGGAGGCCGCTTGCGACGGCGACGCCTCTAAGCAGGATCGTTGCGTTTCTTTGAACGGCGAATGGGCATTCCGCTATCTCGGAGCAGAACCGCTTCCCGCGTCATTTACTTCGGGCGAAGGGGAGTGGAAGACGATCTCCGTGCCTTCTTCCTGGGAAGAAGCCGGTTACGAAAAATTCGCATTCGTACACGGATATGGATTTGCTTGCAAAAAGGATAAAAAGAAAATTGATTTTGACGGTAAGCATACGACGAATACAACCGGTATTTACAGAAAAATCGTCAACGTAGCCGATCTGTCTTATCGTTATTTTCTCTATCTCGAAAGCGTTTTCGGCGCGGTGCAGGTCTACGTCAACGGTTCTTACGTCGGTTGTTCTTCTTATCTTACGTCGGAATTCGACCTGACCGATTTTATGTCCGCCGGAGAGAACGAAATTGTCTTGATTGTGAGAAAGTGGAGCAGAAACTCTTTTATTTACGCCGCCAATAATTTCGCCGCGACCGGTCTCATCGGCGACGTTACGTTGATCAAAACGCCGAAGTGCGGACTGCGCGACGCGTCGATCCGTTATAAAAAAGTACAGGATAAACTTGCGTTTGACGTGAACCTTACCTTCGGACAAGAGGGTGCGACGGCGGTCGTCTGCATAAAGAAAAACGGCGTCAGGATCGCCGAAGAAGAAAAAGAAATAACCGAAAAGACGATGTCTTTCTGCCTGACCGGAGACATGCAACTCTATTTCGACGAAAGTCCGGAACTTTACGACGTATACGTGAGCGTGATCGAACGCGGTAAAGTCGTCGAGTGTTCCAAGATCAAAGCGGGTCCGTATTTGCTCGAAAAAGAAAACGGCGCGTTGCTTTATAATGGGGAACCATTGAAGATCCGCGCGGTGGTCTACAATCCCGTTTATTCTCCGAATAAGCGTCTGATGACGGCAACCGAATACCAAAAGGACCTCTTGCTCGTTAAAAAATACGGATTTAACGCCGTTCAACCGTCTTTCGTGGCGGGAGATTCTTTCTTGTCCGCTTGCCGGGAACTTGGACTGTACGTCGTTTGTCCCGTGCCCGTGCGAGAAGCCTATCCTATATGCGACCGCAAGCGCGGTTTCGGCGTCTGGTACGACCCGGACTTCGTTGCGCGCGTCAAAAAACAGGCCGAAATAGAATATAAACGTACGTCCTTATACAACAACGTTCTCGGATACGTCTTTATGCAGGAAGGCGATTTCCCGGCGTTTAAAGCCGCGACCGAAGGACTTCTTGACATGGGCGCGCCTCTTGTGATAGGAGCTACCGGACAGATCGACGGTCTCGTATATCCGTCCGTCGATAAACTGACGGAGAAAGTGAGCGAGGGAATGGGTAAAGAAATTTTTTATCTGACCGAATACGCGCCTTCTTTCGGCGTCGGATGCCCGGACGCGACGAGATATGAAGATATCGTTTCCAGCAGTCCCTGCTGTCTCGGCGGCGCGATGGTTCGATTTGTGGATGAATTCATCGACGGGGAGGGCGGAAGAGACGACGGTTTGTTTACCATAGAGAGAAAACCGACCGCCGGCGCAAAAAATATTCAGTTCTTTTATCGGAAGGTAAAGACCGGATTGATATCCGAAAACCAACTCGAAATCGTCAATCTGCAAGAACATAAAGATACTTCGGATTATCTTGTGAAGTTATGCATTGTCCGCGACGGAAAGGTGCTTTCACGTACCGATCTCGTGGCGACCGTTCCCGCGCGCTCCAAACGCGTCTACGACGTTTTTATCGATCATATCGACGGAGATATGTTCCTGAACGTGGAGTTTTACGATAAAAAGAGTGGGGAACACTTATTTACCGAACAACACCGCTTATCCGAAAAGATGCAGAAGTTCTCTCTTAAATGCAGCGATCGGTTGCGCGTTGACGAGTTCCCCGATTATATCGATATAACTTATAACGGCGGCGCAATGCGCTTCGATAAAAAGCTGGGCGCTTTCACGCGGTATACCGTTCGGGAAAAAGAAGTTTTGAAAGCCGATCGCCTGGTCGACGGCGGAAATTGCTTTGTCAGCAATATCGAACGTCCGTTCGTCCGCAACGTGTTAAAGTCCGATCGTCCCGTCTGGACCCGCTCTTTGCGCGACTTTTCCTGGAACAAAGGCGAAGACGGCACGTACGTCGATATCCTTGTGGAAACCAGTATTAATCGTAAAGGTAAAGAGTGCTTCGTAATCCGGGATAAGTATATCGTCGGATCTTCGGGTAGAATAGAAGTATTCAGCGTTATCAATACGATGCGCCGCAATATGCCCAATCTCGACTGTTTCGGGAAGCAACTTCGCTTGCATAACGCTTTCGGAAACGTGACCTATTACGGTCTGGGCCCCGAAAGCACGTACGTCGACATATGCGGCGGAGCCGTGATGGGCTTATATTCTTTGTCCGTAGACAGAGTTTTTGACGACATGCGCGTCAAACAGGAATGCGGCAACAGGATGAACGTCCACTACGTCGTGGCGCGCGATAAAGAGGGAGACGGTATCGTCTGTATCGCCGAACAAACGCCCTTCCAACTCCGCGTCAGCCCACTTTCCGATAAAGAGATCGAACGTGCTTGTCGCGGCGAAGCGACGGCGCAAAGCGGCGTTTACGTCGATATCAACGCCTTTGTCGGCGGCTTTGGTTCCAACAGAGGAGAACCGGCCAAAAAATACACTTATATGCCCGCCGAGTACGTACTGCACTTTTCTGTACTGCCCGTCGCCGGCAATAGATAGCATCGGAATAACATATGGAACACGTATCCCTTTACAGGCGGTTCAGACCGGGTACCTTTGACGGCGTTATCGGTCAGAACCATATTACCAGAACGCTCATCAATCAGGTGCGTTCGGACAACATCGGACATGCCTATCTCTTTACCGGTACCCGTGGTACGGGTAAAACTTCTTGCGCAAAGATTTTTGCCCGCGCGGTCAACTGCCTTTCTCCCGTCAACGGTTCTCCGTGCGGAAAATGCGAAGTTTGTCGTGCGTTGGAGAATCAGAACAACATCGACGTTCTTGAAATAGACGCAGCGTCTAATAACGGCGTCGAAGAGATCCGCGCGTTGAGAGAAAACGTCTATTACAGACCGACGATCGGCAAATACAAAGTCTATATCATCGACGAAGTCCATATGCTTACGACTTCGGCGTTCAACGCCCTCTTGAAGACGTTGGAAGAGCCGCCGGCGCACGTCGTTTTTATCCTTGCCACGACCGAAGTGCACAAGATTCCGCAGACTATTTTATCCCGATGCTTGCGATTCGATTTCCGACTTGTTTCGGAAGAAGAACTGGTCGGACTTCTGAAAAAGATTTTTGACGAATTGGGAATAAAGTACGAGCTGCCTGCTTTGCACCGTATCGCGACCGCCGGAGAGGGCTCCGTTCGGGATACGCTCAGCGTGGCCGATATGTGTATGTCCTATTGCGGAGATACCATTACTTTGGCAGGAACGTTAGAAGTGCTCGGCGCTACCGATTTCTCCGAATTGGACGCTCTGTGCGGCGCTATCCTCGACGGAGATTGTTCTTCCGCACTGTCTCAATTGGATAAGCTGCTTACAAGCGGCCGAACCACCGTATACAAAGACTTGGCAAATTATTTCAGCGATCTGATTGCCGTCAAGAACGTAAAAGGGTACAAACCGGGTTCGTTGTCGGAAAGCGAATACGAAATGATGGCGAAGAGAGTCGATCATACCAACTATCGTATTTCCCGTTTGATGGATATCATGGCCGAATTGGAAAACAAGATCCGTTTTTCCACCCAACCGCGCATTTTATTGGAAGCGGCGGTGGTGCGGGGATGCGAATTGGTAACCGAGCTCAATCTGGACGGTTTGACCGCCCGCGTCAAAGAGTTGGAAGATAAAATCAAGTCCGTTTGCGACGGCTCCTTGGTCTTGACTCCCGCCCGCCCGCCCCGTCAAGAAGACGTCGCCGCACCCGAGCGGAAAGCGGTCGAAAAGAAGCAGGCCGTCGACGTATCGGCGTTGCTCGCCGAAATCGGAACGGAAGAAAAAGGCGGTAAGCAGATTTTCGACGAGGACGCTTATTCTTCCGTAGATCAGAACGCCGCTGAAATTTGGTCGAAAGTCGTGCTTCGCTTGAACGATCTGAGAGAGATGTCGCTTTTTATGGCGGCCAACGATATTAAGGAAAAAGCCGTAAAGATAAGCGGCAAAGATTTTGTGATTACAACCGGGGATCGCGCTACCATTGCTTTGATCGAGCGTGAAAACAATAAGGCTTTATTGCGTTCTCTTATCAGCGAAGCGGCAGGAGAGGAATATAACCTCGTTTTCCGTACGCCCGAAGTCAAGAAAGCTATTTCCGAAGAAGATAAATTGACTTTGAATCGCCTTTTTAACGGTTCCGTCAAATTCGGGAAATAAAACGCATTGAATCTATAAAAAAGAGCTCTTTTGCCTGTACGAAAGAGCTCTTTTATTATATGGAAAAAAAGCGTTTATTCTTTGTCGGGGTCGTAAACAACTTCTACTTTGGATACGTCGTTGAGCCGTTCGACCGTTTCTTCGGGAACGGTATCTTCTTTTTTCTTGTTGTTTTCTCTTTTGACGCGTCGCGCCAATTGACGAACCGATTTGTAGATCACGGGGTCGACGACGAGGTTGGCAACGATCTCGATCAGGAAGTTAATTCCGATAAAAGCGGTAACCAAAAAGACGAACAGATTTTTATCGCCGGCGGCGTCCTTAAAAAGATCCGCAAAGAAGATATAGGCGCCGATGATGAATATTCCCGTATTGACGAGCGGTACCGTCACGGCAGCCACGATAGAGCCGATAAGGTCGTTCTTTTTCTCAATCAGTTTATGGAAGAGCCCTGCCAGGAACCCGGCGAGAGAAGTCTTAAAAAGGCAGACGAAAACGGTCGCCGCGGGGCTGAGCGATATAAAAGCGAGTGTGGATGGAGAAAAAATGGTAATAAGTCCGTTGATAAGTCCGAGCGCAAGTCCCACCCACGGGCCGTAGAAACAGGCGCCGATAACGATAGGGAAGAGGGCGAGATTCATATTGACCGCACCGAATTGGACGTAATTGGTAACGAAACAAAGAGCAACCTCCAATGCGACGAACAAAGCGATGCCCGTGATTCTTCTTGCGTCGAGTCTGAGCGTTTTTTTCATTGAAAATTTCCTCCTTTATTAGGTCGGCGACATCATTCGAATCGGCCATGCGAAAACGAGTCTTCCTTGCATGGTAAAGATATTATATCATTCGTAAATGATATTGGCAAACTATCTTTTAAAAAAAAACTCCAATGAGACGACGTTTTTTATCGTTTTTTTGTTGCTTTTTTATCTTGCTTGTGTTAAAATGTGTGAGCATAAAAAGTTATTCGCATAAATAAAGGAGAAAAAAATGCCTATCATCAAATCGCAAAAGAAGCGCGTTCTTATATCCGCCGAAGAAAAAGCTCGTAATAACAGTATCCGTAGCGAGGTCAAAACCGCTATCAAAAAGTTTGAGACCGCCGTTGCCGAAAACAAGTTGGATGAGGCTGCCGAACTGTTGAAGAAAGCCGTATCCGTTATCGACGAAGCCAAGAGAAAGGGCGTTTATCATATCAACAACGTTTCCCATAAGAAGGCGAGACTGTCCAGGATGCTCGACCAGGCCGTCAAAGCAAGCAAGGCTGAGTAGTTTTTCCGGTACGTATTTATCGTAATTTTTTCCGCAAAGATTAATTCTTTGCGGTTTTGTTTATAAAAAATGTTAAAAAAAAGACCTCTTTCAAGGTCTTTTTTCATTTTCAGAAATACGTTCTATTCTGTGTCTGCTTTTTCGCCGAGCATCTTTTCTTTCAGCGTTCCCAGGCTTTTTTCATATTGTTCCCGGGTAATGGCGCCTGTGGCAAGAAAAGTATCGAGCAGTTCTTTTTGCTTTAAAAACAACTCTTGATTGTTCATAGACTTTACGCCTTTTTCACGTCTGCCGTAAGGAGCATTTTCAGTACGGTTTTGGAGCACATGAGAAAGAGACCGACGATAATGGCAATCGCCGCGTCGGGCAGAATATACATAGCGTTATACGCAATGCTATAAAGGTAGGGCGATGAGATATCGTAAGAAGAAGCGAAAGTTCCGAAAGCGAATACGCCGGACAAGAAAGAAGAGAGCAAGCGGAACAGGGCTGCGATCAGCGCGCCGAGAAAAAAGGTTATGTGAGGAGAGAGCTTAACGCGGCGTAAAATGCCCGCAAGCCCGATTCCGGCGAAGGCAATCGGGTAGTCGAGCAAGAATTGCGCCGGGTGCAGGATCCAGGGATCCTGAATGGCTTGCAACACACCGTATACGGCTCCGACGATCACGCCTTTTTTGAGACCGAAAGCGTAAGAATAGAGCATGATGGGAAGAAGCGACGCTAAGGTAATGGCACCGCCCATGGGCATTTTCAGAATGCGGATATAAGAAAGCGCGAACGCAAGCGCGATCGATATACCGGCATAAGTGATCGATTTCGTGTCAAAATCGGCAGATTTTTTGTCGATGAAAGTCAGTCCGACGATGGCAACGACGAGCAGAACCGCACATATCCACAAGGGGACGGTCTGAACGTCGTCCTCGGTCAGCCAGTTCTTTTCGCTCGGTTCGCCGGTAGAATAGTAAACGACGAGGCAGACGACTACGGCGACGAGAGCAAGCGCTGTGGCGATCAGGAATCCGATGCGGAGCGCCTTGTTTTTACTGAGAGCAAAGACGATAGCCGCGGCGAGCGTCACGGCGGCGAACGCGATCATCGGGTATAAACTGAGAGGGCTGATGCCGCCGTCGTTTTTGTTGTCGATGGCGGTCAGGACGGTGAAGAGGACGATGGAAGTAGCTACGTACGTACCGCCCAGGATCAAAAAGACTTTGCCGACGATCTTGTTTTTACTTTTGGTAAAAAACGTCGTTACAAGGTAGGCCAAGGCGATGGCGATAGCCAGCCATAGCATAATCGAACGCGCCGTGTTGGTCGTGTCGGAAAAGTTAGTGAAATATTGTGTGACTTTACCCATAATATACCTCCCGGGTAATAATTTTTACTGGCTGTCAGCGGCGGGGAGAACTTGTCTCTGAAAAAAGAGGTCGACAAAAATCGTCTGTGCGATCCGATTGCCGAATAAAAAACTCCTTTTAACATAAAAGGAGCCGCAAAAAATATTTTAAAGTAATATCGAACGGCTTCCTTTCCCACTATTACGTGGGCAAGTTCTAAGGGTTTGTTCTCAGGCAAAACGGATTTGCCACCCCCAGCACGTCTTTATTGTAGTCGTCGCCAGGCGACTTGTCAATCGTTTTTCTTCAACTCTTTTCAAATTGAAAGCGACGCAAACGAGGCGGCGTTCTTGTCCGGACGGGAGAAAAGGATAGCCGTTCTTTACGGTTACCCTTCTTCGGAAACAGGATGAGCGTTGAATAAAAAAGTCTTGACGGTATTCTTTTTCTCGTCGTTTTGTTTTTAATTGAATTTTCAAAGATATGATGTTATAATAAGGATATGAGTAAGGACAGAAGATCGTTTGTGGTCCAAACGAAAAAGAAAAAAACGAAGAAAAAGCAGACGAATAAAAAAAAGCTCGTCATCACGCTTTCTTGCACGGCGGCCGCGCTCGTTATTATTCTTATCGTTTTTCTGTGTCTTTGGTTTCTGGTTTTTAATAAGGAAAAAGACGGTTTCGTCGCCAAGGCGTATCGTTCCGAAGGCGGCTATACCCGCGCGGAGTGCGTTTTAAATCTGTCCGACAACGTAGTGGTGCACGAATACGACGTAGTGAACGACGTTTTCGTTACGAAAGAAAACTATATGGACGGCATGACGCAAGGCGCCGTTACGCTGTACGGGTTGGCCGGTTGGGATCGGGAATATACGCCGAAGCCCTGTTTTAAAGAAGTCGTCTCTATTAAAGGCGACTATGCCGTCGTCGTCAATCGGTTTTCGGACGGCAACGATTATATCGGTCTGGTCAGATTCCGCGGCGAAGGTACCGAAGAGGGGATCAGGACGATTTCCGATTTTAAAAAGATACCGTACAGCTCTGCCAATACCGAGCAGTTTTATTTTGCCGGCGAATACTTATGCGTGATGGGCGATATCGATTCGCCGTCGTCCGAGGCCGCTTATACCACCTTTTATAAATATAAGGATTGCTCTCAACTGTTGGAGTGCTTCCGGATCCGTTACGGCTACGACTCCGCAACGGGTACGAATTATACGATTCTGCAATACGACGATTACGTTGTCGCGTATAATAAGAGCGGCGCATACTTTTTTGATATCACGAGAGATCTTGTGTATAACGGCTATCTCGAACTTTCTAAAACGGGCGCTTATCCCAATCCTTTTACGACGACGGAATATACCGTTCGCATGTCCGTGCAATATATGGGAGAAGGGTGGTTTTTGCGGTATGCGTCGCAGACGTCCACGACGCCGTTTAAAGGGTATACCGTCTGTTATCAGTCGATGGATCTGACCGGTAACATCGTTCTCGTCTTCTCTCGTGCTTCAACGGACTTTTTCAATGCGAAAACGGGGGTTACGAAAACGCTCCCGCAGGTCTCTTCCATTCTTGAAGTCGCCAACGAGTACACGCTCGCCGCTTTTGCCGAGACGTCCAACAGTTATAATAATAATTCTGCCGCCGAAGACGAATATCCCTGTCTGAATCCCGCCGATATGGTAGGAGACGGATATTCCGTTTTGTATTACTATTATCGACCCTATATCGGGCTGGAAGATGTTTCGGGCAGGCTCGGAGAACTGAGCGAGGAGTTACAAAAAACGTACGACAGGCAGACGCTCGAAGATATTCTGCGCGCTTTCGGAGAGGCGACTTATTGCGTTTTGGACAGCAATATGAACGTGCAGGAAGCGTCAACCGCTTTTCCCGTCGTGACCATCGACGGATGCGGTTTCGAGACGGCCGATCCCTATTTTGATATCAAGTTCGGCGACGCTGTTTTGTATACGGAAAAAGGCAAAAAGACCGTTCTTTACGCCGACTCTGAATATGAATACGCCGTTGTAGGCGTGCAAGGAAGAACAGCTACGGTGGCGGCGGTCGATTTAAGCGTGGTAAAGTCCGAGAGCGAAGAGACGGGCATGACTTACGGCGCGATTACCACGGACGGGAAGATTATCGTCGACTGTAAGTACGACAGGCTTTCCGCATTTTACGGCGGATATGCGATCGGAAGAAGAAAAGAGGGCTCGAAAACCGTCTGTTTCCGGATCGACGAAACGGGAACGGAAACGGCGATAGCCGATATATTTGCTCCGCAAGACGGGATCTACGCCTGTTTCGACGGCACCTATATTTATTCGGACGGCGAGAAAGTCGGTTTGAAAAACAATGCGGGCGACGTTTTGTTGGAAGCCGGATACGATAAAATATCCGTTTCGGACAATTATATGGTAAACGGCGTTTATCATAAAAGTTTCGCGGTGGCGACGGTCGGAACGAAGAGTTATTTATATAGATTGGAGTAAGAAATGAATACCATATTGGGCGGCGCGGAAATCATACCCGAATGCGCGCGTTTGGTTCAAAGCGGAGAAGTAGTCGGATTCCCGACGGAAACGGTGTACGGATTGGGCGCGGACGCGCTGAACGAAGAAGCGGTAAAAAAGATATATATTGCCAAAGGACGTCCTTCCGATAATCCGTTGATCGTTCACGTGCCGAACGTGGAAGAAGCGCGTAAAGCGGCCGTCGTGACGCCTCTTGCCGAAAAACTTTTTTCCGTTTTTTCTCCCGGTCCGCTCACGCTGGTTTTGCCTAAAAAAGAAAGTATACCGTATACGGTCACGGCCGGTCTCGATACGGTCGGCATACGTATTCCTTCTCATCCGATCGCAAGAGAATTTTTGACGGCGTGCAAGACGCCGATCGCCGCGCCCAGCGCTAATCTGTCCAAGCGCGTCAGCCCCACGACCGCGGAGGCCGTTTTTGAAGATATGAACGGTCGCGTACCGGCAATTATTGACGGAGGACCGTGCGCCGTGGGAATAGAATCGACTGTTCTTTCGCTGGTCGGAGACCCGACGATCTTACGTCCGGGCGGTATTACGGAAGAAATGCTCCGGCCCTATCTCCCTGACGTTAAGCTTTTTTCCGGTAAGGTAAAAGTCGCTCCGGCTCCGGGAATGAAATACAAGCATTACGCGCCGATCGTGCCTTGTATCCTGTATAACTCGGTCCGCGGCGCGGAGAGAGAGTACGTCGAGAGAACCGGAAAAGCAGAAAAGGTCATTATTCTATCGAGAAAGAAGAACGTTCCTTATTGGGAAGAGAAGGGATTTTTATATATGAACGCAGGCGAAACGGGAGAAGAATTCGCAGCCAATATCTTCCGGCTTTTGCGCTATTGCGAAAAGTTATTCGACGTGATCTTGGTTGAAAAACCGGGTTCGGGTGGAATAGAAAACAGTCTGATGGACAGACTGGGAAAAAGTTGCGGCGGAAAAGAAGTTGAATAAGCCGTGTGGGAAGTCCGGTTTTTGCCGGTTTCCGTTTGTTTTTTTGAATTTCAATATTGACTATCTCTTTATTGTATAGTATACTATACATAATTTTGAATAGAGGAGTAGTGTTTTTATGGATGCGAAAAAGGCATTGAGAAGACAAAATCTATTTCGTACGTTAAAGACAGTATCTTACCTTCTCGGTTACCCGCTTATGTTGTTATTGCTGATGCAGAGCGCGTATGCGCTCGGTTTCGGCGTAAAAGGGATCGCCACCGAATACGTGATGATCGCATGGGCCATCGTGACTGCGGTACAGATTCTTGTCACCATCATTACGAAAAGTTACTCGGCGAGGGCGGTCAGCGTTGTGATCGTCAGCGTGATCCTGTTGCTCGGGTTTTCGGTTTTCTTCGATTTCAAAGCAGAGGATAAGCTGAATGCGGCGGCCGAAGTATATGCGCGCGACTATTATCGCTTGGAAAAAGAGGATAAGGTCAGCGTCTATGCGAAAGGCGATACCATCTATGCCGATATCACCTTTGCGGACCCGGATAAAGAAAAGATTACCGGCGCGGAAACGCCTATCAAGAGCTATAACGAGCATTTGAGCGAATTCAAACCCTGGTCGGGAGGTTCCGGCTTGTCCGGCTCGATCAACTCCAAGACAGGAGGCCTGATCAGTACCTATAATATCAGCGGAAGCGGCAGCGGCAACAAGAATACCGACGGTACGAGAGGCGGAGCCGCTCCCGAGATCCGAGGAAACGATCCCGAGATCTGGTTCGGCGAGACGGGAGCCGTATATAATCCCAACGGTCTGTACGCCGACAGTTATATCTTCGGCGTGGAGCAGACGATTCAGATCCTTTTGACCATCTATCGTACACAGGAAGACTATAAAGAAAAAGGTTTGGACGCGGACGTCGCCCTGGCGGCGGCTTATGCGGAAGCGGAAAGCTCTTCCGAATGGCTTGCTTATAAGAGTTCTAAAGAGTATCAGGACGCTTACGGCCCGAAAGGAACGGCCTATAATTACATGTTGACGGAAGAGCGCCTTGACGAACTCCTGAGATCCCTCGGTACGGGACTCGGCAACATGGATCTGGTCAAGTCGCTGTTCTCCATCCCCGGATTACCCCTTCCCATTCAGAAATCCGATCTTGACAATCTTGATCTGCAAAAAATAGCCGACATTATCGACGGAATGAGCCTCGATATCAGATCCATCGCCGGCAGTCTGGGCGTCGTCGTATCCGACGACATGCCCACCAGAGACGTGCTCGTCAAGTTGGTCTATAAGTTCTGTTTTTATCAGATGCCCGACGTGTTGCCCAGCATGTACTTTATTAAGGATAAAGAACTTCGCGCTTACGCATACGCCAAGTATTATGCCGAGGTTCACGGCAGCAACAACGCCTGTGTTTTGTATGCCGAAGATCAGGAAAACGGTCGTATCGGCGGCATTACGATGTCCGATAACGGCAATCCGATCTCGGACGCTTATAGCGAAGAAGACTTATGCGCCGTCCGCGCCATAAGCAGTTATTCCGGGAGTTTCTTCCCGTTGTTGCTCGTGCGCCGTTACGCAATGTACTTCGCCGCATTCATTGCTCTTGCTTACTTGCTCGCTTACTTCTTTGCATATAAGCAGTATATGTATTCGGTAATTATAAAAGACGGCATCTATAACGATTAATAGGGGAGGAGAGTAAAAATGAAAAAAGTATTACGAGTTTTGTTCCATTTGCTTTCTTATCCGCTCCTGATCGGTATGATTATATGGGCCGATCTCGAAATCATTAAAGAGCAATACAAAAACTATTCTTATTTTATGTTGATCGGCATTATCGTGCCGGTGGTAATGATGATCCTATTCTACGTTTTATATCTCATCGTTACCCGTCGTCGCTCGAAAAAGAGCAAACTATGCCAGACCGTCATCATTTGCATGATCCCCATTCTGACCCTCGGCGGTCTGTGGGTGGCCTGCGACAAATATTTGCCCGATATTATCGACGACGCCACTTCGGGGACCATCGCTTATGAAGACCTTGCGGAAGGAAGCTGGAAGGAAAGAGCGGAAATCAACGCCGACCTGCTCAAAACTTTCGTAAAAATGAGCGTTATGGCCAGACTTCTTCCGAAACCGCCGGGGACCGACGAAGATCAGGCGACCGAATACTACTTGTCCAAGGGCGTCGACTATCCCTACGAAGAATTGGAAGACAACGAGTATTATCATACGATTAACGAGTTGATTGCCATTCAGTATCAGTCCATCAACGCCAACGGATACGCGTCTTTCAACGACCCGTGGATAGGCTTTGCCACCGGCAACAGAATGACTATTCCTTGTCTTATCCATCTGCTTCTCGATAAGCGCACCGTCGATCCCGACGATATCGATAAGCTGGACTCTCCTACGGTCAGCTATCATGAAGACGACGACGGCAATATCGTCATAGACGAGGTTAAGCTTGCCGTTTACGATGAAAAAACCGGTTCCGTCGTACTGAAACCGCTTTCGTGGACAGTACTAGATATGCTCGGAGAGAATCAGGAGTTTTCGCTTGGTCTTTCCGTTCGTAACATGGAAGTCATCGAAGGAACGACGGTTAAAGATCTGGCCGGGCTTCTTAATATCAATCTTGACGAGATGGTCAATAACGCGCTGCTTTCGATGTCCGTTATCGTCGCCGACGAGCACGTGCTCGGCAGCGAATTGTATATCACTTTCGACCTCGATACCGGCGATCTTGCGCTTGTTCCCTCCAATACCGAGCAGGGTATCGTTTTGTCCCGCGGGACGGACGAATTATACGCCCGCGCCGCTCTCGATTATATGAAGATGGCGTGGCTAAACAGTAACGGCCTTTTGTATGCCATCGTCATGCTCCTCAGCGTGCGTACGTGGTTTATTTACGGCGCCGCCTGGATCGCTTTGATGATGCTGCTGGATGGTTGTATGCGCGGTATGCTTACAGACGAAAAGCAGAAGAAGGACGAACTCTTCTTCAAGGGCAAAAAGCAACCCAAAGCCCGTAAGTACAACAGGACTTCTGTACCGATCGGGACCAACTTTATGGAGTCTTCCAGAGAGGAGCAAAAATTGAACAGTATGCAGGAATCTTTGGTGCGCGCCATTAAAGAATCTGGAGGAATTACCAGAAACGACGATCTTTTCTGACGTTGTTTCCCGATAAAACAAACTTTTTCGCCGTCCGTTTCCGGACGGCTTTTTTTTAGTTATCGTCGTCGGATTTCATTCTTAGTTCGACGCACAAGCCGCTAAGCTATATTTGCCTTTCGGCAAGTGATATGCCTTCGGCGTGATATTATGCTTACGCAAAGTGATATTTCTCTCTATTGAGAGAAGTTAAGACAAATATAATATAACTTAGACTTTAAGTCAAAATATAACGCGATAGTCTTTTGCGGATAAAAAGCACACTACATTTTGCGACTGCGAAGTATAATGTGCTATACTTTTATTTCTGACTGATAATCCTTATGGGGACTGCGCTTTATTGGATCATTTTTTTTGTAAAATATAAGAAAAAGCATTTAAAAGAGTATCCATTCAAAAAATGCCGTGCTATAATAATCAATGAGGCGGTTTGAGACCGAATATGAAATAGGAGCGCTTGTAGTATGTATGGTTTAATTTGTGCGGCAACGAATGCCGTATGCAACGTGCAATGGGGCTATCTGACCATTATTTTGGCCTTTTTAGCTTTTCTTTGTTATTGGATGCTTTTGAAAAAGCATAAAGAGTTTGATTACGTGATCTGTGCGGCATCTGCCGTCGTGTTCCTGATCGGTTTTATTATGGCGTTTTTTGCAAAATGCCCCCTTTGTTGGGTATTTATTATGGTTGGGCTTATCATCCTCGATATTGTTTTCGGCTACTTCCTTTTCCGGGAATTGAGAAAAGGTAAGGGTGCCGGGCGCACGCAACCAGCTTTAACAAAAAAGAAAGAACGGAAGCCGGTAACGGTCGTTGAGTCTGCGGCTGCTGAACGGGAAGAAGCCAAAGAAGAACCGGCGCCCATTGCCGAAATCGAAGAAGTAGGCGCCACGTTAAAAGAGAGTCTTTCTATTATGGACGCGCTCGTTTCTCAGAGCAGAGTGACCAAAAAGTCCATTTGCGATTTTCTTTCAGCGACTTACGGCGATAAGGTGGAGCTTAATAACCGACCCAATCGTACGAAGAACGATCGCTTACCGATGGCGGACACCCATTACGCTCTCGTCGACGGCAAGAAGATTTGCTTTGTTTACGTTTATCAAAATGCGGCCGGCGGCGTCTTACTTTTGGTTAAGACCAATAAAGAGCATTATAAGATGATTGCCGAAAAGCATGCCGGCGTCAAGCGCAGCGCTTTTCCCAGAAGAGGCGAGTGGTACAGCATCATCGTCGACGATACGTATCATGAACAAGAGATCTATAAGATCCTTTCCGACGCGTTTTCCATTGCTTCTACCGAGGGCTTTTCGCCCACCGATTGGGCCTTTGAGATCGTAAATACCGTAAAGTCGAGCGAGGTTGATAAATTGATCTCGGACGAAGCGGCAGAGCACTTGGTCGGAAAGATCGATCGTGACGTCGACAAAACCAAAAAAGGTTTCGTCAATATCGATACGCTCGGCCGGTACTTTAATAACGGAGAGAAAGTTACTCTCGACGAGGTAAAAAAGCGCGTTCCCGGGTTTGATAAAAAAATGACTTTCTGTAAGGTTCTTGCCCGTGGTAAGCTCGATAAGGCAATTACCGTTGAATTGGACGATTATTCTATTCAGGCGATCAAAATGATCCTCGTTACCGGCGGAAAAGTCTTCCTTCCCGAAAAATAAGGTAGAATATCGCCTATGCCCTGCCCGTGCGGCAGGGTATATTTTTGGGCGTATAAGAAAAAAATAATTGCTACTCTTTATCGGATATGATATAATAAGTCGAAAGAAAATTTTTTTTGGAGGTATAACCAAGTGCAATATACGTCAAAAGTAGAAAGCATGGTTTGTGTCAAGAAAGGCCCCAACCATGGTCCGGCGCCTATTCCTGAAGAAGGAAAATGGGTGCAATCCAAAGAAATCGCCGATATCAGCGGTTTTACTCACGGTGTAGGTTGGTGCGCTCCTCAACAGGGCGCTTGCAAGCTGACGCTCAACGTTAAAAACGGTATCATCGAAGAAGCCCTAGTAGAGACCCTCGGTTGCTCCGGTATGACTCATTCCGCGGCTATGGCTGCCGAGATCCTTCCCGGTAAGACCATCTTAGAGGCCCTCAATACCGACCTCGTTTGCGACGCCATCAATACCGCCATGAGAGAACTCTTCCTTCAGATTGTTTACGGACGTTCTCAATCTGCATTCAGCGACGACGGTCTTAAAGTCGGCGCGGGATTGGAAGACCTCGGCAAAGGCCTTCGCAGCCAGATCGGTACGATGTACTCCACCAGATCGAAGGGCGTTCGTTATTTGGAAATGGCGGAAGGTTACGTTACCAAATTGGCTTTGGACGCAGAAGGCGAAGTAATCGGCTATGAGTTCATTCGCCTCGGACAGATGTTGGAAGCGATCACCCAAAAGGGTATGGATCCCGCGGAGGCTCTCAAGAAGTTTACCGGTACTTACGGTCGCTTCGCCGACGCCGCCAAGTACATCAATCCCAGACAGGACTAAGGAGGTAAATGAACATGGTTACGTTTGAAGGTTACGAAAGCAGAATCGAAAAGATCAACGCCTGCTTAAAAGAATATGGAATGAAAGACCTCGAAGAGGCGCGCGAAGTATGCCTTTCCAAAGGCGTAGATCCGGATAAGATCGTTCGCGGAGTGCAAAACATCTGCTTTGACAATGCCGTTTGGGCCTATACCCTCGGTTGTGCCATCGCCATCAAGAAAGGCTGCAAGAAAGCTGCCGACGCCGCTGAAGCTATCGGTATCGGTCTGCAAGCGTTTTGCGTGCCCGGTTCCGTCGCCGAAAACCGCAAAGTAGGTCAGGGCCACGGTAATCTCGCCGCCAAACTCTTACGTGAAGAAACCAAGTGCTTCGCTTTTGTTGCCGGTCACGAATCCTTTGCCGCCGCCGAAGGCGCCATCGGCATCGCCCGTAGCGCTAATAAAGTGCGTAAAGAACCTCTCCGCGTTATCCTTAACGGTCTCGGAAAGGACGCCGCTTTCATTATCAGCCGTATCAATGGTTTTACTTACGTGCAGACCAAGTACGATCAGTTTAAGGACGAACTCACTATCGTTAAAGAAACCGCTTACAGTAACGGCGAACGCGCTAAGGTCCGTTGTTACGGAGCCGACGACGTTAACGAAGGCGTTGCGATCATGATCAAAGAAGAAGTGGACGCCGGTATCACCGGAAACTCCACCAACCCGACGCGATTCCAACATCCCGTATCCGGAACCTATAAGAAATGGGCGCTCGAACACGGCAAGACCTACTTCTCCGTTGCTTCCGGCGGCGGTACCGGTCGTACTCTCCACCCGGACAACATGGCTGCCGGTCCCGCTTCTTACGGCATGACCGATACCATGGGCCGTATGCACAGCGACGCGCAGTTCGCCGGTTCTTCTTCCGTGCCCGCGCACGTCGAAATGATGGGTCTGATCGGCATGGGTAACAACCCGATGGTCGGCGCGACCGTCAACTGTGCCGTTGCCGTCGAAGAAGGCATGAAATAAGCTCTGATATAGAGTAACTTTACGGGCTTAAAAAACAATTATCGATATAACCGCAGAACGAGTGTTTTCTGTACAAAAATGCGGATATATGGGTAGAGTTTTTTGAGCCCTTTTTTCTTGGAGACTTTGGCGAGTACGATCGTACACTTCCATAGCTATCACGAAAAGAATATAATCTGTCTCAGAACTTATTCGTTTGCTTTTTTTACGTAAATAAGGGACTTTTATTGGAGCAACAGATCCGGCGCTTAATACAAAATCATATTTACCCTTGCGAATAAACGCGGTAAAATATACCTGTATGAGGGAAAGGAAAGAATGAAAAAGTTACCTTTTTTTCTTAACTTTATTCTGCAATGCACGTGGGGAATTTTGCAGACGTTTTTGGGCGCGCTCCTTCTTTTATGGTGCGTGGTCGTATGCCGTGAGAAACCGTTCTTGTACGGAGATACGATCGCGTGCGTTTTGCCCAACAAGTCGGGCAGTTTATCGTTGGGACTCTTTTTCTTTTTGCATCCGAAAGCAAAAGATAACGAATTTATTAAGCGTCACGAGTGGGGGCATACCAGGCAGTCGCTTATTTTAGGGCCGTTGTATCTTTTGATTATCGCGCTCCCCAGTGCGATTTGGTGCAACTGTTTTCGCCATTGTCGCCAAAAAAATGACGTAAGTTATTTCGTTTTATTTACAGAAAAATGGGCAAATAAGTGCGCCGCTCTACCTCTTATTCCGCCGAAAGAACAAGAGAAAGATAAGGACTGAACAAATTCGCGCGCGTATTAAAGATAACTTAATTATCACAAAATATAATATGATACTTGTCAACAAAGATAATTTTTGCTATACTGAAACTAATAAATAATGGGAGGAATTATTTATGAAAGTAGCTATCGGATGCGACCATGGCGGTATTTCTTTAAAATCCGCTTGCATGGAAGCACTGGAAGAATTGGGCATCGATTACGTCGATGAGGGGACCTATACGGAAGAGAGCGTGGACTATCCCGATTATGCGGCGAAAGTTTGCCAGATGATACGTTCAGGCGAAGTGGATAAAGGTATTCTTCTTTGCGGAACGGGTATCGGAATGGCAATTTCTGCCAATAAATTTAAGGGGATCCGTTGTGCGCACGTCGCCGACGAATATTGCGCCCAGATGGCTATCGAACATAATAATGCCAACGTGCTCGCAATGGGCGGCCGAATCACTTCGCCTGAGCAGGCAAAAAGATTTGTAAAAAAGTTTTTTACGAGCGAATTTGCGGGCGATCGTCATCAACGCCGCGTAGATAAGATCATCGCTTTGGAGAAAAAGGAGCTATAAAAATGATCCACGAAACGGTAGACGCTATTCTTGCCGCCGAAGAACAAGTGGCAAGAGACATTGCGCAAGCCACCGAGGATGCCAAAGAGTCCGTACAACAAGCCGAAAAAGAAGCGGAGAGAATACGTACCGAAGTCGTAGCGCGCATGAAGGTCGAACGTAAAAAATCGGCCGAAGCGGCGATGGCGGATGGAGAAAAACAATATACGCAGATCCTCGCGAGCGGAAAACAGAATGCTCAACTCTTATTGACCGCGACCGATCTCGGTCCGGCGGTCAGCTACATCAAAGAAAAGGTTACCGCAGCGTATGTCCATTGTTAAAATGAGGAAGATGAGTTTGGTCGCTCACAACAGCGAGCGAAACAAACTCCTCCGAATATTCATAAAAAACGGATGTATGGAGTTCGTCCGTAGTAAAAAAGCGGAAGAAAACGATCTTCAGGAATACTCCGATCGTATCGCCAGGATAGAAAGCAAACAGTATAAGATAGCGTTTGCTCTCTCGTTCCTGAAAGATACGGTCAAAACGATTAATCTTTCTCAGGATTCTAAGAAGGACAAACTGACTTTCGATCTGAAAAAGGAAAATCGCCTTGTTTCTTACGAGGAATATATGGAGGCGGCCAAAGACGAAATGGAACTTTTGGCCAAAATCTCCGACATGGAAAAAATCAACGCGCGCCTGACCGACATCAAAAGCGAATCGGCGCGTATTAATTCTTTTATCGAACAAATTCGTATTTACAAAGATATCGCCATTCCTTTCGGCATAATCAAGGACACGCAAAAGACGTTCAGTCTTCTTGGCACGATACCTACCGATAAGAAAGAAGAATTGATATCTAAGTTGCCGCAGGCCGCCGAGATCGAGACGGCTACTTCGGATAAGGTAACCGCTGTGCTTCTGATCGCGCATAACGAGTACAAAGAAGAAATAACCTCTCTTCTGTCCTCTTGCGAATTTGTGCGAGCTTCGTTTGAATTTACTTGTTCCGCAGCCGAACAGATCGAAAGACTCGAACAAAAGTTGAGAGAGTTGGAAAAAGAGAGAGCGGTAAGCATTAACAAAGTAAAAAATTATTTGCAATACGGATCCGTTCTGAAAGTCATGTACGATTATTACGGATTGGAAATAGAAAAGGTACGCGCGCAGGCCGGATGTATGCGTACGCAAAAGGCCATCGTTATGGAAGGTTGGGTGCCTGTCGATAAAGAAAAGAAAATTGTGGCCGAAATAGAAAAAAACTGCTCGCGCGCAGAGGTGGAGTTCCGAGATCCGCTCCCGGAAGAGGTCCCACCCACCCTGACCCGCAATAATAAAGTCGTATCGGCTTTCGACGGTATTACCGATATGTTCGGCGCGCCGAATTATCTGGAAAGAGATCCTAAGATTTTTGTGGCGTTTTATTACTTTTTGATATTCGGTTTCATGCTTGGAGACGCGGGATACGGTCTGATCATGGCAATAGCGTGTTTTCTGTTTACCGCTATTAAAAAACCGGTCAAAAACAGCGGACAAATGATTTTGATGTTCGGTTTTTGCGGTCTCTCCACCGTTCTGTGGGGAGCTCTTTTCGGCGGTTGGTTCGGTATGACGCCGGCCTTTATGGATAAAGTGCATCTTTTTTGGTTTAAACCGCTCGAACAACCTCTTATTATGTTTGCTCTCGCTCTCGGCGTGGGATTACTTCAGATTGGTAACGGTTTTGCGCTGCACGGCGTCGCCACTATTAAACAGGGCGGCGTCAAGAATATCCTGCTCGGCGTTTTAAAGGATTTCGGCTGGGTGGTAATGATAATAGGTTTGTTCCTGTTTTCGCCGTCGCTCCTTGCTTTCCTCGGTATCATCCAGGGCGAGCTTTCGCCGGCGGTAAATACTTGCGTACAAGCGGGTATGTACGTTGCGCTTATCGGCGCGGCTATGATGCTCCTTTCCGGTCTGGTGGGCAAGAAGAATCCCGTTAAGGCGGTCGGCGGCGTGCTTAGCAATGCATACGGCGCCATCAACGTCGTCAGCGACTTGTTGTCCTATTCTCGTCTGTTCGGCCTTGGCCTTACGTCCGGGGTTATCGGATACGTGGTCAATATGCTTGCGTACGACGTCATTGTGGTCATGTTTTGCGGCGGACAATGGTTCGGATGGCTCATTGCCGTACCCGTTCTTGTGATCGGCCACGTCTTTAACCTTGCAATCAACCTTCTCGGCGCATACGTTCACGACTCTCGTTTGCAATATATCGAGTTCTTCGGACGTTTCTATGAGGGGAGCGGTCATGCCTATAAACCGATCGGTTCGGGCGTAAAATATACTTATATTGATAATTAATAAAATAAACCATTAAACTTAGGAGGTTTAATTATGGAATTTTTAGGAACAGCATTGGCTTTGGCAGGGGTCGCAATCGCAGTTGCGCTCAGCGGCGTCGGTTCCTCTATCGGCGTTGCCAACGCCGGTAAAGCGGCGGCGGGCGTTACGGCGGAAGATCCGGATAAGTTCATGAAGTGTCTTATCCTGCAACTTCTCCCGGCTACGCAGGGTATTTACGGCTTTATCGTCGGCTTCCTCGGCATTATTAAGCTCAATGCGTTTAACGGTTTTGTGATCAGTGTACAAGACGGCGTTAACGCTTATATGTCCACCGCCGGCGGTCTCGGTATTCTCTTCTCTTGTTTGCCTATTGCAATCGGCGGTCTTATGAGTGCCGTGCACCAAGGTAACGTTGCGGTGTCCGCTATCGGTCTTGTTGCCAAGCGCCCGGAAGAAAGTAC
Source organism: Clostridia bacterium (assembly GCA_016297005.1). Taxonomy (GTDB): domain Bacteria; phylum Bacillota; class Clostridia; order Christensenellales; family DTU072; genus CAG-1782. Next base: position 206,642 of record JAEDHK010000001.1, read on the forward strand.
CAAAGGTATGCTTATGACGGCTATGGTAGAAACGTATGCTCTTCTTGCCTTCCTGATTTCTTTCTTGGCTGTATTTATTCCGCAGTGGGCATAGTCGCATAGGAGAAAAAATGAGCGGAAAAGACGCTATTATAGAAAAGATTCGTTCCGACGCAAAAGATATTATTATCGGAATCTCGGAAGAAGCAAACAGAAAGGGAATGGAATTAATTCATAACGCCCAGAACGACGCAAAGCTGTATTCGGACCGTCAGATGGCCGAGTCTTACGCCGAACGCGACGAAATCGTTCGTCGGCGTATTACCGTTGCCAATCTGGAAGTGAAAAAAGTCCTTCTTGCGGCCAAACAACAGCTTCTTACGCAGGCTTTTGAGAAAGCATGCGAAGAGATCCGCGCCGACAAAGCAGGGTACGAAAACCTTCTTATCGGTATGATGGGATGTGCCGATGACGGCGACGAAGTTACCTTCTCGTCAAACGATCGGGATCTTGTTACCGAAGAATGGTTTGAATCGGCGATGAAAAAAGCCGGAAAGAAGCTGACTAAGAATCCCTCTTTCGGCGATTTTTCCGGCGGGATACTGATCTCGGGAAAGGGCAGCGATAAAAACTTTACGTTAGAAGTGGAATTATCGGGCGTGCGTGAAGAATATGAACCGCAGATCGCCAAGTTGATTTTCGGAGAATAAATGAGTAAAAAAGAAGGCTTGATTTTCGCCAATGCGCGCGCTAAATCAAAAGAGAACAATTTGATGAGCGAAGAACGTCTCCACCGTATCGTAGAGTCGAAAACGGTGGCCGACGCTATGCGCGTTCTTGCGGAAATGAACTATGCCGGAGGAATGAGCGTGGAAGGAGAGGATTTTTATTCTCTTCTCAGCGAAGAAGAACGCCTCGCTACCGCTTTCGTTACCGAAGCCGCGCCCAAGGGGATCGGATTTGAGTGTTTCTTTATGCGGAACGACTACCATAACGCGAAAGTCCTTTTGAAAGTCAAATATGGTAATATAGAAGATTTCTCCGAGATGATTCTTCCGGATGGCAATATCTCTTTTGCGGAATTAAAACGTCGATTTGAAGAAGGAAAGACCGATTTCGATCCGTTTTTAGATGGTGCGGTTAAGAAGATAGAACGTCTTTTTGCAGAAGGAAAGGGTACGCCCCGAATTATCGACGTGGAGATAGATAAGGCGATGTACGAGAACATCAAGAGCCGTATGCGCGATTGCGACGCTTGCATTCGTCATTATTTCGAGGCGCAAGCGGATCTTATCAATATAGAAAGCTGGATCCGTTGTCACAGGATCGGCCCGGCTCTTTTCGAGAGTGGGTTTTTGACGGGCGGAACAATATCTTACAAACAATTTTGCGATTGTAAGGGAGAAACGGAAAAATTCTTGAAGCTGGTTTCTTCGACAGAGTACAAACCGTTCGTGGAAAAGTTACAGGACAGCCTGACCGTCTATGAAACGGCGAGGGACGACTTCTTATTGAAGATTATTTCCAAAGACAAGGCCGATATGTTTTCGGTCGCTCCGGTGCTCGGCTATTATCTGGCTAAAATAAACGAAGTCAGGATTCTGCGCGTCGTTTTGGTTTCGATTAAAAATAAAGTCGCGCCGGAAGAAATGAAAAAGAGAGTGAGGGCGCTTTATGCTTAATAATAAAATTGCCGTTATTGGAGATAAAGACAGCATTCTCGCGTTTAAGGCGGTCGGCGCCGACGTGTTTTCCGTCAAGGATAAATTTGACGCAGAAGAAACGGTCAAGAGACTTGCGCGCACCTATGCGGTCATCTTTATTTCAGAGGATATCGCAGCGCAAATCGAAGAGATTACCGATCGTTATAAATCTCGGCCCTTTCCGGCGGTCATACCCATCCCTACAGCGTCCGGGAGTACCGGTTACGGCATGTCGGGCATCGGTAAAAACGTGGAAAAAGCCATAGGATCGGATATATTAAACAAGAAATAAAAAACATCCCTTTAAAAAGGAGAGAGATAAATGAGCGAAGTAAAAGGAAAGGTCATCAAAGTCAGCGGACCTCTGATCGTTGCGGGAGGCATGAGTGACTGTAAAATGTTCGACGTCGTTAAGGTCGCTTCTTCCCATCTGATCGGCGAAGTCATAGAACTGAGAGGGGATAAGGCTTCTATTCAGGTTTATGAAGAAACGGGCGGCATCGGTCCGGGCGAAGAAGTCGTATCTACCGGAGCGCCTTTGAGCGTAGAGCTCGGGCCCGGCTTGATAGAATCTATGTTCGACGGCATCCAGAGACCTTTGAATAAAATGAGAGAAAAGGGCGGCGATCGTATCGCCCGCGGCGTAGAAGTGACTGCGCTCGACCACGATAAAAAATGGAAGTTTAATCCCACCGCCAAGGTAGGCGACAGATTGGAACCGGGCGACGAAGTAGGTTACGTACAAGAAAACGTTCTCGTCCGTCACTCTATTATGATCCCCGTGGGTACCGCGGGAGAATTAATCTCGGTAAACGACGGAGAATACACCATCGACGAGCCTATCGCCAAGATCCGCATGGACAGCGGCGAGGTTAAGGACGTGATCATGCTTCAACGTTGCGCCGTACGTAAAGGACGTCCTTATAAAGAAAAACTTTCGCCCTCGATGCCCCTTGTTACCGGACAGCGAGTTATCGATACCTTGTTCCCCATTACAAAGGGCGGTGTTGCAGCCGTTCCCGGACCGTTCGGAAGCGGGAAGACGGTCGTTCAGCACCAGCTCGCTAAGTGGGCCGACGCCGAGATCATCGTGTACGTCGGTTGTGGCGAACGCGGCAACGAAATGACCGACGTTCTGAACGAATTTCCGGAGCTTATCGACCCTAAAACGGGAGAACCGCTCATGAAGAGAACAATCCTCATCGCCAACACCTCCGATATGCCGGTTGCCGCGCGTGAAGCAAGTATTTATACCGGTATTACCATTGCGGAGTACTTCCGGGACATGGGTTATAACGTTGCCATCATGGCCGACTCCACTTCTCGTTGGGCCGAAGCCTTGCGTGAAATGAGCGGACGTCTGGAAGAAATGCCGGGCGAAGAAGGATACCCTGCCTACCTGTCCAGCCGGCTTGCCGAGTTCTACGAAAGAGCCGGTCTCGTCAAGGTTCTCGGACAAACGGGAAAAACGGGTAGCGTCACTGCCATCGGCGCCGTCAGCCCGCCCGGAGGCGACCTCTCCGAACCGGTCAGCCAGGCGACTCTGCGTATCGTAAAAGTCTTTTGGGGACTGAGCGCTTCGCTCGCATATAAACGTCACTTCCCGGCCATCGACTGGTTACAAAGTTATTCTCTCTACGCCGGGCGTATGGAGGAGTGGTACGATCAGAATATCGGCTCCGAGTGGAATCCGCTGCGGAAGCGCATTATGGCCATTTTGCAGGAAGAAGCAGGGCTTGACGAGATCGTTCGTCTTGTCGGCATGGACGCTTTGGGCGCCAAAGATCGCTTGACGATGGAAGTCGCCAAGACCATCAGAGAAGACTACCTGCATCAAAACGCATTCCACGAAATCGACACGTATGCGTCCCTGAATAAGCAACTTCGGATGCTCAAACTCATTAATTTGTTCTATAATCTCGGACTCTCCGCTTTGCGAGAAAACGTTGATATCGAAGACATCGTCGAGTTGCCCGTACGCGAGCAGATCGGCCGCGCCAAGTACATCGACGAGAAGACGGAAATGGATAAATTCGACGCGATCGAATCGGAAATCAAAAAAGAGTTCAACGATCTGATCGGATAGGAGGATAAGTATGCTGAAAGAATATAAAACCATACGAGAGGTCGTCGGTCCCCTGATGCTTGTAGAAAACGTCGAGGGTGTAAAATATGACGAGCTGGTTGAGATAGAACAAGAGAACGGAGAAAAAAGAAGCGGTAAGGTCCTGGAAATTAACGGCGATAAAGCGCTCGTTCAGCTCTTCGAAGGTTCCGCCGGTTTAAAGATATCTTCCTCCAAAGCACGCTTTTTGGGTAAGTCCATCGAACTCGGCGTCAGTCCCGATATTCTCGGTCGCGTCTTCGATGGTATGGGTCGTCCCAAAGACGGCGGCGCACCCGTCATTCCCGATAAAAAGATCAACATTAACGGTCAGCCTATCAATCCTGTTGCGCGCGACTACCCGAACGAATTTATTCAGACGGGCGTCAGCGCCATCGACGGGCTGAATACCCTTGTTCGCGGACAGAAATTACCTGTGTTCAGCGCGTCCGGTCTTCCTCACGCCGAACTTGCCGCGCAGATCGCACGTCAGGCCAAAGTTTTAAACAGCGACAGTAAATTCGCCGTTGTATTTGCCGCGATCGGTATCACTTTTGAAGAAGCCGACTTCTTTATTTCCGACTTCCGTAAGACGGGTGCCATCGACAGGGCTGTGCTTTTTATGAACCTCGCCAACGATCCTGCTATCGAGCGTATCTCTACGCCGCGTATGGCGCTCACCGCCGCAGAATACCTTGCGTTCGAGTGCGATATGCACGTTCTGGTCATTATGACGGACATCACAAACTATTGCGAAGCGCTCCGTGAAGTCAGCGCCGCTCGTAAAGAGGTTCCTGGTCGTCGCGGTTATCCCGGCTATCTGTATACCGACCTTGCTACGCTGTATGAACGCGCCGGTCGTATCCGCGGAAAGAAGGGCAGCATTACGCAGATCCCCATTCTGACCATGCCCGAAGACGACAAGACGCACCCCATTCCGGACTTGACCGGCTATATTACCGAAGGACAGATCATACTGTCGCGTGAACTACACAAGAAAGGAGTTGTGCCGCCCATCGACGTTTTGCCTTCTCTGAGCCGTCTGAAAGACAAAGGTATCGGCGCCGGCAAGACGCGTAAAGACCACGCCGACACCATGAACCAGTTGTTCAGCGCATACGCCCGCGGCAAGGACGCCAAAGAACTCTCCGCCATTCTCGGCGAAGCCGCTCTCAGCGCCGTCGATAAAAAGTTCGCTCAATTTGCCGAAGCCTTTGAAGAGCAATACGTCTCGCAGGGCTTTAATAACAACCGCGATATCCTTGAAACGCTCAATATCGGTTGGAATCTTTTAAAACTTCTTCCGAGAAACGAGTTGAAGCGTATCCGCGACGCTTATCTGGAAGAGTTTTACGACAATAAGGAGTAAATATGGCAAGACTGAACGTCAACCCGACGCGTATGGAGCTCAGACGATTGAAAAATCGTCTGAAAACCGCTGTCCGCGGTCATAAGCTCCTGAAAGATAAGTCGGACGAGACCATCCGTCAATTCATGATCTATATCAAAGAAAACAAGCGTCTACGCGAAGAATTGGAAACTAAACTTTCTGATTCTCTTCGTTCGTTTTTGCTTGCCGGATCCGTCACAACATCACAGGTTTTAGAAGAAGCGGTGGCTATGCCCGCTTTCAATCTCGAACTGACCACCGGCGAGTCCAACATCATGAGCGTTATGGTGCCTACCATTCAGGTTAAAGAGGGGGACAAAACCAATCTGTATCCCTATTCTTTTGCCGCGGTCAGCGCCGAACTTGACGACAGCATCAAAAATCTCAGCGACCTGATCGCCGACCTTGTGCACCTTGCCGAGGTGGAAAAAACCTGTAATATGCTCGCCGACGAGATCGAAAAGAACCGTCGAAGAGTCAACGCACTCGAATACGTCATGATTCCGCAATTGGAAGAAACCATCAAGTATATCACGATGAAATTGGATGAAAACGAGCGCGCCGCAACCACTCGCCTGATGAAGGTCAAGACTGTTATTCAGCAATAACTTAAAAAAGTATGCGGGGCGACAACCTTATTGCAAAATGGTTATTCGCCCCCGCATCTCCACTTTTCAAAATTTTTTTATATTCTCTAAAATAATAATTTCTGTCTTACAATTTAATACGTAAAATATTGCATATATACAATATAATAATATGTCAAGAAACCTATAAGGTTGTAAGGGATAAAACAAATACGATAAAAAAGAAAATCTGAGGGGAAGAAACGGAGGAAGTTGTTAATCCACCATTTGATAATAAAAATGAATACGAGGGAAAAATGAAACGCAAAACCTTTTTATGTGCGATTATTCTTTTAATGATTCTGGCGCTGTCGGTGGGGTGTCAAGCGAACGACCCTGAACCGAACGATCCGTATTCCGTCGGATTTATTAAAGCCGCAGAAAGTACGGACGGATATGCAACGGTTTACGTGCCGAGCGATCGGGAAGCAAAAGTCCTGTTGCTTGCCGATCCGCAGTTGGACCCTACGCAGAAGTACAGTATCGTCGGTTCTTATAACGAATTGACGCTTGTTTTCTTAAATAAGTTTCTGGACGCCGCCGAGCCCGATCTCGTTATTATTGCGGGCGACTTGACTATGACCGGACTATTGAACAATTGGAGCTATTTTTGCAAGATTGCGGATATTTTCGAGACGAAAAAGATACCTTGGAGCTTTGTGTTCGGAAATCACGATTGCGAAAAAGAATATGTTTCGGGATTGGTAGAAATAAATTCGTCGAGTTTTCAAATGACCAAACCCAATTTAATAAAAGCCGTGCAAGAAAAATATCAATATTGCTTGATCTATTCCGGAGATTGCGAAGATGGGTACGGCAATCACGTCGTCAACGTGCGCAACACGAAAGGCAAATTGCTCAATACTTTTTGCAATCTCGATTGTACGTACGACGAGGACGGATATAGCCACATAATCACGAAGATGCAAACCGCTTATTACGCCGCGACCATTGAGTCGCTCTGCGAGCAGGAGGGGAGAACGGTCCCTTCTATCGTGGTTACCCACGTTGCGTTGCCGCAGACGTTCATAGGGTATAAAGAAGCAAAAGAAGGGAAAGAAGGCAGTCTTTATTATTACGGCGAATTGTTGGAAGGAGACTACTCGAAATACGCCGATCAATCTCCGTTTTTTGATACGATGTTGAGACTGGGCAGTACCAAAGCGGTTTTCTTCGGTCATCATCACAGTAACGACGCTTCTGTCGAATACAGGGGTATCCGACTTTCTTTTATTCCGCATTCGGGGATGTCGCACGAATACCGTACCGATCATTCCAAAGACTATTCGGTGTTTGGCGGTTGGGAGAAGGACACCGTGTTTGATTTCAGTATGGTGGACGAATACGGCGATCATCGCGGCGGCGTAATGATCAACGTCAACCAGGACGCCACTTACACCTTTTCGAATCTCCGCGCCGCCGACGCTATTTCCGATTATTCCGAGTGGGCGGTTAGTTACGACGCCGTAGCGCAAAAAATCGCCGAAGAACGCGGCGGACAATATGTAGTTCGCGGAAAAAAATAAGAATCAAATAAACAACTCGAAAATATCATACTTTGCGAATGTTTTGATTTATCTGTTTTCTTGATGGTGCTTGGTAAGACAGAAAAAAGTAAAATACGACAAGAGTGCCGCCGTATATCGTTTTAAATTATCATCCCTAAAAATATGCTTGAATAATAAAAAAGCGAGAGGAAAGAACTTTCTTAAAAAAGGTTTCCTCTCGCATAACGTAGTGTTCAGCTTACGACCGGAAGGGCGGTACGTCTATTTCGACGTCGCTTATCGGGTATGTGCAACAGGGGTGGATATAGCCGAACTTGAAGTCCGCCAGTCTTCGTCCGTCGACCGACTTTGGTACGTAAACGTCGCCGGAGATCAAACGGGAGTGACACCATCCGCAAATACCGCTTCGGCAACGAGCCGGCGCGGCGATACCGTTCTTTTCCAAAGAGCAAAGGATGGTATCGTTGGCACTCGCTTCGATCGTCTTGGTTTCGCCTGCGATACGAACGGTAATCTTAAAGGTCTCCGTGCCTTTGATGGGATAATCTTCGTTGCGTTGCGGGTTATGATACTCGCCGAACAGTTCGTGACGGACGAACTTTCTTCTCAGTCCGAGCGTGGCGATCTCTTTGTCGGCAAAGTCGTACATGGCTTGCGGTCCGCACATAAAGATGGAGTAAGGCTCGTCTTCGGGCGCGTACTTCCTGATCAGATCGGCAGTAATAAAACCGTGCTCGCATCCCTCGGCTTCTTCGTTGCTGAGGACGTTGACAAGACGGAATTTATTGCATTTTTTCTCAATTTCGGAAAATTCTTGCAAAAACAGTACGTCCGCTTTGGTACGACTGCCGTACAACAGAGTGAGTTCAGCGTCTTCGTCGCCGTCAGCAATGGCTTTTGCTAAAGAAAAGAAAGGCGTGATACCGCTACCGCCGGCAAGACCGATGACCTTTTTTGCGTCGCGAAGCGGTTCATAGGTAAAGTCGCCCAAAGGAGCAGAAGCGATAACTTCGGTGCCGACGTTCCAATTGTCGAGAATGTAGTTGGTAACAAGTCCCCCGTCGACGCGCTTAATGGTGAGCGTGTACTTTCCTTCCAAAGACTCTTTCGGAGAAGAAGAAAGGGAATACGGACGAGTTACGGTCGCCTGACCGATCTTTAACGTCAAAGACAGATATTGACCGGCAGAAAAATAAGCGAGAGCGGTCGTCCCCTTGGCGGCGTCGGGCACGAACACGAACGTTTTAACGTCGGAGCTATGTTCGATGATCTTGTCGACGATCAAAAACTGCCGTTTGGGATGCAAAGCCGCCGCGATTTGGTTGGGCTTGTAAGAACTGAGCGGAGGAAGAGGCTTTGCTTCCGCCTTTTCTATTTTTTGTTTGCGGATCCCATCCATTTTCAAAAACTTAATGGGATTAAGGGTACGAAGATTGGGCTTGGACATCAGTTATTCCCTCCTTCAATAATTCTTTTAGATACTCTTTGGCCGACAGAACTACCGGTCATATAGGCGCAACTGAATCCATCGCCCATGACGGCGTGTCCGCCGCAGAAACTGAGACCGGGGATGGTGTATTCGCGCGATTCGCATTGGGTACGCATAACGACGTTATCCCAGTCGGACGTCTTATAACCGTAAATGGTGCCTTCCGGCGTCCCGAGATAGCGAGCGAAAGTGACGGGTGTTGCAACGGAGATTTCTTCAATGTGCGATTGAATATCCAATCCCATCAACTTTTCGTAATCCTCGATATACTTCTTGGCGAGGTCGTTCTTATATTTTTTGTAGCCTTGCGGCGTCAGATCTTTCGGTAAGTCGCTGCCAAAAATGGGCATGGTAAAGAACATCGTGCAGGTGCCTTCGGGAGTACAATCGGGGATGACCATGTTCAGGCAGTTGACGATATACAGGCTGCCTTCCGAACGCTTATCCCATTGTTTACGGGAGTCGGCTTCGCTCATAACGAACACCGTATAGTCCTTAATGCCCAGTTCTTCCGCCGTGCAGTCGAGACCGAGATAGATGGTTGCGACCGAAATGCCGAATTCACGCGCGTTGGCAAGTTTCAGGTCGGTTTGCGGAACGGCGCTCGGGTCGGACATATTAAAGACGTTATGCGGAATAACGTTGCTGATGACTTCCTTAGCATAATACTTTTTGTCGCCGACGGCAACGCCTATGACGCGCTTGGTATCGTCGTACAAAAATTCGGTAACTTCGCTGTTATAGTAAATCTCGCCGCCGTGGTCGTAAATGACTTTGCAAAGGGACAAGGACAACTCATGAGAACGACGATAGGGCATGGCCGCGCCTTCTTTGATATAGCCGATGATCATGGACAGATAGTGCATGCAGTTGAGTTCGTCGCACGGTACGCCCAGATAACCCCAGTACGTCTCTAAGATGCGGCGAGCCTTTTCCGGAATGCCGAGAGCGATCATGACCTCGTTGACCGAGCTGGAAGCGGTGCGAAGAAAATCTGCATATTTGGCAGCCATAACAAGCTTATTCGGGTTACCTTTCTTTTGATCTACATAAGCGAGTGCTTTTTCGTTCTTTTCGGCGAGCATCAAAAAAGCGTATACCGATTCTCTGCATCCGGGTACCGCCGCTTCCATAGAATCGCAGAAGCCTTCGATGCCGCCCGACAGCGTTACGTCATAGCCGTCTTCGCCTTTAACGATGGCGCGATAGGGATTATATTCGTATCTCCAATCGATATCGGCGCCCAGTCCGTCGAGGACTTTGTAGACCTTTCCCGGGATGTCTTTGGTGCCTACGCTGCACAGTTCGTGCAAAGAGGGCTCGAACTCGAAACGTCCCCGGGAGAAGCTCGTCGCGCATCCGCCGGGCAGATTGTGCTTTTCGAGCAGTAGTGTTTTCAGACCGTTTTTCGCCGTCGTGGCCGCCGCGGCCAAACCGCCGTTTCCGGCGCCGACGACAATAACGTCGTACTGGTTGTTCATTATGATTCCTCCTTAAATAGAGATAAGTTCATTTTAACATATGTCTAAGAAGTTTGCAACAGGTTGTTTTTACAAAATCGGCTTTTTCAGCGGATTTTCGGCAGCTTTTTCCGCTTGTTTCGGTATTGACGAATCCGTATGTTTTTGATAAAGTATTAGTATACGTATTATACGGCTTAACGGAGGGATCGTTATGGAAAAAAAGTGTACCCCTTTGAGCGCGAGAATATGGGTCAGCGCCATATTATTCGGGTTTGTCGGACAGATCGCATGGGTGGTGGAGAACATGTATTTCGCCACGCTGGCACAGGATATTTTCGCCAATTCCGGTCGCTCGGATTTGTCGTACGTCGTCACTACGTTGATGGTTATTTTCTCGGCTGTGTTCGCTACGGCGACCACTATCGTGGCCGGAGGAATATGCGACAGGATCGGTAAAAGAAAACCCTTCGTTGCTTACGGCTATATCGTCTGGGGTCTGACTATTATGATCTTCGCTTTTCTGCCCATGCGTGCGGAAGGCAACACGATCGGACTGATCGCGTTTCTGCTTGTCGCTTTCGACTGTTTAATGACCGTCGCCGGGTCGACGGCAAACGACGCCGCTTTTAATACGTGGGTAGCGGACGTAACCGACCCGACAAACCGAGGAAAAGTCAATTCGGTTCTGTCCGTCCTGCCGGTTTTTGCGACCGTTGTTATTTTTATCGGTCTCGGATCCCTCTATAATTCCGAAAACGAAAGCAACTGGCTCTTTTTCGTCGTTCTCGGCGTCATTCCTATTGTCAGCGGTATCGTTGCGGTTTTTCTGATGAAGGACGGAGATCATATCGTCAGAAATTCCAATCCCGACTATATCAAAGAGATATTTTTCGGGTTTAAAAAAGAAGCCGTCGCCGGAAACAAAATGATGTACGTATGTCTGGCCGCTTTATGCGTACTCGGGATCGCGCAACAGACTTTCTTTTCTTATCTTATCAATTACGTCCAGAACACCCTCGGCGTCAAGGACTTTTTTATTCCGCTTGCCGTCATTGTTCTCGGCAGTGCCGTAATAACGGGCGTCCTCGGCGCGTTGTACGATAGATTCGGTCGAAAACACTTTTATTTTCCCCTCCTTTTGTGCGTCGTTATCGGGACGCTCCTGTTGTATCTCGTTAAGTTTATCGGAGCTAATCTTGTTATTCTGTATGTGTTCGCCACGCTCATGATGGGCGGCATATTGTCCCTTTCCGGCGCCCTTATTTCTACTTTTCAGGATTATATTCCCAAGGGGTACGAGGGGAGATATCAGGGCGTACGGATGTGCTTTACCGTTATGATACCCATGATTGTGGGACCTCTTGTTTCTATGTGTATCGGACTGAATGCAATGGGCGAGGGCGGCGCCGATTTTGCGCCTCCGTTCGAGATTTTCCTCGCGGCGACCGTAATTGCCACGCTGACGTCCATTCCGCTTTGGTTCGTTCGAAAAGACGCCGATTCTTTAAGAAATCGTTTGCAAAAATAGCCTCTATTTATATATAATTAAGGTTAGTAGGTTATTATTAGGCAAAGATGCTTCTGTCCGAAGCAAAAACAATATCGGAAAAGTGAGGTGCTTAGTTATGAATATTCTTTTGATTGAAGATGAAAAATCGTTGTCCGACGCACTCGTACACATCCTGAAAAAGGAAAAGTATACGGTGGACGCCGTTTACGACGGAGAGCAAGGACTCGAAATGGGCCTTTCCGGCCGTTATGACGTTATTCTTCTCGATATCATGTTGCCTAAAATGAACGGCTATGCCGTGCTCGAAAACCTGAGAAAAGAGAGCGTTTCTACCCCCGTTCTGATTCTGACCGCCCGGAATCTGACCAGCGAAAAGGTTAAAGGCCTCGACATGGGCGCCGACGACTATCTGGCCAAGCCGTTTTCTACGAGCGAGCTTCTTGCTCGTATCCGCGCGCTCTTGCGTAGAAAGACGGACGTTATCAACACGAACGAACTGACGTTTGGCGATATTACGCTGAATCTATCCAACTTCGAATTGTCCTGTGGGAGTAAAAAAGTAAACGTCTCTCTCAAAGAAAGCGAGATACTTCGTTACTTTTTGACTCGCCCCAACTTTGTTGTGACCAAGGACGAACTCATCATTAAGTTATGGGGGTACGACTCCGACGTAGAGTATAACAACATCGAAGTATATATTTCTTTCCTTCGGAAAAAATTGTCCTTTATCGGCGCGAAGACGGGTATTTCCACCGTCCGCGGTGTAGGCTATAAGCTGGAGGATTGATGTTCAAAAAGGTTCTCCTTCGATCCATTCTCAATCAGACCTTTCTGCTTCTTGTCTTGCTCGCGCTCATTTTTTCCGTTGTGGGCGTGTACGACTATCAGCAAATGAGGGAGACCTTGAAAAAAAATCTCGACAAAGCCGAGTCCGTTCAGGTTTACGAATACTTTCCGGGAGAGGGGAAAAAGAGTCCCGTTCGTTATGAAAAGAAGATCGCCGCAATATTCGTATGGAAGAATTCTTTTAATAACATCATCTCCAATCCCGATTTTTGTCCGGAAGAGATACAAGAGGATATCGTATCCGTCGCTCTTTCAAAAAGCGAAGGACAGATAGCGAAAGACGGTTATTATATTGCGTACAGGACGACGCCTGTCGAACAAGGAACGGTTATATACGTATTCGATTTTACCGAAGAGTACTACGCTTATCGTAACAGCGTTATTCTGATCATCATGCTTGCTTTGATGGTCACCACCATCGTGGTTTTTTTCAGCGTTTATTTCACGAAAAGGAATATGGCGCCGATGCGGATGGCGTTTGAAAAACAAAAAGAACTGATCGCCAACGCCTCGCATGAATTAAAAACGCCCCTTACCATTATCAGCACGCAGGCGTCTATCGTCAGTACCTTTGACGAACTGTCCGACGAGCACAGAAAATGGGTAGAGGGGATAGACGAACAGGTCGTCAGAATGCGGACGCTCGTCAACGAAATGTTAGAGCTCGCGCGTTTTGAGGCCGTTCGGAACGAAGAGAATTTTTGCATTTTTAATATGAAGGATATAGTCGATAAAGTGGTTCTCGGCACCGAGGCGCTCGCGTTTGAGGCGGGCGTGGAATGTAAGACGAACGTTGTCGACCGGGCGATGGTATGCGCCGATCCCCAGGGTATGGAAAGGGTGATTTATACCTTGATGGAAAACGCCGTCAAGTACACTCCGAGCGGAGAACGCATTTTTATACGTCTGTACGTAGAAGCAAACAAAGTGGTTTTGGTCGTACGTAACACGGGCGTCGCTCTTCCGAAAGAAGAGATACCTTTATTGTTCGATCGCTTCTATCGCGGCGACAAATCGCATCCTTCCACAAACAATTTCGGTCTTGGACTTGCCATTGCCGAAACCATCGTAGACGCCAATAAAGGCAAGATCGGCTGCAACAGCGTCGATAATGGTAAACAAAAGTATACCGAATTTATCGTCAATCTGAAACAAATATCCGACAAACAAATTGCCAAAAAGGAAAGAAAAAATGCAAAAAAGAAACGGAAAGGTTGTCGGTAAAGCGGTTTTTACCGCTTTTGTTCTTATATTCGCGTTATCCTATCTGATATCTTGCAATAAAGAGACTGAACAGACGGAAAAGCAAGCGACCTATCTCTTTTTGGGCGACTCCATAGCGGAGGCCCTGCTCGGTCCCGAGCCTATTTCGGAGCGCGACAGTTACGGATATTATTCTATTGTCGGACAGGTTAACGGTGCAAAATACATCAATAGAGCTATTTCCGGTCTTACTACCAACGGCTTTAAAAATTCTCTTATCAGAAAAGGTTATTTTGAAGAAGACGACGGATTTTACCGCGAATATTGGATCAAAGAAGCCGACGTTATCTTTATTTCTATGCTGGGTAACGATCTTCTCAGCCAATACATGGTCGACTATGCCATAGAAACTGGAGAACAGTCCACCGCCGCCGGAGAAGAGGTTGTTTCCGCTTCTTTTACCGAACGGATGAACAATCGTTGTATCCCCAACGTCAATGACGCCATGGACGCCATCTACGCCATAAATCCGGACGTTACCGTCATCTGGCAGACCTTGTATAATCCGTTTACCGATAATAGCGTTCTGCTCGACGAAGAGGATTGGGCGCGATATGACGAGGGCGTGGCAAGCGGCACGATCGACGGTAAGTATACTTTTCGCGACCTTGCGGATATCCTGGTACGCGCCGTAAACGGGATCGTCTATAATTGGAAGGACGCGCATCCGGAAAAAAAGTTTTACGTATCCGACGTGAAGGGCGCTTTTGACGCCGTGTTCGACTCCGATCAGTCTGCGGGCGAAAAACTGATTTTCAGCGACTGGATTCATCCGTCCGTGCAAGGCCACGCTCTGATCGCTTCCTGTCTGGAAGATACTCTTTGCTCTCTTGGGCTGTCCGATAAAAACAAGGCGGCGGAAAAGTATAAAAAACTCGTTCTGGATCGTCTGGAAAGATTATACCCCGATTTACCCGCGGCCGGGACGTCGGTATCTTCCGAAAGCAGCTTTTCTGCAATTTCTTCCGCTTATTTTTCCGCAATCGAGGGCGTTACGCCTGTGCTTACGAATAACGTGACGGAGTACGACGACGGTTTTTCGGAGGAAGATAAGAGCTATTGGCTTTCTTCTCTGATCATATCCGGAATGGAAATTGCTAATATCAAGCCGAGACAATTTATTCAGGAAAACGATATAGAAACGGACGAAATGATCGAGAGTCTGCTTGCCATAGCCGATGTCGCGTTCCCCGACGGCATCGATGTATTCGATCCGTTCGAATCCTATCTGTTTCTTGCCGACGACGGAAAGTTTGAATTATCTCTCGTTCTTAATTCGAGTCTGACCGATCTTATTAAGCTGCAAGCGATCAAGAATATCGTGTCCGACGTCAATCTTATCGATTTGTATAAAAACGAACCGTTCTGCGATTATAATACGACTTACGAGATGTACTTTTCTCGGTTGTTCCCCGGCTTTGACCTGACTGAGCTCGAAAAGTCGATCGGACTGTTATCTTCGGTAGGTTGCACCTTGTCCGGCGTGGACGTTGAAAGCGACGGATTTAAAGCGTTGGCCGAGTCGTTAAAAACGACGGGTAAACTCCCCGAAGACTTTGAACTTCCGAAAAAATTCGGGATCAAGCTGAACGGTTATTATACAATCGAAACGCTGGGCGAGGGGGAGAACGCCCGTCAGGTCGTATATCTGAATCTCGTCCGCACCGGAAAGGACACCGTGCCTATGTTCTGCGCCTTGTTGACGCAGACGGAAGCGGAAGATACACTGCTGATGAAGATAGAATTCACTTCGATCAGAATCTTATTCAAATCTGAAAAAAAACAAGATAGCTATTGACATCAACATGCAGTTGTGTGATAATATAAGTAACTGAAATGTGCGTGGCGGTAAGTTCATTTTTTAACCGCAAACATTTTATAAGGGATGTCGAAAGTCCATTTATGTCCGATGTCAGGCCCCCCAAAAACGTATGTTTTCGGCAAGGGGAAGGCAGATAGACAAGGCAGACAACCCACCTGCTCACGTAGCGGGTTCTAAAACTCTTGCCAAGACGGCATTTCGGTGTTTAAAAAATAAATCCGTCGGTTTTCCGACGGATTTTCTTTTTTTATATGGCAGTTCGTTGCTTATATCACGAGTCGAAAAAGTGTTTTCCGTCGTCTGTTACCGGTCGATCCGATCTCGGATAAGAGAAGATATCGGGATTGCCGGCGTTCTTTTCGAGATAGGATACGAATTCCGCCGCATACCACTTTGCCATGTTGAGATTATGCATGAGATAATGTCCACAGTTGACTGCGGTGGCGCCGGGCACTTCTTCCGCCTCTTTTACGGAGCGGAACGCACTCAGAATCAGGTCATAGATATCCTGCGGTGGACGGCTGTTTTTTAAAATCAGGTAAAACCCTGTCAGGCATCCCATCGGACCCCAATATACGATTTCGTCTTTCCATTCCGGATCGTTACGGAGCGTGGTCGCAATAATATGTTCGAGAGAGTGCATTGCCGCAACGTCGATCACCGGTTCTCTGTTCGGTCGTTTCAGACGTATGTCATAGGTCGTTACCGTTCCGCAACCCACCTTGTCCTCCCTACTGAAAAAGATGCCGGGGACGATAGCCGTATGGTCTACGGAAAAACTTTGTATCATTTCCATAATCAATAGTTCCTTTTTATACTGACGATAGATTGTATTATATGCTTTTTTTTGCGCTAAGTCAACGACGCAAAAATAAAAAGGATTTGAAAAAATACTCAAATCCTTTTTGAATCATTTTGTTTCAGGAAAATCACAGAATAAAGTCTTTTCCGTCGTAAAAGAATATGCCCGTTCCGCGGCCCATAGAACCGCCTTTCTTGATGTGCTCGGCATATTTGATCTCCAAAGGAGAGTCAATAAAAAGGTCTTCTTTGTCGTTCTTCTTGTAGAAACGATTGAAGATGTACCAGTAGTCCGGATTGTTGCGAAGAGCCTTATGACTGACAAGGCGGAAGCAATTCATAACGGTCAGGACGGGTTGGTCGATGACGTCGGTTTCGGGGATAAAATCCCTGTGAACGGGATAAAGCATCCAGGATTCGCATACGAAGCAGATCTTGTCGCCGAGGTCTTTCCGGAAAAATTCGTAGGCTTTTTTGAAAGACTCTTTACATTCTTCCATCGAAGGTTTATCGACGGTGGGGAAGTAGCAGTACAGGACTTTGTGTCCGCGCTCGATCTTATTACCGTTGATTTCGGCCGTAACGGGGCTCTTGCCGACAGCGAAAGAAATACGGCCGAAGCCGAATTGCTCCAACGTAAATATCTTTGAGAAATCGGGTTCCTCGAAAATGCCCCACGTGCCGAACACGCGGTATCCGTTATACATCTTGGTGCGCAGATAATCGACGGTATCGTAAAAAAGTTCTTCCGAGTAGCCTGCTTTTTCGTATTTTTCTCTCAATTTGGGCAGCAAACTGTAATAGAAAGCGGCGATGAGCGGAATATTACTGATTTCCAGTTTTTTGGCGACCGAGTTGGTCATGGAAAAGTATACGCTACGAGCCGTCGTCTTGCGGAAGTCCACCGGCTTGTCGTTATAATAATCGTCTACCGGACAGAGAAATCGGTGGCAGTTGACCTCGTCGGCGCGTAACGCTTCGATCGTCTGGAATAAGGATGATTCCGCGTTGTTGGGATATTTACGCTCTTCGCAGAAAGCGACTATCTGTTTTCTGATCGCTTCGATATCCACAGATAGGGGTCTTAATTCTTTTTTCTTTTTTGCCATACTTTGCTCCGGTTTTGTTTTTATAATTGCATTATAAGCGTTTCCGCTCCGCTTGTCAATAGCGGTCTTCTCAGGAGAAGAATCTACTCGTCTTTTTCTTTGTTAAAAAACTCCCGCAACTCCCGTTCCTGTTCAGGATCGAGCGTATCCGTCGGTTCTTCTTCGTTAAAAGGATTCAGTGAGAAGCGGTAGTGATACTGCCGGAAAGGCACGCCGCTCAGGGTGTAATTAAAGAGGGGCAGAGGGCCGCAACTTGCGCTGCCTACGCCGCGGAAGAAGCCGTCTACGGTGGTAAAGGTGGCGGGCAAGTCTTTCATCTCTTCACGATGGGTCCATTTGTCGAGTTCTTTTTCCGTATAGTGTTTCGCCGTCCAGAAGAAAGGATGCTTGTAGGCCTTAAAAACGATCCCCTTGCCGCCGTCCTCGTCGGTCACGGCCGCGTGACGAACGCCACTCATCGTTCCGTTGTGTTGCGGGAAGATGTACGGTTCTTCTTCCGAGATGTCCGCCGAGTAAGAACCAAGTTTCGTGCCGTCCTTGAAATCGGGATAGCTCTCGCCCGGACCGAGCCCGAACCAGGTGGTACGAGTCAGATCTTTGTTCCACTCGAAAGTCTTTCCGATGCGTGCCAGAAAGGTCAGGAACCATGGCGTAAAGAAGACGTCGTATAAGACGGTGCCGTCGGGGAAGACGGAGATACGATCGGTCTCCGTCGCAAGTATACGATTGGACTTGAAACGGAAAGACACGTAGATGACGAAGGCGTTGGACTTCTTTTCGGTACGTACGAATTTCGGCTTGATAGAATAGGCGTCTATACCCTGCGTTTTCCACATGATCTTCGGATAGATATCGTTGTCGAAAGGCGCGCGAAACAACTCGGTGTAGCTGCCAACGACGCCGTGACGATTGGAGGGGGTCGTATTGACCAGATTGACGCCGCCCGATTCGAGTACGGTGAAAGTACAGGACTTCTTATTGAAAACGTAGCGGAAAGTTTTGTCCTTGTCGGTAATCTCGATATCGTCGCCGCTGACGCTTACGTCGTACGACTTTTTGGAAATGGTAAGCAGTTCTTTTAATTTTCTCTTTGTCGCAGGCGACTTGTCGAGGTCTTCTTTTATGATCAGGTTTTCGAAAGCGATCTCTTCCCGCGTTTTTTTGTCAATATAGTAAATTACGATATCCACATTGTCAGAAGTCGGAATTACGGGAATATAAGAAAACGTCTTTCGGGGTCCTATTACGATGCTTTTGGTTGTCTCGGAAACAATTTTTTCGTCTGCACGAACCAAAATCTTAATAACGATATCGGAAGTGTCGGCAAAAAACCGCGTATTCGTAAGGCATAGTTCTTTTCCGGAAAACCTTGCGCGGATGGGACGATAAACGTTCTTCATTTCGTATGCGCTTCTGGACGGCGTTCTGTCAGGGTAAAAGAGTCCGTCCACACAGAAGTTTCCGTCATGCAGATATTCTCCGTGGTCGCCGCCGTAGGTGTAAGAACCGTCCTTGTGGAGCACGGCGTGGTCGACCCATTCCCAAATGCACCCGCCGAGGTAATGATTACTCATCATGAACAGGTTATAGTAGTCGTGCAGGCTCCCCGGACCGACACCCATAGCGTGAGCGTACTCGCACAGGAAGTAAGGCTTGTAGCACTTGTTGCGGAGAGCAAGCGCTCTGCGATGACGCCGCCGCATAAAAGATATGGGCGTGTACATTTCGCTCCGGACGTCGTACGCTCTTCTACGCGTATGAATGACCGCTTCGTAATGGATGGGAACAGACGTAAACTTTTTAATGTTGTTATAGCAATAATCCTGACATTTATAACCGCCGGACTCGTTGCCGAGGGACCACATGCAGACGCTCGGATGGTTCCGGTCGCGGAAGAACATCCGTTGCACCCGATCCCAATACAGGTCTTTATAGAAGAGGTTGTTGCTGATACCGTTGATCCCCCACGGGTTGTTATCCATGCCGTGCGTTTCGATGTCCGCTTCGTCCACGACGTACAAGCCGTAGCGGTCGCAGAGTCGTAAGAAAACGGGGTCGGGCGGATAGTGAGAGGTGCGAACGCAGTTGACGTTGAACTTTTTCATCAAGCGGACGTCCTGTTCCAATTCTTTTGCCGTCATAACGTAACCGGCGGTAGGAGAACTGTCGTGGTGATTGACGCCGAGTAATTTTATCGGTTTTTCGTTAAAGTAATACACAGCGTCGCGGATGGCGATGGTCTTGAAGCCGATCTCCGTATGAAAATACTGGCCGTTTAAACCAATAAGCAGGGAATACAGGACGGGTTTCTCCGCCGACCATTCTCGTACGGGGAGGTCGGCGAAAAAGAAAGAGGTGGTTTCGGATGAAGTGCTCGACTGAGTATAGGTCTTTCCTTCACAATCGAGTTCGATCGATACCGTACCGCCGACTGGATTTTCTATATACGCTTTCACGGTCAGGTTATAACCCTTTTCCGTCTTTTCCGTCACGATCTCGTAGTCGTAAATGTTTTCTTTCGGCGTTTCGTAAAGAAGAACGTCCCGGAAGATACCGTTATTGCGGAACATATCCTGGCATTCGAGATAAGTGCCGTTACACCATCTCCTTACCACGCAGACGAGTTCGTTTTTTCCCGGCGTTAAAAAACCGTCGACGTTAAATTCCGCCGTGTTATGAGAGCCTTCGCTATATCCAACGAACTTGCCGTTAATAAAGACGTCCACGCAGGAGCAAACGCCGAGGAAAGTCAGTTTTCTCGTTTTGTCGTCCGCAGGAATATCGATAAAGCGACGATAGACGCCGATATTATTGTAGGCGTCGACGGGATTAATCAATTTGACGCCGAGATGGTAGGGCTCCGCCTTGATCGTCGGGATGCGCGGCGGGTCGGCCTTAAACGGGTATTTGGCGTTGAGATAGAAGGGCTTTGCGTAGCCGGTAAACTGCCAACAGGAGGGAACTTGCACCCGATCGAACATCACTTCGTCCGTGTCGAACGGATCGGGAAGATCGGTTGGATTTTCGATAAACAGGAAGTCCCATTCCCCCGATAAACAGCGCACCGCGTCGGAAGCGTATCGTTCTTCTTCCAACGCTACCGTCCTGGCCTTTTCGCGATCGGAAAAGGGGATAAAGTAGGCGCGCGGAGAAAGCTTGTTGACGCCATAGGCGTTTACGTTGGAAAAGTTTCCGGTTTTTAATCGATAAAGCATGTAAGTCCTCCGATGAATTGTATTATATAATACAATACGAGTCGCGTTTTGTCAACCTGCCGCCCCACGGTTTTGGCAGAAAAAACATTATTTGCAGTAGAATTTAAGGCTGGATTTTAAATTGAAATTTTATTCATAATCGGGATTGGAAAGTTGTTAATTTCACTTGCAAACTTTATTTTAAGATGATAACATAGCAATCAGTAACGTTAAAGGAGCATTGTATTATGAAACTCAGTTTTTCAACGCTCGCTTGTCCCGACTTCAGTTGGACGGAAATTTATTCTATGGCGAAAGATTTCGGTCTCGACGGCATTGAAGTAAGAGGACTGGGAAAAGAGCTGTCCGCTATTCACGCAGCGCCTTTTGAAGGCAAAGCCGTCGACGCCACCCTTCTTAAGCTGAAAGAACTGAACCTTGCCATTTCCTGTTTCAGCTCCGGCTGCCCCCTTAAAGATCAAGAAAATGAAGAAAAGAACATAAAAGAACTGAAAGAATACATTTTGCTTGCGGCTCGCTTTTCTACGCCGTTCGTGCGTATTCTCGGCGATCTCGAACCGCAACCGACAGGAGAGGTAGACGACGCGTATATTGTTTCCGTTTTGAAAAAGCTGGCTCCGTTTGCTGAAGAAAACAACGTGACGTTGGTGGTGGAAAGTAACGGTGTGTACGCCGATACTCTTCGTCTTCGCAAACTGCTCGACGCCGTCGGCAGTCCCGCCGTCGCCGCTCTGTGGGACGTGCATCATCCTTACAGATATATGGGAGAAACGCCGGCAGTCACTGCCGAACACCTCGGTTCTTACGTTAAATACGTCCACATCAAAGATAGCGTGATCGGCGAAAACGGCGTTATGCGTTACGTGCTGATGGGAGAGGGAACCATGCCGCTGAAAGAAGTTTTTGCCGAGCTGAAAAAGATCGGATACGACGGATATATCTCCCTCGAATGGGTAAAGCGTTGGTCGAACGAACTCTGCGACGCCGGTATCGTCGTGCCGCAGTTTGCCAACTACATGGCGCAATTCAAAAAGCGCGGCAGGGTTCTTCAAGATAATAAAACGGGTACCGGAAAGTATGTTTGGCCGAAAGAAACGCTCATTGACGAGACTTTCCCCGACGTCCTTGACAGGATTTGCGAAGAGTTTCCGGAGCAGTATGCATTCCGCTATACCGAGCTTGATTATACCCGTACCTATCCGCAGTTCAGAGACGACGTAGACAGATTTGCGCGATCCCTTATCGCCATGGGCGTTAAACGCGGCGACCACGTTGCTATCTGGGCTACCAACGTCCCCGCCTGGTACATTACTTTCTGGGCGACCACCAAGATCGGCGCCGTCCTCGTTACCGTCAACACCGCCTACAAAATTCACGAAATAGAATATCTGCTCCGCCAGTCCGATACGCATACGCTCGTTATGATTTCCGGACATAAGGACATCGACTACCTTGCAATCATTAACGAACTTTGCCCCGAACTTGCCGCATCCGAAAAAGGAAAGCTCAACGCGCAGAAACTTCCCTACTTAAAGAATGTCGTTCTTTACGACGGAGAATCGGCCGGTTGTTGGAGTTGGAACGAGGCATGGGCTCTCGCCGATAAGGTGCCGCTTTCCGAAGTGGAAGATCGCCGCAAAAAGATACAGAAAAACGACGTCTGCAATATGCAATATACCTCCGGTACCACCGGCTTCCCCAAAGGCGTTATGCTTACCCATTATAACGTGGTCAATAACGGAAAAGCCATCGGCGACTGCATGGATCTGTCTACCGCCGACCGCATGATGATTCAGGTACCTATGTTCCATTGCTTCGGTATGGTTCTTGCTATGACCGCCAGCGTCACGCACGGCGTTACCATGTCGCCCATTACCGCGTTTTCGCCGAGAAAAGGCCTTGCTTGTATCAATCAGGAGAAGATCACTTGTTTCCACGGCGTACCGACCATGTTTATTACCATGCTCAACCATCCCGACTTTGAAAAAACGGATTTCAGTCACATGCGTACCGGTATCATGGCCGGCAGCCCTTGTCCGATCAAGGTCATGCGCGAAGTTATCGAAAAAATGCACATGCCGGAGATCTGTATCACTTATGGTCAGACCGAAGCCTCTCCCGCTTGCACGATGAGCAAGACGACCGACAGCATCGAAGTCCGCGTCAATACCGTTGGCGCGCCAATCTTTGCGGTAGAAAACAAAATCATCGACCCCGCTACCGGAGAAGATCTTCCCGACGAATGCGACGGCGAGATCGTCGCCCGCGGCTATAATATCATGAAAGGTTATTATAAGATGCCCGAGGCTACCGCCGCAGCTATCGATAAGGACGGTTGGCTCCATACCGGCGACATCGGCAGAAGAACCAAAGACGGATACTATAAGATTACCGGTCGTATCAAAGACATGATCATCCGCGGAGGAGAGAACATCTATCCTAAAGAGATCGAGGAGTTTATTTACACGCACCCGAAGGTCAAAGACGTTCAGGTCATCGGCGTGCCCGACGTCGATTACGGCGAAGAGATCATGGCCTGCATCGTCCTTAACGAAGGGGAGACTATGACCGAAGAAGAACTTAAAGACTACGTTCGCGGACACATGGCCAAGCATAAAGTCCCGCGTTACGTCGACTTTGTAGATAGCTTCCCCATGAACGCCGCCGGTAAGATCCTCAAATATAAAATGCGCGAAAACGCTATCGATAAGCTCGGTCTTCACAACGCCAGCAAGATTGTGACCGCTTAGTTCTTGGTAAATTAGTATTTTTAAGAAAGCGCGAGAAAAAAGTTATTGCGAAAAAAAGCTTTTCTCTCGCGCTCTCTTTTTAAAAAAATCCGTTTTTTTACAATATGATATGAGCTTTGCCTGTGTAACAGGTAAAAAAAGTGCGACGCGTTGAGCGGAAAACGTTAATAGCCCAGGCGAGCAAAACCTATCCTCGAAGTCAGGTATGAAGTATGGATTGCCGGAGTAAATCGGGAATATGGATTTAATTTACGCTGAAAATATCAATACTCTTTTCTTCCGCACAAAAAGTCGATAGAAACGTCGAAAACGTCTGCAAGTTTAATAAGATTTTCTATGGTCGGTTCGGCCTTGCCGTTTTCATAGCGGATATAAGAAGGCTGGGCGATGCCCAGTTTCTGAGCCACCTCGCGTTGCGTCATATTATTCATTTTCCGCTGTTCAGCCAGCCTTTTGCAAAAAATATTCATCTCAGCAAGTATTTTCTATTGACAGTTATAGCTTCTATACTATTTAAGAAAAAGGATAGCAAGACGATATCAAAAAATATCGAGGTATTATATGGAATACATTAAAGAAAAAGCATTGGCAAACGATGAAAAAATTATTATGCAACCGCAGAAGAGCAAGATTCCGTTATTCTGGAAGTGGGTTTTCGGCGTTTTGTTTTTTGGGCTTCTGTTGATACCGCTTATCAAAGCGATAAGTTACAGCGTTAATTTTGCCACGACGGAATTTGCCGTTACCAATAAAAAGGTGGTCGAAAAATATGGTTGGACGTCCATCCATTGCGACGAAATGCGTCTTGAAAAAATTGAGAACATTACTATTAATCAAACCTTTATGGGACATATATTTAATTACGGTAACGTTTGCATTCAGGAAACCAATCGGAATAATATAAATTTTTCTAACGTCAAGGACGTTCATGAGATCAAAAAAACAATCAACAATCTGCTTTAATCTTTTACATTTCCGTTCAGATACGAAAGCGTGGCCTTTGCCACGCTTTTTTTATACTTCTTCATGAATGTTCGGATACATACGTCTCTTCCGTTCGTAACCCGGAAACGGAGTTGTCCGGAAGACGGAATTATGAAGAAATATAACGGTAAGTTATCGTAATCGCTTGCAACTCGTTCCACAAAGTGCTATTATCGGGTCGCAAAGTGATTTTTGCGGGAGTAGTATAAAAGGGATGCCTTATTTTGAGATATTGTTGCCGCTGGCGCTCATACTGTTTTTTTCTAAGTTTTTCGGGATCGTCTTGCGAAAGATAGGTATTCCGCAGGTTGTCGGTATGCTGTTTGCCGGACTGTTGATCGGCTGTATCCGCTATATTCCCGGGCAGAACGTATTGACCGGAGGCGTGATGGAAGGTATCGGTTTTATCGCAAAGATCGGCGTAATCCTCATTATGTTTTCGGCAGGGCTGGAAACCGATCTCAAAACGGTCAGGGCGACCGGCGTGGCGGCTTTGCTTGTTACTCTCGGCGGCGTCGTCGTACCCATGGGGCTCGGTTTCATCGTCGCTTGCGGTTTTAACGGAGGTTTTACCGATTGGTCGCACGATACCGTTGTCAGCAATCTTTTTTACGGTACCATTCTGACCGCAACCTCCGTCAGCGTCACCGTCGCTACGCTGAAAGAGCTGGGCAAGTTGTCTTCGCCCGTCGGTACGGCTATTATCTCGGCGGCCATCATCGACGACGTGATCGGTATTATCATTCTTTCTTTCGTCATCGGTATCGGCGGAGGCGGACAGGGGAGCGCCTGGGTCGTTCTTTTAAAGACGGTAGCATTCTTTGTCGCCGCTATCGGCGTCGGATTTCTTATTCGTCTTATTTTTAAAAAACTCGCCG
Organism: Clostridia bacterium; assembly: GCA_016297005.1. Classification (GTDB taxonomy): domain Bacteria; phylum Bacillota; class Clostridia; order Christensenellales; family DTU072; genus CAG-1782. The sequence goes on from JAEDHK010000001.1 coordinate 232,082, forward strand.
ACAGATTTCCGCATAACAGGCGCGTACCCATCTTCGGGTATGCAGTTTGTTTCCTGTATGCGTATTGCGCGGAAGAATTCTTCGGCGTTGCCGATATTACCGGTGCGTTTATCGCCGGATTGATGCTTGCGCAACTGCATGAATCCGATTACATCGACCGTAAAGCCGATATTACCACGTATATGCTTTTTGGCCCCGTCTTCTTTGCCAATATCGGCATGACCGTATCTTTTGATGGGGTAGACGCCAATCTGGCGCTTTTCGGCATTTGCTTTATTGTTGCCGGAATGCTCGGTAAGTTCGTCGGGTGCACTCTTGGAGCGAAAATCAAAAAGTTTTCTTGGAGCGATTCTTTTAAGGCCGGTATCGGAATGATGGCCCGCGCCGAAGTCGCTCTGGTATGCGCGCAGAAAGGGGTAGAGAATCATCTGATTAATTCGGCTATTATGCCTTTTATCCTGATCCTTATTATGATTACCAGCTTTTTAACGCCCGTCATCTTAAAGGCGATATATAAAAAAGACGAAAAATCTCTTTTATCTTCGCTTTCCGCATAGGAAAGAGACTTCTTCATTCTTAAATTGACAATCTTTTTGTAATGGTATATAATGTACGTATCTTTAATAGGAGGTATCACTATGAAAAAGAAAATTACAATCTGTTTGGCTGTTGTTCTGACGGTCGCGCTTGCGATCTCCGTTTTGACTGCATGCAGCTTATTTGGCGGAGATGACAACCAGACCAATAATAATCAAAACGAAACCAAGACGTTGAACGAGAGCGAGTGTTCTTCCGAACTGAACGCAGCGATTACCGCTTCTATCGCAAAGGGAAATTATTCGATTAAGGTCGCAGGTACTGCGGATGAAGGAAAAAGTATCGTTACCAATATCGAACACGATGCCGAAACGCAACACGTTACGGTTAATTTGACGCAAGACTTCTTGGGCATTACGACGAACCTTTATACCGAGACTTATTGGTTTGTTCGTGACGGAAAGTATTATATTTCCGCACGCACTTCTGAAAACGCTTCTTTCAGCGCACCCGAAGAACTCGGTTCCAAAACAGAATTCGATCTGGCAGTCGATAACTATCTGTTGAATTCTATTATCGGTAAATTCACTCTCGACAGTTCCGCCGAAGTAACGTACGAGGGCACCAAGAAGGGGACGGAAGTTACCGTTGTGGCGATCTCAACCGCAGAGGTGGGCGGCGTCAGCAAGGAACTGTATACCTCGTATACGATCAAGAACGGTCTTGTCGTTTCCTTGTTCCAGCGCCTCAGCGAAAACGACTACGTTAAGACGGAAAACAATATTACCGTAAGATACGATATCGGCACGGTTGAATTGAACGCCGGCATCCACGTAGGTTAATGCACAAAAAAATGACGGAAGCATATCGCTTTTTCCGTTCAGATTGCACAAAGCCGCCGATTATCGGCGGCTTTGTTGTAATTTTCCGTTTAATAAACGAAACTTGCCGCGCTATATGAAGCCTTATTCTTGCGAATGGCACAAAATAGCTTCTTGCGCTCCAATAAAAACATATATTTCTCCTGTTCAACCATAATTTTTTTTCGGAAAAGGATTTCATTTCCGGCAAATCATTTCTCAACGAAAGACTTTCACATTTATTTTGCAGTGTATTCCGGAGCGCGCGCGGCCGGAGTTCTTACTATCTTAATTTTTATATAGATAGCGTACGCGTATGCGCGAAAGAAAGCTTTAAGGAAAAATTAAAAATATATATTCATTTGCTTGCAATCAATAATTTAATCGGCTATAATGCAAAACAGAAATCACGGAGGAAGAATGCACAGAAGTCTTTATTACATGATTACTTCGAGAAAATGCAGAGGCAAGAAGACACCTTCGTTTTTCCTTTTTTCAATTATCGATCAATAAATGCTTTCCGTTGTGGGAGCATTTTTTTTGTAAAAAACGCTTTTTAAAAAAGCGAAAAATATTGGAGGATAAAAGAAATGTCAAAAAATCCGAACTTAGTCTATGACGTACAAGATCGTCCGCCGCTGTCGAAAGTTTTTGTTTTCGGTTTTCAACAGCTTCTTGCAATCATGGCCGCCACTATTGCCGTACCGACCATCATCGGTCTGCCTACGCAGATACCCGCGGCGATTCTCGGTGCAGGTATTGGTACCATCGTGTACTTGCTCTTCACAAAAAACAAGAGCCCTGTTTTCCTGGGTAGCTCCTTCGCTTTCCTCAACTCTCTCGGCGTAGCGCTTGCTTATGGATATCTCGGTATCATCGTCGGGTCCATTTTTGCCGGAAGCGTGTATGTCGTTCTTGCAATTATCATTAAGTTTGTTGGCACCGACTGGGTAGCAAAACTCATGCCCCCCGTCATTATCGGACCTACCGTTGCCATCATCGGTCTTTCTTTAGCCGGCAGCGCGATGGGCGACATCGTAAAAGCCTCTGCCGATCCCGTGAACGGAGGGTACAACCTCATTGGTCTCCTTTGCGGTCTCGTTACTTTCTTTACCGTCGTAATCTTTTCCACGCAAAAACGTTTTAAAATGATGAAGTTGATTCCGTTCATTCTCGGAATTGCCGCAGGCTACCTCGTCGCTACCATCTTCACTTTGATCGGTATGGCCGCGAAGTGCGATTATCTTATGATCATCAATTGGCAGCCCCTCGTCGATAATTTCACTAACGTTACCGTAGAGTCTTTCCTGACCTATCCTCGCTTTGCACTGATCGGAGCGATCAAGGATGACGTTACTCTTACCGGCGCCGGCGTTGCCGAAGTCGCTATTGCATTCCTGCCCGTTGCGTTCGTTGTTTTCGCCGAACACATCGCCGACCACAAGAACCTCGGTTCCATCATCGGTAAGGACCTCGTCGGCAAAGATCCCGGACTTACCCGCACTCTTCTCGGCGACGGCGTAGGATCTATGATCGGTACCGTCTTCGGCGTCTGCCCGAACACCACCTACGGCGAGTCGGTCGGTTGCGTTGCTATCACCAAGAACGCTTCTATCGTCTCCATCTGGATGGCTGCCGGTATGTGCATCGTTCTGTCCTTCCTTTCCCCGATCATGTGCCTGCTCCAGACCATCCCGAGCTGCGTCATGGGCGGCGTTTGCCTGACCCTTTACGGTTTCATCGCCGTCAGCGGATTGAAGATGTTCAAAGACCTCGACCTTAATGAGAACCACAATCTGTTCGTTGTCTCCGCAATCCTGATCGCCGGTATCGGTGGCCTTGCTATCAAGATCCCGTACGCTATCGCCGATAACGGAGCCATCAGTAAGGTCATTACCGTAACTTCCATTGCTACCGCTCTGATCCTCGGTATCGTTACCAACGTTGTTCTTACCGCCATCGAAAAGAGCAAGCTCGGAAAGGACCCCGAAGCCAAGGAAGAAAAAGAATAATCATTTTTGATCTATAACGTAAAAAAATATACAGTTTTCCTGCCATAATTCCTATGGCAGGGAAAACCATTAAAAGGAGAGTATTTATGAAAAACTATCCCAACGTTACTATTTTTAATCACCCGCTTATTCAACACAAGATTGCAATTTTGCGTAATGAAAAAACGGCGATGAAAGAGTTTCGCGAACTGATCGAAGAGATCACTATGGTAATGTCTTACGAGGCCTTTAAGGATTGTCCGACCGAGACCGTTACCGTAAAGACTCCGTTAGAAGAATGTGAGCAACAAATGATCTGCGACAAGTCGATCGCCATCGTTCCCATTCTTCGTGCCGGACTCGGTATGGTCAACGGCCTGCATAACATCTTCCCCGGTGCCAGAGTAGGGCATATCGGCATGTACCGTGATGAAGAAACGGCTATCCCCCACGCTTATTATTGCAAGCTCCCCGAGGGTATCGAAAAAATGACCACCATTCTTCTCGATCCCATGCTGGCCACCGGCGGTTCTGCCTGCGACGCTATTGCCGTTCTGAAAGAGCGCGGCGTCAAGAATATCAAGTTTATGGCTATCATCGGCGCGCCCGAGGGCGTGAGTAAGGTTGCGGAAACTTATCCCGACGTTCAGATCTACGTTTCTACGCTTGATCGCCAGTTGAACGAGAATTACTACATTCTCCCCGGTCTAGGCGACGCCGGCGACAGATTGTTCGGGACCAAATAACAGACGTTTCTTTATAAATAAATAAAAAGGGGAAAGATCGGACTCTTTCCCTTTTTTATAAAAGGATGTAGCAAATGAGTAAGAAACTTTCGGAAATGACGTTAGAGGAGTTATGGAAACTTTTCCCCATATCTTTGGTAGAGCCTAAGGCCGAATGGGGCGAGTGGTATAAAGAGCAGGAAAGGTCAATAGCCACTGCTTTATCCAATGTTTGTTGTCGGATCAGCCACGTGGGTAGTACGGCTATAAGAGGCGTCTGGGCAAAAAATATCGTCGATATCCTGGTAGAAGTCGAACAAGAAGAGGAATTGAGGTATGCCGCCGAAAGATTGAAAGAGATCGGGTATCTGATTATGTCCTCCGCGCCTGACAGAATATCGCTCAATCGGGGCTATACCGAGCAGGGCTTTGCCGAAAAGGTCTTTCATCTCCACCTGCGGTTAAAAGGGGATCATGACGAGTTGTATTTCCGGGATTATTTAAACGACCACCCGGACGTAGCGAAGGAGTATGAAAGAATAAAGCTCGGTTTATGGAAGCAATACGAGCATGACCGTGACGGATACACCAATGCAAAAAGCGATTTTATTCGCCGTTATACCGCCCTCGCCAAAGAGGAATACGGTTTAAGGTATTCGCAGAAGGCCCCGGAACAATGAATAATACGTTCAATCAAAATTTTTTCATAAAAACGATTGATATTTTTTTAACGCTGTGATATAATACACAACGCCGTGGGGGTATAGCTCAGTTGGCTAGAGTGCTTGACTGGCAGTCAAGAGGTCATGGGTTCGAGCCCCATTATCTCCACCAAAAGGACGCTTTTTAGCGTTCTTTTTCATTTTTTGGTCATTTCTGACCTATAAGGATTGATTGACAACATTGACCTCTTGAGAAATGTTGTCAGTTGGCGACGTCGCGATCATGCTTTTATCGATATAAAACCGCTTTGTCATCTTTGTCGTCGTGCGTCCAAGCCATGCCTGGATCGTCTTTGCGGAAGAGCGCGCTCTCTTTCCGCGCAAAGGGTGTCGGATTTTACCCTAACAAATCCACTATTGAAAATAAATCCGCACCAAACAGGTGCGGATTTGACGTTTATTAGTTTAATAAAAATAACAGTTGAAATCGGTGCAGCTCATAGGAATTTTTTGCAAACCTGAATTCGGTGGGAATTGAGCTGTACGGCTGTTGAGTAAGCGAGGCATTGAAAACGCAATGCTGTTTTTTAAGCCCGGCTCACTCGTTACAAAAATAGTTAGTATACGCTTTGTTGCAGTATCTTCCGATGGTGGCTTTGTCGGGATCTGCGTTGAAATTATATGCTCCGTTGACGCGTAAAAAGTCCATCAGACCTATTCTGAAAGCGTCTGTCGGGCAATTAAAAGAGCAACGGGTGCAAAGCAGACAGTTTCCTCCGAACTTAAATTTTCCGTTTTCGTAAGTAATGTTTTTGGTTGGACAATTTTTCACACATTTCATGCACTTTATGCATTTATGCGTTTTCACGCGAAAGAATCTGCCGTTAAAACGTGCGCCCCAATGTTCTATGGAAACTACGCCCCGGACAAATCTGGCTTTGGCGGATACCTTTTTGATATGCTCTCCGTCTTCGATTATGGTTTTTGCCATGGCAGGTATACGTTCTTTTGCGGTCATGTACATTTTCGAGGCCATTTCATCGGTGTGACGGAAAACCATATTGTACGGCATGATAAAGTGGAATTCTCCTTTATACACGAATCCTTTTGATAGCAAAGCTTTGATCGCCATTTTGGAAGAGTCGTCGTTAATAGACAAGGGCTCTCCGGACGTTTTCAAGACGTATGCGTTTGCGTTGGAGAGAGGTAAATTATTGCAAAAGTCGATTACGTTTTTCGGCGCGTTATATCCGTGCACGGGATAGCAAATAACGACGGTATCTCCTACGCTTTCAACGGTCTCCTTGCCGTTTTCAATACGCTTGATCGAAACTTCCGCGCCAAAGTCCGTCAAACGGGACCTGAGCTCTTCGGCGCACATGAGGGTATTCCCCGTTCCGCTAAAAACGAATATATTTATTTTTTTCATAGTCCGATCCTCCGATACTCTTTTAAGACGCAAGCGCTGATCTGCCGTTCTCGTCTATATAATACGTTGCGTTTTCTTCTCTTTCATGACTGTCGTACCAAACCTGCGCATAGAAAGGATTCTTTTTTGCTTGTCTGTCAAAATCCCAATGTCCTTCCCGAATGCAGTGCGGACACCAGTGTCCCGCTTTTAACACGGTATAGGGCGAAGCGAGGAATATATGGCCGTCGGCGCATTGCCACTCGACTTTTGTGTACCAGTCTCCCTTGGTAAAGGTTGAAGCCAGACATTTTCCACCGCGGAAGCGCGCGGCGTCTTGCAAATCTTCGAGAGAAAGTTCACTATCGGGTTTGCTTTCGTCGTACCCGTGCGACAGTTTGTACTTTTCGGCAGAAGTCTCTTCGATAGTCTTATGGTAATCGTACCCTTCGATTTGATTTTTGCCCCACACGGCAAAGTTCTTCCACTCTGCGCTGATGGATTCCCATTGCGATTTTCCTCCGAAAAAGGCGTTTATTCTTCCGACGTTACCTTCTTTTACCCAACGATAAGGGGCGTTTTCGTCCTTTAATAACGGCTTGATGATCAAAGCAAAAATCGCTTTGGGTGGAAGCAGTTTTGCTAAAGAAAAATACCAAAATTTCTTTTTGACATTTGCCCAAAACGTCTCCAACGATTCGCTTTGGAAATGGAATCTTTTTTCTAATTCGTCGCTGTCGCTAAACCACATGCAGTGAAAGTTTCTCGTCGCTTGCCAATTCGGCTTCATAAATTTTTCCACGCTGCCGCCGATCATATCGAATCCCATATTAAAGAATTCATATCCCGTCGTACGAAAGTTTTTTCCACCGCCGATATTATAAACTTTCTTCCAAAAATCACTTGGATGATTGTGATAATCCTTTGCAATAATATTCTTGACGAGCACGCCGCTGTCCCGGTCGGAAACCCATTCGATAGGAACGTTGAAGCAGGTATGAAATATCAACCCATCGGAGACGTTGGACATCAGAAGTTTTTCGTAAACTATACCCGTTTGACGAAGCACCACCCAATTTTTGACTTCACTGTCTAAAACGTATCTTTCGCCTATGAGTTTTCCCGTGCCATATTCGTCGTATGCGCTGGGCAAAAGCGGATCGCCCACTCTGCCCCACGGGTGAAGATAATTTCTGTTCCCATAAATAGCCACGGTAGAAACGTGAATCAATTTCGGTTGGCATGCAAGTGCTTCGATGGCGTTTACGATATTTTTTGCGCCTGTGACGTTGGCGTCGCGAGCAAGGTCGGGGCGTTTGTCGGCGAGCGGCGGAATGACCGCCGCCATATTGACGACGTAATCGACGTCTTTAACCAACTTTTGACAATCGCCTTCGTTTTTTATATTTCCGAAAAAGATTTCCATTCTTTCGCCGTATTTTTTAGTCCATTTTTTTGTAAGAACCCGCTCTCGCTTGTCAGGCAAAAACAACAGCCTTACCCGAACATAGTTGAGCTTCATGATTTCATTTACGACGGCTTGGCCCATATTCCCGCTTGCTCCGGTCATCGCAACAGTGATAATATTCTTTTTCATAGTAATCTCTCTTTCAGGTTCATTTCGACCGCTTGTGTGTTATCTGCTCTTTTCTCGGCTACATCAAAACTTTACAATAAAATCCGGATAATATAAATGATAGTCTCTTATTCGGTAGATTATTTTACGTATTTTGCGTTGCGCAATGTGATTACGTTTCGTTTTGATTCTCGACGAAGATATAAATGCGTCAGGCGCATTCTTCGTTTTAGGCAACGCATTGACATGAGCGCAAAAATTAGAGTATAATAAGCCAAAAACAAAAGGGATGTTTATGCTGGATATTGCCATCGTCGAAGATTGCGCGGACGCCGTACAAAATTTAAAAAAGCATATCGAACGCCTACAAAACGAAAAAGGGTTGGCTTGTCAATATACTCTTTTTGAAAACGGGTTATTTTTTATCGAAAACTATAAACCTGTTTACGACGTCGTTTTTATGGATATAGATATGCCCTTGATGAACGGAATGGAAGCCGCGAGGCGTTTGCGCAAAGTCGATCCTTACGTCCCGCTTGTTTTTATAACCGATTTGAAACAATACGCTTTAAAAGGCTATGAAGTGGAGGCGATGGACTTTTTAGTCAAGCCCGTGGGATATACCTCTTTTGCCACGATGATGGGGCGAGTTTGCCGTCGTTCGATAAAGAAGGAAGAAAAAATAACGCTATCCACTGCCCAAGGAACGTTTAACGTAAACGTCAGCGACGTTTATTATATTGAAATGCAAAACCACTACGTCACTTATCACCACGTAAATGGCCAAGTCAGTTTTTTCGGTAGTCTTTCGGAGGAGGAAAAGCGTTTGCCGGCAGATAGATTCGTGCGTTGCAACAGCGGTTTGCTTGTTAATCTTGCGCACGTAAAAAAAGTGCAGGACGGCGAGGTATATGTTGCCGATACGTCGTTGCCCCTTTCACGCAACAAAAAAACGGCGTTTTTACAAAGTCTTTTGGCGTTTATGAGCACGAGGCGATAATATGTTTATCGATAGACTTTTGTGTTTCCTACTGGTCTTGTTTACTACCAATACGTTGGGCGTCGTACTCTACTGCGGATTGTTTTCTTACTCTTTTAATCGCCGAAAAAATTTTATATTACGCCTTTGTTTATCATTGTTTGTTATTTCCGGCATTGCCTTAGGCGTCAGTTTCGGTATATATTACGGATTTACACACGGGATCGAGACCACGCTCAAAAAAGTAGAACTATTACGAATGGGAGTCAACGTGCTGGCTCTTTTGATGGGTATAGGTATGCTTTTCGTATGCTTTGACGAAACCCCCACTCTTCTTTTGTTTGCGATCGTTATGGGCTATGCCGGAAACAGCCTCGGTTCGAATATTTACGAAATAATTATAGAATTAACGCACAGCGTCAGCATCTTTTTTATGTGGCAAAACGATTACGACGTTCTGGGCTTTCTTATGTTTTTTGCCGTACACGCCGTCGTTTTTTTCTCTTTGTATTTTACCTGCGCGCGCGCTTTCGCCAAAACGGCCAAGACGGTGGACAGAAATATAAATCGCTCTATCGTCGGTATGTTCGTTATTGCAACGTGGACACTAACGGCGATACAAGGTTCCAACGTTTTCAATTCTGCGTATAGCGGCGCAATGCTCGAAGCCGTTTCGTATACCTTTCACGGCTTGATGGCGATGATTTATATCATCATCATCTTTTCGCTTCGTTTTATTCTTGTATGGGTACACACTTCGCAAGAGAAAGAGGCGGAAAAGGCTTTTTATGACAGTTACAGAGAAAAGATTGAATTGCAAGAACGGAATATGGAACTTATCAACGTAAAGTGCCATGATATGAAGCATCAACTGCGTACGCTTCTGGAAAGACAAAACCTTGATGAAGAATTTATTAAAGAAACCCAAAACGCCATCTCCATATTCGACGCCGATGTAAAAACGGGCAACTATACGCTCGATACTTTGCTAACGCAAAAATCTCTTGTTTGCAACGCTCAGAAGATACAGCTTACCGTCATGTTAGACGGAGAGGCCCTTTCATTTATGTCGGTACAGGACATCAATTCTTTTTTTGGGAATGCCATAGATAACGCCATCGAATACCTTGCGACCACCGATGAAGAAAATCGCTTTATACGCATATCCTCTTTTCAAAACGGAAACATATTGACGATCCGCATAGAAAACTATTGTGATACGGCTTTGAAATTTAATAAAAACGGTCGGCCGCAAACGACCAAAGAGGACAACGGTTATCACGGGTTCGGAACCAAAAGCATGCAAAAAACGGCGCAAAAATACAATGGCGACGCCTCGTTCGTCCGCCAGGACGATCTCTTTATTGTGACCGCTCTGTTTATGATCTGATCTTTTGATTTGTTGTATTTAATATCTTAAGTTCATTTTTCTGAAACGATCAAATTTTTCCGCAATAAGAACAGTTTTGATATCTATGAAGAAAAAACATTGACAAGATTATATTCTTATAATATAATTAAAAATGCGAAAATTGTCGAAATTTTGGGAGAAGAGAAGTAAAAAAGTTTATGGCAGAATTATTTTTGTCTGACGCAAGGTTTTTCTGGAGCGGATCGATGGAGATCGTAACTTCGGGAAGACTGAGCAAACTTAAATGCGACACGAAAACCTCCAAAAGATATTTGAACATTTTTTGGAGCTTTTTGGCGTCTATTCTTCCTATCTTCTTCCTGCTTTTTACAAAGGAAGACGCAAACGTCGGTGCGAATGTAATGTCCACCGTCGACTTTTATTTCTTGTATCAGCAAATTATCGGTTTCTTATCGACCGGATTAAAAATTGCGTTCGATTCTCTTTTTGCGGGTTTTTCCAACATCATTTTCTGGCTTATTTCTTTCCTGACGTTAATTTTCCTGGCGGCAACAGTAACGAAAAAGCTCAGGAAGAAAAGAAAAGAGGAACATCGTTTCAGAACGCAAAAATACATTCTCGAAAGAAAGAGAGGAGTTTTTCTTACTCGAAGATTCTTTATTACGTTTTCTCGATTTTTAAGCTAAACCATTTTTTATCGTTCGTTTCTTACGTATTCTGACAGACGTTTTTTTACGTTTGTTTTTACGTGGGATTTATTTACGCTTCGGAAGAAGAATCGTTTTCTCGCGGGACGTGTGCGCCCGCGCCTAAGAAAAAAAATGGAGTAAACCTCAACAATGCCTTACTATTATCTTATTTCGGCGCTCGTCGCGATCTTTGCGGCCGCAATCTATTTTCTGTCGGAACGTTTTTTCGGAAAAAACGTAAAAGACGTGAAGAAGTACAGAATAATGCTTTTGCGAGGATTCTGTCTGCTCTTTACTGCCGTTTTTGTAGCCCGATATCTTAGTTCTACGATGGTTATGAGAAAAACGGTCGGGATCAACATTCGTTCACCCTTTGGGATCAACGGACAGACGCAAACGGTTTTTTGCGTGTTTATGATCTGGTTTACCTATGCTTCCGTTGTGCTTTTACAGACGTACGGTTTTTTCAATCAGAAAATTGCCATTCTGAAGCACTTGGTCAAGTTTTTTGCCACGGTCGTTTATATCGTTGACTTTGCGACGATTAACATGCAGATTACCGGCTTGTACGGGAAGAGCGCGGCCGAAACTATTTCTTACCCCGGCGTTTCGTATGCGGTGGAGGTCGGTATTGCGATCGCGTTATGCGCGGTAATCTGGAGCAAAGAGTACCGCACGTTCTTTTCATGGCGCAGGGTGGGATGTTTTTTCTCCTGCCTTGCCGGTATGCTCTTTGCGGCTATTCCGACTTTTCTTTTTCAGGTATTGATCGGGTACGGTCCGCTGGACGTCGACGAACGTAAATTTGTCTTTGCTCATCGTTTGGTTCTGTACGGGTCGTTTATTCTTCCGATTGTGGTTACGTTTATCTTATATCGTCAGGACTATGACCACAGACGGTATGCGCTGCTGTATGCCAGCCTTGCCACCATGTTGACGTACTGCTCCCGGTATATGTATTCGGATATTCCCGACTTGACTACGTGGCCGTTCCACTTGTGTAACCTGGCCATGTTCATCATTCCGGCTTGTCTTATATTTAAACTCAACCACGTTTATTATTTCACGTTCTTTATTAACGTGCTCGGATCCTTGTTTGCCATGCTTATGCCAAGTCAGGGCGACGAAGCGTACGTTTTTGCTTATAATAACGTCTCTTTTTGGATCAATCACTACTGCGCTTTCTTTATGCCGCTACTGATGATGACCCTGAAAATTTATCCTCGCCCGAAGATGAAGATGATGAAATATTCCGCCATTGGTTTTGCCGGGTATTTTGCCATCGTTCTTTTTGTTAACGCCTACTTTACGTCGGTCGGGCACGAAACGGACTTTTTCTTTATTAATAGTGACTTTATTGCCGATAAACTGGGCAAGTGGGCGGAAGACCTGCGGCTGATTACCTTAGAAATCCCCACTTCATGGGGAACGCCGATGGTTTTGTATCCGGTATACCAGGCCATTTTCTTCTCCGTATATATTGCGATGAGTTTCGGTATGTGGTACGTCTATGAACTGGGCTTTCGCGTTCAGGATAGTCTGGAAGATTTATATAACAAAAACAGAAAGTATAAGTCCGATATGCAAATATTGGAAGAAAGCTTAAAAGGAAGAAACAGGAGTGAGCCTATGAACCCGCAAGGAACAAACAAATTGATCTTAAAGAATTTTTGTAAACAATATTCGACCAGCAACGTGTACGCCGTAAAAGACGCTAATCTGGAAATCAACGGCGGTCAGATTTTCGGTTTTTTGGGACCCAACGGGGCCGGAAAGTCGACTATTATCAAGAGCATCGTCGGCATCCAGTCCATCACGAGCGGCAGTATCGAGGTGTGCGGGTTCGACGTCGAAAAACAGTCGGTTATGGCAAAAATGCAGATCGGTTTCGTCCCGGACCATTACGCGTTGTACGAAAACCTGTCCGGAAGAGAGTACATAAATTACATCGCCAATCTCTACGGCGTCAGCATCGAGGACAGAAACAAGCGTATGGACGAGTACGTCGAACGTTTCCATTTGCAAGGCTCGTTCGAAAATCCCATCAAGACGTACTCTCACGGTATGAAACAAAAGATCACGATTATGTCGGCGCTCGTTCATAATCCCAAGGTATGGATATTGGACGAACCTCTGACCGGACTGGATCCCGATAGTATCTTCCAGGTAAAAGAAACAATGAAACAACACGCCAAAGCCGGCAATATCGTCTTCTTTTCCAGCCATATCATTGACGTTGTGGAAAGAATTTGCGACCGTATCGCCATCATCAAGAACGGTCACATCGTAACTACCGCCGACATGAAAGAACTGGAAGAAAAGGGCATCCTTTTGGAAGACTACTATCGCGAAACGATAGGAAACGCCGACGTCGTTACCGAAAAGGTGGAAAATCAGGTTGAAGAGGCTGACGAAAAAGAAAAAAAGAAAAGAAGACCGCTGTTTGGCAAAAAGAAGGCGACGAATGAATAACGAAAATAAAATAAGCATTAAAGCGTCCTTTTTAACGACAGTCTCCGCGCTGTTTAATTTGACGATGATGCAACTGAAAGAAAAGATGAATTTCTCGTTCAAACAGAACCTGAAAAAATCGCTCTTTTCTTTATCGTTTTTTATCATCGGATTTGCGGCGATTACCGTGCTATGCTATTTCCTCATTTTCTTTGCTAAAAAAATGGGGATATTTGATCTGAACGGAGCCTTCCCCACGAACGTGCTGGTGTGCGTCTTTACCATTATGTTTGGTTTGTCCGTCGTCTTTACCACGATCAGTCTGGTGCAGTCTCTGTACTTTTCGCGCGATAACTTCGTTTTGTTGACGTTGCCTACGACGTCGTCCGTCGTATTCCTGTCCAAACTTCTCGTTCATTACGTGAACGAAATGAAGAAGAACTTTTTGTTTCTTATTCCGCTATTCATCGCGTACGGAATCAATGCAAAACTGCCTTTCTATTATTATCCGTGGGTACTGTTCCTGTTTTTGCTGGTCGTGACGTTACCCGTCCTTATCGGCGCGCTATTGTCCATTCCGGCGATGTTCGTTTACCAGGCTATCCGGAAGGTAAAAGGATTGCAATACGCCTTGCTCGGCGTTATTGTGGCGGCATTGATCGCCGCGGCGGCATACGCCATTACCCTGATCCCGCCGAATATTAATCTGGTAGAAACGTGGGGTGAGACTTTTTTCCGGATCAAGCACTTTTTAACACAGTTTGAAAAGGCGGCTATGCCGATCACGTGGCTTGTCAGATTGATGGTCGGTCGCGGAATGACGACGGAAATCTTCGATATCGGCACGCTTTATATTTTTCTCGGACTTTTGGGTGTAATCGCGTTTTTCTTTACCCTTTGCTTTTATCTTTCGAAGCCGCTCTTTTATTCGATGGCCAGTAAGCCCTTCGAGTATAAGAAGAACATGAATGCCAGAGTCAGGAAAGAGCGGAAACTTTCTCCCTTCCTTGCCGTCGTCAAAAAGGAATGGTTAATGGCTTTCCGCGATAGTTCTTTTATTTCCGTCGTTGCGCAGCTTCTGATCGTTATGCCGTTGGCTATCGCACTTCTGAATAGTCTTTATAACGCCATGAACACCCGATTTTTAGGAACCCAACTCACCGTTTGTTTCAACCTGTTTATCGTTATGCTGTTTATGTTATCGGCAAATATCCGCATAGCGAGCGCATACAGTAAGGACGGCTCCAGCGCTTATCTTAATAAATTGCAACCCTCTTCTTGCGCTAAACTGCTGTTTGCCAAACTGACCGTTAACATTGTCGTCGGCGCCGTCGGCCTTGCCGCAACGGTTATCGTGTACTCGACGTACCACGCTTTGGACGCAAAGAACCTGACGATGTTTGCTTTCGTGGCGTACTTTGTTTTCGTCGCCCACCTGTTCGGCAGCGCGCAACTGGATATTATGAACTCTCAGGCGGCGCAGTACGCTACTTTTTCCAATCAAAGCAACAACCCGAACGAAAATAAGTCTATTGTGTTGACTTTTATCCTGTCGCTGTTCTTCGCGGCGTTCTGGATGGTGCTTGCGATGGAAAACAACAGGACGGCCTGGTATAAAATCCTGGTTATTGCCGGACTGTATATGGGCATGAAAATATACTTTTATTTTATGAAGATAAAAGTGTATTATCGGGAGCAATAAGGAGGTAAAAGATGAAGAAGACAGTTATTATCGTTATTTTACTTGCTTACGTCGCTTCCATTCTCGTGGTACAGTTCTTCGGTCTGAAAGTTGTAGAAATGACCGGGAATACCTATATTGCCGATATCGAGATCAGCGGTTTTGAGTTCACAAACCGCGGTAGTATCGACGATCCTAAATATAAAATGGTCAAAAAACTGACCAATCCGAGCGACGAAGAAGGACTGTATTTCGGTGGATATTTTTATGATGGAACATACGACAAAACCCCCGAGAGCCTTGCCGCCAACCCTAATAGAATCAAGATATCCTATGACGTTCGCCCATATAACGCTTCTTATAAGGTTATCACGTACGCATATGACAAAACGGCGAACGAAAATTCCGTTTTGTTCGATGAAGAAACGGAAGAATTCGTCTTTCTGAAACCACGTACGATTACCATTACTTTGACTACCAACGACGGCTCTATGGTGCGTAAAACCGTCAGTATCTCGCTGGCGAGATAACAATCGATCGGCATTGTCCGGTTGTTTATTATAGAAAATTGAAAAGGAGATTAATGAAACAATGAAAAAGAAACCTTTTTTAGTGCTTTGTATTCTTTTGATTATGGTTTTTGCGGTCGGCCTTACCGCCTGTACCGGTTCGTATGCGATGGAAGAATTCATCGTTGACTTCAGTAAGTTCAAAAAAGAATACGAAGTAGGCGACGTCGTTGATTTGTCGCAGATTGACATCAGCGCGACTTTTAACGATGGAACAACGGAGGAACTCCCATTTAACAGAGTAACCTTCCTATTGGATGGCGAGAAGATCAAGCCGAACGAGCCGGACGAAGTTGCCAAGATTACCGAGACAGCCGGAACGAAAACGTTGGAAATCAAGTTTACCGATATTGTCAAGAGCGTCGTGATTATCGTCAACGAAAAGCACGTTCCCGTACTTACCGGCGTGGAGATGACCACAAACGGCGTAGCGACGGAATATATTGTAAAGAGCGATGTTTCTTTGGCAGGCTTAAAGGTCTTTGCCGTGTACGATAACGGCGCCAAGAAAGAGGAGATTGCACTCACTGACAAAAACGTTTCCGTCTTTATGGACGAAGAAAACGTTACCGACAACTATAACAGAATTACCGAAGAAGTAGGCGTAAAGAGTATTCGGGTTAAGTATGGTGTTTTTACGACGAAAGACTCTCTTACGATTAACGTCAGCGATGTCCTGAGCGTTATTAACGTCACTTTGCCGGACACCTTCAAGAACACCTATAAAGTAGGAGAAGAAGTCAGCTTTGCCGGCATTAAGGCAACCGCGACCTATCGTAGCGGAAAAACAGAAGATATTGCCGAAATCAAGTATTATATCGGCAAAGAAGAAGTAAACTTTGATACCTTAACAGCGACGAAAGGTACGAAAACCATCGTGGCGAAAGCAACCTCGGGCGAAGTCGTGGGCACCAAAGATATCGTTTTATCAGTAGAAAACTACGTCGATTCTATTTCTCTTATCACCGACGAAGCACTTCTTACGTACATTGTCGACGACGTAATAACCATTGATAGCTTCGGTGATATTAAGATCAACGTCGTTTATGCCGATACGCAGGACAACAAACAAATATCTCTTACCGAGGATGGTGTGTCTTGCCTTAATGCCGCGCAAGAAGATCTTGTCTTCGCCAACCTGACCAATACGGCGGGCGAGAAAGTCGTTACCGTCTCTTACGGCGGTAAGACGGATTCCTTTACAATAAACGTAACCGACGGCGAAACAGCTTTAGAAAGTCTGACCGTTACCGCTCCCACCAAGACCGCTTATACCGCGGGAGAAGCAGGCGTTACTTTTGACGGGCTTGCCATTACCGCTGCGTACAAAGCGGAATATGAAAGACCGAACGAGTTCATCCAGGTAAGCGACTTCGCCGATAAGGGCGTAAAGGTTTTCTTTAATGACAACCAGCTTACCGATTATGACGACATTACCAAAATTGCCACGGAGGGGGCCGACCAGTCGTTCAGCGTACAAGTCCGCTACGAAGGCAAGACCGCTTCGTTTGACATTACTATAACCAATAACGTCGTTTCTGTCGCCGTGGACGAGAGTCATGCAAAGACCGCCTATAAATTGGACGAAAAAGTCGATTTTTCCGGCTTGACCGTTACTGCGACGTTAAACTACGGAACCAAAAACATTGCCGTGGATGCCGTTACGTTCTTTGACGGAACAACGGATATTACCAACGATCTCGACAGATTAACCCAAGTAGCTTCCGATTCGAAAACGGTTACCGTTTCTTACGGTGGACAGACAGATACCTTTGTTATTATCGTTTCGGACTACATTACAGGTATTTCCTTTGGTACGACAGTCAGCTTTGCGACCGACGTTAACAAGACAGAAGGATCCGTTTATTCGTTCCCCGATCTGGAAGTGTACACCGATTATAAATCCGGCGCAAGAAAAAAGGTTGATACCGGTTATACGTTCGAAAATAACTCTATTACGGCTCCCGCTTCCGGGAAAACAGTTACCGTAATCTATGAAGAATTCTCCGGAACTGTAACTCTCACGGTTAACGACGTTCTGCAAAGTATTGTTGTAACAACTATCCCGACCTTTGCTTATGGTACGGATGCGGCGAAGACGCTCAAAAACATTACTGTGACGGGCACCTACGTTTATAAGGGCGCGGCTAACATAATCATTTTGCAGGAAGACAAAGAAAACTTCCTTTACGGCGTGGTTTCTTTCGCCATGAAGAAAGGTGAAGAATATGAAACGCTGACGCAACTCGATCTTAACGAAATTACGTCTTCTTCCGGAACGAAAGAATTAAAAATTACCATTACCGAAAACGGTCGTAGCGTTTCGTATGAATTCAGCGTAACGGTCACGGCGCCCGCTCCCGGCGTGAGCGAATTCTCTTTGCCCGAATCGGTCGTTGCCTATCAAACGACAATAACAAGCAGTCAGGCGGCTCAGACCAATAAAACAGATAAGGCCTTCGAGAGCGCATACTTTGTCAACGGCACCGAGGAATACCTCGTTGGCGACGACAATCCATTTAAATTTGTTCCTCGCTTGAAGCAAGTTAACATAGAGACGGGATCCCTTACTGAGCTGACTACTTATCAGACCGCCAGCAAGGTCTACTATAACGGCAGTCCGTTGACTGAATCTGTCTCCGGCAATAAGAAGACGTTTAGTTATGAAGGAACTGTCATGGTTGAAGAGAACTTCATGCAAAATACCTTCGACTTTACTTCGGACGCCATAGGGAAATCTTTCAAATTGTCTGTCTTACCTTCGCGCGATCAATTTGATTACGAATCTTCTGAATTTACCGCAGTCGAATGGACGGTCAAAGTCGTCGACGGCTATAACCTTACCGACGCTAAAGAACTTTGCTTGTTAGAACAACCGGGTGCGTACTCTACCAGGACCTATTGGAATAGCATTAAAGCCGAACTGGGCTTGACCGGAGTCAGACCGAATTCTATTATTTTGCATCAGAATACTATCGTTACAAAAGACTCGATCCCCTCGGAGTTCTATTACACTTTGCCGGATAGCTACGACATCAAATATAAATATACGGATAAAAACGGCGTAGAGCACTCTTGCAAGCCGGAAGAAGTGCCGGCGGATTATGGCGGCGGAAACTTGTCTCGCACTTTCCTATGGGATGATGAATACGCGTTGTTCGAGTACGATATGACGAGTGGCAGTTCTTTTACCATCCACGGTAATTTCTTTGATATCGATTTGTCCAGAATGCCCCTTGTCGCGGCGTTTGAACCTTATGGAGTGACTGTTCCGTCATATATGTCTGGGACGTATTACGGACAATATATGTCCAAGGTGTCTTTCCTCGAAGTCCGCGGTATCGAAGGGACGACGGGGGCCGGCGACGAATCTTTTACGTTCAATAACTTTGCCGTAAAAGGTAACGCCGCCATTAATCAGGTATTGGTTGACGGTTCTTCCAATATTAAGCAGGGAACAGACAACCCGGTATTCGGGGGAGGTTTGATCTTTGTTAAGACCAGATATTGTACTTCTGATATCGTCAATATTCACGCGCACGCCTGCTTCATTCCGTTCTACAGCCGCAATCAAACGGTAGTCAATTATACCAACGCCAAGGCGTACGACAGCTTCCAGAACGCTTTATTTGTTAACAGTGATTCCGTTAACAATTTAAATAATTGTTACTTCAAGCGCGCCGGCGGACCTCTCATGATCCTTGTAGAAAGCTCGGAGAAAGTAAACGACGTTGACGTGAAGTTGATTCCCAAAGTGTATGCGAACGATAATTGCGAATTGGAGAGCCTTGTTACCGGTAATTCGCAATGGTTCGTAACGTACGGCGTTACCCAAAACGTAGCTCAATTGGCGGCGCTCGATCCGTTATTGAAAGGTTATTTTGAAAGAACTCTTCTGAACGGCGGTCAGTTTAACGTTATTGCCGTCAGTATTGAAGAAGGCGGTGGTGGTAGCGCGGGTACGCAAGCATATATGTCCTATAAGAACAATGCCATCAACAGACTCGACGGTCAGCCCTCTTTTGATAAGACCAAAGAGCTTGCCGGATATGGTTTCGGGGCATTCTTCCTGATGGGTGACGCAGTATGTGCGCCGTATACGACGGATGGAGTTAATTATTCGCTTGTTAATGGTAACTCTTATCCTTTTGCCGATTGCGGAACGGATATGACCATCCAGACTGCTTTCCGCAATCCCGATAACCAGTACGTTGCTATTTATGCGGGCGGCATGGGTATTCTTGCCGAGTTGTATTGATAGTAGCTTTTGGACAATTAAAAACTATGGCGTAGCGGTAATCGCTACGCCATTTTTTTTGATTTTTATCGTGAGCGATTATTTCTTTGGAGTAGTGGGAAAGATAAATGCGCCGAAGTAGTGAGTCGTCATGGATAAGTTATAGAGAGTGAACAGGCATATCTGAGCAGGCGCCGACGTAACGACGATCGAAGTGGGGTCGTTTACCTGATATAATGCAAATAATCCGCAAATGATCGTAAAGACGTCTACAAACGTCGCAAGCAGCGCCAAACGACGATTAAAAAACCAAACGGCGGCGGTTATTAGCAGAACAACAACAAAAATACTGATAAAACTCGCCATACTGACCGTAATATGCGCATTCCGCAGGGCGACGTCCCGCGGTTCTTCGGTAAAACGGCAGGGGATGGACAGTCCGATGACTCCGGAGACGAAAACGATCGCGGTCAGAGTCAAAAATATTATCTTCATTGGCTTGATAAAGCCGATCTTTTTCAGCGCAAGGACTTCCGTAAATGCGAACGTGAACATATTGAGCAGTACGCAAATAAGAATAGGGGCAAAAAGGTTCTCCGACCACGCGAGACTGGACAGCGAGTTGTAGAGTGCCGAGTGCTTCCCCCTTGTGATAACAAAAAGACAGACCGCCGGCGTAACGATGAATTCAAACGCCGCAAGAATAAAAATCAAAATACCTTCTCTCCGTATCGGTTTAGGTTCTTCAAAAAAACAGATCTTTCTCATGTTTTTTATGATAGCAGATTTCTCCGACAAAATAAACCCCTTTTCTCTAAATTTCGCTTTTTTTCCCACACGCCTGATGAATCCCTATGGCAGTCGAACAGCGATTGCTTGACAAATATATCTAATTAAAGTATTATATTATATAATCAGTATTTTTGGCTGCTGCCATGAACACAATCGCGAATTCTTTAATAGAGTCTATGAAGCTGTTGCACTTGACTTTGCGAAGAAGGACATAAAAAAAATTTCAGGGAAGCAAATCATTTGTTTCCCTTGGGAGAGGTGTGTATTCTCCATATAATATTTAGGTTTATATATGTATAAAAGTTTTCTAAAAAGAGCATTTGATTTAATTCTTTCTTTAGGTGGTATTATTGTTTTTGGATGGCTGTTTATTATGATCGCCATTCTCATTAAAGCTGACTCTAATGGTCCAGTTTTATTTAAACAAAAACGTGTCGGTAAAAATAAGAAAGTGTTTGATATCTATAAATTCCGGACCATGTATATCGATACGCCTAAGGACATACCTACGCACATGCTCAATAATCCTGATTCCTTTATTACAAAAGTAGGGAAATTCCTTAGAAAAACCAGCCTTGACGAAATTCCTCAATTCTTTAATATCCTCAAAGGCGACATGGCTATCATTGGACCTCGTCCTGCGCTTTGGAACCAAGAAGACCTTATTGCCGAACGTGATAAGTACAGGGCAAACGACATCCGCCCCGGTTTGACCGGTTGGGCGCAGATCAACGGTCGTGACGAATTGGAAATTCCCGTCAAAGCCAGGCTCGATGGCGACTACGCCCAAAACATCACCTTCAAAATGGACTGCAAGTGCTTCTTCGGCACCATCAAAAAAGTCTTCAAGCACGAAGGCGTCGTCGAAGGCGGCACCGGAGAACTCCACAAAGAAAACGCAAAAGAGAATATCGCGGAATGAAAAAGATATTATTTTTAGCGAATCATTTTATCACTTTATATTCATTTCGTAAAGAATTGATCTCACGTCTTGTTCAAGATGGGCATGAAGTTTTTTTATCTCTGCCTGAAAGCGATGAAAACGAGTATTTTAAAAAATTGGGTTGCAAGATCATACCCACTACTATCGATCGTCGAGGAGTGAATCCTATCAAAGATCTAAAGTTGATACGCGAATATAGAAAAATAATGAAATCGATTAGACCCGATATTGTTTTTTCTTATACCATCAAGCCAAACATCTATGGCACTCTTGTCAGCAATAGAAAAAAAATCAAGCAAGCATGCAATGTGACAGGCACCGGCGCAACTTTTTTGCAGGAGAATTTGCTTGCAAAAATCTGCCGGTTTTTATATAAGATTTCCGTAAAAAAATGCTATAAAGTCTTTTTCCAAAATACGGGTGATAAAGATTACTTTGTACAACACAAAATGGTTAAAGATAATTGGGACATTCTACCCGGTTCCGGTTGTAATTTAGAAGAACATCCCTATGTGCCGATGACAAACGACGGAATTACCCGTTTTATTTTCATTGGGCGCGTTATGCAGTTAAAGGGCATTGACGAATATTTGGAATGTGCTAAAATCGTACATACCGAATACCCCAATACGGAATTTTATATTGCCGGATGGAACGAGGAAGAAAAATACAAACAAATCGTCGCCGAATACGAGCAAAAAGGCTATGTAAAATATATCGGCTTCAGAAAAGATATTTCCGATTGGATAGCAAAATGCGACTGTACGGTATTACCTTCTCACGGCGGTGAAGGCGTCCCCAACGTTCTTTTGGAATCTGCCGCCACCGGCCGTATCTGTATAGGCTCGGATATAAACGGCACTCGAGATGTGATCGATGATAGCGCAACCGGGTTCTTGTTTAAAACAAGTGATGTCGATGACCTTGTAGAAAAGGTTAAAAAGATCCTTTCTCTTCCTTACAATCAGAAAAAAGAAATGGGTATTCTAAGTCGAAAGAAAATCGAAAAAGAATTTAATAGAGAAATTGTAATTAGAAAATATTTGGTACAGCTATGACGAATAAAAAAGATAAGAGAATAGTTTTCTTTTGTGGATCATTAAAAGAAGGCGGTGGAGAGAGAGTTATTTCGATTTTGGCAAATCGAATGATAGATGATTATGCGGTAGATATTCTTCTATATTATGATAGAGAAGTTTTCTATAAGATTGACGAAAGAATAAATATAGTTTCTGTACAGCGTGAAACCAATGCTGGTATTCTCCAAAATATAAAATTCATAAGAGAGTATTGTAAAAAATATGCCCAAATAGTTATTTCTTTTTTAGCACCATTTAATATGGTTGCTATTTTTTCCTTATTGTTTACGAAGGTACCTATAATTGTCGCGGATAGAAATGATCCTCGACATATTCCATCTAATATTTTTCTTAGACTAGCTCGTAATTTTTTATATCATTTCGCAAATGGTGTTGTTTTTCAAACAGAAAGAAACAAAAGATATTTCAGTTCATTAATTCAAAAAAAGAGTGTTATTATTAATAATCCGATATCGGATGAGATAGAACTAGGCATAGCTTTAAATACACCTAAAGATAACACTATAGTTACAGTTGGACGTTTGTGTGAACAAAAAAACCAAATGATGTTAATAGATGCCTTTAAGTCTATAAGCGATCAATTTGTCAATTTTAAATTGATAATATATGGAGAGGGACCATATCGACAAGCTTTAGAGAATAAAATTATAGAATTAGAGTTGGGCGAAAAAGTTTTTCTGCCAGGTCAAGTTAAAGATATTATAAAAAAGATTTCATCTGCTAACATTTTTGTCTTGCCATCCAATTTCGAGGGCATGTCGAATGCACTGATAGAAGCTATGGCTATTGGCTTACCTGTAATTGTTACTAATGTTTCTGGTTCCGAAGAATTGATTGTAAACGGTATAAATGGGGTTATCATTAATAAAGGTGATAATGTTAGCTTAATTAGAGAGATATCTAGATTATTGAATGATAATGAGTATTGTGATTTGTTAGGCACTAATGCTGTTAAATCAGCCAGCCAATTAAAATCATCAACTATCATAAAAAAATGGTATGCGTTTATAAACCGAGTTATGGAGCAAAAAAAATGATAAAAGTAATAGAATTTATTCCTAAAATGAGTGATGGCGGAGCAGAAACGTTAGTCAAAGATTACTGTTTGTTATTAGATAAGAATAAATTTGACGTAGAAATTCTTTCAATATACATGGAAAAAGGGAGTGCAAACAAAAGAATAATAGATAAAAATGGAGTCAAACAGTATTCTGTTTTTTCTAGTCATTCCATCTTAGAAAGGGTATTGCAGAAATTGTTTGGGAAATTTTACATTCCTTTTAAATTAAAAAAGTATATAAAAGAAACAAAACCGGATGTGATACATGCGCATTTAGAAACATTAACGTATTTAAATGCGATAAGAAAATCATTACAAGGAATAAAATTACTGTTTACATGCCATAGTGTTCCCAATAAAGCATTAGCAGGGAAAAAACATAAAGAAGGTGAATCTGCTAGATCATTGATAAAGCACAATGGTCTACAACTCATTGCATTGCATAATGAAATGAAAGAGCAGTTGGATTTGTTGTTTGATATTAATAACACCTTAATACTCCACAACGGTATTGACTTAAGCCGATTCCTTAATGTTAGTGACAGTAAAGAAAGTATTAGAGAAAAAATAAATATACCTAAGGATAATTTTGTCATAGGACATATCGGAAGATTTATTCCTTGTAAGAATCATCGGTTTATTATAGAAATCTTCAATGAAATAGTTAAAAGAAGAGAAGAATCGAGTTTGTTATTAATAGGAAGTGGGCCGACAAAAGATGAAATTGTTAATCTAGTAAATGATTGCGGATTAACCAACAAAACTGTTTTTTTGGAAAATAGAAATGATGTCCCAGAATTATTAAAAGCAATGGATGCTTTCGTCTTTCCATCAACTTATGAAGGTTTTCCCGTGACACTTATTGAAGCTCAAAGTGTTGGGTTGAAATGTGTTATTTCAAGTGTTATTAACGATGAAGTGCGACTTTCAGATAATATAATAAAAATGAACTTAGATGACAATGCTCAAGCATGGGCAGATGCAATAATGTTTGAGTCGAGTGAGCGTAATGATAACTTTTATAATAGCTTGGCCTCATATGATATGAATAATATTATACTAACATTGCAAGATATTTATATTAGCTAAAATGGGAATACTTAGAATTCGTAATAAAAGAGTAATTAGTTTAGGGGCAGTTGTGTTCTTGTTCTTTGCGGCTCTGCTAGGAATGGCGGAAGCATATTGGACAAGCATTGTCTTTTCTGTCATAGCGTTTATTTTTTTTTCAATTAGAATAATTGATCGTG
Organism: Clostridia bacterium; assembly: GCA_016297005.1. GTDB lineage: Bacteria > Bacillota > Clostridia > Christensenellales > DTU072 > CAG-1782. The sequence continues at coordinate 256,964 of JAEDHK010000001.1, forward strand.
AGTCACAATTTGTATCAGTATCAATGCTTTTTTGGCTGTTTGCTTTTTTATATGGTATTAGTGGGCCATTAACATTGTTGATGGGGGGAGAAATTTCTTTTGTAGATAGTGGTACTCTTTGGAATAATTTAAAATATTATTTACTTGCTTATAGTATAGCATGTATCGCTTATATTGGGGGAGAAGAATTAACGATTTCATCGTCATTAAAAACTATCGAACCGACTTTTCTTAAAACAATAGATTCGGATGTGGAGTTAAGCAGAATTAAGAAGTGCGTCGTTATTTCTGCAGTTTTATGCACTACATTTGAAATGATTAATATTCTCCGTATTGGCGGATTTGGCATGTTGTTTGTTGGAAAAGGAACCTATCAATCTTTGATAGGAGATTTAAAGCTTACATTGCCAGCAGACAGCATGTATTCTGTATGCGGAATATTTATTGGTATTTTGATGGGATGTCAGAAGAGCAATTCAGAGCAAAAAAGCAGGCTTTTTATGTTGTTAATTGCAATATTGCTTGCTCCTTTTATTGTAATTAGAATAATATTGGGGATGCGCCTTGATCTAATATCTATTGTGTTGAATGGGACACTTGGATATTCAATATTTAGTCCGGTTAAAAAGATTTCATTTAAGATAATTATATCTGTTGTTATTATATATCTATTTATGGTGGTAATTTATGCTAATAGAGGCATTATAAGTCTATTAAATAGTGATCCGGAGTTGTTCCAAAAAAGGTTTTTTGACTTGCAAAGATATATCGATAATTTTAATCTAGGCGGTGGAGAATTCGGGGCGCCATTTGCTAATTTCTGTATTTTTTACGAAAAATACAAAACGAATTTTGACTTTTTATGGGGGAAAACATATATAATTGGGTTGGCAGTATTTATACCATCTTTTCTTTATTTGGGAGAGAAGCCGCAACAAATAACATATTTATTTAGGGACGAATTTTTTTCGAGTTGGGCATCTAGATCGAGAATTGCAGGAACAGGCTTTTCCTCATTATTAGAGGCATACTGGAATTGGGGCTGGATAGGGATTATTTTTGTTTATTTTATTGTTGGCTTGTTGCTGAAAAGATTTGATAATAACAGGAATAAAGAAAAAAATATATGGGCTACGATTGCTTATATTGCGATTGCACAGGGATGTATGACTTTTTCACGGCAGGCCTTGGGCGATCTGGTTTCGGACTATTTATATATCTTAATATATAGTTTAATTTGTTATTTACTCTCGTTAATTAAACTAAACAACAACAATTTGTCATATAATTCAATCTCAATAGAAAACATATCAAAATAGGAAGATTAAGATATGGGGAATAGAATAAAAAATACTAAATTAAATCTCATAAGCGGTTTAATTAAACAGTTTTCTAGTATTGTTCTTCCTTTTGTTTTAAGAACTGTTGTTATTTATGTTTTGGGCATGCAATACCAGGGCTTGAGTGGTTTATTCACATCCATATTGCAAGTTTTGAATTTATCCGAATTAGGTTTTTCGACAGCAGTTGTTTTTGTACTATACAAGGAAATTGCTGCGAATAATATAGAAAAAATATGTGCTATAACTAGATTTTTAAAGAAAGTCTATTTAATTATCGGTGTTGTTATTCTAATCTTAGGGTTGGCTATTATGCCATTTTTAAGGTTTTTAACAAGAGAAGATATTCCTTTAGATATTAATATCTACATACTTTTTTCTATCTATTTAATCAATACTAGTATTTCTTATTTTCTTTACGCCTATAAAAGCGTTGTTTTAATAGCGATGCAAAGAAGTGATGTAACTAACAATGTTTATACTGTATGTACAACAATTGTTAGATGTGTTCAAATTGTGTCGTTATTGCTGTTTAAAAACTATTATGTAATGATAGCATTTTTGCCAATTGGAACACTTGTTAACAATTTGTTGATTAATAAATACTCCAGGAGATATTATCCGGAGATAACGCCCAAAGGGATAATTGATAACGAAACGAAGAAAACACTTACAAAGCAAATCCAAGGTGCTTTTATATGCAAATTAGGTGATATAGCAAGGAATTCGTTTGATAATATAGTTTTATCAGCATTACTGGGTTTAACAATTGTTGCGGTATATGATAATTATTACTATATATATTCAGCTGTTTACGGTGTTATGTTAGTCATTACGCATGCGATACAGGCGAGTGTGGGGAACAGTGTTGCAACGGAGACTGTAGAAAAGAATTATAAGGATTTATTAAAATTTAATTTTATATTTATGTGGATAGTAGGTTGGTGTACAGTATCGATGTTTTGTTTATATCAACCTTTTATGAAAGTATGGATGTGCAATGACGATACGTTATTATTATCATTTCTCAACATGACACTTTTTAGTCTCTATTTTTACGTAATCAATATGAATAATATGCGTAATATGTATATAAACGCAAATGGATTATATTGGGAAAACCGTTTGTGGTTTATAATGGAAGCTGTTGGCAATTTGGTGCTAAATATCCTGCTTGGAATATTATGGGGAGTTACAGGCATTATTGTCGCGACAATAATAACAATAATAGTATTTAATTTCATTACGCGCAACAATGTGTTATTTAAAAGTTATTTTAAAATTTCTCAAAAACAGTTCTATATGCATCATCTGTTATATTTTTTAATAACGATTGTCAATTGTATAATATGTTGGTGGGTATGTTTTTTTATTCCAATAAATGGTATTGCAGGCATAGCAATCAAACTAGTTGTTTGTTTATTTTTGCCTAATATTATATACTTTATCATATATTTCAAATATCCTTTGTTTAAGGATGCTGTGGTTTTTACTCGTAGAGTTTTTAAAAGAATAAGGAAAAATGAAAATGAATCAAAAAGTTAAAAATGTTATAAAATTATTAACCAAGCTTCTTCCTGATAAAGTATACATAAAGTTACGTTATAAAAAGACAATTGGTAAAAGGCTATCGCTGAATAGAGTTGATGGTTATAATGAAAAATTACAATGGTTAAAAATATACGATCACAATCCTGATTATAAAAAATTAGTGGATAAATATGAAGTAAAAAAATATATTGTTGATACGATTGGCAAAGAATACATTATTCCGACATTAGGTGTCTGGGAAAAATTTGATGACATTGACTTTGATAAGCTACCTAATCAATTTGTACTGAAATGTACTCATGATAGCGGTGGATTGGTTATTGTTAAAGACAAAAATAATATTGATATAAAAAAAATGAAAGATAAAATCAATAAGTCATTGTCTACTAATTATTATTGGCACGGCAGAGAGTGGCCTTATAAAGGCATTAAACCACGTATTATTGCTGAAAAATACATGGAAGATTCAGAAACAGAGGAATTAAGGGATTATAAGTTTTTCTGCTTTGATGGGAAAGTCAAGGCACTTTACATCGCTACAGATCGACAAAAACCCAACGAAGATACGAAATTTGACTTCTTTGATGAGAACTTTAACCATCTTCCTTTTGAACAAGCACATCCCAATGCAAAAGTTCCACCTAAAAAACCTATCAATTTTGAAAAGATGAAAGAACTTGCGTCTGTTCTATCCGCAGGAATTCCTCATGTGCGTATTGACTTCTATGAAGTAAACGGAAAAATATATTTTGGAGAAATGACTTTCTATCATATGTCCGGATTCTCTCCGTTTGTTCCAGAAGAATGGGACTATAAATTAGGCGAATGGTTGACCCTACCGGAAAAGAAAAAGTAATGAACAGAGGTAGGAACGTTTGTTTCCATGACCTATCGGACAGTATATTATGCCTTTTATTTGCGGAAGAATATTCTTAACCGCAGTATCAAGAAATTTTTTATCCATGTTTTGGTGGACGTATTGACGACTGGCGCGATCGTTGCCGCGACATTCTGGCTGAAGATGACATCAGTAAGTTACTTATCGTGGATGGTTCTCGCGTTGGAAGTATTTGGGATTGCGCTTGTTATCACGGCAGTTATCAATTTGATTTTCTACAGAAAAGATGCAAAGAACGCAATAAGGATGTTTATTAAGAAGAATGCAGTATAAGGGGGAGTAGATATGATAGCAATGAAGAATAAAACCATCCTTGTGACCGGAGCGGCCGGTTTTATCGGAAGTAATCTTGTGATGGAGCTATTAAGGATGTGTGAGGGCGTCAGGATCGTCGGGTTGGACAATATGAACGACTACTACGACGTTTCGCTAAAAGATTATCGACTTGAAGAGATCAAAAAGCTTGCTATGAGGAAAAAGAGTGAGTGGATATTCGTTAAAGGTAATTTAGCCGATAAAGCGCTTATTGATAGACTTTTTGCCGAGTACAAGTTCGATATCGTCGTTAATCTTGCGGCACAGGCGGGCGTGAGGTATTCGATAACGAATCCCGATGTGTATATTGAAAGCAATATCATAGGCTTCTATAATATCTTAGAAGCATGCAGAAAATACCCGGTGGAGCACCTTGTATATGCAAGCTCTTCCAGCGTCTATGGCTCCAATAAAAAGGTACCGTACAGCACCGAAGACAAGGTGGACAATCCGGTGTCGCTTTATGCGGCGACCAAAAAGAGTAACGAACTGCTCGCGCACGCGTATTCCAAGCTGTATAATATTCCTTCGACGGGTTTGCGGTTCTTTACCGTGTACGGCCCTGCCGGCCGGCCTGATATGGCGTACTTTGGATTTACTGATAAGCTATTAAAAGGCGAGACGATTAAGATATTCAATTATGGGAATTGCAAGCGCGATTTTACTTACGTCGACGATATCGTCGAGGGAGTTAAACGAGTGATGGCTTGCCCGCCGGAAAAGAAAAATGGGGAGGATGGGCTCCCGATTCCGCCATATAAGGTATACAATATCGGAAACAACAGTCCGGAGAATCTTCTCGACTTTGTTAATATCTTGCAAGAAGAATTGATCAGAGCCGGCGTACTTCCGGCAGACTATGACTTTGAAGCGCATAAAGAATTGGTCCCCATGCAACCGGGCGATGTACCGATTACTTATGCGGACGTCAGCGAATTGGAGAGAGATTTCGGCTTTAAGCCCAAGACGAGTTTACGCGAGGGCTTGCGCAAGTTTGCCGAGTGGTATAAAGACTATTATTGCGAGGAAAAATAAAATGAAGTGTCAGGAAGTATTCAGAGAGATATATGGTAAAGACCCGACCGATACGGCTTTCTGCCCTTACCGCGTATGTCCTATCGGCGCACATAGCGATCATCAGTTAGGAAAGATACTGGGTTTTGCTATTAATAAAGGCATCTACTTTGCTTATAAGCCCAAACAGAACGGCGTTATAGAGATCACGTCGTTGCAATTCGATAAGCGCGCCCAATGGCATATTATGAGCACGCCCAAGATTAAAGAGAACGACTGGGCGGATTACCTTCGAGGCGCGACCATTGCTCTTGCAAAAAACCATCCTCTTACCGTCGGTATCAGCGGCGTGTTGGAAGGACAACTTCCTATCGGCGGTTTATCTTCGTCTGCGGCGGTCATCATCGTCTTCTTATCAGCGCTTTGCAAGGTCAACAACATCAGGCTGAGCGGTCGGGAAATGATCGACACGGCGCTGGCTGCCGAAAACAAGTACGTTGGCGTATCTTGCGGCAAACTCGACCAATCTTGTGAGGTTTTTTGTAAGAAAGACCATATTCTGTACCTTGACACTAAAGACGATAGTTATGAGTTGATTCCGACGAGTCCCAAGATGAAACCTTACAAGATCGCCATCTTCTTTTCCGGTATCGAGCGTACTCTCGCCGGTTCGGCGTTCAATATGCGTGTGGATGAATGCAGAAGCGCCGGTTATGCCTTGAAAGCTTTCTCCGGAATGCCTTATGGTAAGTTCAATGAAACCAATCTCCGTGACGTGCCATACGAGATATATGAGGCCTACAAAGATCAACTTCCCGTCAACTGGATGAAACGCGCCGAACACTGGTACACCGAGTTTGAGCGGGTGCAGAAAGGAGCGGAAGCATGGAGAAACGGAGACATCGATACTTTCGGTAAACTCATTTTCCAAAGTGGCAATTCATCCATATATAATTACGAGACGGGTTCGCCTGAATTAAAGAAACTTTATGAGATCATGACGGAAACGGAGGGTATCTATGGCGGCCGTTTTAGCGGCGCAGGCTTCAAGGGTTGTTGTATGGCTCTCATCAATCCGGCATATGAAAAATCTATCTTAGAAAAGGTAGAGAAAGACTACTTGGCGGCGTTCCCTCATTTGAAAGGCAAATACTCTTCCTATATCTGTGAGAGTGCGGATGGGGTGAATTTATGAAGTGTCTGATCCTCGCCGCCGGATATGCAACAAGGCTCTATCCACTAACGGAGAACTTCCCAAAGCCTCTTTTGAAAGTGGGAGAGAAAACCATCCTGGACTGGCTCGTCGACGATATCGACGAAAGCGGAGAAATTGAAGAATACGTCGTTATCAGCAATCATAAGTACGCTCCGCATTTTGAAGCGTGGGCAAAAACAAAAGCACAAAAGATAACGGTTGTTGATGATGGCACCTCGACGAATGAGACTCGTCTTGGGGCAGTTAAGGATATACAGTTTGCCATCGACCAATTAAACTTAAAAGGCGATATGCTTGTCATTGCAGGGGATAACGTCCTTGATTTCTCGCTGACAAAGTTCGTCTCTTATGCCAAAGAAAAGAAAGCGCCTTGTATCATGCGATACTATGAAGCAGACGAGAAGAAACTCCTGAAATGCGGTGTAGTAACCTTGGACGCGGAAGATAGGATCCTGAATATGACGGAAAAGTCTCCCAATCCTGCTACTCATTGGTGCGCACCGCCCTTTTACTATTATACGGAAAAGGCGGCCTGCCTGATCGGACAAGCAATTCAAGACGGATGTGGTACCGACGCGCCGGGGAGCTTTATTGCGTGGCTTTGCCAAAAAACGGATACCTACGCTATGGAAATGCCCGGCAAGCGATACGATATCGGTAATTTAGAGAGCTATCAAAAGGTACAACAAGAATATAAAGGAATAAAGGATTCAAGAGATAGTCTCAAATGATGAGAATCTTCAAGACAATGCTACTCAGCATCTTAGCCGGCGCATTGATCTCTATCGGCGGATAGGCGTCCTTGGTTGAAACAAAAGTTCATCTTTGCCTGCTTACGGCGGAAGAAGCGATCATTTCTATTGACAGCGCCGACTTTACTAAGTTCTCTTTTCATTCAATAGTATATATCCCAACTCATTATTGGGGTATATAGAAAATATAATATTTGACAGAGTAATAAAGCAGAAAGGATATGTAATTCAGGGTGTTAATATGTGTGGTATCGTAGGATATATCGGTACAAAGCAGGCTGCCCCTGTTCTCTTAGATGGGCTCGGCAAGCTTGAATACAGGGGTTACGACTCCGCCGGCATCGCTGTAAGAGGAGATGACGGAAGAACTACTGTCGTCAAAGCCAAGGGCAGATTAAGGAATCTAAGCGAAAAAATTAACGGTGGTAAATCGCTTAGCGGCGCCTGCGGTATAGGTCATACCCGTTGGGCAACGCACGGCGAACCGTCTGAACTCAACGCGCACCCCCATTGTAACGACGAGAAAACGATTTTTGCAGTTCATAACGGCATCATAGAAAACTATGCCGAACTCAAGCAAAAGCTTATTAAAAAGGGCTATACGTTTTATAGCCAGACGGATACTGAAATTGCCGTCAAACTCGTGGACTATTATTACAAAAAGTACAATATAGGGCCCATCGACGCCATAGCAAAGGCGATGGTAAGAATAAGGGGCTCGTACGCGCTTGAAATTATGTTCAACGACTACCCCGGTCAGATTTGGGTGGCCCGCAAAGACAGTCCAATGATAATAGGAGTAGGCGAAGAAGAATCCTTCATTGCCTCAGACGTTCCTGCAATCTTACAGCACGTCAGAAACGTTTATTATATTGGCAATTTGAAAATGGCCTGCGTTAAGGCGGGCGAAGTGCATTTCTACAACCTTGACGGCGAGGAAATACAAGAAGATCTGGTTGAGATAACGTGGGATGCGGAGGCTGCGGAAAAGGGCGGGTTCGAGCATTTCATGATGAAAGAAATCCATGAGCAGCCCAAAGTCGTAAAAGATACCATAAACTGCTTCGTAAAGGATAACCGTATTGATTTTACCGAGCTCAACATTTCAGACGAGGAGATCAAGGGGATAGACAACGTGCAGATTGTCGGTTGCGGTTCGGGGTATCACGTAGGGGTAGTCACTCAATACGTTATGGAGAGTTTAGCGCGCATATCCGTCCGTGTGGAACTCGCGTCGGAGTTCAGGTACAGAAACCCCATTCTCCCTAAGAATACTTTGGTCGTATTAATCAGTCAGTCGGGCGAAACGGCGGATACGCTTGCGGCTTTGAGAGAGGCTAAGAGCAGAGGGATAAAAACGCTTGCTGTCGTCAACGTAGTCGGCTCCTCTATCGCAAGGGAGGCGGACAGCGTATTCTACGTCAAAGCCGGCCCTGAAATTGCAGTTGCAACTACTAAGGCGTACAGCGCTCAACTCATTGCAGGCTATCTGCTCTCGTTGCAGTTTGCTTTCGTCAAAGGAACCGTCTGTAAGGAAAGGTATACTCAGCTTATATCGCAAATGCAGGGTTTACCCGATAAAATCGCAGAACTTATCGAAAAGAAAGAGTGCTTGCAGAAGTTTGCGGCAAAGATTGCAAACAGAAAAGACATCTTCTTTATCGGCAGGGGCATAGATTATGCTTTAAGCTTAGAAGGCAGTTTAAAACTTAAAGAGATAAGTTATATTCACTCCGAGGCGTATGCCGCAGGCGAACTCAAACATGGTACCATCAGTCTCATAGAAGATGACACACTTGTCATCGGAGTTTTAACGCAGAGCAAGCTTATCGAAAAGACGGTAAGCAACATGGTCGAGGTTAAGAGCCGTGGAGCCTATTTAATGGCGATAACGTCCAGCGGAAACTTTACCATTGAGGATAAAGCGGATTTTACTTTCTATATCCCTCAGGCAGACGAGCTGTTTGTGGCAAGCCTGGCCGTTATTCCCCTTCAACTGCTTGCGTACTACGTCAGCGTTTCCAAAGGATTGGACGTTGATAAACCCCGCAACCTCGCCAAAAGCGTTACGGTTGAGTAAAAAATGAGTAAATTTATTTATTTATTCGGAGAGATATAGGAAAAAAGATTGCTTATGAACGCCAATAAACGATAGCAGTTGTCTTGTGTAACCTGATTTTTCGTTGCGGCGTGTATGCTTTTATTATAACTGAGAAAGTAAATTTACATATGGACTTATCCTATTGGATATATTGCAATTTCTTAAAGATAATAATAAACGCTTAGAAAAACGGTTGAAACGGCGACAAGAGGGGAGTCGGGAATAGCCGGTTGGCGCAGGAAATGCGGGTTCTATGCCGATAAAGGAGACGTAAAACAACAATCATACGAATATTCCTGTCCGTATGATAACGAAGATAAATCCGGCAAAAACTTCTTTTGGTCGTAAGATCTCCTGTGCGAGAGCATATTACTTTTTATCATCTGAAAGTTTTCGATAAAAAACAGGCGTCGCTCCATTGCGACGCCTGTTGTAAAAATTCAATAAAAATTATTCTGCATACCCGTTAGGATTCATGGATTGCCAACGCCACAGGTCGCGGCACATATCCTCAAGATTGTGTGTGGCGACGAATCCGAGGTCTTTTTTGGCTTTTTCACAAGAGGCATAGCACTCGGCCACGTCTCCGCTTCTTCTGGGGGCGATCTTATAGGCCACGTCGCGTCCGCAGGCCTTGGAGAAGGCTTTTACCATGTCGAGAACGGAATAGCCTACGCCGGTGCCTATGTTATAAATGCCGATGGAGTGTTCGTCGATATGGGCGAGGGCGGCAAGATGAGCTTCGGCAAGGTCGACTACGTGGATATAATCGCGTACGCCGGTGCCGTCGGGTGTGGGATAGTCGTCGCCGAAAACGTTGAGATAGGGGAGCTTTCCTACGGCGACCTGGCTGACGTAAGGCATCAGGTTGTTCGGTATGCCGGAGGGATCTTCGCCGATCATGCCGCTTTCATGCGCGCCGACGGGGTTGAAATAACGAAGAAGCATAACGTGCCACTCCGGATCGGCCCGAACTACGTCGGAAAACATTTGTTCGCCGTGGAGCTTGGTCGCGCCGTAAGGGTTTGTAACGCCTAAGGGACTGTCTTCGGTGAGGGGCAACGTCTTCGGTACGCCGTATACGGTTGCGGAAGAGGAAAAGACTAATTTTTTGCAACCGAACTTACTCATGATCTCGGCGAGAGCAATGTTACTATTGATGTTGTTATCGTAATATTTAAGAGGGATACGGCAACTTTCTCCGACCGCTTTCAAACCGGCGAAGTGAATAACCGCGTCGATCTTATTTTCGGTAAAGATACGACACAGAAGCTCGCGGTCGCGACAATCGCCCTTGTAAAAGGCGATTTTCTTTCCGGTAATTTTTTCTACGCGACGAATGCTTTCTTCTCCGCTGTTGCTCAGATTATCGAGAGCTACGACTTCGTATCCGCGTTCCAATAAGAGGACGTTGGTGTGACTTGCGATATATCCGGCGCCGCCGGTAACAAGAATTTTCATAGTGTGCCTCCCTGAAAGTTTTGTTTTCTTTATTATAGCCTCTTTTTAAAAAAATTCAACTATTTGTTTCTTAAAAACAAAGCGACTTGAGGGCTCGGTAATAAATATCGATCGTTTTTTCGAAATCGCGTAAGTCAAGATATTCGTCGGGGCAATGGATACCGGCCGAGCTGTCCGGAAAGCAGGGTCCGAAAGCGACGCCGCAGGGAAGAACACGGGCATACGTTCCGCCGCCGATAGTAATGGGACGAGCGTTTTGTCCGGTGACCTCGTTATAAGCGGCAAGTAAAGAAGTAACGAGCGGATGATTTTCCGGGACGAACAAAGGCAGGTGGAAAAAGATCTCCCGGACATCGCCTGTCAGGCGGCTTTTTAATATCTCCGTAATGAATTCCTTTCTTACGCTGACGGGGTGGCGAATATCCAGCTCGAAAATTATTTTTTCGTTTTCGACGCGCGCCGTGCCCAGATTGTGCGTTAAGACGCCGCTTACGTCGTCGGACAGGTCCAACCCGATCGCTTTCCCGCTCGGTTCGGCAAAAGCGGAGAAGACCTCTTTTGCAAAGTCGAATTTATCAGACAATTTTTGCAGCAGTTTCAAAAGCGCATTCTCGCCTTTTTGGGGTGTGCTGCCATGGGCGGCGACGCCTTTTTCGGTAAGGATCGTACCGTCCGAAAGGAGGGCGGACGCTTCGTCGGGTACCATATTGGCGCGTTGTCCTGCCTGTAAAGAAAGGAGACCCGACGGCAGGGGATAGGCGACAGAGTGATAAACGATGCCCTTTTCGCAGTTGATAACCGGAAAGTCGGCGTCGGGTGAAAAACCGAGAGAGGGCATCTCCTCCGTCTCTTTGTATCTGTCCATACACGCCCAACCGCTTTCTTCGTTGCATCCTAAAATAAAACGAACGCGTTTTTTGGGCGTAAGGCCCTCGTTAAGAAGTCTTTCCAAAGCAAAAAAAGCCGCCATAAACGGGCCTTTGTCGTCCAAGGCGCCTCGAGCATAGATTCTGCCGTCTTCTTCCGTTGCGCCGAACGGGGGATAATGCCAGCCTTTGCCGACCGGTACGACGTCCAGGTGGCAAAGAATACCGAAAAGATCGCCTTCGCCAACCTCGCCCCAACCGCAGTAGCCATCCACGTTTTTGACGGTCAGACCGCTTTTTTTCATCATATCGAGAGCATATACCAGACATTCGTATGCGCCTTTACCGAACGGTTTTTCGGTTTCAGGCGGCGCTTGAACACTGTCTATGCGTAAAATTTCTTTTAAACGTTTCTTTTCGTTTTCAAAAATCATCGTTCACCTCGAAATTTTTTTTTATTTGCATTCTTATTATATACTAATCGAAAAAAATATGCTACAATATCGTCAGATTCAAAAACGTAGAGGTAACTTTATGAGAGTAAGAACAAGATTTGCGCCCAGTCCGACCGGTTTTATGCACATCGGCAATCTGCGGACGGCGCTTTATGCCTATCTGTATGCAAAGCACAATAACGGCGACTTTATTTTGCGTATTGAGGATACCGATCGAGAACGCTATGTGGAAGGCGCTATCGACGTCATTTATTCTACGCTTAAAAAATCGGGTATCGAGCACGACGAAGGACCGGATAAAGACGGCGGAGTCGGACCGTATATCCAGAGTGAACGGAAAGACCTGTACAGGAAGTACGCCGAAGAATTGGTCGCTCGCGGCGGAGCCTATTATTGTTTTTGCGATAAAGAACGCCTTGCCGGTCTTACCGACGATAAGGGCGTCCGTAAGTACGATAAACACTGTCTGCATTTAAGTAAAGAAGAGGTGGCGGCAAAGCTCGCCGCAGGCGTACCGTACGTTATCCGTCAGAACATCCCGGAAGAGGGTATAACCGAATACGAAGACATGGTTTACGGTACTATCCGAGTGCCCTGCGCCGATATGGAGGACGAAGTATTACTCAAGTCCGATGGCATGCCGACCTATAACTTTGCTAACGTTGTCGACGACCACCTGATGAAGATCAGTCACGTCATTCGTGGCAACGAGTACCTTTCGTCTACGCCGAAATACAATCTGATGTACGACGCATTCGGGTGGGAACGCCCGCGCTATATGCACTTGCCGCCTATCATGAAAGACGCGCAAAGAAAGCTCTCCAAGCGTTACGGCGATGCAAATTTCGAGGATTTTATTGCCAAAGGATACTTACCGGAAGCCATCATCAATTATATCGCGCTCCTCGGTTGGTCGCCGAAAGGCAACGACGAGAAGCTGTCTTTACAAACGCTGATCGATATGTTCGACGAATCGGGGGTAAATAAGTCGCCCTCCATCTTCGACGAAACCAAGATGAGATGGCTCAACGGCCTTTATATCAAAGAGATGCCGGAAGCAGAATTTTTGAAAGCGGCGACGCCTTGGTTCGAGAAGAGCGCGGCAAAGGGATACGATTACGCTTTGCTCGCCAAACTGTTGCAAGGTCGTATCGAAACTTTCGGCGACATCAAAGAAAAGGTATCTTTTATCGGAGAATATGGATCCGTAAATCCGGAATTATATTTTCATAAAAAGTTGAAGACGGATGCGACTGTTGCAAAAGAGCTGCTCCCCTACGCCGTTGACGTCTTGCAAAACGCACCGTTTGACAACGCCTCTCTTTTCGAGGCTTTCGGCGTTATGTGCGAAGAAAAAGGCATCAAAAAAGGACAACTTCTGTTCGTTCTTCGCGCGGCGATTACCGCCGTCGCTTCCACGCCCGGCGGCGCAACGGAAATGGCCGTTCTTTTCGGTCGGGAAGAGACCGTTCGTCGTCTTGAAGAAGCTATGAAGCAGTTATAAGAGACAGAGAAAAAACGAAACGGCGGAGAAAAAGCGCAGTTCTCATAGGGATTTTTTAGACAACATAAAAGACTAGCGAAAATTTTCGTTAGTCTTTTCCTTTTTGCTTTGCAAAAAAACAACTTTACTTGCAAAGTATAGTGCGCTATACTTCAAAGATTTTTTGACACAAAGGCAACGGTTCGATCAATAGGAATTTATCGTATAAACATCAGTGACTTATGTAAACACAGCCATTAAAACAGTTCCCGCCGTCAGAAAAGCCAAACCTATCCACGCCTTTACCGACAGATATTCTTTGAATACGATAAGTGAGAAAAACACGGTTATCAGTACGCTCAATTTATCTATCGGTACGACAACACTGACCTGACCTTGCTGTATTGCGTAATAGTAACACAGCCAACTTGCACCCGTTGTCAATCCCGAAAGTATAAGGAAAATTATTTCTTTGCCTTTCAACTCTTTCAAAAATTTAACTTCTCTTCGGCAAAACACAATCAACCAAGCCATTACAAACACTACGCAGGTCCTTATTGCCGTTGCAATAGTTGATTCTACGTTTTCGATTCCTATCTTTGCAAGAATAGAAGTCGCCGCCGCAAATACCGCAGAAAGCAAAGCGAAAATAAGCCAGACAATCTTACTTTTAGTCTCGCCTCTCTTTATATCGATCATAAGAAAAGTACCTACGGCAATAGCGGCAAGACAAATAAGTTTTACCCACCAAAGCGTGCGTTCATCGGGAAATATTATAATTGCAAACAGCACCGAAAGAACAACGCTCGACTTGTCTACTGCGGCAACCTTGGAAACCTCGCCGACCGACAAAGCCTTGAAATAAAAAATCCAACTTGCGCCTGTTGCTATTCCCGATAAAATAAGAAATACCCACGATTTAACGGAAATGTCTACAAGCGTTGTGTATGCTCCTGTAGCAAAAACGATAATCCACGCAAACATCAAAACGATAAAAGTGCGAACTGCGGTGGCAACGTTTGAATTGATATTTTTAATTCCGCATTTTGAAAGTATTGCCGTTATACCTGCAAACACGGCAGATAAGACAGCTGCAATAACCCACATATAATTCTCCGTCAAATTCTTATTTATTGACGGGTTTATCATAACATAAAAATACATTTAATTCAATCTGTTTTACGCGGACAAATGAAAATTCGACTTAATAAAAGTCGAATTTTCTAAATCGTATCATTAAAATCCCTACGGGAACTGCCGTAACTTTCACCGCCGTTTTTTTGATAAAAGCAGAACAGACCGCTAACTTTCCGGAGGAACGGCAGGTTGAGCGTGGATGGAAAGTATCTCGTCAGTGGTCAGTTCCCGTCCTTCACGGCGCGCCGCTTCTTTGGCTACTTCCCGCGCTTTCAGGTCGGCGCGAACCGTCTCCATCGTTTTCTTGTTCAGACGGATCAAGAGGTAGGGGAATATGTCGCTGATACTGCCCACAGCAATAAAGATAGTATATACGAAGAAGAGACCTTGTAGCGCCGACGCCGGCTGAACGACGTTTTCGCCGGGTCGGAAACCTATCTTGTTAAAGACGTAGGCATAGAAGAGAGGTTTCAGAAGATTGATAGGCATGAGGACGTAGCCGCCGATAAGGTTGGTGACCGTTTCGTTGCGTACTCCTGTTTTCCATTCGTAATGATCCCAAACGTCCGTTTGAAAGAGATCGGTAGCGACGCCATCCAACTGTTCGAGCGAGGCACCGACCATACGGCAAAGGCACACGCCGATCCAAAAATACCATTGCGTACCGAACCCAATAATGTATAACACGATCATGGACGCGGCCATCAACATCTTATAGCCTATAGCGACCCCTTTATAACCGATTTTTCTGAAAATCTTCTTGGAACAGATAATACAAACCCAAGATACGATACCGCCGCACAAGCCCATAATCGTTTGCAGACTGTACCATTGAAAACAGTACATAAAGACGTATGCGTTGGCAATATCGGCGACGTAATTGAAGATCGCTCCGACGCTGACCCACCACAAAATTATCGCGTTTTTGTTTTTTGCTACCATTTTGATGTTGTAGGCCAATTCTTTGGGGGAAAGGAAGTTACTTGCTTTCGGCGGCAAAAACACGCGCTCGCGCAAGTGCCTTGCTTGCAGAGCGGAATACAAACTGAACGGGAACAGGAATATCGCCATGCCCATAAAAACGTATCGGTTGCTGATGCCGGCTGTTTTGCAGATGTCGATGAGAACGGGAATGATCCCGGGAATACATCCGGTAATATCGCGAAAAACTTTTGCCATTTTGTAGTAGTTTTCACGCTCTTTTTTATCGCGGCTGAGGCATCGTTTCATGTTTCCCCATGCGCCGGAAAAGCCGCTGAGAATGCTTAGGAGTATTTCCAGCGTAAAGACGTATATGACTTTCGCCTGATAATCCGAAAACGGGTTCATCATGAAGGCGAAGTTCAAAAGAACAACCGCCGGCATACAGATGACGACGTAGGGCTTAAAGCGTCCCCACTTCGTACGGGTGGATTCTATAATGAGAGCGGTAATAGGGTCTTTTATGTAGCCGAGAATGGTTGTTACCGTTGCAAGGAGAGCAATGGTTGTCGGATCCAAACCGAGAGAGGTGGTCAAAAAGACGTTAAAGAAAGAACTTTTCAACGTGCTGATGCAGTTGTCGCCACCGGAATTGACCAAGTTGATGGCCAACTTTTCTTTCCGTGACATCTTATCCGCAGTAGACTTTTCGTTTTTCAGCTCGTATCGGAACCTTTTAAACTTGGCGCGAGCCTGGGATAAAGCCGACATTGATTTCTCCTTGTCTGTGAGTGGGATGTTAAATTTATAACTCTTTTCTGTCTGAAAGAGCGCGTTGGAGCGTTATTTCGTCGGCGTATTCTATCTCGCTGCCGACCGAAATACCGTAGGCGAGGCGAGTGACTTTAATGCCGAGAGGCTTAATCTGTCCGGCAAGATACGACGCCGTCAGTTCTCCGCTGACGTCCGGATTGGTGGCAATGATCACTTCTTCTACGCCGACAAGTCGCGCGAGTAATTCTTTTATGCGGATATCGTCGACGCCGACGCCGTTGCGAAAGTCGATCGTTCCGTGTAGGACGTGATAAACGCCGTTATAAGAGCCCGTTTTTTCAAACGGCGCGATATCTTTGGGTTGCGCCACGACGCAAATGGTTTTTTTATCGCGGGAACGGCAGTATTCGCACAAGTCGTCTTCCGTATAATTTCCGCATACAGGGCAAAAATGAATGTTCTTTTTTGCGTCCAGAATGGCGTTGGCGAACTCCCGGGCGTTTTCTTCGTCCTTTTCGATCAGGCTATAAGCATAACGAACGGCCGTTTTTGCCCCTACCCCGGGCAAACCTCTGAAACAGGCGACCAGACGAGACATGGAGTCCGTCATATCAGAACAGACCTCCGCCCATGCCGCCGGTCAAAGGCCCCATAACGCGTGCTTGTTCTTCTTCGACGATTTCCATAGCTGCGTTGAAAGCCGCTACGATGCCGTCTTCGAGCATCTCTACGTCGTCGGGATCGACCATTTCTTTGGCGATGCTGATAGAAGAAAGTTTACGATCGCAGGTCATGACGACCTTGATCATATCGTTGCAGGAAGAACCTTCCACTTCGGTCTCGGCAAGTTCCGCTTGGGCCGCTTGCATGTCCTGTTGCATTTTTTGCGCCTGGCGCATCAGTTGTTGCATGTTGGCTCCGCCGCCGAAGCCGCCGCGTCCGTTGAATTTAGACATAAATTCCTCCGTTTTATAGTTAGTTTTCTATTATTTTAATAAGTTCGAGTCGTCGTTCTTTCCTTCTTCGATCAGGGGCGGAATCTTCTCGTCCGGACGATATTCTTTTTCCGAAACGATCTCCAATAAATAGTCTGTCGTCTTTTTACCCGACTTACTTTTTACTTGTAAAAAAACGTTCACGTGCGGATGGACGGAAGGGTCTATTTCCGTCTGCGGGGGAAGGGACTCTTTGTCCGGAGTCGTTTCGACGCGGATTACCTTTAAGGTTGCGCCTTTGGATAATTCGAGTACGTCTGATAAATTAATCGCCGTCGTATCCTTATAGACGTAAACGAGAGAACCGTTATTTCTCATCCGCAAAGACGAACCGTTCGACGAAGAATAATTAACGACTTTCGCTTCCTGAGAATCGAGATACAAGACGTTGCCGAGAATCGCGCCGACGATACCGAGAAGAACGAAACAGGCGATGGAAATAATAGCTATCATCGTTTGCTTCTTATTCAGTTTCTTATTAAAGTCTATTTTTTTCATGATCTTCCTCAATAATTATTGCCCGAAGCCGAGCGCATACCCCAAAAAGGAGGAGTCGCCCAGCAGTCCGTATAACGTCTTAACCTGTAAAAAGGAAGCGTTTGCGGTACAAGCGGGGAGTTTTGTCATTTTATACATATATTCGCAGAACCAATTGATTTTGGTCGGCTCTCCAAGATAAAGGACGCCTTTTCGGATAATCTCTCCAACCGTCTTTTCCGAACAACCCATTAAAAGAGCGGTCATGAGTTCCACCGTTTTTTCGTAGGGACGTACGACGAGGGGATAGAGCTCCTTGGAGCGGACGGCGATCGTTTTGTTTTCGCCGGATATGATGTCCAACCCGATCGCGTCGACGACGATATAGTCTTCCCGGCTGAGAGAGAAGCAGGAAAGAATGGGCGCTTCCGCATAGGTATTCAGTATAATACATCTTTCTCCGGTGCTTTCCGTCTTTTTGAGACAAGGAGACAAATCGTATTTGGCGCAAAGTTCTTCGGTAACGGATGATTCTACGTCCTTGACGCCGATATTGATCGAATGCGCTTGCGTTACTTTTCCGTCTTCGCAAAGAACCGCTTCTACCGTGCGTCCTTCCAGGTCGACCGCAAGGTTGAACCCTTTTTGTTGAGCAATCTTTGCCAAAAGATAAGGACGCTCCACGATATAAATATTTTTATACCCGCAAGAAATGAACGCTTGTTCCGTTTTCGATCTTCCGATAGAAGAAATGCCGGAAGAAACCAAAATATACAATTCAACGGAGGTGTTTATGCCGAAAAGTTTTTTGAGATAATAGCGGATCATCAGTTTGGCGGCGGGTAGGTCGGAAATGGTATTTCCTTTGAAAGGCCGGCTGAACATCAGACCTTCCGTAAGATCGTCGCGCATTTTGAGAGCGTCGCTTCCGAATGCGACGGCTATGGGCGTCGCGCTTTTTTTGCGAACAACGGCGGCGGGAACGGAAAGGAGCAACTTGTCGTCGCCGTATACAATAAAGTGATCGTCGTCAAAGGCAATAACCGCTTTTTTTGTAGCCATTGTTCATCCTCCCAGTATTTCTGTCAGTTTTTCGGTAGGTAATCCAACAATATTATCATAACTTCCCGAAAAGGAGCGCACCACGAATCCGTCCTGTATTCCATATGCGCCCGCTTTATCGAACGGTTTGTATTTCTCGACGTATTCTTTGATCTTTTCGGATGACAGATTAAAGAACGTAACCGCCGATTTTTCGGCCGAAAGGTACTCTTTTTCGCCAATGCGAACGTATAATCCGCTGATAACTTCGTGCGTCTTTCCGGATAGCTCCGTCAGCATCTTTACGGCGTTTTCCGCCGTGTACGGTTTGCCGTAGATCTTACCGCCAAACGCAACGAGCGTATCGCATGCAATGACGTTTTCGCCATGTACTGCGCGTCCTTTTTTCTGCGCGTTGTTTTTCGCTATTTCTTCGGGCGTCCCTTCTTCCGATTCCGTTACGTCGGGTACAATAACGGAAAAGTCGGAAATGACTTTTTTAAGAAGTTCTTTCCGACGCGGAGATGAAGAGGCGAGAATAAAATTCATTTTTACAGGATATCCAGGTTCTTTTTGAAAGCGCGTTTAAAATCGCCCACGGCAAGTAACGCGTCCTGAATTTCCAAAGTGCAATCGGCTTCGGATTCCGTTTTCAGAATAACGCTTTCGCCGAGAATATCGCAGTTGATCGAAGTAATAACGCCGCTCATGCTACGATCGAAGCACTCGGCAATACGTACGATAACGCCCAGTTTTTTAACGGCTTCGATGTCGTCTTCGGTCAGCATGGTAAGATACTGTTGCACGTCCATGCCGTCAAGCGGCTGATTGGAGTGCATTCCGGCAACGAGCGCAGCCATAACGAGATCTTTCTGTTGAATGCCGTACAGATTGCTGTTAAGAATCAGATAATACGAGTGTTTGTGATGATCGTAGAACTTGATGCTGCTGCCGATATCATGGAGCTGAGCCGCTACACGCAGGACCTTAACGTACATACGCGGCAATTTATGCAGAACTTTGAGCTGTCTGTATAATTGTAACGAAAGATCGAATACGTGCTCGGAGTGGGGAATATTCATGTTGAAGTTATGGAGCATATTATAAATGCTGTGTCCGAGAACGTCCGTGATACATCTTTCGTAGGTGGACGGTACGGCGTAATGGAATATAACGCCTTCGCGAAGGCCCGCGCCGGAAATGGTAATACCGGAAAAAGAAGTAGCGCGTTCAAAAGCGCGGATAACGCTCATGGCCGCCGGCAGAATCTCTGCGCGGGAGGCCGATACGCCCTTGATACGGACGGGCTTCGTTATGTCGACTGCTTTCAGCGAGTTGTAGATGTTGTCGAATTCTTCGAAAGGAATATGGTAGTTATGCGCCATATTCAACGGGTACCGCTTGAAACGACGGCTGATCTTGCCGAGGTTGCGGATAGAGCCGCCCACGCCGATCAACTGGGTGTCTTCTTCCAGGTTGCCGAGCCAATCCAATTTCTTGATGTACTCGGTAACGTAATCCTCCATCTGTCTGGCGCGTTCGTTGCCGTCTGTGATGTGAATGAATTTTTCCGTCAGAGTAACGGCGCCGAACGGTAGACTGTCTTGTTCAAGCATAAAACGACGGTTGTAGTGGATGACTTTAACACTGGCTCCGCCGATGTCTATGATAAGTCCGCGTGGGATGTCCATGGAGTTGATGACGCCCGTATAAACGAGATTGGCTTCTTCTTCCTGCGCAAGGACGGTAACTTTGATACCGCATCCGTTTAAGATCTCGTCCACGAAGGTCTTCTGGTTCTTTGCTCTGCGTACAGCGGCGGTCGCGTATGCGAAAACCTGGTTCACTTTGTGACTTTCATAAAGGTTTTTGAAGGTGGATAGCGTCTTTACCATTTGTTGGATGCGTAAGGGACGTAAAAATCCGTCCGTTTCCATGCCCTGTGCCAAACGAACGGGTTCTTTTAATTCGTCGATTACGTTATAATAACCCCCGTCGAGCACATTGACGATAACGATCCTGGCGGTGTTGGAACCGATGTCTATGATTGCTATTTTTTCCACGGTCACTTCCTCCTTTATATATTAATTTACTAGTTTATGTAATAATCAATATTATAACTGTGGCGAAAAAACTTTGCAATATGTTTTACTGATTTTTTACCGCAAGGAGATGGCGACGCGTATACTTTCCCGCTTTTTCGGCAATAGTCAAGAAAAAAAGGAGGAAAATAGTTGAAAGCAGTAATAATGGCAGGAGGTAGGGGCGTTCGTTTACGGCCGTTGACCGACGTTACTCCCAAGCCGATGGTTCCGCTCATCGATAAACCGGTATTGGAATATACTCTCAATCTTCTCAAACAAAACGGAATTACGGAGGTCGCCGTTACCCTCGGATACATGCCGGAGAAAGTAACGGAGTATTTCGGAAACGGAGAAAGATTCGACATGAAGCTGACTTATTTTTACGAAAAAGAACCGCTGGGTACCGCGGGCGGAGTCAAAAATGCAGAAAGTTTTTTAGACGGGACTTTCTTGGTTCTCAGTGGGGACGCCTATACCGAAGTTGATTTAAATCGTGCGATTTCTTTCCACCTTTCTAAGCGTTCTCCATTCACAGTCGTTGCTCAACCTCATCCTTGGCCGGTCGGTTTAGGTACTCTTGAAATAGATTTTGAGAACCGAATATCGAGTTTTATTGAAAAGCCGGAGGTTGTCCGTCCGGCTCTCGTCAATACGGGGATATACGTCATCGAAAAGAAAGTACTGAAAATGATCCCGAATGGTTTTTATGATTTCGGAAGAGATCTTCTGCCCCGGCTCGTGGGTAGATGCTATGCCTGCGTGGATTATTCTTACTGGTCGGATATCGGCACTCTCCCAAGTTATTATGAAACGAATAAATACCTTGCAACTAGCTATATAAAGTAAAAAACGGCACGATGTAATTGGGCCAGAATCGCAAGTTATGGCAGCAACGGCCGTTAATCCGCAGAATTCGGTTATTGTTCGTCCGTCGTTTTGTCCGTCTTCTTCGGCGGGAGGATAGGAACGATCTCAAATCCTTTTACGCCCTTTGATTGCAGTTTTTCCAGAGCGATATAGAGAGGGACGCCGACCGCGTATACGAAGATCGCTTGCGTCGCAAGGATAGAAAGCATATTCATTACGTATCCTGTGTCCAGATCGAAAAGAAGCCATATTAACGGCAAAAAGAAAGCGTTGAAGAGGATGGGCGGCAATCCGCCAAGAACCAGTTTCAGCGGTTTATTTTTTACGAATCTGCCGATAAAGTAGGTGCAGACGGCCGCAAGAAGGGTCGTTACGGAGCCGATCAAGATATCGTAAAAGCCGAACGGCGAGGCGATGTTGGAGAGCATACAGCCCAAAAAAAGGGCGATAATGCTTTCCGGATAGATCAGGGGCAGAAGGGTCAGACCTTCGCCGATGCGGATCTGAATGGGCCCGTACGCTACGGACATAAAAGCGTAGGTAAGGGCGACGTAAAGCGCACAAATAACAGCAGTACGCGCGATCAGGAGCGTTTTGGAGTTTTTCAAAATAAATACCTCGGTTTTTTTATTATGAAGTGTTTGCCGAAAACCTTCATGTGGCTTCATTGTAATCAATAGGGCGTGGTTTGTCAAACGTTTTTATTCTCGGTAAAAGAAAAAGCCTTCCCCCATCAAAAGGGAAGGCTCTCGTTTTTATCAGAAATAGATTAATAAGCGAATTTTTCGGTAAAATAGGCTTTCAGGTCGGCAATGGGCATACGTACCTGTTCCATGCTGTCGCGTTCGCGAACGGTGACGGAATTATCTTCCAACGTATCGAAGTCGACGGTAACGCAGTAGGGGGTACCGATCTCATCTTGTCTGCGATAACGCTTACCGATAGAACCGGTCTCGTCGTATTGCGTCATGAAATCTTTGGAGAGTTCTCTTAAAATTTCGGTCGCTTTATCGCCGAGGGCCTTTTTTTGTAAGGGTAGAACGGCTACCTTAATGGGAGCGAGCGCAGGGTGGAAATGCATCACAACGCGGCTGTCCCCGCCTTCGAGTTCCTGTTCTTCATAAGCGTTGCAGAGGATGGCAAGGACCATTCTTTCCACGCCGAGAGAGGGTTCGATGACGTAGGGCACGTATCTTTCGTTGGTCACAGGGTCAAGATAGGACAGATCCTTTCCGCTTACCTTCATGTGTGCGTTCAGGTCATAATCTGTTCTGTCGGCGACTCCCCACAGTTCTCCCCAACCGAAGGGGAATTTGAATTCGAAGTCGGTCGTCGCGTTGCTATAAAAGCAAAGTTCTTCCGGATCGTGGTCGCGAAGTTTCAGATTTTCTTCTTTGATACCGAGACCGAGAAGCCAGTCTTTGCAGAAATTCTTCCAATAATTGAACCATTCGAGGTCGGTGCCGGGTTTGCAGAAGAATTCCAACTCCATTTGTTCGAATTCACGCACACGGAAAATAAAGTTGCCGGGAGTGATCTCGTTCCGGAAAGACTTACCGATCTGCCCGATCCCGAACGGAACTTTGGCGCGGGACGTGCGCTGTACGTTGAGGAAGTTGACGAAGATGCCTTGCGCCGTTTCCGGACGGAGATAGATGGTGCTGACCGAGTCTTCTGTGACGCCCTGAAAGGTCTTGAACATCAGGTTGAATTTTCTTACGCCGGTAAAGTCGCTTTTGCCGCAAACCGGGCAGGGGATGTTGTGCTCGGCGATGTAACTTTCCATCTGTTCGTTGGTCCAGCCGGCGATATTCTCTTCGATACCTTTTTTCTTCATATAGTCTTCGATGAGATTATCGGCGCGGTGGCGGGATTTGCAGCTCTTGCAGTCCATCAATGGATCGGAAAAACCGCCTACGTGACCGGAAGCCACCCAGACGTTCGGATTCATCAGAATGGCGCTGTCGAGGCCGACGTTATATTCGTTTTGTTGGACGAATTTCTTCCACCAGGCTTTTTTGACGTTGTTCTTCAATTCGGCGCCGAGCGGACCATAGTCCCAGGTATTGGCCAGACCGCCGTAAATTTCGCTGCCGCTGTATACAAAGCCTCTGCTTTTGCATAAGGCTACCAGTTTATCCATTGTTAATTCTGCCATAATTTCACTCCGAAAAGTTATTTTTATCAATAATAATAAAAAACAGCTGAAAAGTCAAATAAAAGCGGGGGTATATAATGCAAAATCGGAAAATATACTGAGAATATGACGAGAAAAAACTTCCGCGTCCAGATAGTAACGAACATACTGCTTTTTTCGATCCTCGCGATCCTGGCGGCTTTTTGCTTGCCGAATGCGGCTTCCGTCCCGGTCTTCGCTCCCTATTACGGCGGAGAGGAGGGATCGAATCGGGTGGGGATCATGATTAACGTCTATGAAGGAGCCGATCAGGTGGAAAAGATATTGAGTATCCTTGACAAGACGGAAACCACCTGTACTTTTTTTGTGGGCGGCGTGTGGGCGGAAAAAAATCTGCCGCTTTTGAAAGAAATGGCTTTGCGCGCCGAGATCGGAAATCACGGATACCTCCACCGCGATCATGCCAGGATATCCAAGCTGGCTAACAAAGAAGAGATTCTTCTTTGTCATAATCTCGTGCGCGCCGCGGCAAACGTGGATATGAAGCTGTTCGCGCCGCCCTCGGGCAGTTATTCGGACGATACGCTCTCCGTTTGCGAAGAAAACGACTATAAAGTCATCATGTGGAGTAAAGACACCATCGACTGGCGCGACCACGATCGGGATCTTATCTTTAAAAGAGCGACGACGGACGTAAAAGGAGGGGATCTGATACTGATGCACCCGACGGAAGAGACGGTCAAAGCGCTTCCGTCCATTATAGCATTTTATAAGAAAGCCGGACTTCTTCCTTCCACCGTCAGCGACGTTATCGGAATAGCCGGATATTTTTAAGGGCTCTTCTGTCTTTACCCCATTCCGTTTGACCTGATCGGATAAAAAAGGGATTTGTAACTTCGATTTAAAGAGATATTTTCGTTGACAAAGAATAAAAGGGGTTTTATAATAATTCTGTCAAAACGCTATTGAACAGGACAAGTAGTGCGTGGTACCGTTTGACAGAGAGTTCGGGTCAGAGGCTGTAAGCCCGGACGAAACGGCAACGATATCGAAACCACCCGTGCAGGCGAAGGCGCCGACCTGATTTCGGCAAAAAGAGTGGCAAAGTTTTTGCTTTGCAACTAAGGTGGAACCGCGGAAAGCAATTTTCGTCCTTAGACGCTTCGGCAGTCTGAGGACTTTTTAATTTTCAAGTACAAAAAACGAATAAAGGAGAGGCTTTATGGAAAACGAGAAATTGATGATGCAACGGCACACGATGAGCCACGTACTTGCGGCGGCGATCAAAGCGCTGTACGGCGACGACGTTAAGTTCGGTATCGGACCCGCCATCGACAACGGCTTTTATTACGATTTCGACATGGAAAAGGTTTTGACTCCGGAAGATTTTTCCGCTATCGAAGAAAAGATGAAAGAAATCATTGCGGAAAACCTTGATATGACGAGAAAAGAACTGTCGAGAGAAGAAGCTCTGGAAATGTTTAAGGATCAGACCTATAAAGCGGAGCTTATTACCGATCTGCCCGAAGGGGAGACCATTTCCGTCTATTACCTCGGCGATCGTTTCTGCGATCTTTGCCGCGGCCCGCATATCGAAAACACCAAGTTTTTGCGGAGTTTTGCGTATAAGATCAACAGAGTGTCCGGCGCGTATTGGCGCGGTAGCGAAAAGAACAAAATGATGCAGCGCATTTACGTGTACGGCTTTGCCGATAAAAACGAACTGAAAGACTGCATTCGCCAGGCGGAAGAAGCGAAGCTGCGCGATCATAACAAACTCGGCCGCGACCTCGGGTACTTTACCACCGTCGATTATATCGGACAGGGATTACCCATTCTTTTGCCGAAAGGAACGCGCGTCGTTCAGCTTCTGCAACGCTGGGTAGAAGACGTCGAGTATCAGAAAGGTTGCGTTCTGACCAAGACGCCCTTGCTTGCCAAGCGAGAACTCTATAAGATCTCCGGGCACTGGGATCACTACCTTGACGGGATGTTCGTACTCGGCGATCCCAAGGACGAGACAAAAGAGTGTTTTGCGCTCCGGCCGATGACATGTCCTTTCCAATATCAGGTCTATCTCAATAAGCCGCGTTCGTACCGAGAACTGCCGATGCGCCTTACCGAGACTTCTACCCTTTTCAGAAACGAAGACTCCGGGGAGATGCACGGCCTTATCCGTGTAAGACAGTTTACTATCTCTGAAGGTCACTACGTTCTTCGTCCCGATCAGCTGGAAGAAGAATTTAAAGGCTGTCTGGAACTGGCTAAGTACTTCCTTGGCACGGTAGGACTTCTCGATAAGTGTACGTTCCGCTTCTCACAATGGGATCCGGAAAACAAAAATAATAAGTATGAGGGTACCAAAGAGCAGTGGGAGGTAGCCCAAGCGACTATGAAGAAGATTCTGGACGACCTCGACGTAACCTATGAGGTGGGTATTGACGAGGCCGCCTTCTACGGACCGAAACTGGATATTCAGTATAAGAACGTGTACGGCAAAGAGGATACCCTCGTGACCATTCAGATCGACATGCTCCTTGCCGAACGCTTCGGGATGTATTACGTCGATACCGACGGCGAAAAGAAACTGCCTTACATCATTCATCGTACTTCGCTCGGTTGCTACGAAAGAACGCTCGCTTACCTTATCGAAGAGTATGCCGGCGCTTTCCCGACCTGGCTTGCGCCCGTGCAGGTCAAAGTCCTGTCTATCAGCGATAAGTTTTTAAATTATGCCAAGAAAATGGAAAACAAGTTGTTTGAAGCAGGTATCCGCGTGGAGAACGACGAAAGAAACGAGAAGATCGGTTATAAACTTCGTCAGTCCATTACGGAAAAGGTTCCGTACGCTATCATTATCGGCGAACAGGAAGAACAGAACGGCACCGTCTCCGTCCGGGTTCGCGGAAGCAAAGATACGCGTGTGATGAGCGTGGAAGAACTTATTTCCGAAATCCTCGGCAAGGTCGCAAGCAAGGTAAGAGACTAAGCCTAATCACGCGAATAAATGACAATCAGCAGTTATTACAAAACCGCCTTACACCGGCGGTTTTTGTTTTGTACGGTTTACGTAATTTTATTAAATACGTCTGTTCTTACAAAAAACTCTGTCAATATTCGGTTGTTTTTTGAAAAGGTTTCCGTGCGTCGGCACAGAAAAACGCCTCTGAAATACTGCTTACGTTCAGTCCCTAATCATAGATCCGCCTCGTCGCATTATTAAGAGGAAAGATGAAAAAAAATAAGCGCGCTACTTTTCGTAGCGCGCCGTATCGTTTGAAGTAAGAACGGTTTACTCGATTTCTTCGGCTGCGACTTCTTCCTCGACGTTTTCCGAAAAAGCGTTTTCCGCAACAACGGATCCTCCGGCAACTTCCGCGGCGCGGCGTTTTTGATTGTCGAGTATCCGGCTGATCTTTGCCTTATCGAGTTTCAGGGTGGAAAAGATGATCAGACCGGCGCCGACGAAAATGAGTACGCCGACGCACAGGATCCAACCGATACCGTCCGAAGCTTCGCGCGTTTGTTCCGCGGCTCCCGTTTGGAATCCGACGACGCCCATCAAAGCGGTGGAAACGGCGGTAACGATACCTTGACCCGCTTTATAACAGAAAGTCATAACGCCCGCGTACGTACCCGTTTTGTCCTCGCCCGTTTCCTCTTTTTGCAGAACGACTACGTCTCCGACGAGAGCAAGCGGCATGGAGTAAAGAACGCCCGTTCCGGCGCCGGCCAACATCAGAGACGGACAAAGCAGGACGACGCCCCAGGCTTCTTTGTCCGTGTTCAGCAAAGCGTTGATGGGTTCTCGGCACAGGAAGCAAACGAAAAGGACGACGCAGCCGATAAAGCTGACGATCAATCCCGTAAACATGGCGAATTGCTTGGATTTTATTTTGGATAACTTCATCCATAGCGGTTGGAAACCGATCGTGCATAGAAGCAGGGCGCCCATAAGAACGTACATCTGCGTATTGGTCAGGTCGAACGTAAACGTAAACACGTTGAATCCGAGAGAGATAATGAGCGTCGCGCTCATCATGGCTACGACGTAGCCGATGGCGATGGTGCGCATTTCTTTTACTTTAAAAGAGGCAAAGAAGTTGCGGAAAATAGCGCCTACCGTGACTTGGCCGGCATCCGCGCGCTTTTTCTGCAAACGTTTACGGACCTGTATGCGCATAGGATTTTGGTTGCCTTCGGCAATAAGTTCTTCGCGGCATTGTTGCATCGTGAACTTCGGTTCCGGCGCATTGGGATCGATGCCTTTTTCCGCCGCCGCTTTTTCTTCGCGAAGACGCAGGATCTTTACGTAACGGCGAGTGGTAAGCAGGAGGAAAGCGCTCGTAACCACGGTAATAATGGTGCCGACAAGGGCAAAGTCCCGATACCCGCCGGGGAGTTGTTGACCTTTACGATAGCTGAGACCGGTAACGTCAATGCCGTTTGCCGCGGCCGCTTCCATGGCTTTTTCTATCGTCTTACCTTGAACGACAAGGTTCGCCCCATCGTAGAATCCGGCGTATTTATTCTGGAAAGAACCCATAACGACGACGCAAAGCAATAATCCGATAATGTACAGAATACTACGTACCGCCTGGATGGTCGTACGTTCGTTATAGTCGGTGCTGATCTCTACGCTGAACGCGCCCACCGGCGTATAGTACATAGTGTTGAAAGTGCGGAGCAAAATGAGAAATACGGTAAACCAGATGAAGATCCCCGCCGCATTCATACTCTGATAAGGTATGTACCAGACCGCAAGGCCGGTCGCCATCATGCCGATGAGACCTACAAGCATGAACAGATGACGCTTCCCGAAGACTTTGCTTCTGAAATGGTCGGACACGAAACCCATGATCGGGTCGCTGATTGCGTCGAAAATAACGGCGATACCGACGGCGATACCCATCAGCAGGGCGGTAAAGCCTCTTTCGTTGACGCCGGGCAGAGCCATGGTGCCGAAAGAGGTAATGTAGGTCGCAACCGTGCTGGAAACGAGACCGTATCCGAAGTCTCCCAGACCGAGAGCCAGCATATCGATCTTACGGACTTTCGTTCCGCCTTTATCGTCGAAAAAACCTTTGAAGAATCCTTTGATCTTACTCATGAAACGACTTCTCCTTATATTTTAATACTATGGATTACTATAAAATGGAAAAATGAACCCAAAGTAAACTTTTTAAAAAAATTGTAAATTGACAATACGATTTTTTTATTTTATAATAAAAACATGGCGAGCATACTCATTGTGGAAGATAATAAAGACCTGAGAGAACTGTTTTGTCTGGCCTTGAAAGAAAAAGGATTTTCGGTTACCTGGGCGGCGGACGGACAACAGGCGCTGAGCGAATTGGGGCGCGCTCCCGCCGATCTTATCGTGACGGATATCATGATGCCCGATATGGACGGGATCGAACTGACGCGGTGTCTGAGAAATGCGCAATACAATATGCCGATCCTTATGATCACGGTAAAAGACGATTATCTTTCGATGAAAGAAGGTTTCGATTGCGGTGCGGACGACTATATGGTTAAGCCCGTCAACATCAACGAAATGGTACTTCGTATCAAGGCGCTTCTTCGTCGTGCAAAGATCAGTACGGAAAAGAAAATCGTAATCGGTTCGACCGAAATCAGTTATGAAAGTATGACGGTAAAAGAGGAAGATAAGGTTACCGAACTCCCGCTAAAAGAATTCCAATTACTATTCAAATTGTTGTCTTACCCAAACGTTATTTTCACGCGGGAACAGATCATGGACGACATTTGGGGGTTGGAAACGGACTCGGACGAAAGGACGCTGAACACGCACATCCATCGCTTGCGGGATAAGTTTGACAGTAACCCCGACTTCGGGATCGTTACCATTCGCGGCCTCGGATATAAGGCGGTAAAAAAACATGAATGACAAAAAGACGAAACTGAAAAACAGACTGTGGATGATAATTGCGTTTATCATCCTTTTTTTGATATTTTATTTTTTGGCGGCCGCTACCGTTGAGGGCGTTATCCGTACGGAAAATATAACCTTATCCGGTTCTTTAAAGGCTCGGGCGATCGTTATCCTTGTTGCGTTTTCGTCCGCGGCGGTTCTTCTCGCCACCATGTACTTTTTGTTGCTTCGTCCGCTTGATAAAATTAACGTTTCCGTCCGAGCGGTCGCAAAAGGAGATTTTTCGGTGGTAGTCAAGCATAATTCTCCCATTCCGGGGTTAAAGAGTATGCGCGATAACTTCAATATCATGACGCAGGAGTTGTTGGGGACGGAGACTCTCCGGAACGATTTTGTCGTCAGCGTTTCGCACGAGTTTAAAACGCCCATCTCCGCCATACAGGGGTACGCCACTTTATTGCAGAACGATGACCTTGACGAAAAGACGCGCAAAAAATACATAGAAAAGATTGTGGAAAACGCCGAAAATCTTTCCGAGCTGACCGGCAATATCTTACGCCTTTCCAATTTGGAACATCAGGAGATTATTTCGGAAGACCTGTTCCGCCTGGACGAACAGATCAGAAGGGTATTGTTGCTTTTGGAAAAAGAATGGGAGCAAAAAGAAATAACGCTCGACCTCGACTTGCCCCGGACGGAATGTCGCGGCAATGCCGAACTGATGAAGATGGTATGGTATAACCTGATCGGGAATGCCGTTAAGTATTCACGACAAGGCGGAACTATCGGCGTCCGGATCGAACAAAAAGAAAAGACGATCGTTACCGTTTCGGACAACGGCATCGGTATCGAAGAAAAAGATCTCGGGCATATCTTCGAGAAGTTTTATCAAGCGGACAAGTCCCGCTCTTCGGGGAACGGTCTCGGACTTGCCCTTGTTAAAAAAATCGTCGAGCTGCATAAAGGCAGGGTGTGGGCGGAAAGCGCCCCGAGGCAGGGTGCGAGATTCACGGTCGAATTCTGAGAGTAAACGCAAACGGAGACGAATATGCCGAAAGGTCTGGAAATTGAAAAGAAATATCTCATCGCTTATCCGGATACGGATCTGCTGATAAAAAAAGGCGCCGTCCTAAAAGAAATAGAGCAGACTTATCTCGTTTCGGACGTCGGATCGGAACGGGTGCGCTTAACGACCATAAACGGAGTTACAACCTATACCCATACTGTCAAAAAAAAGATAAAGGGCATCGTCCGTACGGAAGACGAAGAGACGGTTTCGGAAGAAGAATACAAGCGTCTTCTTTTACGAGCCAATCCCGGGTGTTTAAATATAAAAAAGCGGCGTTACGTCCTGTCTGAAAACGGTTTTTGTTACGAAATAGACGTCTTTCCTTTTTGGACGGACAAGGCCTTTCTGGAAGTGGAGCTCGAGGAGGAGAAAACGGACGTCGTTTTGCCTGATTTCGTCGCTGTTATCGCCGACGTCAGCGAGGACGAAAACTATACGAACCGCGCCCTCGCCGGCCGCCTGAAAACTCAATCATAATTTATTCGTAATTTTAAGAAATTCTACCTTGATTTTTCCTCGCGTGTATGTTATATTATTTATAGCTGTCTTTCTGTATGCCCTCAGGGTGCGTTTACGCGCACATGAGCACGTACGAAAGAGACGGATTACAAGATTTGCGGAAACAGGGAGGTTTCTAAAAATGAGAAGAGAAAGCAGGACTTTCGCAATGCGCGCCTTATTGGTGCTGACGGCGGTATGCCTCGTCCTTTGCATGCTCGTTGCATGCAACCAATCGGGCAACGTCGAATCCATTGAGGTGGACGAAGAAAGCAATGCCGGCTATTACATGCTGGAAGGCTTTAATATCTCCACGCTGAAACTGCGCGTCAACTACGAGGACGGTACGCCGAACTACATCAACGTTGAAAAGTCGATGCTGTCCACCGCCGCACAGAACGAATTGAAGACGGGCGGACAGAAAGAGATCACGATCAACTACAAGGGAAAAACGACCACCGTATCGTTTTATCTGGCCTCGGAAGGAGAACAAGTCGTAGAGGTTACCTTTAAAGACGTCAATAACAACAAGATAGCTTCCGTAAAGACCCTTGTCGGCGGCGACGTGACGGCCAAAAAGCCCGAAGCTCCCGAGGTCGAAGGACAGTTTTTCAGCAACTGGGTGGACGCCGACGATAACGTTGTTGATCTGACCAATATTCAGACCAGTATTACCGTTTGGGCCTCCTATACTTCCACTGCGCAAAAGTATACCGTTCGTTTCGTCGACTATAAAAACAACGTCGTCAAATCGGATTCCGTGACTGCGGGCAGCAGCGTTTACGCTCCCACCTACAACAAGCCGGCCGAGATTGCGTCTTATACATGGAACACGACGTTCCCCATTACGGTCAACGGCGACGTCACCATCAGCATGTCTGCGACCTACCAGTATTATTCCGTTGACTATGCCTACGCTTACGAATCCTCCCGCAACGATATAGTGCGCCTTAATCTGCACGAAGACGTCAGATACGGCGCCACGGCTCAGAATATGGATCGCGCCAAAAATCAGCTTCCCGGTGCGATAGCCGAATCTCCCATCGACTCCACCACTATCTACAAAAATACGACGTTCCTGTTTATTCTGGTTTCCGAAAGAGTAAACCTTACCGTCTACAACGACGAGGCTATGACGCAGATCCGTACGGATACCACTCGTTATCTTGTCAATAGCCAATATACTTTCCCCACGGGGACTCCCGCACCCGTCGAGGGAATGACTTTCGCCGGATGGCGTCTCTATGACGGCACCAATTATTCTACAAAAGTATACAAGAGCGGCGATACCTGGAAGGTCGATAATCGTTCTTACGGCAGCGACGTTAAAGTCGTTCCGTACTACACCACCGCTTACGCTACCGTCACGTTCAGTTTCGTCTTTACCGACATTACGGACGCGTCCGGCCCCTATAAGTACGACAAAGTGGTCTCCGGCGTTTATCAGACGACAAAAAGCGTAATAGATTACGCCGTTATCAGGAACGAACTCCAAAGCATCAAAAACACCAACGGAGGCAGCGAAGTCGGCGACGGCACCGAAGCCGGTAACAAAGCCGTTCTCGCCGTAAAAGATTGCGAGATCGCTTCCGTCACTTACAACAATAACATTCCTTTTAACGTCGATTCTTCCGTTACGATCAATTCTTCCGAATTCAGTTTCAAGATCAATCTGACCTCGGCCGACGTAGGTACCAAGTTCCTTACCTATACCAAGGTGCTCGCCTTGTATGAAGCGCCCTCGCTGACTTTGCCGGCAGGGGATAGCGTCGTCGAGTGGAGATATGGAGATACCGTCGTGTCTTGCTTCCCCTTCGTCGTAAATACCGACGTTTTCTCCTATGCCAACTTGAAATATAAGACGAAGTTGAGCGAATCTTTTATCGTCGATCCCGGCTTTTATCCGTTGACGATCGCCGACGGAACAGAACTTCCCGAAAACGCTTATTTCGTACAGAACGGCGACGATTACGTTGTGACCGAAGATACCGAGGCGCAGGCGGGTACGACGTATTACGGTTATTACGTGCCCGCAGGCTATGCTCTTTCTTTCGTTACGGCCGACGAAGCGGTGCCGGAAAACACCTATTACGTATGGAGCGGTTCTGCCTTTACACTGACCGCCGATACGACTTTCTCCGCGGGGACGAAGTATTACGTTCGTCATTACGTTGAGGATAAGACGAACTTTGATTCAGATTATTTCTTCGGGTACGAAGTTACTTCCGTCGACACTTCTTCCGTTTATTTCGAAGAAGGGGTCAATATCTATATTCCCACGATGAAGACGTTAAGAGAAGGCGCCGAAGACGTCACTCGTCCCGTCGTATCCGTGGCGAACGAGGTCTTTTTGACCGGCGAAGTAGATACCGTGCTCGGCGGCGAAGAAACGACCTATCTCATCGCCGGATTGCCCGAAAACCTGTTCAAAGTGGGCGACAGAGCTTTCGTCGGTTGCCAACTGTACGGCATCGCCGAATTCAATAAACTTTCTTACGTCGGAGAAGCAGCCTTTAAGGGTGCCCTTCTCGTCGGAGACGTGACCTTTGCGAACTTGCAGGAAGCCGGCGTCGAAGCCTTTGCTTCTCTCAATATTTTCAACAGACGGGCGACTTCTTCCTACACTTTCAATAAGTTAACGACCGTTGCCGAAAAAATGTTCCAAGGCGCTTACGGTACGTTTACCGTTACCCTGAACGCCGATTGTTGCACAGAACTGGGCGATTACTCTTTTTACAGCGCGACCGGATTGCAGGACGTTCTCGGACTTGACGGAATCGCTTCCGTCGGTGCGTATGCGTTTGCCGAAACGGCTCTTACCTCTTTGGAATTGCCTAACGTAGAGACCATCGGAGCCTCCGCTTTCGTATCCATGACCGAACTGACTGAACTCATTCTCGGTTCCAACGGTACGATAACGGAAGACGAGATCGATCTCGCCATCATCGAGGGAAGCTATAATATCGTTCTGATTTCTATTGGCAAGCAGGAATCGGAGAACGCCCCGCAAAACGCTCCCGGCAGCGGAAACGAATACGATCAGGGCGTTAATATGCTGTCAGGCAATCTGAGCGGCGAATACAAGACGGAGACGATTAAGTTGCCCGCTTCGCTCGTATCGATCGATACTGGCGTTTTCGGCGCATTCCCGATGTTACAAGAAGTCGTTATTCCTTCCGCTGCGACTGTTTTCTATACGGACGCGGGCGTTCTTTACTCCATTTCCGAAAGTACGAAATATTCTTTGTTTTATTATCCCGTCAACAAAACGGGCGACTTTGTCGTTACGCTCCCCGCGACCGCGACTGAGTTGACCCTCGATCCCGCGGCTTTCGGTACGGCGGAGATCGCGCTTATCGACTTGACCGGCTTGCCGGAGAATACGTCCGTTGCCGTCGCGGCCGGAACCCTTTCCGCCAACGTTTGCGGTATCAGGACCCTTTCTACCGACGACGCGACCGTGGTAGCGCTGTATGCTCTTGCCGACGTTTACGTCCAGGGCGTTACCGCCGAAGAACTGGCGCAGGCGATACAGGACAATGGTTGGAATGCCGAAAAAGTCAAGCTCGGCGCCGATTGCAACTATTATTATGACGACGCGAACAAGTTATTGTTCTCTTTTGATTCCGAAAAGAACTCGGCTGCGCTCATAAAAGCCTATCGTTATGCGGAAAGCGTTACCGTACCCGAGACGATTACCATCGATAACGTTATTTATACCGTTAACGAGATCAAGGCCGGCGCCTTTTACGGATTCAAAAACCTGACTTCGCTTACTGTTAACGCTATTCTGGACATCTTCCCCGAAGGCGTCTTCGGCGACGCTTCCGCTTCTTGCGATAAGCTCGAAGAAATGACTTTCGCGGGTTGGGCACCCGGCAGAACGGAAGGTGAGAATGCCATTACGCAGAATTCTTTCAAGTACACCGCCTGGCATGCGAAAAACACCATCATTTACGCCGGCGGTTATGCCTTTGGTTATAACGCGGACGCGGAAGATCAGATCCTTACCGCGGAAGAGCTGACGGCGGTCGGCTTTACGACGTCGATTCCGATCGGGTTCTTCCGTAACGCCGTTATCACGTCGGCGACGTTCCCGAGTACGCTTACTACCATTCAGGACGAAGCTTTCTTCGGTTGCGGCTCCCTGAAAAGCGTCAATTTCGGTTCCGTTACCGGCATCGGGAAAAAGGCTTTCTATGGATGTATTCTTTTGACCGAAGCCAACGTGCCGAATCTGTCCAATCTCGGTCTTTCCGCATTTGAAGGATGCACCTCTTTGACGTCTTTCAAAGCGCCTCGCCTGGAACGTATGGCTGTGGCCGCCTTTAAAGAATGCAGTAATTTAAAGACGACCGATTTGTCCGGTTTGAAATCTTTCATTACCGACGACGGCGGCAATTCCAACGCTTTCGAGAACTGTTCTGCGTTGGAAGAGATCGAGCTCCCTGCCTTTACGTCGGATACCTTGCCCGGACACGTCTTCGATGGTACCGCGCTCAAGACTTTCGACTTTACGACGTACACTTCTATTAAGACCATCGGCGAACAAGCCTTTGCGCAATGTCATAATCTCAGATATGTTCTTCTCAGCGCGTACGTCGTGAACGTGGAAGAAAACGCTTTTTACGACTGCTCGGGCCTGAACGTAGAGATCACATATGCTTCCGGCGGTCTGTACATCGCCAAGACGTTCAACAACGGCTACTATGAGGGCACGCTCGGCAACGCTTCTGCCAAGATCGCGAAAAACGCTTTCGGAACGGCTCGCTTCTTTGTAGACGGCCAGGTCGATAAAGAGAATACCTTCTTGCAGGACTATTCTAACGTGCAAACCACCTTCCCCGTTCTGTCGTT
The DNA here is from genome assembly GCA_016297005.1 of Clostridia bacterium. Taxonomy (GTDB): domain Bacteria; phylum Bacillota; class Clostridia; order Christensenellales; family DTU072; genus CAG-1782. Next base: position 293,169 of record JAEDHK010000001.1, read on the forward strand.
CGCTTTCTTTGCCGGCAACAACGTCGATTATTCGTTCAGAAACGGTAATATCGGGATGTCCGATCTCAGAGACAGAATTTATATCGAGAGCCAGGACATCACTCCGCCCGACCTCACGGCGAACGGCCTGACCTTTGTCGGTTGGTCCACCGATCAGTATTCTTATACGGAATTGATCTTGCCGGCGGTCGTTACCGACAGTACCACGTTCTATGCTAAGTATATTTCCACTTTGCAGGGCACGTTGGATACTACGGACGTCGAGTACGTCTATATGGTTACCGAAAAGCCCGAGGTCCTTTTGGAAACGGCCGAAAACGATTACGATCGTATAGCGGCCGAAAACGCTCTGTATACGCATATCCTTTATCCGCTTAATACTTCAATTGAAAGAGATTATTACTACGATGATAGATTTATTAATCCCGCAAGGATCAATGTATCCCGCCAGAAATTTGAGGAGATCATGACGGAAGCCGGATTTACCGATCCCGAAACGTTTATGCGTATATGCGGTATAAGCGACGAGTGGTCCGAAACTTCTTCGTTCAGTTATAAGATCAAAAGAGCGGACGGCACCGAATCGTCCGAGATCGGTATCAATTCTTTCCCGTTTATTTTACACGGGGTAAGAAACGGCGACAGCGTACGCCTCTATGCGACGGTTACTTCTTATCAATATATGTATACGGGCGCCGGTAGTAATTGTATCGTTCTGAAAACGGTCACTACCAAGCGCGAATTGGGCAGCGCCGGCGACTTCGGGTATGCCATCGTCAACTACGAAAGCCTGGATAACAGCGTTGTACTGCCTTCTCTCTATTCGGACGGCTCCAACGGCGAAGCCGGTATCATCGCGCTGTATGCCGGTGCGTTCGGGAACGAGCAATTAATGCTCGCCAAGATTGAATTGCCGGAGACCATTAAGGTTATAAAGAAAGGCTATTACAACAATAGCTCGTTCGTCGCCGATCGCACTTTCAATAATAACTTTGCCGAGATTGTCCTGCCCGAAGGTCTCGTGTATATCGAAGACGGCCTGTTCGCCGGATTGAAGAACCTGACCAAGATCGAATTCGGCGAGAATAGCCAATTGATTTACGTCAGCAAGGACAGCTTCTTGGGCACAGAATGGTATAAGAACGCCGTATCTGATGCCGAAGGCGGAAAAAATAACGGTTTCGTCATGGCAGGAAGAACAGCGATAGAATACGTCGGTAAGACCGATTCTTTATTCATCTCCGATTCTACCAAGTTATATACCGATTCCGACGCGAAACTCGCCTACAAGCCCGGTTTGTCTTTGGGTTGGGTTTTGGAGAAAAACGGCGCGATCGTTTCCGCTCAGACGATGAAAGTTATTGAAAGCTATAATAACGGAACGAGCTCCGACGTCATTGAGTACGCCGGAACCGGCGCTACCGTAAACGGTGCCGACGACACTTATAATATTGTAATGAAAGCCGACGGCCATGCCGATATTACGCTTACGTTGTATGCGCACGAGACAGGGGACAGAAAAGCGGGTGACGTCAAGTCCGTCAGCTTCTCCTCTTTGGGAGGCAACCTTTCAAGCGTTCGTTTCCTGACCAAGAGCGGCGACTCTGTCAGTCTGCCTGCGTCTGCGATCAAAATTGCCGACGGCGTTTTGAAAAATAATTCCGACATGATCAAGGCGACGATCAACGTCAACCTGCAATATATCGGAAAAGAATCTTTCTACGGTTCTGCGTTGACAACGGTTATTTATAACGGAAATCAAGAAATCAGCAACGTTTCCGTCGTCGGCGAGAACGCGTTCAATAACACTCCCTGGTACACTTCGACCGAAAACGTCATTCTCGGTACAGTGTATCTGAAATATAACAATACCGGTACCGGTCAGAAGTACAGCGGCAACGCCAAGAAGTTCGCCGCGACTATTCCTGCATACGTAACGCGCATTGCCGCGGGCGCTTTCGAAAATGCAACCGGACTCGGCGGCGTGACGTTCAACGGCAACAAAGTAACCGTGATAGAAAAGAACGCTTTCGCCGGCAGCGGTATCGAAAGGATTACGCTTCCTGCTTCTGTTACCACCATCAAGAGAGGCGTGTTCAGAAATTGTACGGCGCTTGTTGACGCCGATCTCTCGGCCACTATGTTGACCTCGTTGCCGGAAGACGCTTTCTTCGGATGTACTGCGCTCACTAACCTTTCTCTTTCTCCCACCGTACGCTCGTTCGGAAAGAACGCTTTTGCAAAAGACAGACGGTTGGAGACGCTTACCGCGAGCGGCGTCGAATTCGTCGACGTCAATGCGGGCGTGGAATGGGACGCTGGGAACGCCATCGGTAACCTCGACGGTTCCGCGCTGAAAGACACCGCCTGGTACTCTCCCAGACAAGAAAACGAAGACCGCTTTATTATGCTCGGTAGCGTTCTCGTTAAGTACGTTATCGGTAAGGACAACATGAACAGCGGAGAAGCCGTCTCCGTCGTTATTCCCGCCGGAACGGAAACTATTTTAAAGCAAGCGTTTTATAAGAATCCTTATATTACCGAGGTGACTATTCCCGCTTCCGTCAAGACCATCGGACAAAGTGCTTTTGAAGGATGCAGTTCGCTTACGAAAGTGACCTTTACCGGCGATTCCGATCTGAACGTGATCGAGACTGCCGCCTTTAAGGACTGCTCGTCCTTAAAGACCATTGTTCTTCCGAACAAGTTGACTCGTATCGAAGGACAAGCCTTTGCAGCGACGAAAATCACTACGGTTGTTGTTGATGACCAGGGCAACGAGACCGATGACGGATTTACCGTGCCCAATACCGTGACCTATATCGGCGAAAACGCTTTCTACGGCGTTACGACGCTCACTTATCTCAATCTGGGCAGCTCCCTGACTTATATCGGAAAGGGCGCCTTTAATACCAACTACACTTCGATCAGCGGCGCGACCGAAAGCGGTATATTATATAAGGTAATCTGGAACGCCGCCTCCATCGAAGATAACGACTCTTTCGCTAAGTTATCGGCGAGTATTTCCGACGTGGCTACGGACACCGGTCGTCCGACCGATATCTTCTCCAGCCGTAACGGTATTGTGATACGCTTCTACTTCCCGAAAGGCTTGATGGACTATATCATCGGCAGTGATTTGTGGAATACCAACGAAAACAACAACCTGGCTTATATCTGCAAAGAATACGGCGATCCGGAATCGGCCCCGAAGGTTACACTCGATATGGGCGGTAGCTCTGTCGATATCTATACCGAGCTGATTAAAGAAGGCGACCTCGAAACGCCGGTAAAAGAGAACAAGACGTTTGTAGAATGGGTTATCGGCGATTCGGCTGAGCTTGGAACGCCCATTACTTATCCGTATGAAGTCCGTCAAAACTCTATCGTTTTGTACGCGCGCTTTATCGATAACGATCCCGATGCGGGTACCGGTTATACCGTGTCCGGCAACAAGATCGTTTCCGTCGATCCCTCTGTAGAGACGTTATACGTGCCTGCGACCGTGGGCGGCGTAGCCATCAAGAGTATCGACCTGACCGCGCCCAACAACACGGTCAAAAAGATCGTCTTTACCAAGGCGTCCAACTTCAACGGCTTGACGACTAATATTTTCGCGAAGTACACCGCTCTCGAAAGGATCGAAGTACCTAACGACGCCTATGCGGCAAACTTCATCGTTCAGAATGTAGCAGGGACTCCCTATCAGGTCGTTTATGCCGCTTCCGCAGCCAATCCTTCCGAAAAGAATAAATTGATCGCCTTTATCGGCAGAGCCGAGGGCGAAGAATTTGAAATTCCCGGAGGCGTTAACGAAATATGCGAGGGTGCGTTCCTTAATTCCGGACTCGCTTCCATTACCATTCCTTCCACCGTATCCAAGATCGGTCAGGACGCTTTCCATGGAGAATTGACGTCTTTGAAGATTGCCCGTAGTATTGCTTTGGACGATATGAACTATACCGCGTTCTCCGACAGAACGGAAAGTAGCTTCTGGAAGAGAGACAGCCTCAGCAGTATTATGGATAATTACGTCGTCGTCAGAGGCATGCGCAACAAGTATCAGGAGAGCGGCGTAGACGGCGCGGTGCTCGGTTATTTCTATTCGCTCGGAAATATCTTCCTCGGATATACCAACGTAAGCGCGACCAAATTGTCCATTCCGGACAGCCTGGGTGCATTCACGCTCACTGTTCTCGCCTCCGACGCGTTTAATATGGATCATGCGCCTTCCGTTACGTTCAGCACTCTCGGATTGCCGTCGTCGATCAAAAAGATCAACGCCTCCGCTTTCAATAACTGCGATATTACGAGCGGCATCGACAATAAGGCCTATACGCAATTGACGGAAATTGCGGACGACGTATTCAAAGATATGACGTTCTATGAAAATGCAAATCACTCCTTGCTCTTACTTGGTAAAGTTCTTGTCAAAGCGACCTTTACGAGCACCGCGGCAAACGAGACCATCGACCTGCGTGATAAAGATATAGAAACGATCATGAAAGACGCTTTCAATAATAGCCGCGCAACGAGCGTTTTATTGCCGAATACCCTGAAAAGAATCGGCGTAAACGCTTTTTACAGCGCGACCAATCTGACTTCGATCAGCATTCCCGATTCGGTAACGTACATCGGAAAGAGCGCCTTTGCAAACTGCACCAAGCTCTCCACCGTTGAATTCGACGCGGATAAATCCGCTTTGAAGTACATAGGAGACAACGCTTTCATCAACTGTACTTTGTTGTCCAAGATCAGATTGCCCTATCGTTTGCAAGAGATCGGCGATATGGCGTTTTACGGTTGTAGCAAGTTATCTATCGTTACCTTTGACGGATTCGTGGAAGTCGACGACAGCGCGACCGGCGGCAAGATCGAAAGAAAGACCAATGACAGCGAACTGATCTCTCTCGGCGTTTCTGCGTTCGGCGGTTGCTCCAACCTTTCAAGAATTACCATTCCGGACGGATTGACCGAGATCAAAACGAATACGTTCAGGAACTGCACTTCGTTGCTGACCGTAGAGTTCGGCGCAAACAGCAACTTGAAGGTAATCGGATCTCAAGCTTTCTTCGGGTGCGTCAAGCTCGGCAGCGCGTTGAAAATTACGATGAAAGAGAAAGAAAACGCCTCTGACGTTGATGAATACGAGACCGATCTCATTACTCTTGACCTGCCCAACTCTCTGATGAAAGTGGAGAGCAACGCATTCCAGGGATGTACCGGTTTGTGGGGCGTTCAGTTCAACTATAATATCGACGAATTGGGCGAGAATATCTTCTATGGATGTAAGAATCTTGTTAAGATCAACTTCTATCGTTCCACACCGCCCACCGTTCAGAGTAACACTTTCGAGATCGGCGACGACGCCAACTATCGTTTGCGTATCTACGTCGTACCGAGCGAATCCGCCGGAACCGACAACACGGTAACGTACGGCGCCACGATGGAAAACTACATCAATAAGTGGGAGAACGTTTATATCAAGAACGAGAGCATTATGTACTTTATTTATGAGAGAGGCACGATGCCCACGCTCACGTTGAACGAAAAAACCTATCATACCGATTGCTATATCGATATCATTGCCGGTACGGCCGTCGTCGAAAACTGGACCTATACGGATGTAAGACAAGAAAGCGAATGGCATTACGGACAAAGCAATAACTATACGCCCGCTTCCGACACGAACCGTAAAGACAAGAAAGTTGTCGATTATGGTCAGCAGAGATACAACGACGGCGAAAACTCGTACGTTATCCTGATTGTCGACTATGACGAAATGACCGTCGTATCGAGATAACCGTTATCGACGAATAAAAAAAATAGTGCGGAAAAATCTTTTTCCGCACTAATTTACAGGAGAAAAAATGACTACACTTGATCCGTTCGACTATAAAGAACCCGCTTGCGCACTGTGCGGCGGAGAAGAGTTTTATTATCCGGAAAAGAGAAAACAACCGACTATACCCATTCGTTCCATCATTGAAAAAATCGACTCCCTGTTTGCCAGGAATGATCTTGCTCAGGTTGAAAAAATCCTTTCATATTGGCTTTCCGAAGCAAAATCACTCGGAGATAAGCGCGGAGAATTGGAAATCAGGAGCGAACAGATCGGTCTGTACCGAAAGCTCAACAACGCTGAAAAAGGGATAGAGAGCGTGGAAGAAGGAATGCGGCTTTTGTCTGAATTGGAATTGAATGACACCGTTTCAGGCGCGACCATTGCCTTAAACGCGGCCACTACTTATAAGGCGTTCGGTTGTTCGGATAAAGCTTTGCCTATCTATCAGCATGTGGAAGAAGTCTATAAAGCGAAGATCGAGCCGAACGATCCGCTGTTTGCCGGGTTTTACAATAACGAAGCGTTGGCTCTTGCCGACCTCGGACGGGACGAAGAGGCTGAAAACGCTTTCAGAAAGGCAATTTCCATTTTGGACGGCAAACTGAATAAAGAAAACGATATTGCCGTTTCTTACGTGAATCTGGCGCACCTGTTGGAAGGCAAAGAGGGAAGAGAGGACGAGGTGTACGCTTGCGTGGAAAAAGCCGTCTCTTTACTCGATACGCCCACCCTCCCGCACGACGGCTATCATGCGTTCGTTATCGAAAAATGTTTGAAGTCTATAGAGTATTTTGGTTATTTTGTCGATAAGACTCGTTTGGAAAAGAGGATGAAAGAAATATATGAAAGGGCTTGAACTTGCGAAAGAGTATTACGAAGCGTTCGGTAAAGAAATGCTCGAACGATTTCCGGACGTTGCCGATAAGGTAACGGTTGGATTGGTCGGCGAGGGATCTGAGTGCCTTGGTTTTGACGACGCGTTGTCTCAGGATCACGATTTTGAGCCCTGTTTTTGTATGTGGATAGACGCAGAGTTGGAAGAAAAGCACGGCTTTGGGTTGGAGCGCGCCTATGCCAAGCTCCCTAAAGAATTTATGGGGTATGCTCGCCAAAAGCTGTCGCCTTGCGGCGGAAATCGTCATGGTTTACTGCTGACAGAAGAGTTTTTTTCGCGGTTTTTGGGCAAAGGCGAAGCGCCGCAAACGCTGATCGAGTGGCTACGCACGCCTTCTTATTCTTTGGCTGCGGCGACGAGCGGCGAAGTCTTTAAGGAAGGCAAAGGGAAGTTTTGCGCAATCCGAAAAGTACTTTCCGCAGGCTATCCGGAAGACGTGCGCTTAAAAAAGATTTCCGCACATCTTGCCTTGATGCATCAATCGGGTAAGTATAATTATACGCGGTGTCTTGAACATAAAGAAACGGGCGCGGCCCAACTTGCTTTATATGAGTTTGTCAAAAGCGCCGTTCAAGTCGTATACTTGCTCAACAAAAAGTACTGCCCTTACTATAAGTGGGCATTCCGCGGTATGCGGGACCTGGCTCTTCTTTCCGACGTAGAACTTCCGCTTTCTTTTCTGATCGAAAACGGAAACGAAAAGGATATGATCGATTATAAGATCGGCATTATCGAGGACGTATCGCGCATGATCGTTTCTGAGGTTAAAGCGCAAAAAAAAACCGGGGCGACTTGTAACAATCTTGATACGCACGCTTATTCCGTTCTCGATCACGTCAAAGACCCGACGTTAAGAAATCTTCATATCATGGAATACGGAGGATAACGTATAATTTTTTGCCTGCCGTCAATACTCTTTCATATCAAAACGGAGGTAAATACCATGGAACTGACTCAAAGTAAAACTCTGAACAACCTTGCGCGAGCTTTCGCCGGGGAATGTCAAGCAAGAACACGTTACGAATTCATCGAATACGGCGCTCGAAAAGAAGGATTTTCAGCTATTGCTGATCTTATCGACACTATTGCGTATAACGAATTCAATCACGCGCGAATGTTTTATACCTGTATTCAGCAGGCAAGTAAGCAAGAAATAAAGAATATCGATATCTGTTGCGGGTTTCCGTTCAGAGAAAAATGGAACCTGATGGAGAATCTTCGCCTTGCCGCTGAGGATGAACGCTTAGAAGCGGAAGAAATATATCCTATTTTCGCCAAAACTGCACACGACGAAGGTTTTGAGGATATCGCCGGACTTTTTGAGAACGTTATTACCGTCGAAAAAAAGCATCAGCGAGTCTTTTCCGAGTTGTACGAGCAGATGAAGGGCGGCACGCTTTACAAAAAGAAAGAGCCTGTTCTCTGGAAATGCCCCTCTTGCGGCTTTGAAGGAACGATGAAAGAAGCGTGGCAAAAGTGTCCGCTTTGTCAAGCGGAGCAGGGCGTGATTAAGCCTATTCTGCCCGAAGACGTGCGTTTATAACGGCAGTAGCCGTTTGATTCGCGCCTGACAGCGCGTGAATTGCCGAAGTAATGGCATTAAATATATTGCAATTTGGTAATTTCGCGAAAATTTTTATATAATAACAGCTCCTCCGGAATAACGAAGGAGCTGTATCTTTTACGGCACGATATTTGATCGTTGATTCACGGGACGATCGTTCCGATACTTGCACTTTTATGCGCAACTCATAGGCGGCAGCTTACTTATTGTATCTTTTTAAAATCTCTTGGGCAAACAGATGGCCGAGGCGTATTTCCGAAGCGGCGTCATAATGCGCAAGATCGGGCGACTCGACAGGTTCTTTTCTGAAATCGAGACCGGCCGAGATGGTATCGATATAGACGGCGTTGTTGGCGGCGACGCTCGAATACTGTTTCTTGGCGTTGTTGATCCGCTCGTAGCGCGACCACAGTTCGCTGTCTGAGATGCCGGCGTCGATATAACGGATGCCGCCTTCGTCGGTGTATCCGGCAAGATCTCTTCTTAAAGAAGAAACGAACGCTTCGGTGTTTTGGAGATAGTTGAGCGTCCATTGTTCGTTAACGGAGTCCGATTCTCCCTGCATCCAGCACATCGCCCCAATTTTCGCATTATATCCTTTATCGGCAAGATAGTCCATGTACGTTGTAGTAAAGTTGATAAAGGCGGTGTACAGAGGACCTACGCTACCGTCCGCTTTCGGCGCAAACCACTGCGTATTGAGGACAGTACCGCCCCAGGTGTATTTAAGGATAATAAAGTCGACGCCCTCGACGTCGTTCAGTTTTTCGGCCATTCCGAGTTCCGGCCCGAAGAAACCGTAATTATATCCCTGGTTCAATCCGCCGTACGCAAAGAAACCGGAGGAAGAGTTGTTTCCGTTATCGCAAAAGTAATTGACGTACACGTTCTCAAAACCCTTTCCGTAATAGGTTTTTTGCTCTTCCGTCAGATAAGAGACGCGGGAGACGCCGGAGGCATTGGATTGTCCGTTCAACAAAATGACTTTGACTTCCTTTCCGTTGCCCTGCGGCAGATTGTCCATCACGCGGAATTCTTTAACGACATTTTTCATCGGGTCGCTCGACGGAATGGAACCGACGTAAGCCCCCAGAAGAACAAAAAGTGCGCAAGCAACGGCTACGGTGGCAATAAGTGCCTGCTTAGGCCCTTTATGAGCGGTAGACGCCCAGGCATATATAAAACTTACAATTACGATAATATCAGCTATTCCGATGCCGAGCAGGTAGGAGGCATGGGCGTTTGAGTTGACGGCATGATATATGGTCGTCGACCCAAAACAAAGGAGAGCAACGACAACCGTATAGACAACCGAAAAGACGATTACCTTTTTGGCGGTCGGTTTCGGTATAAGCGTTACGGAAAGCCATACGGAAAACGTGCCGATAAGAAGTACGTCGGCAATCACAAGCAGAGCTACTTGCCAGATGATCCATTGCACGTATGCATAGTAAAAAAAGTACTCCGTTATGCCGAGGACAATGAGAGTGAGACAAGAAGGTAGCCAGTTAAAAAGCTTATTCTCTTTTAAAAACGATAAATCTTTAGACATGTTTGTTTCTCCTTGCTTTTTTATAACAGGAAATTCATTTCTCCTTTTTGGACAACTTTTTCTTCGTATAAGGATAACCAAATTCTACCTTATACGGTACGCGTATGCTCGGGTCGTCCATTCGATTTCAAGCTGCAACAGAGAGCTTATCAACGCTTTGTATCAAGTTATTTTATTTAAATATCTCCCGCTGAAAGCGGATCGAAAACAAACGGAGGACGGGCCGGCAGCTTTATCTCGCACATAACTCTTATTATTAATATGCGGAGAAAAGCAGGTCGGCGTAAGAGGGTACGGGCCAGTACTTCTTTGCGGTCAGCAGCTCCGCTTCGTCAATGGAAGAACGCAGTCTCTTCATTGCCGGCAGAATTGTATCGCGGTAAACGACAGCCTTTTCGGAAAGAGACATCGAAAGCGTCTTTTCAATATCTTTTTCCAATACGGAGACGTTCTTCTCGGCCTGTTCGTACAACTTAACAAGCTTGTCAAGCGTCTTGTTTTCTTTGAACAGGAAAGCGGTGTCCGACAGATCGCGAATGTACTTACGGATGGCCGGTAAATACATTTCTCTCGTCATGTCCGCCATAGTTAGACACTCGATATGCAGGATATTGCAGTAGTTTTCCGTTTGGATTTCGGTACGGGATTCGATCTCCGTGCGGGAGAGAATACCGTGACGCTCGAATAAGGCCACGTTTTCTTCTTTGGCAAAGTAAGGAAGCGCGTCGACGGTGGTAGGCAGGTTCAATAGCCCGAGACGCTCGGCCTCTTTAATCCATTCGCCCGAATATCCGTTCCCGTTGAAAATAATACGCTTGTGCTTACTCATGACTTCGCGCACGATAGAAATGACCGATTCGGCCAGATTGTTCGGATCGAGTTTCTTTTCTACTTCGGCCAGTTCGTCGGCAAAGATGGTATTCATGATAAGATTGGTGTCCGCAACGGAAAAAGCCGAGCCCGTCAAACGGAATTCAAACTTGTTTCCGGTAAAGGCAAGAGGAGAGGTGCGGTTTCTATCCGTGCTGTCCTTGCGAAATTTCGGCAAGCATTTCACGCCGATCTCGATCTCACAGTTGGCTCTTTCGCTAAAGTTCTTTCCCTTTTCAATAGCGGAAAGTATACCCGTCAGTTCGTCGCCGAGGAAGATGGAGATGACCGCCGGCGGCGCTTCGTACGCGCCCAGTCTCAGATCGTTGCCTGCGCTCGCGCAAGAGATACGCAATAAGTCCTGGTGCTTATCGACCGCCGAAATAAAGGTGGAAAGCATAAGCAGGAACAGCATATTGTCGTGCGGGTTTTCTCCCGGTTCAAGCAGATTGATGCCTGTATCCGTTTGCAACGACCAGTTATTGTGTTTTCCGCTGCCGTTGATGGAAGCGAAGGGCTTTTCGTGGAGCAGACAGGTAAAACCATGACGGGTAGCGATCTTCTTCATCATTTCCATGACGATCTGGTTATGGTCGGTCGCCGTGTTGACGTCGGTATAGATCACGGCAAGTTCGTGTTGCGACGGTGCCGTTTCGTTATGTCTGGTCTTGGCGTATACGCCTAATTTCCAAAGTTCTTCGTCCAGTTCTTTCATATAGGCTACGACGCGGGGTTTGACGGCACCGAAGTAGTGGTCGCCCAGTTCCTGTCCTTTCGGAGCGCGCGCGCCGAAAAGCGTTCTGCCGCAGAAAACAAGATCGGGACGTTTTTCGCACATGCTTCTGTCGATCAAAAAGTATTCTTGTTCCGGTCCGGCCATGGGAATCACTTTTTTAACGTCGGTCTTGCCGAAGACGTGCAGGATCCTGACGGCTTGACGGTTCAGTTCTTCCATTGAGCGGAGCAGGGGCGTCTTTTTATCGAGGGCCTGTCCGTTATAACTGCAAAAAGCGGTGGGTACGCACAGTACGCCGTCTTTGATGAAAGCATATGAAGTGGGGTCCCAGGCGGTGTACCCGCGCGCCTCGAAGGTGGCGCGAAGTCCGCCGGAGGGGAAGCTGCTCGCGTCCGGTTCGCCTTTGATCAGCTCTTTTCCGCTGAACTTCATTATCACGCCGCCCTTGCCGTCCGATTCGATAAAACTATCGTGCTTTTCGGCGGTTACGCCGGTAAGAGGTTGGAACCAATGAGTAAAGTGAGTGCAACCTTGTTCGATCGCCCACGTCTTCATCGCGTCGGCAATTACCGTGGCAAGCCGAAGCGACAAAGGTTTATCTTCTTCGACGCAATGCACGTATTCTTCATAATCTTCTTTTTTAAGGCGTTCACGGAAAACTTTGTCGTTAAAGACCATGCTTCCGAATGTTTCTGTCGGGATCATAATTTATTCTTCCTTTCGATTATTTTTATTCCATTTGAGTAATATTTTCTGTTTCCAATTCAGACGGTCGCAAAGAAGGCGTTCCGTTTCTTCCTTGGAGAAATCGTTGAAGTATTGAAAGACGTCGTAGTGATCGGCATAGGGGATGGGGACGATGCGGGAGAAGTCCGTCGTGCCGGCCGTTGCCGAATATAGCAGTACGGTACCGTCGCCTTGATCGGTGTATTCGCCGCCAACGCAATGGTGAGCGTCGCCGTCTTTCTTATAGCGCGCGGAATAGTACGTTTCGTAACCGATACCGCTGAAATAATAGGTGTCGACAAGTTCGGTCACGTGTTTTACTCCGTCGTCAGTTTCGATATAGTAGGATCTGGTATAGTCGAGCCAGTCTTTCATGCCTGCGCGTAAGTCCGCGTTGAGGTCGTTATTCAGGTGCGCCCACGGACGGGAACAATAGTAATCGTATAAGTCTTCATCTGATTCAAAGTAGTATTCATCCATTTTGCCCGTATCGAAGTTATACATCGTAAAGTAAGGATTTTTGAATTCGACGAATCCTTTTTCGGGCTCTTTGCCGGGCGTATGCTCGTAAGTGTAGATCAGATTATAGTATTGCGGCGTGCGGAACAGTTCGTACGTGGGCAGCAGTTGATAGACGGTATACATATTCGCCATCGGAAGAAACTGTTCGTGAAAGGCGTTCTGAATCATTTCTTCCGAAAATGCCCACGGCAACATATCCGCAATGTCGCTGATACCGTCGATCATGTCTTCCAGGTTTTCAAGCGTTGTCAGAGCGGTGACCGAACCGAGATAAGGAGAGTCGAAACTCAGATGCATATCCACTTTGTTGCGGTTTTCTTCGGACAGAGTGAGATAGCTCCCGACTACCAGTCCGCCGTTGCTGTGAGAAACGAAAATTATCTCCTCGTAGCCGTTTTTATCAATATAATCCTGCAAAAGTCGTCCGTTGACGCGGTTGTCCAAACGAAAATCGTAATTAAAAACGAAAACGTCGTAAGTCTCGCCGTATTGCTCTTCAAAGTATTGGCAAACTTCCGTTTGCGCATTCATCATGCCGTATTTATAGCGATTATTTACTTCCGGGGGATACGGTTTTATGTTGAAAGCCGACGTACCGTCCTCGTTCATAGCCGTGAAGCGATACAAAAAGCTTTCGCCGTCTCCGTGACCGTTGTTGACGAGAATATGATTAAAAATTTCATCTTGCAATCTGCTTTGGGTAAGCAAGTAAAAAATGGTCTCGTCGTTGTATCCGTTGTGGCTGATGATATCGGAAAGCCAAAGATCTACGTCGTCGACGGGATCCCATACCGCCTTGCCCGTGTCTTCGTCGTACAAAGCGGACGCAAACAATCCGGGAACGATAATAATTGCCCGTTTTTTTCCGAATCCCAGTATGCCGTAAAAGAAAGCGACCACGAGAGCGGCAAGAATACAAATAATCAGGATAATGGCAACGAGAGCTTTGACGAAGGGAGATGATTTCTTCTTTGTCATGTAATACCCCAAATTTTATAGATAAAATAATACTAACATATTTCGCGCGGGCGCGCAATATCTTTGACGCAAAATCATGAAATGTCCACGACCGAATACAATAAAACGATGGAAAAATATCTCAGAGTTCTTCGCTTTACGTTCGGTTTGGCGCTTGTGATCGCCGTGGGCAGTCTGAACGCTCTGTTTATGACGCCGAAGTCCGAATGGTTTTCTTCCCTTTCGGGTATGGCCGTATCGGGTAAGCTCCATTCCGTTATCTGGCTTGCGATCTACATTCTGACCGCCATTCATATCGGAGAGGCGAGCGGTAGCGGTCCGCTGAAAAAATGTCGTCCTTATCTTGCCGGTTTTATTACGCTCGGATCGGCGTGGTGTTTCGTGTTTTTCCGATTGCATAACATGATCGGCGGCGTTTGTCTTTTATCCGTATGCGCGCTGTGCGCAGGCGTCGTGTTTATTCAGGCCGCAAGGTATACAAAAATAACGGTCTACCTTTCGGTGCCGCTATTCGCTTGGTACTTGTATCTCTTATTTGTCAACGCATATCTTGTCACGTGCAATTAAAACAGCGCGACGTCGGCAAAAACGGCTCCGAATCTTTCCGTCAGTACAAAAGGAGACAATTCTACCTGGAAGCCTATTTTGCCCGCGCTGAAAAAGATTTTTTCGGAAAGTTGCGCCGTTTCGTCGAGAACGGTAAAAAACGTCTTTTTCATGCCGATGGGAGAACATCCGCCGTGCACGTAGCCCGTCAGAGGAAGAAGATCCTTTTGTTTGAGCATGGAGAGGCTTTTTACTCCGGCGGCCCGCGCCGCTTTTTTCAGATCGAGCGTCGCGCAAACGGGTATGACGAAGACGTAGTGATTCAGATCGTTCCCTTCGGTTACAAGCGTTTTAAATACGGCGCAGGGGTCCGCGCCGAGTAGTTCGGCCACTTTTTGTCCGTCGGTCGGACTGCCGGCGAGTTCGTGCGGGGTATATTCCACGTCCATCTTGTCCAGGACGCGCATCACGTTAGTTTTTTCCATTTTTTTTATTGATTTCGGTAAGAGGAATCTCTTTTCCGTCTTCGGTCACAAAATACGTGTTCTTCAATTGGTTATTAAAGGTCGCCCGAAAACGTTCGAGATAACGCCGGCGTAACGTCTGTTGTTCTGCTTTTTCTTCATCGGTCAGTCCGACTTCGCGTTGTTTTTTCGCAAGTTCGTTGATCCTTTTTATTAAATCATCCACGAATAATACCTCTGAAAAATATTTTTTTATTGCCGAGGCACAACAAATAACTTATGATTGCCGCGCCTATGGTCATGCAGGAAAGGAAAAGGGCGACCGTCCGGGTCGGTTCTTCGCGCACACGCAGAAAGAAGTAGGGACCCGAATAAAGCCCGACATAGTTAAGCGCGAGCATGACGGCGCCGTAAATAATGAGAACGGCAACGCTGATGAGAACGCACGGGTATTTCAGCGTGCGCGACTCTTCTTTCTCGAATAACAAAAAGGAAAGAGCGGAAAGAAGAGGACAAATAATATAAAAAAGCCAATCGTAAAACGTTGTCAGAAAAAGTTTCGGATCCTTTTCGCACGGGAGAAGAACGAACAGAAAAACGAATAAAGTTGTCATGGAAGCGCAGGTGGCCACGTAGCGAAGAGTATGCGAGTAGGGGTTTGTGCCACAACCTTTTCTCACGTTGAAATATACGGATAAGAGGGCGAAAAAGGCGGAGAGAAACAGAAGCAGATTGCTGATCCCGCAAAAGCGGATAAAGACGTTCGCGCCCAGTTCTTTTATAGCCAAAGAAAAAGAGATCGCCTCTGCGATAAACAAAAGTAAGTTACTGATAGCCGCTGAAAAAAACAACTTTTCTTCGGTAAAAATCTTCATACTAAATCAAAAAAGAAAAATCAAATATGCTCTTATATCTTGCCAGAACTTTCCCAACGATCTCCGCTTCGTTGGCATAGAATCCGGCGATGTGACTGTCGTGAGAATTATTTCTGTTGTCGCCGAGTATAAAGTAGTGTCCTTCGGGTACGACCTCTGTAAACGCGGTATAATCATAGATCGTTTCCCGAATATAACTGTCATCCACAATTTCGCCGTTTCGGTATACCTTCCAACCCTTTATGGCATCCTCATATCTTGTTTCCATAACGTCTCCCGGTTTTCCGATGACCCGTTTTATCAGGTACTTCCCAGAAAAACTATCCGTGCTGTCGACGTCGCTTTTGAAGATGATAATGTCCTCGTAATCCAGCTTTTTCGTCTTGACGAGCAGAACCCTGTCGTCGGTATGAATGTTCGGTTCCATAGAGTTTCCTTTAATTGGCCAACTCTCGAAATAAGTGCGACCGAGGTAAAAAGCCGTTGCCGCGACCAGCGCGAAAACGAGCAATAAGATAATAGTGTCGCGAATGATTTTTTGGGTTGCGAGTTTTTTATTTAAAACCTCGTCGTTGTTTTGCGGTAATTGTTCCATATCTGCTCTCCCGATTGATTATACAAACAATAATTTACTGATAACTACGTTTTTGGTGCAGACTGTCAGACGTTTTACGTTTTTCCAACCGGTAAGGGGGCGGAAATGTTCGTCTTTGAAGTCCGTGCATCGCAAAAGGACGCCCTCGAACGTCGAATCCGTGTAGACGTTTTTGGTAACGTAATATTTGATCGATCGTTCGTCCGTAAGGCAAAGAACGAGGTCGAAAGGCTTTTCTTCCGAATAGCAGTCCACCTGCATGACGCGTTCCGACTCGATATTCTTCGTGCCGTCTCCGACGAAAAGAATCATTTGTCCCGTCTTATTCACGATGCCTTTCAGCCCGACGGGGATGACGTAGCCGATGATATTTTCCGTAAAAAGAACGGGTTGTTCGTTATATTCGTTGAACGCCTTTTTCAAACCGCCGTACGTGTACAGCTCGTTATCCGAAACCTCTTGCGTAATAGTCACTCGCTTGTCCGTGAAATCGGTCATGGTAATAAAACCGGACACGCCGACGTCGTTTTCGTACGTCACGTGCGCATAGCAGAACAATCGGGCGTCTTCGTGCGGAATGGGTATATTTGCGATATATTCGCCTTTCCCGACCGTTTCGCACACGGCTTTAATCCAGTTGCGCGTTTCGTGATTGATATCGTCGAGCGCATAATAGACGACTGCGGAGCGAATGGCCGAGTCAGCGTCCGCTTTGACCTCGGTATAAACGACGCCGTCGTTATTGAGTCTGACGTCGATCGTGGGCAAGGCGGGGAGATTCGCGTCCAGATAGGTCAATCTGAGCCATTTTTTGAGCGTTCCGAAGCAGTCTTTGTTGACGTTATCCGAATACCCGTTGCAGACGTACATCCGGAATTTTTCCTGCCCGTTCAGCAGCGAAAGGAAATAAGTTCTGTCTACGTCCGAAATGGTGTCGTTACTGCCGATTGCGACGAAAATGGGGATGTCTCTGTTTTTTAAATAAGAAACTCCGGCGACGCCCGTTATCCAGGCGAGATCGTCGTGCGTTATTTTCAGTTCTTGTCCGGAATAAACGGGATAACTCAGCAGTTCTTTATATCCGGCCGCACAGACGCAGCCCAGACCGCGTATGCGAGAGTCGATTCCGGCCGCTTGCATGGCGTATTCCACACCGTCGCGGATCCCGATCACAATCGTATCTTTTATCCCGAATTCTTTTTCGATAAAAGTAACCGAGCGGCGCAGAATAAGGGCGTAGAGATAAGGACAGGTCTCTTTGGCGGTGGGCAGGACTTTATTCAGGTGTCCGTTATCCCGACCGTATTCTCCGTAAGAAACGCAAGTTGGAAAATGCGTCGTGCTGTCCGGACGGATCTTGCAGTAGTCCGGCACGAAAACGGTATAGCCGTCCTTCGTCAATTCCGTGATAATCTCTCGTTGGGCTTCTTTTCCGTACTCCTGAACGATCAATATGGCGCGTTTGGAGGGGACGTCCGGTTGGTATACGTCGATCTCTGCGAGAAGCGCGTCTTCCCCGTATGATTTAACGGTAAAAGTGTGCCTGATTTCTCCGTCGGAAACCGCGTCCAACGCGTCGGCGTACGGATCGAAGTCCGCCCAGATTTCTTTTGGCGTCAGACAGTTCATCCCGCCGGTCGGATGCAAAGGAATATCGCTTTTTGCATACATTTCCGCATTCTGATATGCAATATAATTCTTTTTTGCTTCCGTTTCCGGATTATAAGAGCCTTTCCTGATCATTTTTATTCCTCTTGTTTTATTTCGCGGCAGGTAGAAAGTAGTCGTTTTCTCCGTCGCTGACAACGATGTCCTCGATTCTGATCGAACGATTCGTTCCCGTCCACTCGAAAGAGAAGAAAGCGCCTGTGCTTTGCGGCTCGTTGCCACTTATCAATACGTTTATGCCGTCGTTCGTCGTTTTTTTCCAGTAATAATCCGTCATCTTTCCCAATACCGTTCCGGTTACTTCGGAAAGGCCGTCGTCGAAAGACGCGTCTATGCCGGTAATCCTGAACGAAAACGCGCGTACGGCGATATCGCAAGAACGCAAATTCAATTCGAAGATAGTTTTGTCCTCGGAAACTGTCTTCTGAATGTCGATACGGGTTTTCGTGACGATCGGCCTGGAAGCGTCTTCTTTATTGTATACAAGATAGGATATCTCGTTACTCGTCAGACCTGCATAAACGGCGTGCAGCTTCTTTTGTCCCGTGGTGGACGTGTCGAACCCGACGATCATATCCGTAGTGCAGGGGATGTCCCGATATTGTCCTTTTCCGTTGACGAGTCTCAGCTTTACTCCGTCCAGAGTCAGTTCCTGATCGACGGTATAGTTGACGGAAAAATCAGCGTGCTGTAAGTGAATGGACTCCGGCTTGAACTCTTCCTTTTCGCAAGAACCAAGAAGGAGCAGACCCATCAGCAGTATGATCGGAAGAAAAAAAGATGTTTTTTTCATTTTCCCTCCTTATAGAGTTCGTCCGTCAAAATAACGTAGTCGGTCAGAGTGTATTTGTTGTCGCCGTTTTTATCGAACAAATCGGCTTTTGCGTTCGTTTCTTTGTTAATAATGCCTCTTTTCCAATAGATTATATCCTTATCGTCCACTTTTCCGTCGTTGTTTCCGTCGCCGGAACGGAAAACGGAATATCTCTTGATTATGACTCCTTCCGAGTTGGACAGAACAATCTTAATGTCGTTTTGCACGGAAAGCGCGCCGTACGTTTCGGGCAGGACGGTATATACGTCCTTACCTACCGTGTACGTGTAGTCGACGTTCAGATAGCTCCCCAGTTTTTCGGCAAGGTCGTTTAAGGTATGATCCTGTTCCAGAATGATCATAGAAGAGTCTTCTTTGATACGGAGACCGCCGTTTTGCACGGAAAGCAGGTTCCCGGGGAGCGGCAGAACTTCAACGTCCATGACCAGAGTTGCGTCTTCGAGGTTGAGCCGGAGCGACTGTTTTCCTACGCCGGTAGGCGAGTATCCGGAAAATGCCGAATAATAGTTTTCCAACGGCAGGGCGTTGTCGCCGTCCAAAGAGTACTCTCCGAAAGAAATCTGTATTTTTCCACCGGACAGATCGAGCGCCTCGCCGTACCTGTACTGTCGTTTCGGATCGGCGACAAGAGCGACGGAAGAAATGCGGTGGGGGACGTTATAGACGTAAGTGACGCAGGTCACGTTTTCGTTCGCCTTGGATCGAACGGTAACGTTTGTTTTTGCGTATTCGTATTCTCCCTCGGATTCGACGATGAATTCGGTTGATTCGAGAGCTTTTTCCATACCGTCCTTGTACGTGGCGACGACGTTGAAACGAGGTTGAACGGTGTCGCCGCGTATATGCCTCGTGTTCTTTTCGTCGACGCGTAAAGAAACGAGATCGCTATGAACTTCGACGGTAAAGTGTACGCGCACGTCGTCCTTATAGACGGCGGTTATGTCCTGTACGCCGCTCTTTTCCGCGTCAAAACCGATGAAAGACCAGCTTTCCGCTTCTTCGTCGAGATAGACGATGGTTTTTTTGCCGGAAGAGTATTCCGCTTGAATGGTTAGACCGTTCGGCAAAAAAGCTTCTCCCGTCGTATAGTCGAGCTTGGTCGGCAAAGAAACGACGGTTGCAGATTTGCTTTCCAATTGGTCGTAGATGGTCAGTCTGTACGGGAAGACGTACGTTCCGTACTCGTCCGTGTATTCGATATAGGCGTCTTTTCCCTCCTCGCAAACGTCGTAGAGGTCGTCTCCGCCGAGAAGCACAATGTTATCTTCGTTCGCACGATATAATCCGCGGTTTCTTCGCTTGATATAAAGATTGAGTTGCGATTTGATGTCGTCGCCGTAGTAGACTACGACTTCCTTTTTGTTGCCGGTGTTGCCCATGACGTAGGACGCCTCTTCGTCTATTTCCGAACTGTCGTACGCGCCGAGGTCGACGTGGAAAGTAACTTGCTCGGGCGATTCGGAAAGGACGGTAATAACGATGCCGGTGTTGCTGCCGTCGGTAAGATAAATACAATTCGGATCGTATGCCCCGGAAATCGTCTCGTTTCCGAGCGAAGAGAACCGCGGATTACTTAGGCTTATATAAGCGTAAGAAAGGTTTTCTTTATCTCGTTCGGACAATCCGCTGAGCACGGAGACTTCCGGGCGATAAAAGAAAACTTCGTCCGGATAAGCGGTGCTGTGATATCGTCCGTTTTTATTCCCTTCTTCGGCATTGGTGTTGATACGATAGACGATCAGTCCGCTCCCGGGGAGATCTTTGTCGTACGTCGTTACGTCGTTCCGACGGTATTCTATCCAGATGCTTTCGTTCGGAGAGGACGTTCCGTTATCAACGGTCAATTTATAGGCGAGCGTCTGGTCGCGCCCCGTGACCGTGGTCGGCGTCAAGGTATAATCTCCGCTTTTCTCCATTTCAACAATCTGATTATCGTCGACAAAAGATAGATATTTCCAACGCAGATAGGTCGTCATGAATTGCGGCGTTTTACAGTCGAGGTGCATCAGATCCCAGTATCCGACGGGAAGCCGTTGAGGACTTTCGTTGTAGTGGTATAAATCGGGCAAGTCGCCTACGGCGTGTCCGATCTCGTGACAGATCTGTCCGATCTTGGAAGAAATGCTTTCGATAAAAAAGAAAGTATACTCGCCTACGCGTTTACCGTTCAAGGAAGCGGAAGAAGTAGAGTACGCCTCGCGCGTGATGTCATGCAGATTCCAGGAATGCGGCCACATGATTCTGTTCCAATCTTTTTCGCGGGCATCTCCGCTGACAAGAAAAGTAACGCAGTCGATAAAGCCGTCGTCGTTAACGTCGAGGTCGAGACCGGAAAAATCAAAGTAAATCGAAGCCTCGTACACGGCGTTATTTAATAAGTCGCTCTCCGGTTTCGTCCTCTTGGGACCGGACGCATAGTTGTTGGAAGTGTAATAAGAACGAGTCTGCGAGTCGCGGTAAACGAAGAAAGATCCGTCGTCATAGGCCGGGAAAACGGAGGTAATGGAAAATGCTCCGTAGCTCAGATCGTTATAGTAGTCTTTGATGGAATTATCGCTGCCGTTGAAACGGTTCGTCAGATCGCTCGGAACGGAAGAGCGGACGTCGGTCGGACTTTCGTCCGCAAAGCAAATAAAAATAACGACGTTGTTCACGCTGCCGTATGAGACGATGGGATCGGACTGGTCGGAAGCGGCGACGAAGCGGGCGGTTTTTTCATGGAACGAATCTTGCGCAGGCGCGGCGCAACTTGCGCTCGCAATACAAAAAGCGATCGACAAAAAGCCTAACAGAAGCAGACGGGACAGCTTATTCTTTACCATAATAATAATTATATATTTTTAATATATCCTTGTCAAGCGCTGCCGCCCAAACAGTACTCTCTACGATATGCGGTCAAGATAACGTTAAGAAAAGGTCGGGCTGTTCGGGAGCGCGCTGAGAGACGCTTTTGCCGTTTTCCGCTATTGCTTTAAAAATAAAAAACATTATTACAGGATACTTTATAACTAAAAAAGGTATCCGTAACACAAAATATTTATTATTTTTTTACACGTGATTATGTAATTAAAACAAGTCGGAAAGCAGTAAAAATAAGGTCTTTATAGGACGATCATTATAAGCGGAAGGAAGTAGAAAAGGTTTTTGCTGAAATTAAGAATTTTTTTGTTTTGGGGCTTGAAATCGGTATAAGGATATGTTATAATCTCTTTACATATGAAAAAATATTTATTTTCGCGCGTATATGTAACGTTCGCTGTTCTTGCGATTCTGCTCGCTTCGTTCGTTTTTTCTCTTTCCCTTTTTTCCGGGCTATCGGCGGATGCCGCCGACGACGTGGTAGAAATTTCTTCCGTGGAACAAATGGTCGCTTTTTCCCGGGAAATGCAATCGGCTACGGGATTGGGTCTTCGTGTTGAATTGAAAGCCGACCTGGATCTGTCGGGTACGGACTTTATGCCGATCGGAAATTCTTCTTACAGCTTCGAAGGATCGTTCTACGGTAACGATCATACGCTTACCGTGTCCGTCGACAGCACGTCGGGCGCCGCGGGCGTATTCAGAAATACCGGATCGAGGTGTCTTATTTCCGGACTGACGGTAAAAGGCTTTGTTCGCGGTAATAACTACGTTGGCGGCATCGTCGGCGACGCCGACGGCGGTCGAATAGAAAAATGCATTTCTTTCGTTGACGTAACCGGAAACAACTACGTAGGCGGTATCGCCGGTAGTTGTAAAGGTACGATTACGTCCTGTTCTTCTTTCGCCACCGTCCGGGCTCGTAACACTTTCGGCGGTGTGGTCGGCGCGTTGCAAGGAAGCCGTTCTTCCTTGCAAGAAAGCGTCTTTATAGGTAAGATCGTCTCCAATAACGGCACCGTTTTCGGCGGACTCGCAGGTAGCAGCATGGGCGAATTGAAGAACAACTATGCCGTTCCGGCTTTCGAGGGCAGCCTCGCCGTTTCTTATGGGTCGGTGGTAGGGACTCTTTCTTCGACGAACAATGGAGTATCCTATTGTTACGGCGTGTCCGAAAAAGACCCCGTCGGCAGTAACTCTTCCGGCGCGTTGCCCGATACTTTATCTTCAAAAACGACTTACGATTTTCTTTCCGGTTCCGTCCTCTTCGGCGATGATACCGCGCTCGCATACCCGAAATTTCGCATTGGCTTCGGTTATTATCCATGCCCGGCATATCTTTTGAATAACGATAAAAGCGACTTTGTCGCTCCTTATTCAGACTTATGCGCGGATCGCTTTTCCGTTTGCCTGTTCGCTTCGGGCGTCGGTTCCGTTACGGAGCCGTTTACGGTAAAGACCGCCCTGCAATGGGATCTTTTCGTTCGTAACTCCCGTCTGTACGACTATGCGAATAAAAAGGTTGTTCTCGGAGCCGCCGTTTCGGCGGGCTCGGTAAGTAGCGTAGGTTCGGTCGAACTGCCTTTTGCCGGGGTGTTCGACGGACAGGATAATATGCTTTCGTTTAATTGTTCTTCGGTAGAAGATAACGTCGGCTTGTTCGCCGCAGTAAACGGCGCCACGATCAGAAACGTTCAACTTTCCGGACAGGTGACCGGTTCAGATTACGTTGCTCTCGTTGCCGGTCGCGTTGCGGGAGAAGAAAACGTCTTTACAGATATTACCGTGCTCGAAGGATCCGTTGCGTCCGGATCTTCATACGTGGGGGCTATCGTGGGCGGAACGGAAACGGGCGCAAGCGTTACCGCGACGGGTTGCGTTACTTCCGCCTCGGTGTTCGGCAATAATTACGTCGGAGGCGTCGTCGGTTCCGGCCTTGGTGCAATAACGATAAACGATTGCGTAAACAACGGCGTGATCACGGACGGATTTAACGGCGGCCAATACGTAGGCGGCGTTTTCGGAAAGCTGCACGGTACGATCGATCTGTCCGAACTGACGAATATAGGAACGATTTATGCGCCCGGTTGTACCGACGTAGGCGGAATAGGCGGTTCGTTCGGAGGCGGAAGCCTTTCTTTGGTCAGTTGCGTTGCCTCCGTTTCCGGCCGTTTTAACGTGGGCGGTTTGTTCGGATCGGTCGCGGAGAATACGAATATTGTTTCCGCCGCCTATGCGGGTAAGATTACCGGCGTGAACGCGCTCGGCGGCGCCGTGGGTAATTTGCCCCCCTCTCTTACGTTGTCAGTCGAAGATTTTTATTGCGTTCCTACCTTTGAAAAAGACAAGGCGATCGCTTTATCCGAGCCTTTCCGCGCTTTTTGCGTCGTTTCTCCCTCGATCGAATCGGCGACGGGGCTTTCCGGCGCGTACGAATATATCGCGTCGGACGATTCTTTCCGCCCGACGGTAGACGCGGCGCCGCAGACAGGTAAGAAGTATTATCGCTTCGTGTCGGTCGTTACACTTCATAACGTCTATTACGACTCGGACGTTTATTTAAGTTATAATACCAACGGCGCAAACGCTTGCAGCACCGTGTCATTGACGGACGGAGACCGCGCCCGTTTTAATGCGACGGATGCCTGGAAGGAAGTTGCGCCCACCCTTTCGGGTGGATATTATCCCGTGCCTGCTTATGCCGATCAAACGCTTTTTATGACCGGATACTTTGCCGGAGGTACGGGCGAAGAACAAGATCCCATCCGTATTTCCAATGAAAAACAACTCAGAAATTTTGCCGAATTCTTTAATTCCTATCCCACGTTGGTTACCGGTAAATACTTCTTGCAGACGAGCGATATCGTCCTGAAAAGAACTTTCCCCGTGGTTTCTTATTTTAACGGTACGTACGACGGACAAAATTATTGTATCTCCGATCTTCGCATAGAATCGGCCGAAACGAACGTCGGTTTGTTCGGTACGGCTTCCGGCACGTTGAAAAATATCTGCGTCGACGGCGGCGGTATCGTCGCCTCGTCCTCCGGCGTTGTCGGCGGTCTGGTCGCCGCAAGTAACGCGGAGATCGTGCGTTGTTACGTTGCTCTCGATATCGTTTGCGAAAACGCTTCTTGTTGCGGCGGACTCGTCGGTATCAACGAGGGGAACGTCAGCACTTCTTTCTACGCCGGTAAAATCCTCGGCGGCGTTTGCACGGGCGGTTTGATCGGAAGAAACAACGGCGGCGTCGTCTCCGACGTTTTTACGACGGGCGTTCTTTACGGCTCTCAGATTCTCGGCGGTGTCATCGGCAATAATAACGCGGGGCGTTTGTCTTATGCTCTTACCAACGTTATCGCCGAACTGACGCAAAACGCCGGGACTTGTTCGATCGGCGGTCTTGTCGGCGAAAATAAGGCCGGGGCGACGGGCGGAGATACGGGTAGGATTCTTGCCTGTCTTTCCAACGCAACGCTTATTTTCGGATCTGACGTCAAAAAAGGCGGTTTGGTCGGAAATCTGATCTCCGGCTTTATAGCGACGGGCGACGTCGACGGAGACGGAATAAACGACAATAGCTATTACAATATCGATTATGCAAACGGCATCGGTAACGACGGCATGGGTACGACGACGAACATTATTCTGGCGACTTCCGTCGTGGCGGGGGGCGAAGAAGTCCGCACTTTCCGTTTGCCGCATTTTACCTATAACGGACTGGGCGTGTACAACCCGGCGTGCGACGCCAGGTATGCTTTGAGACCGACGGAAATAGCCGAGTGGGCCGCTAACGTTTATAGGGTCAATCAATATTCGGCGCGCGGGGCCGAAATGATTATGTGGAAATACGATTATTCCGTCGATCTGACAGCCTATCCGCGCGGCTCGGAAAACAATCCGTATCTTATCTCCGTGCCGGCGGAACTCGCCTTTCTCTGCGATTCCACTCGGTATACCGACTATACCGGAAAGTATTTCGTTTTAACGAACGATCTCAATATGTCCGGTATAGAGATGTTTACTCCCATCGGGTTTTACGGAGATTTTGATTCCAATTACGCCTTTAACGGCCGTTTTGATGGACAAGGACATACGATCAAGAATCTTACCATCGATTTTTATGCGTATCAAAACAGCGCGGGATATCGGGATGAAAGTAATAAATACGTCGCGTTATTCGGGTATACCGGTAGCGATTTTGTTTTGAAGAGACTGGTAATGGATTCTTCTTGCCGTATTTGCGGCGGGCAGTATACGGCGTCTTTCGTCGGGTTCTTTAACGGAAAGATCGAAGAGTGTTATTCTGCATGCGATCTTGTTTCCGTTACCAAAGCCAACGTGACGTCCGCATCTTACCTTCCGGATTCCTATCTCGTCTGGACTTCGGAAGGACATTACGTTCTTTCTTCCGAGCCTTATTCATCGACGACGACTTATTATACCGCCGCGTCGGACGTCGGCGGTTTCGTCGGAAGTCTCGCAACGTCCGGGTGCCGGATCACGGGATCGGTCTTTGCCGGTTCTTTGCCTGCGGTGAGCGGTGCGTACGGTTTCGTCGGCGTTACAGGCACTTCTCTTAGTTTGATAACCGACAATAGTTGGTATCTGACAACCGACGACCAATACTCTTACGAAAACAGTTATGGCCGAGTGCTTGTCGATTATACCGACGAGACGAACGGCGGTGCCGTCGCCGTCAATAACGATTGGGACGGAAAAGGCTTTTATTTTACTTTGACCGCCAACGCAAACTATTATCCATTTATTTACAACAACAATCTCGACGCTTTGGCCTATGCGTCGTCTTATCGTCTTGTCTCGAACACACAGGTTAAGTATCAGATTCGTTATTGTCAGGAAGTCACTTTCACAGTAAATAACAATTTGATCGGTACGGAAACGATACTAACGGCGCAAGGCAGTGTGCCGACAGTGGACGAAAAGTATTACTATTATAAGGGACAGGCAGGGAGAGTAACTTATACCTGGAAAAAGCACGGCTACTACCTGGTCGACGCGGTAGAAGTAAACGGCGTGGTTTCTTCCCTTGCAGGCGGCATCATGAACGGAACGGAGGAGGAAATGATCTATTCCTTTGTGATGGGCGAGGCTGTTACCGTCTTTGATATCGCCGTGAACGTTGCCGAAATAACAGATTCGGTATTTAAGTTTACGGGATCCGTTTCGTTCGATTATAACGGAGAAGATCATTCGGTAGAATATACGGTCGGAGGTGGTTTTTCCGTCTCCGTTTCTTACGTCAACAAGGCGTCAAACACGCGGACCGATCTGCATAACGCCGCTTCTTATCTTGCGGTTGCGTCCTTGCGTTTCGACGGAGACGCTACCATTATCGGAAAAAAAGAAATAGACTGTGAAGTCCTTCCGAAAACTCTTACCATTTCCGATAGAGCCGACCTTGCGTATCTGGGACAAAAAGTGTACGATGGTAGTTCCGCTTCCCGCGTTAACCTTGCCGATCTGTCCATCCTGACGGGCGTTTTGACCGGAGATGAAGAGAGTTTGGCTGTTTCTGTACTCGTTACGTGGGATTCCGCCGACAGCGGAACAAACAAGACTTATTCTCTGACCGAATTCGAGGTGTCCCTCACCGGGAATTACACCTTTGCGCCCGGCTATGAACTGACCTCATTAACAGGCGGCGCTATTGACCGTCGTCGCGTCGTAGTCGCCGTATCGGGTACCGAACCGCAGACGTTTGGTTCCGCAGAGTACCAGGTCTCGACCGTCGTTTATTCCGGGAAGAGTCCCGTCGCGCCTTCGGACGCGCACGTGGTAAGCGTGGGTTGGACATATACGAGAATGGAC
The DNA here is from genome assembly GCA_016297005.1 of Clostridia bacterium. GTDB lineage: Bacteria > Bacillota > Clostridia > Christensenellales > DTU072 > CAG-1782. Next base: position 320,528 of record JAEDHK010000001.1, read on the forward strand.
GTATCGGGCGGAGATCTCGTTGTCGATTCTTCCTGGTCCGGTAAGTACGACGTCGGCTATTACAGGATGGATCCCACCCTTGCCGACGAGACAAATCACTACCTTGACCTGGAAGGGAAAACTTATTTACTGCATATTGTTCCTTACGCGGTAGAATCGGTCACGCTCGTTTACAACAAATTGAAGTATACCGGTTCGCCTCTTACTTCTTCCGTTACGGCGTACTTTGCCGGAGTGGGCGAGGACGGATCTCGTCAGAACGTTTCCATCGCCTATTACGTTCGCAAAGCGGACGTGACGGAAAGCACGTTCGGTAGCGGATTGTTCGTCCGGGACGAAAGAGGAAAGACTTTCGTCGAAGCAACGGAGTATTCTTCGACGGCTTCTTATTACGTTACCGCAACGTTAAAGAAGGCCGGTTCGTATTATGCCGTATGCCGCTCTTTGAACGATAACTATTTTGTAGACGCGGACATTCAGGAAGTGACCGTGGCAAAGGCTACTCCGTCCCAAAGTCTCGTTTTTACGTTGGAATGCGACGGCCAAACGCTCGCAGACGGCGATTCCGTCTATTATACGGACGATATTGTGATTCGTTTCGGAGACGAACTATCTCAGAAAACAGCGGACGCGGAGTACGACGCGACGTATGCGCTTTCCTTTGTTTCGCGGCCGAACGGCGGCGATCTGACCTGCTATGCGCAGGGAGATGAGTGGCATATCCGCCCCGAAGAATACGGCTCCCAAATGTCTTTCCGCTTGATATCCCTTTCGGCGTCCGATTACGAAAACCGCGTGTCGGAGACGGTCTTTAATCTGACCGTTTTGCCCGTCAGATTATACGTCGGCATCACTCATCCCGAGCAGATCTTCGGAGAAGTGATCGACCTTTCCGTAACTTATTATAAAAATCAGTATCGGACGGAAACAATCGATCCATCCGAAATCAACGGACTGTTCCCGCCCATTGTGTCTACGGGTGCGCTTACGCCTGATAGAGTAGGCGAATATCAGTTGTTCTATGGCGGCGGATCTAGCTATGGATACGAGTTCGATCGTACGATCGTACCGACGTTGACCATTGTACCTCGTCCGATTTATGTTTCCGTTCCCGCGGCGATTTCTAACACGAAGACCTACGGCGGAGAGGATCCGACGATACGGTATTATATCTATTCCGACGAAGCCTGTACCGATAAGATCACTACTTTGCCCGACGGCAGAGAGATCGCGCTCGACGGCGCGCTCGGCAGAGAAGAGGGCGAGAACGTCGGTTCTTATTCTATCAATGCCGGGACCATAACTTCTCCGTCTGTCAATAAGGATTACGATCTTGTTTTCGTGAGCGGAAGGGGTAAATTCGTTATCAATTATCTTGACTTACGTTTAAAGGTCAAAGAAGGTCAAAATAAGTATTATGGCGACATGGATCAACCGTTTGAGCTCGAAGTTGCGGAAGGCTACTCTTTAGTAAACGGAGATCTTATTTCGGATTTCCTGACCGGAGACCATCCCATCGTGACCATCGCAAGAGAAGAAGGCGAAACGGTGGGTTCGTACCCTTATATCGTTACCGTCGATTACGTTCTTGCCGCCGAAGGAAATTATAACCTCCTCGGCGTCGAAACGCCCGGTTTGTTTTATATTAACCGCGTTCGACCGACCATCTCGTTCGAGTTTAACGGAACCGTCTATTTCGGCGATACCACCGATCAAATGAACTACGGCGCAGCGAGAGCGTATAATAATTCCGACGTGGTCGCCGGTACCTTCACGTGGTCGCAAAGGACTTTTGACAGTATGAATCCGACGGTGGTTACGCTGAATTTCACTCCGAAGGACACGCAAGACTTCAATTCAGCCTCCGTTTCCGTCGTCGTTATTCCGCAAAAACGCCCCGTTTATCCGGTATTTTCCGGCGCGATAGAGTACGTTTACGACGGTAAAGCTCATAACGAAATCGAAGTCGCTCTGGATAATCCGGTAGGTAACGGAGAATATTCTTTACAGACGAACGTAAGCGGCGATAACAGAACGGTCACAAAAGGCGGCTTTGTCGTTACGGCGACGCTGACTTCCGATTATTACGTTTTTGCAGATGACGCCATCGTCAGCGTTGCTTGCAAAATAGCGCCCGCTATGCTTATCGTCAAAGCAAATAACGTCGTTGTGACCGAAGGAGAATCTTTCTTGCCGGAAATCACGTACGAAGGCTTTGTCGGTTCCGAATCGAAAAACGTTTTGACTACGCTCGCAACCATTAAGGATATTCCTACGAAGAGCGGCGTATATACCCTGACCCCTCAAGGTGCCTCGGCAAAGAACTATTCTTTCACATACGTCAGCGGCGTTCTGACAATTAACAAACTATCGGCCGAATCCGATGGTATTTCGGTTCAAGGCAGTTTCTCACCCGACGTGGAAGTGGAACTGAACGAAGTGAAAGAGGGTACGCATTCTTTTGCCGATATGCAGTCGGTGCTCGATAAAAAATTGGGTTCGACCATGTTTACGCCGCTTAAACGGACGCTCTCGTCTTATTACGGTATCAGATTCTCGGGTATTCTCGAAGAAGAAGCAGAGTATTCTTATACGATCGAATTGGCCGACGAGTTGCCCGAAGGCGCAAAGTTATACGTATGCGACGTGAACGGCGATCTGGTAGAGTTGACCGATTATTCCATAGAAGAAAAAGAAATCACTTTCTTTGCCGGTAACGTGCAAGGACTGGTTATTTATCGGAATAAAACGCAGGAAGAATTTTTGAAAGGATATATTCCGATAGCAGCCATTGCCGGCGGCGTAGTCTTTTTGATTATTCTTATAGGTATCATCGCATACTTCAAGTCGAAAAGAGGCGGAAAGAGCGTTTATCGCGCCGAGAGAGCGACGTACAGGGCCTTCCCGCACAGAAAATAAGTAATTTTGCAGTTTTATCCGCATAGATTTTTTTATGCGGAAAATCAGGCTGCACCCACTTTTCATAGCGCTTTGCATACTGTCACTTATGAGCGGCAAAGGTCTTGTTTTAGGCGCGGCGGTACTTTCCGTGACCGCTCACGAATGCGGACATTATTTCAGTGCGAAAAGAAGGGGATACGCTCTGGCAGGCTTGTCGCTGATGCCGTACGGCGCCGTCATGTATGCGGAAAACGGTTTGCCCGATCATGATTGTCCGGCCATCGCCTTGGCCGGACCGGGCGTTAATTTTTTATTCGCCGTATTATTGAGCGCGGTTTGGTGGTTCTTTCCTCAGGTCTATCCTGTCACGAAAACGCTCTTTACGATCAACGTCTCCATCGGCGTATTTAATCTTTTACCTTGTTATCCGCTCGACGGCGGAAGGGTGCTTCTCTCTTTGGTTAAAAATAAGCATAGGTGTCTGTGTTTTCTTCAAATTTTCGGCTTTGTAATGGGAGTTTTAACAGCCGTATTGTTTGTTGTCGGGTTGTTTATTCATCCTACGCCTTATCTCTTGTTTTTGTCCGTTATGTTCTTTATCGGGGCGGCTTCCGACGTAAAAAACGAGTCGTTCAGATTATGTGTTTCGCAATCCTTTCTTTTACGGGATAGTGACAAGCCGGTTGAAGAGAAAACGTTGTACGTTCCGTCTTCTTTGTCAATCGGTCGTCTGATACGCCATTTTGACGGAAAATATCTTTACCGCGTTTTCGTGGTCAAAGAAGAAAAAGAAATCGCCTATCTCGAAGGAAAGGCGATCGAAAACCTGTTTTTTGCTGATAAATCTGAAACGTTGGAAGAATACCTTGCTCAGAACAATCTCGTCGGTGTGTAAACGGTAGAACCGTTATCGATATAATATTTCGATTTATGATAAGAAAAATTCAGCGTCAAAGTCATAATGCAGTATTGCACGTAATAGATCGGAATCATCATAATGGGAATAACGCCAAAAGAAGTGATCATCGTGCTGCAAACGATGGCAAAAATGACGATGTTGATAAACAACAGACACAAAAAGTTTTTGCGGAAATTTTTAAAAGAAAACAGTAGACTGTTTCCGAGGTTTTTGAAGATGTTCTTCGATTCGCTTGCGCAGATTTCCGGCAACCATTGGCAGACGATGGCCATTCTTGCCGTCAGCAACAAGAAATAGAGAAGAATGCAAAGCGGAAAAGCGAAAACGCCGATAAGCGGAAGCAATGCGTAGCATAAAAACATTGCGGAGAGAGAAAGTGCGATATCAACGACGGACAGTACGACAGAGCTGGCCGCGGCAAGCAGAAGATTCTGAAAGCCGGTCGAAATAAAAGCGTTCAGAATACCTATGTCGAAACCCGTACTCATCTTTACGTACATGACCTTCGTCGCGGGCAGAAGAGGTAACGTAAAGAAAAACTTAAATCCGACGAAAATAAGGACAAACCACAAAAAGCTTGATTGCCAATGGATTTGCTTAAAAAAGCCGATGTAACTTTCTTGTAGCGCCGATAACGTCAGAAAAGGATGGTTGACGAGTTCTTGCGCGTCGACGGTGAACTTCTGCGATTCGATGATTTCCCGGACGTCCAGATACAGAGGACGGATTACGCTATAAAAACAGGCGAGGGCAAGGAGTAGAATAATCAAAATGACGATGGCAATTTTGACTACCAAAGCCAGATTGCTGAAAAGAATGGAAAAGGTGTGCTTGATCGGCATAGCTTTATAATCTCCTTTTAAAGGAACTGACCGCAAGGTCAGCGCGAGTCAGATTGTTAAAATCAAAAAACGAAACGAATCGGTATACGTGCGCAAAGATGATTGCGACCATATAGGATACGGTTGTGATCGCCCAGGAGACGAGCGGTTTTTTCGAGGTGTAATACGCGATAACGGCAAAAGCCGTCAAAAATACGATTAAAATTAAATAGAACGAAAAGAAACTTTTATGCTTATCGCGCGACTGATAGAAAGCGGTTGTCAGGGCTTTTTGATATTTCTCGCCCGTCAGGACCATCGTCGGGAGCCAAAGTGTGAGCGTCGATAAAATATAAGTCAAGAGAATAAAAAGAACGGCAAACATAAACGCTGAGGCGATTACTGCCGCAATAGAATTGAGTACAACGTTCCAGAGCGCGTCGAAAAGGACGAATACGGTATAGAAAAACAGTATTGCCAGCGCAAGAGTCGCGTTGCGTCCGAAACAAGAGAAGAAATTGTTATTGATGGACGTAAAGAAGCGCGGCAGGCTGAATTGTCCTATCTTCATATGATAAGTTAAAGAGGAAGAAATGCAAGCGGATATGAATACGTTGCACAAAAAGCCGACGAAAAACGACAGCATGACGCCTTTATATGTAAAGAAAGATATCCATATCGATCCAAAAGTAGGCGTATCCGTATCCTTAATGATAAAAAATATGCGATAAAGGGGTACTGCATGAGCACAAAGAGCAGCGGGGATCAGCGAAAACAGTAAAAAATAGAGCCACTTTTTCGCGCCGTTCTTGGAGAACAGATATTGTAAAGTCTTGACAAAATATTTCATATTTTCAGTATAGCAGAATTCATCAAAAAGTGCAACTCGGGCAAGATCAGAACAACGATTTTCTTTTTCATCAGAACGTAAACACCTTTTTAGGCGCAGTAAAAGAGCAGATCTCGGCATAAACGTCGGTCAGACGGAATACTTCGGTATTGCCGTCGTCCGGAGAATACATCGACTTTAATTCGGGATAGGCGTCGAGCATATGTACCCGCGCTTCCCGATCGTCGTCTTCGACGGCTTTTGCGCGGACGCGAATCCATTCGCCGTTCGCCATACCGCTGATCTCTACGTTGGGATTGGCGTGCATTTGCTTGGAGACGTCTTTGATTTTTCCCGTTTGGATATACAGACTGTTTTTATAAAGATCGACGGTGCCGAAAGGGCGTACGCGAGGGCGGTCTCCGTCTATCGTCGCCAAATAGTACACGTCGCATTTTTTCAGAAATTCGTATACCTCGTTCATAAATCACATTTCCTCGTTTTCTTCAATGGATCTGATAAAAGGATTGGCGCTTAATATGTTGTACAGATCCGACGGAGTAAACTGTTTTAACGTAGTGATCTCAACGTCCGCGACGGTACCGTTATCATTGCGTGAAGTTTTGAATTGCAAAAACTTTTTTACGTCGAAAATCTGTTTGAGCTTTTCGATGGCTTCCGGCCCGTCGATATAGGCAGATATGCGTAAAATGACGTGCGTGTTCTGACGGAAAATTTTCAGAGGACGGTGTAAAAGAATCTGCAAAAAGACGAGAATTATGGTTGAAGCCACGCCGACGATGATCAGGCCGGAGCCGATTGCCATACCGATACCGGCGGTTGCCCAAATGCCGGCGGCAGTCGTAAGACCGTGTAGGATGTCGCGTCGGACGAAGATGATACCCGCGCCCAAAAAGCCGATACCGCTGACGACTTGCGCCGCGATACGCGCCGGATCGGCGCCGCGCGCGCTTACGTCCGCTCCGCCGCCTAAATCCGAAAAAGAGTATTTGGAAACGATAATCATCAGCGCCGAAGCCATGCATACGATGGCGTGAGTACGAATGCCCGCTTCTTTTGATCTTGATTTTCTTTCAAATCCGACGACAAAACCGCATAACGCGGCGATCAGTATACGAACGATCCAGGACAGCACGTCTTCGTTCCAGTCGAGAACGTCAAAAGTGATCCCCCCGAGCAACATTTTTGTTACCTCCGAAATTATCTATAATAATTTATTATAAATCAAAAAAAAATTTTGTCAATAAGAAAGAATGATCGTTTAAACTATTGCAATTTTTCCATAGATGTGAGATAATAAAGAAATATCATATCAGGAGTAAATCACTATGCCGAAATGCCCCGCTTGCGCTGTGAAAAACAGCCTTCAAAGAGACAAAAGCGTTACTCGTTTTTACAGAACTGAATCGTTTGAAAACGGTTGTTGTCCGACCCCTCCCATGGGTTGGAACTCCTGGAACTATTTTAAACAGAATATTAACGAAAAAATGCTTCTCGAGATGGCGAAAGCCATTAAAGAAAGCGGGCTTTTCGACGCCGGATATACCTATCTAAATCTCGACGACTATTGGGAAGCGAACAGCCGAGACCGCCTTGGTAAGCTCGACGCCGATCCCGTGCGTTTTCCGCAGGGAATGAAGCATTTTGTTTCCGAATGTAATAAGCTCGGTTTTAAAGTCGGCATTTATTCCAGCAACGGTATTCAGACCTGTCAAAGTTTGCCGGCAAGTTTGGGTAACGAATATAACGACGCGCTTCAATTTGCTTCCTGGGGGATAGAATACCTGAAATACGACTACTGCTATCACAGAGTTTACACGAAGAAAGCGCCTTTTATTTTCAGCATTTCTTTCTGCAAAAAAGGAACGGATGCAGAGACGGTTATCGGAGCAGAAAAAGCAGCTCTTTCGGGCACAGCAAAATGCGTTTTCGGCTCCTGTAATTACAATATTGGCTCTTTGACCGGCACAGGGAAAAAGGCAAATTACATCAAAGGTCTGGACGGCGGAAAAGGCGAAGCGACCTTCCGCTACGTTGCCGACGAAGAAGGCGAATACGTCTTGACCGTCAATCCTCGTTTCCGCTATCGCTCGACGGGCATGCTCCATACTCTCATGGCGGCCGTTATCGTCAATCAGGAGGATCCTGTCCTGATCGAATCGCCGAAGATGCATCGTCCTTGCAGTCAGGCACCCTATCGTTTCGTAACTAAGTTAAAGAAAGGCGAAAACATCGTTCGTATTTTTAACCCAATTTTTAATCGCGCCGACAGCGCCGTTCTGAATTATATGTGCATGAGCAACGCGCTGACCGAAGCCGTCGAAAAGACGGGGGCTAAGCCGATCGCTTATTCTTTGTGCGAGTGGGGAAGGAATAAGCCTTGGGAGTGGGGCGACAAGTGCGCTAATCTTTGGCGTACCACAGGCGATATCATTTGGTTTTGGTTCCGCATCCGTCAGATTTACGACAAAAACGTAACTTTATACAAGTACGCTTCTCCCGGGCATTGGAACGATCCCGATATGCTCGAAGTCGGCAACGGTAAGCTGACGCTTGCGGAAAACAAGTCGCACTTTACTTTATGGTGCATGATGGCGGCCCCTCTTCTTATGGGAAACGATATCGTCAACATGAAGAAAGAACATCTCGATATTCTGACGAACAAAAAACTCATCGCCATCGATCAGGACGCGCTCGGTAAGCAGGCGAAACGCATCGTAAAAGGCGCGGTGGACGTCCTGGTTCGTCCTCTTGCGGACGGCGGTATCGCGTTGTGTGCGTTTAATAAAAGCAGATTGAAAAAGAAATATTGTTTCGACCTCAATACCCTTCTTGACGAAGAATACGTAAAGGAATACACGGCCGCGGAATACGACGCGGAAGATTTATGGACGGGAGAAAAGCAAACGACGAATAAACTCGTTGCCACGCTCGAACCTCACGGAATCGCCGTCTGGAAGTTAATAAAAAAATAATGAAGAGGAAAAGTCAGGGAAGGTTTTGACTTTTTTCAACGCCGACGATTTTCTCGTCGGCGAAAGGACAGTTTTACGAATGATAAAAAAGCTATGTATGTTGATCCCTTTGATCGTCGCGTTTTTCGGCGGTCTTGTTTCCTGTGGTTCAGTTTCCGAGGAAGACGCCGAGGTTTCCGAAGAATCGGGCGCAGATTGCAATCACGTGTTCGGCGCGTGGGAGATAGAACGTAAGCCGACTTGCACCGAAGAGGGCGAGTTGACCAGCAAATGCGGTTTTTGCGCCAAGACGGCAACGCAGACCATACGTTCACTCGGACACACTTTTTCCGAACCGATCAAACAACCTGCTACTTGTTCCGCGCCAGAGCGCACCTATCGCGTGTGCGAAAGTTGCGGAGAAGAAGAAACGATCGAAACGGGTTCGATTGATCCGTCTGCCCATACGTATTCCATTGTCTCCCAAAAGGCGGCTTCTTGCGAAAAAGACGGTTACGTGACTGAAGTCTGTCTGGAATGTAACAACGAAAAGAAAACGATCGTTCCGGCGGTCGGACATGATTATTCTTCCGTCTGGACGGTCGACGTTCTTCCGACGTGCGAAAAAGCCGGTTCGATGGTGCGGCGTTGCGAACATTGCAGTAAAAAATGCGATGAAACCGTTTTACCTCCGCTCGGTCACCGCTATGGAGAATGGAAAACGGTTGAAGAAGCGACGTGTACCGGAAACGGATCGAGAGAGTGCCTTTGCGTCGGTTGCGGAAAAACGAAAACGGAAACCGTTGCCGCCCTTGGTCACGACTTTTCCGAAGAATGGACGACGGACGTTGCGCCTACTTGCCATACGCTTGGAGCGCGCTCTCATCACTGCTCCCGTTGCCAAGAAAAGTCGGATGAAGAAGAAATAACTTATCTCGCTCACACGTTCGGAAATTGGGACGTCATCGTTTCGTCGACCTGCGTCGACGAGGGAACGGAGCAAAGGACGTGCTCGGTGTGTAACGCCGCAGAGGAAAGGAAGATCGACGCCCTTGACCACGACTTTTCCGAAGAATGGACGACAGACGTTGAGCCTACTTGCCATACGCTTGGAGTGCGCTCTCATCACTGCTCCCGTTGCCAAGAAAAATCGGATGAAGAAGAAATCGCTTATATCGCTCACACGTTCGGAAATTGGGACGTCGTCGTTTCGCCGACCTGCGTCAACGAGGGAACGGAGCAAAGGACGTGCTCGGTGTGTAACGCCGTAGAGGGAAGGAAGATCGAAGCTCTTGACCACGACTTTTCCGAAGAGTGGACGGTCGACAGCGTTCCGACTTGTATTTCAAGCGGATCAAAATCCCATCATTGCTCGCGTTGCGCGGAAAAAGCCGATACGACGCCTATTGCTCCCATCGAACATTCTTACGGCGATTGGACAGTCAAAGACAGAGCGACCTGCCTGTTAAGCGGTACGAAGATAAGGACTTGTTCTTATTGTCATAAAGAGGACGAAGCGACGATCGACGCGCTCGGACACGATTTTTCGGACGAGTACACGATAGTGCAAATGCCGACTTGTTGTAATCCGGGTTCGGAAGCCAGGTGTTGTATAAGATGCGACGAAAAAACGGACGAAACGGAGATTCCCGCTACCGGACATAATTTCGGAGAATGGTTGGTAGACGAGCAAAGTACGTGCACGGAGTCCGGATCGCAAAGCCGTACATGTATTTCTTGCGGAGAAAAACAAACGCAGATTATATCCGCCCTCGGCCACACTTACGTAGGAAAGGGGCGCACGGCGGAACCAACGTGTACCGAGGACGCCGATAACATAATGGTTTGTCTGGTTTGCGGAGACACCGTGACGGAGCACGTCCATGCGACGGGGCACGATTACGGCAATTGGAGCGTGACGACCGAGCCCACCTGTTCGGAGGCGGGCGAGGAGACCAGAACCTGTTCTAAGTGTGGAGAAACGCAGACGAGATCGGTTGACGCGCTCGGTCATAATTACGTAGATGACGAATGCACTCGTTGTCACGATGTCATTATTCAGACGTCTGCCGATTTCGAATACGCCTATGATTCGGTAAGAGACGCTTATTACGTAAAGGCATACAAAGGTTCGGACGCGGTCGTTACCGTCGATGAAAAGTATAACGACGGCGTTCACGGAACGAAGTCCGTCATGGGGATCGGAGAGGGTGCCTTTATCTATAACACGACGCTTACGACGGTCGTTTTACCGGATAGTATCGTCTGGATCGGCGATATGGCGTTTTATGGGTGCGAAAACCTCGTATCGATTAACCTCGGTGCGAGCGTTGAGATAGGCGCGAACGCTTTTGACGGTACGATGCTATATTATTAATGCTTCAAGACGGAGAATTTGCGCTTTACAAACAAAAAATATAGTGTTATGATAAGTATGATCGGAATAAATCAGGAGATTAATTGAAAAAATGGTTGTTTCTATTGTGATTGCCGCCGTACTTGCCGTTATTTTTATGGGGTACAGAGTAGCGTATGCAGATAAGTCCAATGTGAACGGCGTTATAGGGACTTTTATTAAAGCGCTTGCTTCTCTCGGCTTTATTGCTATCGGCTTTACCGCCGTATTGACGATGCAACAGTTTTCTGCCGGCGCGCTTTTCATTATCGGCGGTCAGATCTTCGGTATGATCGGAGATATTGTGCTCGATCTTAAAGTCGTTTATCAGAAAAAAAGCGAAGAAGGTACCTATTTGACCGGAGGTATGGTCGCTTTCGGGCTCGGACATATCATGTTTTTCGTTGCCATTCTGTTGTATCTTACCTCCAACGTGCTCAGCTTGGCGGTAATCGGTATCTGTATCGCGGTGGCGGCCGTCGTTGCTTTCGCCATCGTTTTCGGCGGAGAAAAACTGATGGGATTCAGATTCGGAAAGTTCACTATCCATTCCGTCGTTTACGGCTTTTTACTCATCTTCATGAGCGCGATAAGTATTGCGGGATGGGCACTGTATGCGAAAGAGAACCCTTATATGCCCGTGTTCTCCGTCGGTATGATACTTTTCTTTTTGTCCGACGTATTCCTTACGCAAATGTACTTCGGCGGCAAAGCAAACGATAAATTGCTTTGCGTTATCAATCACAGTTTATACTATGCCGCGCAGATTTGCGTTGCGTCGTTTATATTCTATATGTAATTCGGGGAGGTCATTAAAATGAATGTTTGGCACGACATAGCTGAAGATCGTATCAGGACGGAAGACTTTATTGCCGTCATAGAGATATCGAAAGGAAGCAAAAACAAGTATGAATTGGACAAAGCGAGCGGCCTGCTTATTCTTGACCGCGTTTTGTATACGTCTACTCACTATCCCGCGAACTATGGGTTTATTCCTCGTACGCTCAGCGACGACAAAGACCCGCTCGACGTTCTCGTACTTTGTTCGGAGGAGATCAAGCCGATGGCCATTTGCCGTTGCTATCCCATTGGTATGATCCGTATGACCGACGAAGGATACAACGACGAGAAGATCATCGCCATTCCGTTTAAAGAGCCGAGTTATAACTGCTATACCGACATAGAACAGCTTCCTACTCATATCATGCAGGAAATCTGCCACTTCTTTACCGTGTATAAAGAGTTGGAAGGGAAGAAAACGGCGAACGTCAGCATCTGCTCCAAAGAAGAAGCCCTGGAAGTCATTAACTCCTGCCTAAAAGCTTATAAGGATCACTTTTTGCCCGGAAGATAAAAAAGATGAAGCGTGTGCTGAATTTCCGTCTTATGACGTTTTTAGCCGTTGCGCTTTGCGCCGGCGTAGCCATAGGCGGATTGATTTGCGGAAGTATCCTATTGTCCGTACTGATACCGACCGTTTCTTTTGCGGTCGGTATTTTTTTATCTTTTCTCTTCAAAAAGAAAAAGATCGTTTTGTTATTGCTCTTTTTTGCCTTTTCTTTGGGCGTATCCGTATTTGTCCTGACGGTTGCCTCAGCGCGGCCGGAGCAATCGGGGAGCCAGACGCTTTCTTTGCGGGTAGAACAGATAAGTGAAAGGAACGACAAAGTCGTCTTGTCCGGCGACGGCGTCGGTTTAATTGAGTTAAAAGGAAAAAAAGATTTGAAAGAGGGCGATCTGATAACGTTTTACGGTACGCTTACGCCCGTTGAATTTTCTTATACAAATTCGCGCGAGCGGTATCTTTTTACGAAAGGAATATCCTATACAGCACAAGCGGAAAGTATTTCGGTGTATGGCAACGATCCCTCTTTCTTTCAGAAAGTACGCATCAAAAGCCGAGAAATCCTTCTTCGCTATATGGATAAGGAAGACGCTGCCGTATGTATGAGTCTTGTTTTCGGAGATAAAAGCATGTTGTCGTCCGAAACTGCGGACGAGACGGCCGGAGCGGGACTTGCACACGTCTTCGCCGTCAGCGGGCTTCACGTCGGTTTTTTGGCGACGATCGTTTCGTACGTTTTAAAAAAATGCCGTGTGCTTCCCGCGCCGCGTTTGATCGTGACCATCGCCATCCTTTTATTATACGGCGTTCTGACCGGGTTCCCCGCCGGTATCAAGCGTGCCGTCATAATGTTTTTTATTCATGAATTTTCTACCCTCGTCGCAAGGAAGAAGGACGGCTTGATCTCGCTGTCGGCGGCCGTCTTTCTGATCGTGTTGACAGACCCGAAAGAACTGTTTGATCTCGGCTTTTTATTGAGCGTGAGTTCGGTTGCGGGGATTGTTCTGTTTTATCGTCCTCTTTATTCGGTCGTTGCAAAAATGTCTTACGGCCTTGCCAAACGACTCCTGATGTATCCGTACGGATTATTGTGCGTTACCGTTTCGGCAAACGTATTTACGCTGCCGCTTTCTTTTTCTGCTTTCGGCGTTTTTACGCCCTATGCCGCCGTCGGTAACCTGCTCGTCCTGCCTGTCCTTTCCGTCGTGTTTCCGCTGATCTTTGTAGCCGTGGTACTTTCCCTTATATTTAGCGGTTTCGGAATACTTTTTTATGCGATAAGGTATCCTATTATTGCTATTCGATTGTTTTCCTCGGCCATTTCCTCCTGGCCGGGCGCACAGATAGAAGTCTCCGGAATGGGACTTGCTACGCTGTTTTACGTCTTGTTCTTCGTTATTGCCGGACGCTACGTGCTGATCTCGAAAAAGTACAAGATACCTTTGTGCGGCGTACTCGCTTTATCGACTGTTCTGGCCGTTCATTTTTTCTGAAAGGGTATATTTCTCACATAAGTTCGCACTCTAAAATCAAGAGGTGATTATGAAAACGGGAATTGTAAGAAGGATCGACGAGCTCGGACGGGTTGTTATTCCGAAAGAGATTCGTCGCACCATGCGCTTAAAAGAGGGCGAAGAGATAGAAGTTTATGTGTCGGGAGAGGACGAACTTGTCCTGAAAAAGTATTCGCAAGTAAAAAACATGAAAGACTTTTGCAAAGAATACGCCGGATTGTTATATCGACATACCGGTTATAATTGCGCCGTCTTCGATACGTCCGATTTTATTACATCGGCTACGGAACGAGACTATTTCCTTAACAGAAAGATATCGCGTCGGTTGGAGAAGACGTTGGAAGACCGTAAAGGCGGTTATTTCCGCGCGGCAGACGCGGCGGCTTTTTTGCCCGATTACGACGCAAAGGAAGTCGCCGTCGCGCCCATCGTCCTGCACGGAGACGTGATCGGAGGGATCCTGATGGCGTCCAAAACGGCGATGAGCATGCCCGACGCCATAATGCGTCATCTTGAAATAGCGGCTGATTTCTTGTCCGTTCAGGCGGAATGAAGAAGAAAGGATATCTTTCCGGAGCCGGGGCGCTTGCCGCGGCCGTTGTCTTTGCTAAGGTTCTGGGGGCGGCGTACCGCATTCCTTTGGCAAACCTGCTCGGTGCCGAGGGAATGGGCTTATATCAATTCGTTTATCCGGTTTTCGCATTGCTGCTTACTCTTTCCAGCGGCTCCGTACCTACCGCCGTCTCGATTTCGGTCAGCGAGCTCGTATCAAGAGGAGAGGAAGAAGAAGCAAAAAAGTTTTTTTCGGCCGCGCTGAAACTGAGTCTGTTGATCGGGCTCGGAGGAAGTCTTATTCTTGCGGCCTTGGCCTATCCCGTTTCGAACTTGCAATCAAAAGACGCTTTCTTCGGCTATCTCGCCATTTCTCCCGCCGTATTGATCGTTACGCTTGTGAGCGCTTTTCGCGGGTGGTTTACCGGGCATAGCGACCTGACCCCTTCGTCACTCAGTCAGATCACGGAAGGTCTCGTGAAAATCGGAGTCGGACTGTCACTTTCTTATGTTCTGCTCCCGTACGGTCTTTCATTTGCCGTGCTCGGCGCTTTGACCGGCGTGACCGCGAGCGAACTCGTTACGCTTGCTATCATGGCCGTGATTTACGGCGTGAAACACGGGAAGTCCCCGCGCGTTCGCCTGAGAGAAGAAAAGCCGCGTTTGAAGAAATTGGGTAAGCTCATGACGCCGCTTATTATTTGCGGTATGATTTTGCCGTTGTCGCAATTTTTCGACAGCCTATTGATCGTCAATTTGCTTGGGAAGTCAGCGAAAGCTACGGGCGAGTACGGCGTGTGGACGGGGATGGTCGCACCTCTTATCAACCTGCCCGTAATGGTCTGTATTTCTTTGGGTATCGCTATCACGCCGCAAATGGTGGAGGGCCGTGAAAAGTGCGACGTAGGTATGATCTTAAAGAAGTGCGACACTTCGGTAAAACTGACTTTTTTTCTCGGCGTTCCGTTCGTTATTTTATACCTGATTGCACCGGAAAGCGTACTTGGATTGTTTTATTCCGGCGTCGGACAAGAAAGACTGGCGAGGGGAGCTCTGCTTTTGAGGATTAACGCCGTCAGCGTCCTCGGATTGAGCGTCTTCCAGATCTACTCGGCTATGCTGCAAGGGTTGAACAAAATCAAAGCGCCGACTTTGATCATGGCGGGCGCAATGCTCGTAAAACTGGTTTTAACCCTTATCCTTACCCCGATTTTCGGAATCGTCGGTTCGGCAATCGCGGCCGTTTGCGGAAACGTGCTTGCGGGAGCGATAATCTTCGTATATTTCGTTAAATTTACCAGGCTGGAAAAAAGATTGGTCAAAAACGTTAGCGTTATTTCTCTTTGCGGTGTTATAATGGGATTACCGATCTTTATCGCAAGCGGATGGATGAATTCTTTTGCGGCCGTTGTGGCGGTAGGTTTATTCGCCGGGCTTGTCTATTTTGCGGCCATCTTCGTTATGCGCGTTTTTTCGCGGGAAGAATGGCAGGCAATGCCCCTTTCCGGATTGTTGGTAAGATTGGATAAAAAAATCAACGGGGGATAACCGCAAATGAAGGACTATATTTCGCAAGAAAAATTCTCATTTTCCGATCTTATCGACATTATTGAACGCTTGCGCGCGCCGGACGGCTGTCCGTGGGACAGAGAGCAAACGCCGTCCTCTATCCGTACGAACATCATCGAAGAAGCGTACGAATTGACGGAAGCGATCGACCTTGACGACGACGAAAAAATGTGCGAGGAGTGCGGAGACGTCCTTTTACAAGGCGTATTTTGCGCCGTGATGCGCGCCGAAGCAGGCGGTTTTACCGTCGACGACGTGATCAATGGACTATGTAAAAAACTGGTCGGGCGTCATACGCATATTTTCGGTAAGGATAAAGCGAAAAACGGCGAAGAGGCTCTCGCGTTTTGGGAAAAGGCCAAAGCAAAAGAAAAGCATTATACTTCCATAGAAGATAAATTAAACAGCGTTCCGAAGACGTTCACTGCGCTGCAAAGAGCAAATAAGGTGCAAAAGATCGTCAAGAAAACGGGTTTTGAGTTTCCTTGCGTCGAGGAGGCGGAAAAAAAGATAGAAGAAGAACTGGCCGAGTTCCGCATGGCTCGGGGCGCCGAGAAAGAAAAAGAGGGCGGAGATCTTTTGTTCAGCGTGGTCAACGTTCTGCGTATGAACGGGATAGATCCGGAAGTGGCTTTGACCGGAACTACGGATAAGTTTTTGCGCCGTTTCAATTATATGATGACGGAGGCGAAAAAACAGGGGTTGAACATTGAAGAAATGCCTGTGGAAGAACAGGAAAAATTGTACGAAGAAGCAAAGAAGAAAGGACTGTAATCAAATAATGATCACGTATAACGGCAGCGACCTGATTTTAGCGCCTATCGCCGGTTATAGCGACGTAGGCATGCGCACGCTGTGCTTTCGGTACGGCGCCGGTCTTTGCTATACGGAAATGGTCAGCGCAAAAGGTCTTTTTTACGGCAATGAAAACACGGCCGTATTATTACATACCGATCCGGAAGAAAAGTATACGGGGGTACAGCTTTTCGGTAGCGAGCCGGATATTTTTGCCGAGGTCGTGCGGTACGATAGTATAAAAAAATTTCCGCTTATCGATATCAATATGGGTTGCCCCGTCCGCAAAATAACCTCGAACGGAGAAGGCAGTTCTTTGATGCGCTCGCCCGAACGGATCGAAAAGATCGTTCGGGCTGTCAAACAGAATTCTCAAAAAACGGTAACCGTAAAAATGCGTTTGGGTATCGACGGAATGAACAACGCAACGGAGTGCGCGCTTGCCGCGCAAGAAGGCGGAGCCGATATGATCACCGTTCACGGCAGAACGAAAGAGCAACTTTATGCCGGCAACGCGGACTACGACGCGATCGCTCGCGTCAAAGAAAAATTGGACGTGCCGTTGTGCGGGAACGGCGACGTGACCGATCGGGAAAGCTACGTCAGGATGAAACAAACGGGCGCCGATTATGTGATGATCGCTCGCGGCGCGATGGGGCGGCCGTACGTTTTTTCGGCGGTCAAAGAACAAGAATATGATTATAACGTTAAAGAGGCCGTTTTGTTTCATGTTGGCCGTCTTGCGACGTTCCTTTCCGAAAATACCGTTATGAACGTCATGAAAAAGCAGATCGCTTGTTACGTATACGGCATGCGTGGGAGCAAAGCGATCAAAGAAAAGGCTTTTGCCGCCAAAACGCTGAAAGAATTGATCTCCGTTTTCGAATAAAACCGTTTTTATCCGAGAAGTTTTACGTTTTTTTACCGTGACGAGGTTTTAACGATTTTTTTACCGTATTATATAATAATACGTTTGACTTGAATTTTTTATTTTGTTATACTTTATTGCTGAAAAAGATAATCGGTTATTGACCGAAAAGGAGATAAAGTAAATGAAGGTTTATAATTTCAGCGCGGGTCCGTCCATGCTTCCTGAAGAAGCTAAACTCGAAGCGCAAAAAGACTTCCTGGATTACAAAGGAAGCGGTATGAGCGTTACCGAAATGTCCCACCGCAGTAAGTGGTTTGACGAAATCCATAACGAAGCGTTATCCGACCTCCGCGATTTGATGAAGATCGACGACAGCTATTACGTTTTGTTCGTACAAGGCGGCGCCTCTCAACAGTTCGAGGCCGTTCCGCTCAATTTGCTGACCGAAAAGAACGGTAAGAAAGCCGACTATATCGTCACGGGCAACTTTGCTAACAAAGCGTATAAAGAAGCTCAGAAGTACGGCGATATCGCTTGCCTCGCTTCCAGTAAAGAAGCGACGTATACCTATATTCCCGACGTGGATACGCTTTCTTACAGAGAAGGGACCGACTACGTACATATTACCACCAACAACACCATCTTCGGTACGCACTACACCAAGTTCCCCAAGGTTAATAACCTCGTTTGCGACATGAGCAGCAATATTCTCGGCGAAGTCATTGACGTCAACCGTTTCCAACTGATCTATGCCGGAGCGCAAAAAAACATCGCTCCCGCCGGATTGACCGTCGTTATCGTCAAGAAAGATCTCGTTGACAACGGAGAACCGCTTCCGTGCTGTCCGACCATGCTCAAATATAAAACCCAAGCCGACAACAACAGTCTCTATAACACCCCTCCGTGCTTCTCTATTTATATGGCCGGACTGGTCTTTAAATGGTTGAAAAAATTCGGCGGCGTAGAAGCCATTCAGAAGCAAAACGTATATAAAGCAGGACTTCTGTACGACTTCATCGATAACTCGACTTTCTATAAGAACAACGTCAACAAAGCCGATCGTTCCATCATGAACGTTCCTTTTGTGACCGGCGATCCAGATCTGGACGCTAAGTTCGTCAAAGAAGCCGCGGCAAACGGCCTCGTTTCTTTGAAAGGACATCGTCTTGTCGGCGGTATGCGCGCCAGCATCTATAACGCTATGCCCGTAGAAGGCGTCGAAACCCTGATCGAATTCATGAAAAAATTCGAAATGGAAAACAAATAATAAAAAAGTACTACGAAGGTAAAATCATGTATAACATTTTGAAATTGAATAAAATCAGCCCCGTCATTGCAGGACAATTCGACGAAAAGTATTCTTGCGTCGACGTTTGCGACAATCCGGACGGCATTTTGGTACGTAGTGCCAAGATGGACGAATACCGTGTCGGAGAAAAGCTGGTCGCCATCGCTCGCGCCGGTGCCGGCGTCAATAATATACCTTGCGATAAAATGGCCGAAAAGGGCGTCGTCGTTTTTAACACGCCCGGTGCCAACGCCAACGCCGTTAAAGAATTGGTTCTTTGCGCTATGCTTCTTGCTTCCCGCGATATCATCGGCGGTAATAAGTGGGTTAACTCATTGTCCGGCGACGACGTGGCAAAGCAGGCCGAAAAAGGAAAGGCTAACTTCGCCGGAACCGAAATCTTCGGTAAGACGATCGGTATCGTAGGCCTTGGAGCTATCGGCGTTTTGGTTGCCAAGTCGTGTCTGGCACTCGGTCTAAAAGTGCTCGGTTATGATCCTTATATGTCCGAAAAGAGCAAAGCGGCTCTGCCCAAGGAAGTCGTGATTTCTTCTCTTGACGAGATCTATGCCGGTTCCGACTTCATTACCTTGCACGTTCCGCTGCTCGATAGCACCAAGAATATGATCGGTAAGGACGCTTTCTCAAAGATGAAAAAGGGCGTTATCGTATTGAACATGGCTCGCGGTGGTCTCGTTGACGTCAATGCGATTAAAGAAGCAATCGCCGCCGGCGTCGTCCGCAAGTACGTGGTCGATTTTCCGGAAGAGTCCGTGCTTAATACGGAAAACGTCATTGTTATTCCCCACCTCGGCGCTTCCACCGAAGAAGCCGAAGACAACTGCGCCGTTATGGCCAGCCGTCAACTTGTCGAATATATCGAAAACGGAAATATCGTCAACAGCGTTAATTATCCCAACCTTTCTAAGGAAAGAACGGGCAAGGTCCGTACCTGTATTCTGTTCGACGCGGATGCGATCGATAAGATCAACGCCGTTATCGGAGATAAAGCGGTTGCCGTTCGCGGCAACTACGGATACGCCATCGTCGATAAAGACGCCGCCGTGACGTTCGAGCATAATTGCGGCATCCGGAAAATCCGCGTTCTGTAAATATGGAATTGATCCTTGCGACCAATAACAAACATAAAATAGTCGAAATAAAGAGTATACTGGGAAATTCGTTTTCCGGTATACTTTCTTTATCTGACGCCGGTCTGGATATCGACGTAGAGGAGACGGGGACGACTTTTGCGGAAAATGCCTATCTGAAAGCCTCTGCCGTTTGTAAACTGAGCGGGAAGCCCGCTCTTGCCGACGACAGTGGATTAGAAGTAGACGCTCTCGGCGGCGCACCCGGCGTTTATTCCGCCCGTTATGCCGGCGAGGACCAAAACGACGAAAACAATATAAAGAAGTTGCTTTCCGCAATGAAAAACGAAACGGACAGACAGGCTTCTTTTACCAGCGTTCTCTGTCTGTGCTATCCGGACGGACGAGCGATCTATGCGACGGGGAAGACGTACGGAAAAATTCTTGTAGAAAAAGCGGGTGTCGGCGGCTTCGGATACGATCCCGTTTTTTACAGCAACGATTTAAAAAAATCTTTTGGAGAAGCTACCGCCGAAGAAAAAAACTCGGTCAGCCACCGCAGTAGAGCTTTACACACACTTTTGGAAAAAATTAATCTCTGAACTATGCTGGATTTTAAGCCGCTCACCATAGAAATCTTTCCGCAGATCAGGCGATATCTCGATGGGTGCTCTTACCGTATTTCCGCTTATTCTTTTGCGTATAAAATAATGTGGAAGTATTATTATCGTGCGGAGTACGCTATTTCATGCGGTTGTCTTATCTATAAAAACTCCATTTTCGGTCGTAAAATTTGCTTTAATTATCCTATTCCGCTCGATAAAAACGCGGACGAAAAAGCCGCTTTACAAGAAATCGAAAACTATTGCGTAGAAAAATATTCTTTACCCGTTTTTATAGACGTCCCGCAAGAAAAAATTCATTTTTTGACGGAAAAGTATTATTTTTTGAATATCTCGGAAGATCGAAATCTTGATGAATACCTGTATAACGCCGAGGATTTCAGAACGTTGTCCGGAAAGAAATACGCCGGACAAAGAAACCACGTCCATAAATTTACGTCGCTTTATCCGACGGCGGAATTCCGCCCGCTTACCCAAAAAGATAAACCGTTGATTAAAGCGTTTTTTAAAAGTTATGATGCAGAAAGCGATTCGGAAGAAAGAAGAAAAGAGTCGCGTTTAGCTCAAAAAGCATTACTTATCCTTCCGCTCGAAGATTTTCGCACCGGGTGTTACGTTATTGACGGTAAAATCGTCTCTTTGACCTTCGGAACGAAAATGGGCGATACGCTTTTTATCCATATCGAAAAAGGTTTGCGAGAATACGAGGGCGTCTATCCGGCTACCGCAAACGCGTTTGCGAAAGCGAACCCGGACGCCGGATACGTCAACAGAGAGGATGATTCCGGCACAAAGGGGCTAAGGATATCCAAGACGCAATATCATCCGCTTACTGTGGTAAGAAAAGCGAGCGTCGAGATCAGAAACGAGTGGGAAAAAGTTGGTTCGTTCCCGGAAATAAAAACAGAAAGACTGACGTTGACAAAGATAGAGAGGGCGGACGCCGACGACTATTACGCGCTTTGTACGGATGACGAAAGGAACGTCTATTGGGGATACGACTATAAAAACGATCTTCGTGGGGAGCTGTATCCGGAGTATTTTTTCGACGTGCAAAAGCGTGATCTGAGACAAAAAACCTGTTTTAGCTTTGCCGTACGGCTGGACGGAAAAATGATAGGAGAGGGCGTTTTGTACCGTTTTACCGGTGCGGGACAGGCCGAAGCGGGAATCAGGATCGCCGCACAGTATGCGAAAAAAGGCTACGGGAAAGAAGCTTTTTATGCCATGACCGACTGGGCACTATATGGTTTGGGATTGGATAAAGTGGTTTCAAAGTGTTATCGGAAGAACGTCGCCAGTTATAATATGCTTTCTTCCGTTATGACTCGTATAGGAGAGGACGAAACTTTCGTTTACTTTGAAAGGAAAGTATGAAACGATATAAGGACATTTTTTTAGATCTGGACGATACGGTGTTGGACTTTAAAAAAGGTCAGCACAACGCGCTTTTTGCCGCTTGCGGCGAATTCGGTCTGCATATCACGGAAAACGATTATTGCGAGTACGATAAGATTAACAAAGAATCCTGGAAGGCATACGAGCGCGGAGAGATTGAAAAGGACGTGATGCTCGTATTGCGTTACAAACGTTTTTTGGCTTATAAAAACGCGGAAGGGGACGCTACGAAGCTGAACGCTTTGTACGGCAAGCATCTTTCTATGCAAGGGTGCTTTTTGCCGGGCGCCGAAGAAGGCGTTCGCTATTTAAAAAAGAAATATCGCCTGAGTCTGATCACGAACGGAAACCTTGCCACCCAGAACGGTCGCCTTGCCGCGGCGGGATTGACCGACTTTTTCGATTATAAATTCATTTCCGACGGCGTCGGTTTTCGCAAGCCCGACCTCGGTTTTTTTACGCACGCGTTAGAAGTCAGCGGAGCGAAAAAAGAAGAAACCCTTGTGATCGGAGATAGTCCGTCGTCCGATATCTTAGGCGCGTATAAATGCGGTCTGGACGCATTGCTTTTCGACTATAAAGGAACGACAGTATGCCCTTATCCGTATTTAAAACGTGTACGCGCGTGGGCGGAGATATGCGCTTTGTTATAAGCCTTTCACGTAAAAAAACCTAAACTGACGAGCAGGGCGTTATTTACTTTTTCCATCGCGTTTTTATCCAATATCCCGATGCGCTCTTTGAGACGAGTCTTGTCGAGCGTACGGAGTTGCTCGGTTAATATAACGCTGTCTTTCGGGAGACCGCAGGTCGTGTCGAGGCGGATATGCGTTGGTAAATTGCTTTTTCCAA
Source organism: Clostridia bacterium (assembly GCA_016297005.1). Taxonomy (GTDB): domain Bacteria; phylum Bacillota; class Clostridia; order Christensenellales; family DTU072; genus CAG-1782. The sequence continues at coordinate 343,266 of JAEDHK010000001.1, forward strand.
GTTGCGACGTTACCGCCGCCGCGATTATGGTGGGAGAATAGCGATTGCCGACGTCGTTTTGAATGATAAGCACCGGGCGAACGCCGCCTTGCTCGCTGCCTATGACCGGACTCAGATCGGCATAATATAACTCACCCCTTTTTATCATCTCGCCTCGCTTGGTTTCTTCCTGTTTTATTCTATGAAAAAACAGAATTTTTCGTTCTACCCTTGTTTATTGCCTCTTTCTGGTAACTTAAACCGGAAAAAGTATTTGCAAAGGTCATCACTTTATGATATATTATTTTTACTTATAAACAGGAGGTTTTTTATGAAACCTAAATATTATATCACAACCGCCATTGCTTATACTTCCGGCAAGCCCCACATCGGGAATACCTATGAGATCGTACTGTCCGATTACCTCGCTCGTTTTAAGCGAATGCAGGGTTTTGACGTCCGCTTTCAAACCGGAACGGACGAGCATGGTCAAAAAATAGAAGAAAAAGCCAAAAAGGCGGGTAAAACACCCAAGCAGTACGTCGACGAAGTCGCCGCAGAGGTCAAACGCATCTGGGATCTCATGAACACGTCTTACGATCGCTTTATACGTACCACGGACGAAGATCACGTAAAGGCGGTGCGTGATATTTTTAAGAAAATGTACGAAAAAGGGGACATCTATAAGGGTGCTTATCGCGGATGGTATTGTACTGAATGCGAGTCCTTTTATACCGAAAGTCAGATCGTCGACGAAAAATGCCCCGATTGCGGTATGCCGGTAAAAACCGCCGAAGAAGAAGCCTACTTTTTCCGCATGAGTAAGTATGCAGACCGTCTCAAAAAGTACTACGACGACAATCCCGATTTTATCGTTCCTTATTCGCGTAAAAACGAAATGGTCAATAACTTTATTAAACCCGGTTTGCAGGATCTTTGCGTTTCTCGCACGTCGTTTAAATGGGGGATCCCCGTTGACTTCGACAATAAGCACGTCGTCTACGTATGGTTGGACGCATTGACCAACTATATTACCGGATTGGGATATAGCGCGGACGGAAACCACGGCGATCTGTACAAAAAGTACTGGCCGGCCGACGTGCACGTCATCGGTAAGGATATCGTCAGATTCCATACCATTTACTGGCCCATTTTTCTTATGTCCCTCGATCTGCCGCTTCCTAAACAGGTCTTCGGTCATCCGTGGCTTTTGCAGGACGGCGGCAAAATGTCCAAGTCGAAAGGGAACGTTATTTATGCCGACGATCTCGTCTCTGTATACGGCGTCGACGCAGTAAGATACTTCTTGCTCAGTCAAATGCCCTACGACAACGACGGCGTGATCAATTGGGATATTGTGACGGATACGGTCAACTCCGATCTCGCCAACGTCTATGGGAATCTTGTCTCTCGTACCATCGCCATGACCAATAAGTATTTCGGCGGCGTATTGAAGAACGAAAAAGTAAACGAACCTGTCGATGAAGAACTGATCTCCGTAGCGACCGGAGCTTATAAAAAAGTCGCCGCGCTGACCGACGGATATCGCGTGGCAGACGCGCTTGCCGAAGTTATGAACGTGTTCCGTCGCGCCAATAAGTACGTTGACGAAACCACTCCCTGGATCCTCGCCAAGGACGAAGGCAAGAAAGGCCGCCTTGCGACCGTACTTTATAACCTGTCCGAAGCCATCCTGATCGGTACGGGACTGATTTCGTCTTTCCTGCCCGAAACGGCGGAAAAGGTCTATAAAGAATTCGGCGTGAAAGGAAGAACGGCCGAGCAACTTCAAACATTCGGTCTGCTCCCTGACGGAACGGTGGTCACCGCAACGCCGGAGATACTTTTTGCACGTCTCGATCCGAAAGCAATTTCTGAAAAAGTAGCAGAAATGACCAATCCGAAAACGGAAGAAAAATCACAAAATAATCAAACCAAAAGCGAGGATATAAATATGAAACCGGAAATTTCTATTGACGAATTTGATAAAATCGAATTAAAAATCGGGAAAATACTCACAGCAGAAAAAGTCGAAAAGAGTAAAAAGTTGTTGCACTTTACCGTCGACACCGGAGACCGCGTACGCAGCATTGTGAGCGGCGTGGCAAAGTTCTTTACGCCGGAAGAGATGGTCGGTAAAGAAGTCGTGGTCGTGGCAAATCTGAAAGCGGCTACTCTCGGCGGCGTGCTCAGCGAAGGTATGATTCTTTTCGGAGAAGACGAAAACGGTCTCGTGACCATAACGCCCGGAAGAGAAGCCGTCCCCGGCTCCATCGTCTGCTGATGATCGACGTTCACGCGCATATTTGCGACGACGGCTTATTGCCTTTTGCGGATAAGATTGCGGCCGATATGACTTCGGACGGACTTTCCGCAATTATAGACAGTTCTTATTGCCCGCGTTCGGCCGGGATCGCTTTGGGAAACGCACGGAAATATGCCAGAGTTTTTTGCACGTTAGGCGTTCATCCCGAAGAATATGATAAGTATTCTCCCGAAATTGAGCGCAACTTTGCGCAACTTTATCGTTCCGAAAAAAAAGTGGTCGCAATAGGGGAGATCGGACTGGATTATCATTATCCGGAACTTCCTAAGGATAGGCAATGGGACGTTTTTGAACGGCAGCTTTCTTTGGCGGGATCGCTAAACGCACCGGTGGTGCTACACGTCCGGGACGCGATCGGCGACGCATATTCGATATTGCGAAATCACGAAAACGACTTGAAAGGGGGCATTCTTCTGCACTGTTACAGCGGCAGTAAAGAAATGGTCAAACAGTTTGACCGCTTCGACTGTTATTACAGTTTCGGCGGCGCGGTTACTTTCAAAAACGCGACCGAAAAGCCGGACGTGATCCGCGCGATATCGTACGACAGAATTCTTTTGGAAACAGACTGCCCCTATATGACGCCTGTGCCTTTCCGCGGTAAGATCAATTTCCCCGCATACGTGAGATTGACTTGCAAAAAAATAGCGGAGATCCTGGATAAGTCCTTCGAGGACGTCGACCAAACGACCGAACAAAACGCAAAAAGGCTTTTCCCCCGCCTTTGCTGAAAATCATAGGAGAGCGGTAAAGGCAAGGGGAGCCTCTTTTTCTTTCGTACTTCTGACCGCGCCAAGGCGGCATCGTCTTAGGTACGTTATCAGTATAAGCAAAAATCAACCGATTTTCGGAGGTAAATTTTGGAAAGCGAGAAAAAACCGTTCGACGGGTTTCGGTTCAATAAAGCGCTCGGGCAGAACTTTATCAGCGACAAAAACTTGCTCGGTGCCATCTGTGCAGACGCCGGGATCGGTAACGGCGACGTCGTCGTCGAGATCGGTACGGGCGCGGGTACGCTGACCGAGGCCATTCTTCAAACGGGCGCGCACGTGCATACGTTCGAAGTCGACGCCCGACTCGAACCGCTGATAAAAAATCGCCTCGCCCCTTACGAAGACCGGTACGAGCTCCACTTTGCCGACGTGCTGAAAATGACCGACGAGGAGTTCCGCTCCCTTTGTCCCGGGCCTTTCTCCGTTGTGGCGAACCTTCCTTATTACGTGACGACCCCCCTTATCATGCGCTTTTTGGAGAGCGACCTGCCTTGTAAGTCGCTTACGCTGACCGTACAGAAAGAAGTCGGCGAACGCTTATGCGCGCCCGCAGGAACGTCCGAATACGGGGCAGTCACCGTCTCCGTCGATTCTTATTGCGACGTATCCATTACGCGGATTATCGATAAAAAAATGTTTTTTCCCGCGCCGAAAGTAGACAGCTGCGTTATACGTCTTTCCGTCAGAAGCGATAAGTACCCCATAGAGGACAGAGCGTTGTTCAGACGAGTGGTAAAAGCCGTTTTTTGCAACAGAAGAAAAACGCTCGAAAACAATCTGAAATCCGCCTTTAAAATCTCCAAAGAAACCTGTTCGGAAATTTTTTCCGCTATGGAGCTTCCGCCGATGATCCGCGGAGAAAAGCTGACGACGGAACAATTTTCGACGCTTACGAAATTAATCAAAGAGCGGGGCGGACTGTGAAAACAAAGTGGGTGTAAAAACCCCCATTCCGACCTCCGGTCGCAATCGAGCCCCCTTTCTTCGTCTGCAAGGCGGACTAAGGGTGTAAAAGATCGTAAAACTGTTTTTGCCCCCTTAATAAAGCTTGTAATGCAGACTGAACGGCATTAATTGGTCTTAAATTTTCCTGTATTATTATAAATAATAAATTTCCCCCCTTGACAGTGTAGCAAGCGGATGTTACACTGAATATGAGATAGTAGGGGAGTATATTACTTGTCGCGCGCACGAGAGCGCACTATGCCCCCGCGTATCGAAAGGTTATGGTATGAACGCACCCGCCGTCGCGACGTTGTCGCCAAAAGGAGAAGCAATATGAAGAACGCTTTTGATTCAAATAATTTTTACATTCCTTCGACAGGAGAACCCGCAAAGCGCAAGCGGAAGCTTGCCGCCGACGCGGTTTTGTTGATTTTTTTGTGTTTGCTTGTTCTTCTCGCCCTTACGACGATTACGTTTTTGAAGTTCGGCTCGGGTCAGGTCCTTATCGGCGATAACGCTTTCGCCGAAGAATCAAAGAATGAAGACGTATTTATGTCCGCACAGTCGAGCATATATGAGCCTACCTCTCTCTACGGCATTAAAGACGGCGAAGTGGTAGAGTACGGTTTTAGCGATCAGCTCGAAGTGATGAAAGAAGATCCGGTCTTGTCAGTGTTCAATTACGGCGTCGATTATAGCTACGATCCCGAGACCGGTCTTTTGCAGATGGACTATTACGATCACGACGAAAACGGCGATATCGTTTTCGACGATAAAGGCGAACCGGTTATTCTTCATTACAGCGACTATTGGCTGAACGGTTCTTTTCAGGTGGTGGATTTTAATCTCGACGAAGCGCTCGGACTCGACGGTTCGGAACGGAACGAAGACGACGTAATGCAAAAGATCGCCGCTAACGCCGCACCCGACGGAGAGAAAACGGCCTTAGCTGCCGCCAGTTCCACTTATGCCCCCGGGACTACCAACGCGTTTTCCAAAAATACGTCGTACACCGCCGCCAGTAATCTGAGCAATTCGGCCAGTGCCAGCGGCGGCAACGGCCAGGGATGTACGGCTCAATGCGCTTGTTATGTTAACATTACCGGCGCTCAGTGGAAAAGGTGGTGGAGTAATGGTGTCATGTCGGCGAGAGCGACGTGGAACGTGGGCGGTAGCGGTAGCTCCGGCTATGGTCGGTATTATGCCGTCGGTTGGTACGGGCAGTCCGGTATCGGTTATAGAAGCGATAATAATTACAATACGACTGGTTGGAGAGGCACAGCCGGCAGTTCTTGTTCTTATTACATTTACGCTCGCGGCACCAGTAACAGCACCGGTAGTTGTTCCGGCAGTAGCGTCAGCGTTCAGATCAACAGCGCCTACTTTTACGTGCAACATACCAACGGCGACGATTGTAAACCGACTAGTGAGTCGTGGACCAAGACGTGGTCGACAAATCGCCCGATAAATAATATTTCCATTACCGTTACGTCTCCCATCAACTTCATGAACACTTACTATCTGAAAGTTTCTACCGCGGCGAACGCCGATACCTGGTCCGGCAATACCGGAGGTGCTTCTTATAATCAAGCGTCCGTAACCTTAAAAAACAGCCAGTCGGCTTGTTACGCCAACTGTTATATATCATACAAAGATCAAGGAAACTATTCCAGTAGCAAGACGTACACCGGGGCGCAACTGTACATCGATAACTATCGCCCGGACGGTGGTTACGGCTTCCGTATGACAACAAACACGACTGCGCCAAACGCTTCCGGAGCGGACCCGATCCAGACGGCGAGTAACTCAGACGTTACCACCGGCAAGTACGTTGCCGAGACTTCGACTACGCTCTATCTCTGGACGGCGGCGCGTGACGTCGCCTATAATGGGAACCGTAGCGGCGCCAGCGGAATACCCTCTTCTTCTTCCAATCACGCAGTGGGCGTCTGGGCCTATAACGATCAGAGCGGCGATTGGGTCAATTTAACGAGACAAGGAGTGTATTCCGGCGATTACTACTGGTATCGCGGATCGATTTCTGCAGATAAGGCCAACGGCCGTTGGTATGTCTACCTGAGAGATAGCGTCGGCAACAGCAATACCTATGTGAACGGCTATTGGATCTCCGCCGTCGATTGCTCAGCGCCGACCATTACGTCGAGTACGATCTCAGTAAATAAAAGCGCCACAAAAAGTAACGCCGGCACCTATTGGACTGCAAATGCTACGGCATGGGACTCTTATAACTGGGGTAACGCTCCGCTGTATTGCAGCATTCAGTTTAAAGATACGACTGGATGTAAAGTCACGAATGCCAACGTATATAAAAATAACGGTATCAATCACGTCGTTATTTCTTATACTTATCTCGGCAAAACGTACAAGATGGGTACCGATAGTCAACATGTATCCGGAGCAAACAATAATTGGGGCGGCGTTGTAGGCCGCTATCAGACGGCTACGGACGGAAATAACCGAAATGTCGGACAAAAACCCGCTACCGGCGCAACATTGACGGCGACGCTGTACTTCTACCTGCCGTCGGATGCAAGAAACGTGACGAACATAACCGCAACGGCTTACGATCACGTAGGGCACTCGTCCGGCGAAAAAACGCTGACGTTGCCGGGAGATTATAAAATCGACGTCGTTGCGCCCAAAGTGACCAAAGTTCAGGTAAGCGCGGGTAATACGAGCAGCAGCTATACAAAAGATAACGTCACGTTGACCGTCGTGGCGCAGGACTATGGTAATGCGGCAAATCCGACAGGTTATTATACCTATAACACTGCGCCTAATCCCACTCTTTCTTATGCCGGTAACGGCTCGGGCGTGCGCAGGATTTTCGTTTATAACGTCAATCCCATATCCAACAGAGCGGCGGCGCCTCTTTACGTTATCGATAATTGTACCGCGGCGTCCGCCGGAGGCAACGTTTCTTCCGTCACGAAAACGTTTACTATAACGTACGACTCGTACAGGATAGCCGGTTCTTCAAATTCGGATCCGTGGTTGTACGTCGTTGCCGAAGACTGGGCAGGTAATCGTTCGGACGCATATAACGGCTATTGTACAAACTCGACGTACGGCGTTAATAAATCGCAAAATAACACCGATTCTAAGTCGTACACGGCAAGTTATGCCTCCGCTGCTTGCAGTTGGGCAGGGTATTACCGTTCTCCTTATGCCGGGACAGGTAATGGTTTCGCCGATGATCAGACTCATATCATAAACAATAAATATAATCTAAACGGTGCCAAAATACCCGTTTATCGAGATACGTACAAACCGAGAATCAGAGTCTATACCGACGCTTCCTGTTCGGCGAGTAGTTGTATAGCTTCGACAGACGGAACCAACAGTACGACGGCGAAGTATTATTATCCGTGGAAAAAGCAAGACAGCGAGACTTTCTACGTCGTGGTTGTCTGTGGCGATAGCGGCGGAAAACTGCAAAAGAATGACACGCAAGTAGGAAGCGCGATAGCGCATTATCGCACAAACGGACTTACGTATACCGCCAACAACACGACCTCTACCAATTATTCGGCATATGCTACGTTCAGTAAGTATACGGTAACGGTCAACGACCCTGGAGCAAAGGATCAAAAGATTGTCTTTAAGGGTGGCTCGGGGTTGGATTCCGCTGAGATCATTATTAAGACTCGTCTGGATAACAAGGTGCCGGGGATTGTGTTAGAGGGCTTTTCTGCTACCTCTTTGAGTTCCGGAGAGATAGCCAATTATGACTATATTACTGCGTCTTCGCTTACTTCTTCCTGGTCCAAAAACGCGCTTTACGCTATTTTTGCGATTACCGACGAACATTCCGGACTCAGCACCTCGCCTATTAAATACGGTAAAGACGGCACTGCGCAGGTTCAGAACGCTCCCGAAGGCGGAGCTAAATACGTATTGACGTTTACTTATAGTTATACGGATAGCGCGGGAAAGACGCATACGTATACTGCCGATAAGACAAATACGTTCGAGTATATTTCTGTAGACTCGTCTCAGGTTTCTCATGCGTATGCGCAGGTACGACTATTCTCTACAAACGATATGGCGAACATTCAGAATACGGGTACCAGCGCAAGTAGGAAATTTAATTCAGGGACCTCAACGAAGCCCAACTGGGACGTCTTATGCGGTACGTATCTGCATTATACGTTTAAAATAAAAGACTTTATCGGGAATGAAGCGACGTTTAAGACCAAGGACAGCGTGGCCGCAAAGGACGCAAGCGGATTTACGACCGATCTGGCTTACAAGGTAGACCCGTTCCCGGTGTCGGCAACCGTCAATACCTATTCGGTGCCCGAGTCGAAATGGAGCGACAACGTTTCTACCGTTCGCTCCAATATGAAGGCTTATAGCGGAGCCTGGACTAAGGATTATATTCTCGCTCAGATCATTTATAAGACCGGTCTCAGCCCGGTCACGGCAAAATTCGGGTGGAAGCAATCCGGCTCGACAAGCGCGTTCGAATATAACAACGCGGCGAGCGTCGGAGTTAATAAAAAAGACGTTACGCCAAACGTGGAGACCTGGTTCTATCTTTCTCCGGACACGACGAAAGATATTCAGGCGGAGATCGGTATAACCAGCGACGCCGGAGCCGAAGATACTCAACAGAGCATGCCGCCTTTGTCCGGATCCACTCAAAACCGCAATATCATATTCAGGCAAGATAAGACGCCGCCGACCGTCGTCGCCGCTTTCTTATCTTTCAGATCGGACGTTACTACGCTTACCGACACCAACATTCTTCTGTATTTTGACATGAAAGAAGTCTCTAAAGGTAAGTATAATTTCTATCTGAACACCGTAAAGAGTAAAGCGTACGACAGCAGTTCGACCTTTATCTGGACGGAAAAGAAGACCTATTTGTACCTTGTCGTTACCGATTGCTTTAACGGGCTGAATGGTTCCGGCGTGGCGCAAGAAAACCTTTCCGAGACGGGATCTGCGTCGGTTAAGGCCGATTATTGGATTAGAACGGGCGCAAGCACAAGCAGTAGCGGGACGCTGAACAGAAGGACCGACAGACTGGTAGCCAGAAATAAAGTCGGCGCGGAAAACGCTTATCAATACTTATATCGAAGTTCTGACGGATCGACGCCTTATTACGGCTATGATAACACTTCCGATCAGTCGCTATGTCCCATCGTCGTAACCGACTATCTCGGCAATGCGACGACGATCGGAACGCTGGGCAATATGAGTACCGCAGGTACCAATCCCGTTACGAACGCGAGCGTTAAGGCCTATAAGATGTTCCCGGTGGTGGACGCCGTGATGCCTTCGGTTGAGTTAAAATCGACAAACACTATCCGTTATTCCAGCAATACGACGTCGTACAACAACTCTTATATGGCATCCGTAAACGGAAAGAACAGATTGCGCGGTACGGAGTGGGACAATAGCGGTAACCCGAAAACATATCCGGGCACGTCGGATCCGATCATCTATTTTACAAGCGCCACATTAATTCAGCCTAACCTGAGTATTACTTGCGGTATTTCCGGGTACAAGTTGTATCTCCGTAAGCGCGACTTTATGGAAAAGATATCGACTTACGAGACGAAGCTGAATGTCGAGAGCTCTACGTTCGGAGGTAGCGATTATATCCCGAGCGACTATAACTATGCCGCCAACGGTTGGGGACAATATCTTTCGTCCGATAATTGGAGCCGAAGCGGCAATCCTGTCAATACCTTTACGCCTTCTTCTTCTTCGGTCGTTGTAGGCACGCAGACGTCCGCCGTCAGCATTACCGGTACGGCAATTCTCAGTCGTTTCGACGTGCTCGTCGTGACCGGAACGGGAAGATACTACTTGCTTGAACTGGGCGACGTCGCCATCGACGACGCGCCGCCGATCATCAATAAAGAGATGACCTTCTTTACCTTGCTCCGCGACAGCGCGGACGAAAATTCGAGCGGCGTGGTCGACTTTTCCACGGTGGATCGGATATGGCATAACACGGTGGACAGCGAGTATACCAACGGCAAGGTCAACGCCTATTTCAACGTTGAAGACACCGGTAGCGGTATCGGCGTTATCAAGACGGCAGCCGACGCGACCGCATACGGACTCAAAACTCTGAACGGCGCCTCCAAGTCTCTTATCGGTCAGGATCTTGTATATATCGGCAGTTCCGTATTGGAAAAGCTTACGGTCAAGAATCTGCCCGTCTGGACGATCGGCGGAAAGGCGACCAACGTTATTTATTGGTCCGATCTGTACTCTACTGCTAAGGTCGCAGCTACCGCCGTCAATGGCTGTTATGCTTTGACGATCACGAAAAAGGCAGGCGGATCGATCACCGTTCAGACGAATATAGAATTCGGTAGTTTGTCCTCGACCACGGTATCCCACAACACGACGACGGCGACCTATTATCGGTACACCGCCGCTTCTTCGTCTTCGATCAAGCCGGTTGCCGCAGATAAACTTTCTTCGGGGCCGAGCGACAGCCGCCACGTTCTTTTGAACGCGCCCACTTATGCGCCTAAGATCGATACCAACGACGTTTCCGCTTCGTTCAATATGTATTATTACAAAGCGGACAAGGGAGAGGCGGTAGACTACACGAAGGGACACGTGATCTATAACGACACGGACAGCAGTTCGGGCGAAAAGATTTATGCTCGCTCCAAAGTGGACGTCCACCTCAGTTTCTCGTTCGGCGTCAGCGGATTCGGCGAGTTGATCATTACGCGCACCAACCTGAGCACGAATGAAAAGACAAATTATTCCATTTGTCTGCCCAAAGTCGAGAAAGACGGTACGAAGTGCAAGGTAACTTTTGAAAACAGCGTAGGCAACACGGTTTACGTTTCTGTCGGCACCTACTCGTCAACGAACGTGCTAAGGATCGTTTCTAAACAAGAAAGCGGCACGACCCGTTATTATTGGGTAGTCAACGGCAACGAGGCGTCTTCTTCCGCCTCTTACGCGCTTTCCGGAAAGTATTCTTCGTTGGCGACGCTGATCGGAAATACCGCCGGATACGGTCTGTCCGTTACGAGTATGGACGCCGGAGTGACTTCGGTCGACTTAGACTTCGCTATCCCCGCTCAAAGCAATAAATATCAATATAATTTCTCCCTCAAAAACGGCGTTACGATCAGTTCTTCTATGACCGAAGTCGAGATCCCGTTGTCGAACGGCGACGTGCAGTATTATCCCGCGCGTACCGCACGGAACGGCGTCAAGAAGGTCTATATCGATACCGACGCGCCAATAATCGACGTGAACAGCGGTTCTTATAAAGAATTGGCGAACGCCACCTCCTGGAATGCGATAGCAAAGCTCCTGAGCGTTGCCGTTAGCGATAACTATGAAATGGGCAAAGAAGAGCACGGGGTTATCGACGACGTAGAGTTGCAATACCAGCGTTACGACGCTACGCTCGGCTGGGTGAACGCTTCTGCCAAGATGATCAATAACTTCAAGTGGGCGTCGGGACAATTGGATGATAATTTGTACCGTCCGACCGACGCGACCTGGAACAAGAATAACAAAGTCTTCGACGTGACTGATTTCGTTTATTGCGAATACAACAAGCCGTACACGATCGTAGCATACGATATGGCCGGCAACCGTTCTTCCGCGACGTTCACGCCCAAAGTCGACGGTAGCGAAGCGCGTATAACGAGTTTACAGTATAAAGTTAAGTCCGGTAGCAATTGGGTAACGTACGTGCCGGGAACCTGGGCAAGCGACACCGTCAAGATCGTCGGTAGGGCGACTTACGGCGCAAACGCAAGCGGATATAAGCTTCAGGTCAGATACGGCAATACCGATTCTTTCAATAACAGCAATTGGATTACCCTGACTCCGAACGTAGGATACACGGTGACGGCAAATACCGGCAGGATCACGGATAACTTTGTAGAGTTTACCATTTTGCTTGGCTCGGAAGTGACCGCTTATTACAACTTCTACGAGTTGAGGGTGTTGACCGGCGCGCAGTATACAGAATTTTATAGCAACGGAGCCACGACGAACGCCGAAGGCGACAGGCTGGAAATGACGCGCACCCGCTTTACGGACGCCGCCGGAAATCAAGCGGCTCCGACCTTAGAAAACAAGCGTTATTGGATCGGGAACGTAACCTATGCGCTCACGTTGCAAGGCGCCGTAGAAGCGGCCGACCTGCCTGCGCCCGGACGTACGACCGATACGACCAAGAAAGGCATTAAGATCGATAAAGTGACGCCCGTGATCGGCGGCAGCGTCAGTTCGAGCGGCGTCGATTATGGTTCCGGCTCAGATAATACGTGGACCTGTAACGTGAATTACGTTAACGAAAGCGTAATTATCAGAATTACCTCTAAGCAGAACGCTTCCGATTCGTCTTTGAATTACGCAAGCGGAAACATAATTTTTTACACGGCCGACGTTACCGCGGCGAAAAACGATTATGCTAAGTGGATCGCCATCGTGCCCGACGGAAACAAGGGTTCGATGCGGAAATACGCAAATAACTCTTTCAGCGATATCGTCGCGATCAGCTCCGACTTTGCATTGACTCCGATCACGCAGGCGATCACGAAAGAGCGTTATGCCGCGTCGTTGACGTATACGCTCAGCACCTCTCAGCCGAATACCGGATTTAAGTTCTATATTCAGAGCGGCGCAGGCTTAGAGAGTAGTATTTATACCGTTTCCGGCGTAAAGATCGACACCAACATTCCTACGGTCAGCGTATCGGCGGTAGACACCTATCAAGTCTTTACGCGCAACGGAGAACTGTTCTGTATGACGGACGCGGATTCGTTTACCAGTACCAACTTCCAGGCGAAGAAGTACAACGCGCAGACCGTCGGCGTACCGTGGACGAAGAAGAATAGCGTTATTCTCAAAATCGAAATCGGCAATATCGGTTATAGCGGCGCGTCGTTACAACTGAAAGAAGAATTAATGGGCGCCTCGGGTAATTACAGCCTGAAAAAGGATTTTTCGGAATACATTAATCTCAGTTACGAAGAATACATGGCGCACAAAGAAGCGACCGGCTTTTACGTCGTATATATTGCCGTTTCCGAAAACGGCAACAGGCGCATGACCGTCCGTATGGTAGAAAACGCCTGTAAGAACGGCAGTCCGACCGAACACAAAGAAAGCGCCAGATCAGAAGCGTACGTCAAGATTGACAATACGACGCCGTTCTTATCCGTGAAGTCGATTTCCGCTAAGATGGAAGGACTGGACGGTAAAGCGGATAACTGGCAATACGCCCAATCGGGAGACAAGTGGTACGTGGAAGAAATGGCTGTCGTTTTGAAGGCGGGCATGATAGAAAAGTCCGGCAGCGTATATGTCTATAACGCTTCCGCGCCGTACAGCGACTATACGGTTTACGTCAACAGGGCCTCTTACGTCGGCGACGACGGCAGAACGGTCACGGACGACACGTGGGTGCCTATCGACGTAGAGTTCTATTCGGGCGTCAACGTAACGTATACGCTTTCCGGCTTGATCGAAAGAGGAAAATATAAATTCAAGATTGTATCCGGCACGGGTATGGAATTTGAGATCGGCGATTATATCTATGATAATACGGCCGCGCGCGAAAAGATATCCAGCGTCAATTATAATGGAGAAGCGCTGACGGAGACTTCTTTGCAGAGGAAGCTCGGCATGGTCGCGGGACACACGCTCGACGGCGACGACGACGGCAGTCTGAATTACGAATTCAACGTTGATACCAACCGGTATAATTATACCTACAAGGCGCAACTTCTTACCGTTTGGAAAGAAGCCGAGCTCGAACGTCAATACAACACGAACACCGGCGATCTGGTCGAATACGTCGTTAAGAAAGGCGATTGGAGCAACGAAAACGGCGGTTCGTTCTCGACGGTCTCGCCGGATATGAAATTCAAACACGGCGATCGTATCCGCGTAGAGTACGACTCTAAGAGTTATACGTTCGAGGGCTTTGCCGGTTCTTTTGCGTACTATCACAACTATACCGAAATTCAGAACAAGACAGCGACTCGCACGGGAGAAAACCGGATCATCAGTAATAATGAGACGACGATGTTCGAGGACAGCGGTCGCTTCGACGTGACTTTCGGAAAGTATAATCTGACGATGGTTGCCGATTATGGCGCGGAGCTGCCCGTAACGTACGGTGCGACGACCTTCTTTATTCAATATAATAATAAGCCCACGGCGACGACGGGCAGTGTGACCTATTCTTGGAAGCAAGGATCGACAACGTTGAAGCCCAACCCGATGCCGGCGCTGAGTTATAAGTATTATGAATTGGGTCTGAACGGTGGCAATAAAGTGTATACCGGCGTAGCTGCGACTTCGATCAGAACGGTCGACGGCAACTCGAATTACTTCGACGTCGGCGCATATTACGTCGTGCCGAGTATACCCCTTTACGACGTGATCACGGGTATCTCCGTCGGTACGGCAATTACCGGAACGAACGTGTACGTATACGATCAGAACACCGATTCTTACGTCCGTCCGCAAGAAAACACATATTTGAGCAATATCACGTACTACAAGAGGAACAACGTCGGTAACTTCCGCGTGGCGGTGCTGGATGGCGGCGCCGAAGAACGGCAGGAGTTTGTCGTTAAGTATTTCAGCGAAGATACGACGATCCCCATTGTTGCGAACAACGCCGGCTATTATACGATCAGCGATCTTACGGACTTCTCTTATATCGATAAGGATTACTATTCTTACAATAAGTCTACCGACGTCGTAACGAAGTGTTCTTACCTCAAAGAAACGAACAACAAGATATATAAGTTGATGACCGACTTTACGTTGACCAAGACGACGTTCTCCGGATTCAGCGGATCCTTCCTGGCCGAACTCGACGGTAACGAAAAGACGATTACGCTTGCGCTGAACAATACCGTTCTGAGCGAATCTTTCGGTATCTTTAACGACTTTGCAGGAACCGTCTATAATCTCAATATCGTTGCCGGGGAGGTTTCCGTCTATCTGACCGGCGATGAAGAAATAGACATCGGCTTGTTCGCCAGGACGATGAGCGGCGGCTCGATCAGCAACGTTTCCGTCACAGCGGATTATTTGATCCGTCAGACGGTCGGTCACACGGCGGAAAGCTATATCGGCGGAATTGCGGCAAAAGCGCAGAACGCAACGCTCGGCGGCGAAAAGGCGGTATTTACCGATATCCGCGTCAAGAATAACGGCGCAGAACTCAAAAACGTCCATATCGGAGGTATGTTCGGACAAACCGAAGGGGTCAACTTCAATTATGCTATCGCATTCGGCGACGTAACCGTCTATAATGCGACCGATACCGATATCGGTATCGCCGTGGCCAAGGGCTCCGTCGGCGCCAATAGCGGCTTGTTCTACTTCATGAAGAACACTTTCTTAAACGACGAAACCGTCAATTCTATCGGTACGGATTTCAATGCGTCGTTCGGAACGGGCGTGAAGTACGACGACCTGATCGGTCTTGTTACCGGAGAGGAAGTGACCGTTGCGCTCGGCGCGGTCGACGTCGCCGGCAAATTGGTCCGCAACAGGATCCTCGACAGACTCTATTCCGATTTCGGTTTCAGCACGCAAGTCGGATATACGAACGGATTCGGTACGGTAGACAATCCGTTGCAGATCTCCACCGTCGAGAACCTTACCGAAATGAACGAATACGTCAATCTCAGTTATAAATTAATGAACGACATTCCCGATCTTACCGGTTATGCGCCGATTGCTATTCATAAAGTCTTTAACGGCTCTATCGACGGCGCAACGGGTAACGACAGTTCGTACTACGTATTGGGCGGTTTCGGTAACGAGATCACTGCCTATTCCGCGCCGTACTTCGGATTCATCGGACAGTTGAACGGAACGATCAAGAATCTTGTCTTCAACAAATTCAACATCAAGTTGACGTATACGGGCACGACACCGCTCCATGCCGGTATCGTCGCCGGCAAAGCGAATAGCAATGCCAATATCAATAACGTCATCGTTATCGGCTTGACCGGCGTTACTTCTTCTTCGGCAGAAGTTTTCGTTGGAGGTATCGTCGGTAGCGCGAACGGAAGCAACCTGTACGATATCGTCAACATGAATAATATCAGCGTAACGGCGTCTCGCATCAAAGCCGGCGGTATCGTCGGTAAAGCGGGCGACGGCAACAGCGCCGTATCCTTGGCGCGTTCCGCAGGCAGAATTTTCTCTTTCGGTAGAGTAGAGACCTCCGCTATCGGTAACGCCATGGTAGAGGCGGGCGCCATCCTCGGCGCAGGCACGATGAAAGCTTTTGTCGTCAGTCCCTCCGTGTACGGCATACTCGATAATACCTATATCCTCGGCGTCGTAGCTTCCGATAAGGCGATCGGTAACGGAACGTCCGACGGTAATGCGCCCAGAATGGTTAAGTTTACCGACGCAACGATGAGAAGCAGCGGCTTCTCTACCGGCAAGAGTCCGTTTACGCTTCTGTTCGGAATGAATAACGGCTGGTATCCGCTCGAAGGCGAAGGCCTGGCAAGTAACCCGTTCAAGATCACTTCGGAAGAAGACTTCAAGAATATCAATCTTGCGTTGTACGCTTGCTACCAGATCACAAAAGATATTAACTTCACTTCGTTCGAGACGATCGGCGACGGTCTGAACTTTACCGGTACCATCGACGGTACGGGCGAGGCGGGTATCGGCGCAGAAGAGAGTAACATCGTAACCCTCAAAAACGTAACGAAACCGCTTGTCTATAATATTATGGGTACCGTTCAGAACCTCGGTATCAACGTCAATTATAGTCACGTCATCCAGACGAACGAAGTGCTCTATTATGGCGCCGTTGCCGTGAAGATGATGAACGGCGGTAATGTTAAGAATATTACCATCGACGGTTTCGTCAATATTACGGGCGTGGATATGAGTACTACGGCGTACGTCTCAGGCTTTGTGGCAGTCGTGTCCGGCGGTACGATCGACAATAGCGCTATCAGCGACCATACGAAACTACGTAACAATATCAGCGCGCTGGATATCAATATCAAGGGCGTCGGTACCGTTTACGTCGGCGGATACGCTGCGTCGGTAGAACAGGGCGGGGCAACGTTCAGCTTCGGTATTGCAAACGGATCGATCACAATTGAAGACTGCGAAAACGCCGTTGTCGTCGGATTTTTGGTTGGCAGATCCGCTGGAGAGTGTGACTGGAATATGGCGCTTTCTTCCGATTATTTCTATGATATCGATATCATCACGCATGAAAACGGCATCCGTATCGTCACTACCTTAGAAAAGCCGAGCGATGACGACGATGAAGACAGAAAGAACCTGATCGGTAATCAATAATAATGTTAATTCATTGTTAAAAAGTAATTTTTTCCCGGTTACCACAGGAGCGATAAGAAAGCTATCGCGTACGACGTCTAAATTTTATAGCAATATAGCCCACTCTTCGTATCACGAAGTATAGTGGGCTATGCTTTTATGTAATCCGAAATGCAGTCAATGCGAGGCACGATAAAGGGGGTACCCCAAGTCTCCCATGCCTGCTTTCTGCGTGATGAGCCGGTTCGTTCAAGAATACTAAAAGCCGGCGGATTTTTTCTGACTTTTTATTTTGACTTTACCGCTTTCAGCTCAATATATCCTCTTTCGCCTCTGGGTTCGAGTTGAATACGGGGGTTTTCGTTATCCCATTCATAACCGATAACAGAGGGCTCATACTTATTCATTGCCTCCTGAACGGCGTTGATTGCTTCGCAATAGTCTTCTTCGCGGAAAGGCTCGCCCTGGAACATTAAATACGTACACGCAGGCAAATCAATGACGTCAAAGCCGTCGGGAATATTGCCCACAAAATCCTTGTCCACCTCTACGCCTTGTACGTATTCGGAGGTGTTGGGAACAATATACTTTTTGGGAAGCCACAGACAAACAGGCTCGCCGCAGAGTGAATCCATGCTCATAAGCGTTCCCCAAACGTCGCAACCGACCTCGTTGCAGTAGTCCCAATATCCGGTCGCTGCAACGCCTCGCTTTATAATGACCTTGCGTTCAGGCTTATGAACAACCTGAATAAATACGTTTCTTACCTTTTCCATGATGATTTTCTCCTTAAAAAGTTCTCTGAATTTCACGTCGTAAGGAATGAACAGCGTAATCGGAGTGGGAAAAAGTCGGTATTCGCTCGGCGTCATTCCAAACTTGCGCACAAAAGACCTTGTAAAGCCGTCTACGCTTTCAAAGCCAAGCGCCATAGCGATGTCGCTAACCCGGCATTTTTCTGTTTTCAGCCGTTTTGCCGCTTCCGATAAACGCAACTTACGGATATATTCAGCAGGCGGTATTCCCGTCAATTCTTTAAATAGTCTATGAGCATACCACGGCGAAAAACGCGCCGTTTTCGCAAGATCCATCAGTGTTATTTCTTCCGTCATATGCTCCAGAATATAATCTTGCATCGAATGTACTGCCAATATTTTTTCGTTCACACTCTTACTTCCTTTGACGTTGTATTCATGATAACAGAAAAAAGAGAATATTGCTCGACTATTTTTGCGATATTTTCAGTATTATGCTTTTTGTCGGAATGAGCATAGTGAAAGAGGTAGCCAAAGGACTGACTCTTTCTTATATTCGCCATAAAAGCTTGTTGCGATTGGTTCTTATATGCAGACGCTCCTTATGGCTCCTGGGATTGGAGAAAAGAGTTTTTTATGAATGTTAAACGATAGATTTGACAGTACTTAATAAGTTTGCTACAATAAAAAAGCGGTTCCGCTTTATGCGGATCAGAGGGAAGTACGGTGTAAATCCGTCGCAACCGCCATTACCGTAACAGTCGGAATACTCACCGCAAAAGTGCATGGCGCAACGTATGCTTTTGGGTAATAGGAAAGGCAAGTTGTCGGATTTTTATTTCGTTCCGTGTAAGGCGGAGCGTTTTTGCCGACCGATTTTACTGTCCTTTACCCGAAGCAGGTAAAGGTTTTTTTATTGGAAAGATGACGAAAGACGACTGTTTACTGCTATTAAAAATAAAGTTTGAAGAAACGGGAGAATATCCAAAAAAGAGTGATTTTTCGCAAGAAGAAGTCGCCTTGATCAAGGGGTATTTCGGTCCGTGGCCGCATGCGCTGGAAGAAGCAGGTATTATCCCATCGAAGAAAGAGGAACGCTTAAAAAAGAGTAAAGAAAAACACATTCAAGCAAAAATCAATCGCAGAAATGCGAAAATAAACAAAAGTGGAGAATTATTATGAAAAAAGTATTAATCGTGCTCAGCATTGTTCTGAGTTGCTTCTTGCTTTTCTCTTGCGTCGAAAAGCCCGCCGCAGAGGTTGAGACGCCGGCTCTTACGATCAACGCATACGTTACGCTGTATAATGCCGGCGTAGCCGCAATGCAACAAAGAAAGGTCGAAGCGACCGATCTTAATAAGGATAATAAGATTGATATAGACGAGGTTTTTGTTGCGGCGCATAAAGATCTGAACAGAGAAAGCGATTATGCTTCCGGCATCACCGAATGGGGTTTATCGGTCAAGAAGTTGCTTGGCGATACAAGCGGTAGCTTCGGCTACTATCTTAACGACGTTTCTGCCTGGTCTCTTAACGATGAAGTCAAAGATGAAGACTATTTGACAGCATTCGTTTATGCGGACGGCACTACTTATAGCGATACTTACAGCTATTTTGATATCCGCAACGCAAATGCCGTAAAAGGAACGGAGGTCATTTTGTCTCTCTCGAACATCGGTTACGTTGTAGAACTTGACGACGACGGTAACCCTGTGCTCGATGAGAATACCGGTTACGAAAAGTATGTAATGGCTCCCGTTGCTACGGCAGGCGCGACCATTACCGTTAACGGAGAGTCGACCGACGTTGTTACGGACGCCGACGGCATTGCAAAGATCTCCTTTTCTGAGGCCGGCACTTACGTTATTTCCGCGAGCAGCACGTCGCTTACGCTTGTTCCTCCGGTTTGCATTGTTACCGTAAAATAACATGAAAAGATTAAGTTGTCTCGTTCTGTGTTTGTTTGTCTTTTGGACTGCCCTTGTCAGTCCGACGGCAGCTTATGCGGAACAGGACGATACAGGCGTGGATAAGTATATCGCCGGCTATCTGACCTATAAAGGGTATTCTTCCGTAGAAGAATTACTCGGCGGCGCGCGTTCCGGCGCAGACCTGGACGTTGCTTTTTGTTTGAGGAGATATGTTGACGGATTGTACTTTTCCGAAATAGAAAAGGGGATTGATCCATCCGGGTACGTCGCGCAATCCAAAGAAAAAATGCTTTTTTATAAAAAAGCTTTTGGCGGAGAGGTAATAGGCGATCCGATAGCCGCGCGCTCCGGATTGATCGGTAACGTTTTTGCTTTACACCTTTTAAAAAACGGCATTTCTATCGAGGGCGTGACGAAAGGAGAAATGGCAGAAGCTATTCTTGCTCGTCGTCTTCAAGACGGCGGCTGGTCGATTACCGGTCAGATCGCGGACGTAGACGTTACCGCCATGTGTTTGCAAGCGCTTTTAGGAGTGTGTGACGACGAAGTCATGGAAGAAGGAATCGCTCTGCTATCCTCTCGCCAATGCTCGGACGGCGCGTTTATCAGTTACGGCACGGTTAATTGCGAAAGTTGCGCACAGGTCGTCATTTTGCTTTCCGCTATGGGTATCGATTGCGCTACGGACAGTCGTTTTGTAAAAGAAAAAAGTCTTTTAGACGCATTGCTTTCTTTTCGGACGGACAAGGACGTTTTTTCACACGAGAGGGAAAACGAACGCTCTATTGACGCGCCGACGGCACAGGCTATATCCGCGCTTGTTGCGTACGATCTGTATAAAAAAGGCGGAGAAGCATTTTATTCTTTACCC
This sequence comes from Clostridia bacterium, assembly GCA_016297005.1. GTDB lineage: Bacteria > Bacillota > Clostridia > Christensenellales > DTU072 > CAG-1782. The sequence continues at coordinate 364,154 of JAEDHK010000001.1, forward strand.
GAATATCATTACGGCAATTCTTCCACTGTAATTTCGACCGAAAAAGCAGCGAATAAATTGCCGATTAACGCATGGGTAGCCGTCGGCCTTTCCGGAGCAACCGTTATCGTATGCGGCGTGATTTTACTCATTAAAAAGGGCGGTTTTAAAGAAGTCATCGTTATCGTTGTTATCGGTTGTGGCTTATCGCTTTTTATCGGTCTGTCCACGTTCCAGTCGGTCGACGAATATTATTCTGCGAATACAAAAGAAGAAGGACCGATGGCTGTCGGACTTGTGATCAGAAAGGATATGGTCGATCCGGAGTCTCCGATCGTTTTCGACGGGCAGGTATGCATTCGGGAGGGCGGTAACGTCATGGACGCCATACTTGTTGCAACGAGAAAAGAACGTATCCAACTTTCGTATACCTCCGGATACGTCAGTTCTATCGATAATCTGGCCGAGTTCGATTACGGAAGTCAATCGGGTTGGATGTTTGCCGTTAACGGCGTTTTCAGTGAAAAGAGCGTCAACGAAAAGTATCTGTCGACAGGGGATAAGGTGGTTTTTTTATATTCCCTCGACATGGGTAAGGACGTAACGGAATATTTAGGGCAGAACGATGAATCATAAAGAAAAATTAGCTTATTCCGGAATGCATCCTTTTACCGTCGCTTTTCATATCATGGCGCAAATGTGCCTGACCATGTTCATTTTGCATCCCGTTTTCGTAGCAATCACCCTTTTTGCTTCGATTTGTACGTGTATTGCGACGGTAGGTAAAAAGTTTTTGAAAGAACTTAAACTATATTTGCCTTTTTACGTTATCGTTGCGATCGGAAATCCGTTCTTTTCTCATAACGGAGCGACGCCGATGTTTTTTTTGAACGGTAAACCAATCACGTACGAAGCGACGATTTACGGTATCGTTTCGTCGGGGATGTTTTTGAGTATCCTTCTTTGGTGCAGGGTTTGGAGCGCCGTAATTACGGGCGATAAACTGCTGTATTTATTAAGTAAGCGATTTCCGAAAATTGCTCTCGTTTTGACTGTCACGTTACGCATGATCCCGCGTTTCCGATTAAAATGGGAAGAACTGAGAGAGGTTCGTTCCACCGTCGACGACGCGGTAGATAAAGGCTTCGTCTCCAAGGCGAAAGGCGCTTTACGACTCTTTTCCGCGCTTATCACGCAAGCGTTGGAAAGCTCGATGGAAACGGGGACGTCAATGGCGGCGCGAGGATACGGCGTTCGGAAGAGAACGAACGTTATTACGTACAAGTTCAGAGCAAACGACGCGCTGTTTTTTTCGATGAACGTCGTTTTACTTGCGACGATCGTCGTCCTTGTTGCACTCGGCGCGGCAAACTATGTTTTTTATCCGCGCATCATGCCGATAAGGGGTGGTGTGATGGAGATCGCCGTTTACGTTTTGTACGCCGCACAATCGATAATGCTACTGGTTAAGGAGGTTAAAGAAGAAACATTATGGAACTTTTATCAATCGAAAATTTAAAGTTTCGGTACCCCAAAAATAATGAATGGGTAATTAATAATCTTTCTTTATCCGTAAATAAAGGCGAATTTGTCGTTTTATCCGGTCCGACGGGATGCGGCAAGACGACGCTTTTTAAACTGATCAAAAAAGAGCTTTCTCCAAACGGCGAAGAAAGCGGAAAGATCCTCTTTTCGGGTAAAGAAAAGAAAGAAATTTCTGCGCTCGAGTCGGCCGAAGGGATTGGATTTGTGATGCAGGATCCGGAAAATCAGATTGTGGCGGAGAAGGTACTGAACGAGCTTTCTTTCTATATGGAGAATCTCGGTTATCCGCCTGCGACCATCGCCGCAAGGGTTGGAGAACTGAGCAATTATTTCGGTCTTACACCGTTGATTGGTAAGGATACTTTTCATCTTTCCGGCGGGCAAAAACAACTCCTGGCTCTGGCTTCGGTCATGACCGTTTTTCCCGATCTTCTCATTTTGGACGAACCGACCTCCCGGTTGGATCCTATCACGGCGAGAGAGTTTATTGCAACGCTCAAAAGGATCAATGAGGAGCTTGGCGTTACCGTACTTTTATGCGAGCACAGATTGGAAGAAGTCTTGCCAATTGCAGATAAATTTTTTTATATGGAAAACGGAGCGATTTCTTTTGGCGGGGATCCGAGGAGCGTATGCCTGTCTTTATCCGAAAACGGCAAAGAAGAAATACTTCCCGCGGCAGCGAGAATTTGGTGCGCCACCGGCAAGAAAGGCGAAGCCCCCTTGTCCGTCAGGGAAGGAAAAGCCTATCTTGAAGATTATTTTACAAAAAAAACCATTGCATGCCCAATCGAAAAAAGGGACGAAGAAGCGCTTCGGGCGTCAAACGTATGGTTCCGATATGAAAAGAATGAAGCGGACGTATTATGCGGGGTGGACTTTACCGTCTATCGCAACGAGATTCTGACCTTTGTCGGCGGTAACGGTTCCGGAAAGAGTACCGTCATAAAACTTCTTGCCGGGATAAAGAAACCGTATCGAGGTCAAATAACATTGTTTGGTAAGAACGTACGGAAAATAAGAAAAGAAGAATTGTACGCTGATAATATATCATATTTGCCGCAGGATCCGACGTTGCTTTTCGTTCGGGATACGGTAGGGGAAGAATTGGGAGAAGAGGGAAGATTGCTTGGCGAAGAAAAGGGCTTAAAAAAACTTTTTAACGCCCACCCGCACGATCTGTCCGGCGGTGAAATGCAAAAGTGCGCTTTGGTAAAACTATTGTCGGCGCGTCCGAAGATTCTTTTGTTGGACGAACCGACGAAAGGGCTCGACGCCGAATCCAAAAAGGATTTGATGTGTCTATTGAAAGACCTAAAAAAAACACTGACCGTCGTAATCGTGACGCACGACGTGGAATTCGCGGCGGAAGTCAGCGACAGATGCGCGCTTCTGTTCGGTGGCGAAGTCCTCCCGCCTGCTCATCCGCAGAAATTTTTTACCGAGAACTATTTTTACACCACCTCGGCAAGCCGCGTCGCGCGCGGTATCGTCGACGGCGCGGTAACCGTGGAACAGATTGTCTCTTGTTATGAAAGCGAAAATTAAAACCGTATTATCCTATTTGTTTTTGCTTGTACTTCTGCCTTCTATTGCCGTCGGGGGATACTTTTTGTTTCGGGAAAGAGGGTATGTTTGGATATCCGTCGCTATCGCGGCGGTAGCCTGTATACCCTTTTTTATTCGATTTGAGAAAACGACGGTCGACGTAAGGCGCATCGTCCTTTTAGCGCTCATGACCGCTTTATCCGTGCTGGGACGATTGGTTTTTTCGTATATTCCGCATTTTAAGCCGGTAACGGCGGTTATTATTCTCGCCGGCGTCTATTTGGGCGCGGAAGCGGGTTTTTTATGCGGCAGTCTGTCCGTTTTGTGCAGTAATTTCATTTTCGGTCAGGGACCATGGACTCCCTTTCAGATGGTAGCTTTGGGTGTGATCGGGTTTTTCGCCGGAGCTTTTGCCGTCCCTTTTAAAAGGCGTACTTTCTTACTTGCGTTGTACGGTGTGGTATCCGGAATTTTTTATTCGCTTTTCATGGATATTCTGACCGTTTTGTGGTTGGGCGGCGGGTTCGCGGCAAAAAAATACCTTGCCGCAGTCGTTGCGTCTTTTCCCATTATGCTCACGTACGTGATTTCTAACGTCATCTTCTTGTTTATTCTCGTCAAACCGTTGGGAAAAAAAATTAACCGTATTAAAGATAAATACGGGTTTTAGACAAAATTCTTTACCGCAAAGAGGATTTCTCCGGCACGTTCATTGACTTTTGCTTTTTATTGTGTAATTATATTATTAATAGACATATAAAAGGGGATGTTAATCTATGTTGATGCAATACGACGTTGTGATTATCGGTGCTTCTACCAGCGGCGCATTTTTAGCTAAGCGTCTGGCGGAAAAAGGATTTCTTGTAAAGGTCATTGAAAAGGCGAATGAAGAGAACGTCGGCAGAAAGATGGATATCGTTCATATCGCTCGCGCCGAGTTCGACAGATTCGATTTGCCCATTGTAAAAAAAGGCTCGCCCGAATGGGGATTTGAATTCGAAGAGAATTATACGGCCTCCCCGACGAACAAGTATCCCAAAAAGACCTTTGTGCCCATGGTCGGATTACACATGCACGAATACGTCTTGCTGATGAACAGGAACGCCGTTTCGGCCGGCGCAGAAATCGAGTACGAAGCGTCCTTCGTCGATTTTATTTACAGAGACGGTAAGATCGTCGGCGTCAGGTACGTATCCGGCGGAGAAGAAAAAGAGTCGTATTGCAAAGTCGTGGTCGATTGTTCCGGTATTCCTTCCGTTGCCCGAAAAAAACTTCCCGAAAGATTCGGTATGGAAACTTTCGACATTACGCCGGAAGACATGTTCTACGTTATTCTTTATTACGTTAAGTTCAAAGAAACGCCGAAGAATACCGGGTGGCCCTATTATAAAAGTTGGATTGCCCCGTCGGACGACAAGGACGGCAAGATCCTCGGCATCGGCGCCTGCCATAGCTACGAATATGCCGAGAAGATGTTTGAGAAGTTTCTTGCCGACGTTAAATTGCCCGAGTATGAAGTCGTTAAGACCGAACGCGGCATGACGCCTTACACTCGTCCGCCTTTTACGCTCGTCGCCGATAACTTTATCGCGGCGGGAGACGCGGCCTGCTTAACCAAGCCGAACAACGGCGAAGGTATCACCAGCAGCATGGTTCAACTTGAAATCGTTGCGGACGTGCTGAAAAACGCTCTCATGGCGGGAGATTTCAGTAAAGAAAAACTCTGGCCGATCAACGTCCGCTATAACAAAGTACAGGGTGCCGATTTTGCTTCCACACGGGCGATACTTACGAAAGCCGTTTCCGCAAGCAGAGACGAATTCGAGTATTTTTTCAAAAAAGATATTATTTTTTCCGAAAAACTTCTTAACAGCGCCACGGTCGGTCCCGAAATCAAGGTTACGATAGGTGACGCCATGCATATCGCATGCGGTATTTCAGGAGCCATTCTGACCGGAAAACTTTCTTGTAAGACGGTCAAAAACCTTGTTTCCGGATTGTTGCTCGGCGGTAAGATCAAAAAGCATTATCAGAATTTTCCCGCGACTCCGGCCGGATTTGAAGAATGGAGCAAAAAAGCACTCGGAATCTGGAATAAAATCGGAAAAATACAATAAAGAATAATTAAAGATCTTTTATTTATAATATAATACATTTTGACGATCCGTAAGTTAGGAGAATATCATGTTACGTTTAGTCGGCATTAAAAAGAATTATAAAGTGGCCGATATGTATGTACCGGCGCTGAAAGGAATCGACCTGAATTTCCGTAAATGCGAATTTGTGTCCATTCTCGGGCCGTCCGGTTGCGGCAAGACGACGTTGCTCAATATCATCGGAGGTTTGGATAAGTACACCTCGGGCGATCTTTTTATCGAGGGCGTATCTACCAAAGACTTTAAAGATCATGATTGGGACGTCTATCGCAATCATAAGATCGGTTTTATTTTTCAGAGTTATAACCTGATCCCTCATCAGACCATTCTCGGCAACGTTGAACTTGCGCTGACGATCTCCGGTATCGGAAAAAAGGAGCGACAAGAACGCGCCAGACGCGCTCTCGATAAAGTCGGCCTGAAAGGTCAGTATCATAAAAAGCCTAATCAACTTTCCGGCGGACAGTGCCAGCGCGTCGCCATTGCGCGTGCTTTGGTCAACGAACCGGCCATTCTGCTTGCGGACGAACCTACCGGCGCTCTTGACACGGTGACGAGCATACAGATCATGGACCTCATAAAAGAGATATCCAAAGAAAAACTGGTCATCATGGTCACGCATAATCCCGAGCTTGCCGAGCAGTATTCTACCCGTATTGTCCGCTTTCTGGACGGAGAACTGCAAGAAGACAGCATGCCGTTCTCTTCCGAAGAAGAAATAGAAGAATGCAAAGCCGAAAAAGCGTCCGCAGAGAATGAAGTAAGCGAAAAAAAGCCCAAAAAGGACAAAGCCAAGATGAGTCTCTGGACTGCTTTTAAGTTGTCCGGGCGCAACCTCATTTCCAAAGCCAAGCGTACCGTTATGGTCGCTATTGCCGGATGTATCGGGATCGTCGGTATTTCGGCGGTTTTGTCCGTTTCCAACGGCGTGCAGGGATACGTCGACAATATGGAAAACGATATGTTGTCCGGCAATCCTGTCTACATCTCTCAATCGGCGCTCGATATCAGCTCCGTTATGGGCGGCGGTTCTTCCAACCAACAAAGCGTCAATCCCGATAACAATACCGACTCCGTTTACGTCAATTCTTCTATTCAGGATCTTTATCACATGAGCGGCGCGCTCACAACCAATACCATTGACAGAGAGTATCTCGATTACATAGAAAAGATGCCGGAAGAAACGTGCGAACTCGTCAAATACGAGTACGGCTATAAGATCGCGCCCAATCTGTATACGACGATCAAAACCAATACCGGTTCGCATAAAATGAGTATTTCGGCCATTCAGGCGCTCTTTGCGTCCGTAATAAAAAACGTCGACGAGTTCAAAGACTATGCCTCTCTCGTTTCCGGGTTTTCCGTTATGTCCGAACTTCCTTCCAAAGCCGACTATATCGCCTCTCAATACGATATCGTGTATATGGAACAGGGCAAAACCTTTGAAGAAATCATGGACGACAAGACCACGCTGATCGCCGTCGTGAGCAAAGGTCACAATACGATGGACGATCTGCAACTGGCCGAATACGGGTTTTTCTCGCAAGAGGAGCTTTTGAATTACTGCTTTAAGATAAGCGGAGACGATCGCTACGTTGATAACGATCTGATCAACATGCCCGAAACGATCAGCTACCAGACGCTTGCAAACAAGACGTTTACGTGGTATCCCAACGATATAGTCTACCGCAAAGACAACGACGGCAACGGGGAATTGGGCGATAAGTACTACGTCAGCGCTTATTCGGACGGAACGCTGGCCAACGACGCCGATGTGAAATTCAAAAACAGTAAGTATGCATTTAACGCGTTTACGAACGGGTTGGATCTGAACGTCAAATGCGTATTGAAACTGAAAGAAAACCTTTCTTACGGATGTCTTTCTTCCGGAGAGATATATTATACCGGATCGCTCAGCGATTATATGCGAGAGCAGAACTATAATTCTTCCGTTTGTCAAAGCGCCCGCAACGGTGGCGGTACTCTTTATAACATCGAGATGGGTTATAAATTTAAAGCAGACGGCGAGTCCGTTACCGATCTCGAAACGGCTTGTTTGTCTTCGGACGGCAATTCCATCATGAGCTATTTCTTGTCTTTTATGGGAGCGATGAGCGATACGAAAAACGTTATGACGTACAGCGGATCCGCACTTGGCGCGGACGAATTCCCCAGTACGCTCTCGTTCTATTGTAAGGACTTCGAGCAAAAAAACAGGCTGACGGACTATCTTGACGTATGGAACGATACCATTGCGGCTAACACGTACAAAACGGATAAATACGGCTATTATATCGGCAAAGAGAACGTGGACGGAGTGGAAAAAGCAGTTCGTTTTTATTACAGTGAAAAAACGGGCAAATACTATCGCGTACAAACGACCGACGACGGTTATGCGGTAGATATTCAAGGAAACAAGTATCTGCTTGTCTTGGATAAAGAAAATAACGATTCCGGGTTTTATCAGAAGAAGAACGACGCTTTCGGTACCGAATTTACGCTGGACGACAGCGATAGGAGCACTATCCGCGTAAACGACGCCGTATCGGTCAATGCGTATACCCTTGCTTCGTATATTATTTTCGGGAAAGAATTCCCTTATGAAGAAAACGAGTACGTTCTGAAAAAAGTAGAAGGCAGGGGAGATAACCTTTTCTTCTATGAACGGGCAGACGGCGAAAAAGAGTACGTTATGAAGGTCAAAAACAAGAGCTTTTATAAACTGGCCCTCGATAAAGACGGAAACGTCCTCGCAACACAGAACGGGTACGGAAAATACCGCTATGACGAAGAGACCGACGCTTTTTATCTTGATCAATACAAAGAAGAGATCATTCAACCCGATCCCGCCGATCCGGAACAGGAACCGACGGTGCGCTACGTGTTGGAGAGTACCGTCGTTACGGACAAGACGACTTTGTATGCGGATCCGTCCGTTTATCCATACGCGAACGTCGTTAAGTACCCTAAGTACACCTTTAACGATACCGAGTATACTTTCGATACAAAGGGCCTTTACGTCGACATGACGCAAATCGATTTTTCTCAGGTTGTCGTCGATTTTAATACAAGTATCGCCCGTCTCAAGGATTACAGCGGAATTGATTTTTACTATCTGGACGAGGAAGATCAGGAAGAGACATATTATTACGTCAAATATAATGAAGAAAAGAAAAAAGACGGAACGATGGTCGGTTATTTGATCGGTAACAATATGGCGAATTATTTGAACGACACTTCGCTTTCCGACAACGCCGCATATAATACCGAACAGCTGGACGCCTTTGTTTCGGATAAGTACAGAATAAACGCCGACGGCAGTTTGCAGGCGGTTAAAGTCACTATCGACATGAGCGCGCCGCTGAGCGGAAAAGATATGAAGGATTTTCTGCTCGGAGAAGAGCTGACAGATCTGTCCGTTTTGGAAGCCGATACGTCGAAAAAAATAACGTATACGGACAACATCGGTCTTATTATTACTATGGTCAATACGCTGATACAGATCATTACGTATGCGCTTATCGCTTTTACCGCGCTTTCACTTTTGGTGTCTACCGTCATGATTGGCATCATTACTTACGTTTCCGTTGTGGAACGCACGAAGGAAATCGGCGTCATTCGCGCTCTCGGCGGTAGAAAAATGGACGTTTCTCATCTCTTTAATGCAGAGACGTTTATTATCGGTCTTGTGGCAGGCCTTATCGGTATCGGTATTACCTATATTATTGACGCCGTCATCAACGCGGTAATCGGGCATTTGACCGGTATTTTCACTATCGCCACGTTCCCGATCTGGCAGGCGGCCATTATGGTCGGGCTCAGCGTTACGCTGACATTACTGTCCGGCATTTTGCCTTCGCGCAGCGCCGCCAAAAAAGATCCCGTCGTAGCGCTCAGAACGGAATAAGGGATTATATGAAAAAGTAGCGATCATTACCGGCGTGACGGGAGGTCCGGGCAGAGAATTCGTACGGGAAGTTGTCAAAAAATGACGTCGGCAAAACTTGGTCGATTTATCGGAACGTCGAAAAACTGAACGCTCTGAAAATCGCATTCGGCGATAAAATCCGCCCTGTTCCTTGCGATCTGAGCGAGCCCACGTCCATATAGCGGATAGGTTATTGCAAGATGAAAGGTCGGGCGTAAAAAATCTTATCAACACGCCGGCATAGGAAAAACGGGAAAACCGGAAGAATTTACGCAGACTGTCGATCTGAATTGTAAAGCCGTTTGACCTCTTTGCCGGTATACTATACCTTTTATGTCAGAAGGGGGCGCGGATACTGAATATCTCTTCCGCGGCGGCTTTTCAGCCGAACCCCTATATCTACTTGTATTCGGCAAGTCAGGTCTTCGTGCACTCCTATACTCGTAAAATATGGACCGCCGGGATAAAAAAAATACGTGTAAACGTTTTATTCTCCATTAAAAAAGGACGTAATCGATCGGATTACGTCCTTTTAAATAATTGTGTTTTTTGCTTTATTCGGACAGAATAGTACGAATAGAATTAATCTCCGATTGTTGAACGCCGATGGATAGGAGATAGTTCTCGATCTTTTCGGAAAGAGTTTTGCCTTTGGTTGTCTGAATGGTTGCGACGTAATTAAAAGTTATACCGATGATGTCTCTGTCGCCTCCGATGTCGCCGAAGTTGGAGAAAAGGTAATCACGATAGAGATCGTTAATGTCTACCCCAAGAAGACCGTTGATTAAAAAAGCAATCATGCCCGTTCTGTCTGTCCCGATGCTGCAATGGAAAATAAGGGGATAATTTTCTTCTTTTGAAAGAATATCGCTGAAAATACGCCGCACAACGTCGGTATTTGTCGTCAGCATGTTGTAATCATATCCCATCGGACAAGAAAAATAGTTAACGTCGTCGCCGAGTAAACTCGCCGTTAAACCGCCGATTTCGTTATTGCTTGTTTTTCTCAGATCCATTTCCGACTTAATTTTCATTTGCGTCCGCATAGTCTCGATGCCCTTTTCGGTAATTTTTGCGACCGGGGTTTCCGTTTTGTTTTCGTTCAGGCGTCCGCAACGATAAATTAGACCTTGCTTGACTCTTTTACCGTTGCCGATAGACCATCCGCCGAGGTCGCGTACGTTGGTTACGCCGTCTACGTACATGTTGCGCGGAGGACGGTTTTCCGTCGTAAGCGTCTTTTTTTCAGTGGTCAGAAGGGGAGTGCCCAGGGGCGTATAAATCGCACAGTAATAGTTTGAACCGACTTTTAAATTATAGACGTCGGCTTTTCCGTCTTTATCGATCGGATAAACGAGGGGGTCGCGCATGTCTTCGTATTCGCTGAATCGTACGGTATAGCCCGTCGTAGGTAAGACTGTCGACCAAGAAATATGTATGGGGTCGGGGCGGCTTAATTCTTTCGTTCCGTCCGCATACGGCGAGATCCGCCAATAATACTTTTCGTTTAAAAACTGTAATTGCAGATCGGTATGCGCGTCTACCGGTGCCGAAAGGGTAGTGCTCATCGTGTAATCTTCTACAACGTTTTTGCGAAGCAGAAGCTTTCCAAAGAACGTTGCGGCCAGAACAAGCGCGACCAGTACGAGGACCAGAAACACGGAGAGAACGGATAATACTATCTTTTTTGTTTTAGAATTTTTCGATTTACTCATATCGTCTCCTTATTAACGTTATTGTCAGAATGCGATTATTATAACATAACGAAAAGAATAAGAAAAGACCTATAACACAAATCCAGAGATAAATTTCTTTATTGTTGTAAGGGAAAGCTGTTATTATCCTATAAATAATCAGAGCGAAATATATTTATGGTGCGATACTATTGCATACGAGGAAAGCTTTATCATCAGGAAGATAACAAAATATCATTAGAAGAATCGATATAAAAAATCTCGCCGAACAATGTCGACGAGATCTTTTTGGTGCACCTTCACGGGCTCGAACCGGGGACCCACTGATTAAGAGTCAGTTGCTCTACCAACTGAGCTAAA
>JAEDHK010000016.1 GCA_016297005.1 Clostridia bacterium
CCTGTTTTTTGAAAAAAGCGCCGAAATGCAGCTGTTAAATTCAAAGATTTTGTCCGATGACAAAAACACAAGATAAGCATACAAAAAAGCACAAGATACGCAGGTAACTTGTGCTTTTTTTGTGTTGTAGCTTTTTCGTGCTACAAAGATGTGTGTAAATACCTATTTTGATACAATTTGCGTACACCTTATCAAAATTTGCGTACAGGTAATTAAAATGCGTACAGTTGAACTCACCGACAAATTGGAATTTTTCACTCTGAATAGTTTTTATGGAAAAGGCATTTTTCCTGCCTGCATTGATTATTCAAGTGTGAACGAGTGCAGATCACAGAGTTCAGTTTCATATCGATATGTAATTTTTCGCTCGTGAATTTGACCACTTCGATGATGGCAAGATAGGAATCTCTTTTACAGCAACGGGGGCCACCATTTTTGCCTATCGCATCTAACGCTCTTGCTGTCATTTGGTTGGATAATCCCCAAGCTTCACCTGCCAAAGGAGTGGCTTTCAAGGCAATGGAGATAAACATTCCCGTGCTGATACCCGCACCGCAAGCTCCCCAAAATCCGCAAGCACCGCCGGGAACTTGCTTTCCTCTTTTCTGCATTTCTCCCAGTGCGGACGACAGATCAATTTCACCGCCTGCATTTTTGTAAGCAGTCAGAAGCGCCGAGCCGACCATCGTATGATGCTCAGGGCCATGCATATGGCAAGACGGCATACTCATCATTTTTTCCAAAATCGCAATAGGATCATCAGATTTGCTATTTAGGCAAATCGCAATAATACTGTCCATTCCGCTTGTATGGCATTCATCGCAGACGAAATGACCGTTGACACATCTTGTTTTACTATATTGTTTTTTGTGGCAAAGCACACATTCCATTTTCTCATCTGCATTGAGGTATTCAAGCGGAGCTTTGCAAATCAAACATTCATCATTCATATATGTTATCTCGATAAATTGGAATTTAGCAGTTTGGCGCCGGTGCTTTAACAACAATAAACTCCAGCGTTTCTTCAGAAACATTTTTTAAGTTCATTTTTGTATGGAATGGAACTTTTAATACTGTTCCTGCCTGATATTCATGTGTTTCCTGTTCATTCAAAGTCGCTGATAATGTTCCGCGAACAACTGTAATATACACATTTTTTGCATTTGAAAAATGCTCTGGCAGACATTCACCCTTATTCAAGATCATATGCATATAGTGTATATTTTCATCAATAATTACCTTTTCAACTGTTTTTTCATTTCCTTGTGTTAATTTAAAAATTTGTTCAATCATATTTTTTCCGTCTCCCTTTGTGTTTCATCAACTCTGTAAATTCTTATATTTATCGTTTAGTTTATTATAGCACAAATTTCGCATTTTTTCAATACATTCGCCGAATATGTCGAGACTTAAATAAGAATTTTTCTCAAAAACCTATCGTCCCGTAGCAATATCTATCGTTCCGCAGATAGACCTTTCGTTCCGTAGTCTGTAAAAGTCCGTTTGACGCTCCTACAGGCCCTGCTGTTTCCTTACGGAAAGGAAAGAACTCCCTTTATACAAAGAAAAAAAGGTCTAATACGATTGTATCAAACCTTTGCTTTTCTTATGGTGGAGATAGTGGGATTCGAACCCGCGGCCTTCTCGTTGCGAACGAGACGCTCTACCAACTGAGCCATACCCCCATGATTAAGTTGTTTCGGTAACACCGCGCTGCAGGCATAGCCTTTGCGGACTTTGGCTACAAACGATTCACAGGATCGTTTGTTTAACGCGTCGTCCCAACTGAGCCATACCCCATGATTAAGTTGTTTCGGTAGCACCGCGCTGCAGGCATAGCCTTTGCGGACTTTGGCTACAAACGATTCACAGGATCGTTTGTTTAACGCGTCGTCCCAACTGAGCCATACCCCCATGATTAAGTAAATATGCGCTCTCTTTGCGATTTACATATCGTAGTATACAACAATTGAATTTTTTTTTCAACTGATTTCCGATACTTTTTTTGCAACGTGAAAAATCAGAACGGAATATCGGACGGATCGACTTCGTTATCGTTCATAAACCGCCCCTTTTTTAGACCTCCTGCATAGGAAAAATCTTGTATCGGAACAAAGTATCAAGCGATATTGCTCGTTATAAGACGATAGCCCGGGGACTGTTTCCGCCGTCAAAATGCTTCTTTTTAAAAAGGGAGGCCCTCCTGCAAGTCGGAAAACAGAATGCTGAAAATTTCGGTCAGGGATACCGTTTTAGTCGTTTACGTTTTACATTTCATATTTTTCTTTATCCTTGATAAAACGTGAACGTGCGATAAAGTCAGCGCGAAAAGCCTCTTCGTCGAAGTCATCCTTTTGCTTGTTTTTCGCTTTGGCAACGCGTATTTCGAGTTTCTTTTCTTCTACGGCGAGATTGGACAAAAAGATATTTTTATCCGATTCATACGCCGCTGCGTCTTTCCGCGCTTTGGCGGCCGGATAAAGCTTGGCGATCTCTTCGCAGACTTCTCTCTTCTCGTCGATATGTTTTTTCAAAAATTCGCTCGATTTATCGTAGCCGTCCAGTATCTCTTTAATTTCAATGATATCTTCATCTGTCAACGTATTCTCTTTCAGATCGGTCTCCGCCGCACGAATATGCAAAACGCGCACGATGTCGGCGTGCTTCTTTTCGTCCAGATCCCAGAAGAAAAAGGGTATAGAGGCGAGCACGGCGCCGATAAGACCGAGGAGGGTATAATAGAAATAGGCGTTGGAGAGCGTTTCTTTATTGCGGAACACAACGTCGTATTCATCGGTCAGCTTAACGCCGGCAAAAGACAAAAAGAGCGGTGCCAGAATGCCGGTAAAGAGTCCGACGATCGTCAGAATGACGTTACTGTAATTGGTCCAGGCGCCCTCTAAACGAAGCCCGGAGCGATATTGTTCGTAATCAAGCGCGTCGCTAGTCATGACCGTCGCAACAATACCGATACCGAGTGTGGTGTTCTGTGCGAAAATACAGAAAAGAGCGACGATGGGGTACGTGCGGCAGACAAGAAGTTGTATTATCGCCATCAATGCGAAAAAGAGGTTGCCGGCGCAAATGGCTTTTTTCTTGCCGATCTTTTTATAGACCATCGGTCCGAAGATCAGCGCGGGCAGGTACGCTATACCGAGAACGGCTCCGAGAATGCCGTACAACACGCCGCCGAGCTCGCCGCCTATGGTATACATACAGATCCATTGATAATAGTTTGTCACGCGGAACGACGTAAAAATACCATAAGCTATCATTAACCAAAAATATTTATTTTTCGCAAGTGCTTTTATGGCTTGCGAAAACTTAACTTTGGCGACGTTGTTTACGGGAAGCACCGCCCTTTCGTGCGTGTGAAGATAGGCTGTCAACGAACAGAAAAAAGCCCCGACGGAACAGATAGGAAAGAAAATCTGGTAAATAAGAGGTTCGTACTGGCCTTTCTCGCCCGCCACCCATACGGCAACAATGGGAAGAACGGTATTAATAACGCTGTTCGGTATCTGACCGAGAGTGCTATGAACGGAATTGATATTCGACCTTTCCTGAGAATTGCTTGTGATCGTCTGCTGGATGCCTCCGAGAGCCTGTTGCGTGAATTGCGAGAATGAAATACCGATTTGCAACAGAACGAACATAACAAGAACACCCACCGTAAACTGCAAATTGCTCGCTTCCGCATTAAGATACGGGATCACAGGCAAAGGCATTTCGAAAGCGACGACATCCATCCACCCTCTCGGAATAAACGGGATTAAAGTATACGCAACCGAACTGACGACCATCGGCCAGATCAAAAACGGCTTAAACTTCCCGCTTTTCCCGTTGCTGTTATCAAGGATCATTGAAAACAAAGGGGATCGGATCAGCGTAATGAGCGCGCCTACCCATCCGAGAATAAGAACGAGTCCGGGTGTCAGCTTAAAATAGGCGTTCATCAGCGGCAAAGTTGCCGCAAGTCCGACCCATGCTATAAAGACGTTTTGGAAAGACGTTCCACCAACGCCCGCGGTAAACGCCGCTATCTCTTTATAGCTGACCTGATACCCTTTCGGCGGTCGGTGCCAGTATTCTTTCAATTTGTAATACCCATCTACGATTTTCTCTTTCATGCGACCACCTTCAAGTAAGATAATAAATTTATTCTACTATATAATTTCTTTTTTGAAAAGACACTTTTCGTCTTTTTTTACTATAAAAATCGTAAAGTCACAATATCGTGGAATAAGCCTCTCCCGCGACTTTTTCGCGCGATCCGGTAGTCAATGAAAAAACCTTGCGAAAATAAAAATATTACTAAAAAACTATTTTACTGAAACGACGGCGTTTAGCCAGAAGCAAAATGCGTCGAGGTTTCCTCCGATTTGCGAATATTCTATAAAGATCGTTTCGTTTCCCGATTCTATTTTACCCTGAGCAAAAAATTCGTCGTCCTGCCCGCTCGTTATCTTATATTGCAAACGATAGGAACCGAACGACACGGCTTGATCGTACGTTTTTTCATAGAGATTCTTTTTCTCTTGCGTGCATGCGACGTATACGCAAGCTTTTATACCGTTACTCCCGGAAAAAACGATCCACTTCACGTCCGGATATGATATACCGTCGGTTTGAATCTCCACGCTGTTTTCCGCAGAGTCCTCCGCGCTTTCGGGGCGTTCTTCTTCCGGCAACAAGTCATACGTAACGGTATTGCCGTCCGGCGCGGTCAAACGGAAATCTTTCGTTATTACGGCGAAAACTTTTTCAGACGGCAAGGTGGGAGACTTATTCTGTTCTTTACCGTCCATTGAAAAACTGTCTTCGATCTCAAAAGTTTCGTCCGGGGCTTGGCCGGCGGCTAAGAACGACCCGGTAAATACGACGGGAAGAAGAATCGCGAGAACCAAAGCGCAGGAACACGCGGCAATAACGGCATACTTTGCGCCAAGAGACATCTTCTTTTTCGGCGCTTTCCGTTCCGTCGGCGAAACTCTTTGGGCAGCGCGCAATCTGGCGAGATCGTCTTCTTTTTCGTCCCGCATCGTAGCCGCGTACCTTCGCATCAGTTCTTCCGCTTTTCGCGTTTTCATGAGCTTTTTCAAGTCCTCCCCTTTCCTTATTTACAATGCAACGGAGCCGTTATTTGTCCCATCCGTCGTCAAGTAAGGTCAATTTTATTTTTTCCATAACGCTTTGCTTGATCCGATCGGTCTTGGACTTGGAAAAACCGAGTTCTTTCGACGCCTCCCGGACCGTTTTTTCTCCGTACAGCGTTAAAACGTACACTGCCCTCTCTTCTTCCGTCATTGCCTTGACAGCTTTCTCAAAGGTGACGCGGAGAGCCGTCTCTTCTGCCGAAAGACCCTCTTTGGCTTCCAATTTGTTTTCATAGTCGGCGATATCAGACACGGCCATCCTGCCCATAGCCCTTTTTTCCGCGCGAACGCTCATCCGACAAAGATTTTCAAAGCACTTTAATAGATAATTATAGCCGTTGGTAAAATAACGACACTTCTGACAAAAATCAACGACGCTCGCCCAAAAGTCCTGGACGGCGTCGTCGACGTCGTAATCGTTAGAAAAATATTTATGTGCAATTACCCTGAGCGGACGGCCGATCAGATCGTATAATTCTTCCACCGCGTGCGTATAATCGCCTCGTCTGATACGGATAATACACTTGTTGATCTTTTCGACTTTGCCAAGTTCCACTCGAACGGCACCTTATTTCTATTGTAAAAAATTTACGCTTCGAAGCGGGCCTGCAACGCCATCAGTTCGGCAATGCCTTTTTTGCTCAAAGCGACAATGGAAGAAAACTCTTCTTCGGTAAAAGACCGTCCTTCGCCCGTGCCCTGGATCTCGATGAATTCGCCCTTTTCGTTGATGACAAAATTCATATCGACGTCGGCTTTGGAGTCCTCTTTATAACATAAGTCGAGCATCGGTTCTCCTCCGACGATACCGGCGGATACGGCAGCCACTTTATGCACGATCGGGTTTTCGGTCAGGCGGCCTTCTTTTAACCACTTTTTTACGCCGAGACAGAGAGCGACGTACGCTCCCGTAATGGAGGCCGTGCGCGTTCCGCCGTCGGCTTGTAAAACGTCGCAATCGATCCAGATCACGCGCTCGCCCAGTTTTGCATAATCGACCGCGTTCCGAAGAGCGCGCCCGATCAATCTTTTTATTTCCGTCGAACGCCCGTCCGGTTTGGACGTTTCTCTCTTTTTCCGCGCGCCCGTCGAAGACGGGAGCATGGCGTACTCCGCCGTCAGCCAACCTTTACCGGTCCCTTCCAGAAAAGGCATCGTCCCTTCTTCTAAAAGCGCCGTGCAAAGAACGCGCGTTCCGCCCCAGTTGATAAGGACCGATCCGCCCGCCGTTTTCGTAAAATCAGGGACTATCTCAACCGATCGTAATTCATCGTTTTTTCTACCGTCTGTTCTCATTGAAAAAAACTCCTTTTTCGTTGTTTCTTCTATTATATCTCTTATGCTCGTAGTTCGCAACCATAAAAAATTAAGCGCCGCAACAAAGCGGCGCTTATAACAATAATTATTCGGACTGATGCGGAGCGGCTTCCTTGCCGGATAAAGACTCTCTTATCGCTTCGATATCCGTTTTGATCTCGGCGATCATTTTCAGCTTTTCGGCAAGGCTGTCTATCGTAGCCTGATAGTTTTCTTCGCGCGCTTTACTCTCTTTGAGTTGTTTGAAAAAAAGTAGCACGAAAAGCGCCGCCCAGATGCCGTATTCCGTTGTCATCTGCAAAATGCTTTCCCACATTGTAGGCTCCTTTAACCGTTATTCCGGTTTACTATTTCAAAAATTTCCACTACCATCGCCAAAATTTCGTTCAGCTTGGATTCTATTTCGTTACCGCTCATAATACCCTCTCTTTTTTATATCGAACTCTATTTCCGCACTGTACGCCGTGATCGTAGGCGCGGTCGACGTCAGCTCGAGACCGACCGCGTCCACTCTCTTTCCCACGTATATGCAATGAGTCCTCGCCCCACTCGGCAAATTAAACTCCTGTTTTTCGTCCGCTATACACGTCAGCGTCATTTCTCCGTTTGCATGAACGTAGATTTTGCGAATGAATTTATCTTGGCTCAATTGACCGAGCGTCGTTACCGGACTTCTCCACTTCTTTTTCGGGACCGCCGAAAATATTTTTCCGTCGCTCGTTACCATACCGATATCCATCGTGTGATAACCTGTCCCGAAAATACACAGAAGAGCCGTTTCTCCACCGACCTCCACAGGGATGAATTCTTTCACGTCCGTACCGCGCGTAATCGATAAAAATCCGTCGCCTATTGCAAAAAAGGCATTGTTCCCGCTAATGACCGCTTCGTCGCCCACGACTTCCGTATCTTTTTTTCATACGAAGGGCAAAAAAATACTTATTGTCGTAATAACAACCGGCACAGTCGTCCAGTCCGTCTTCGAGCGGAAACAGGTTTTGGAACACACTCTTAACGTTTGATGCGTCGTATGCGTAAAACCCGTTGCCCGTTGCAAAGATCACTTTGTCTCCGCACACGCTTACGCTCCTGCCGTAAATCGGTTGTTCGGTGGCATAGATGCGATTCAACGTATAGGAGGAAGCACGCGGATAACCTATATAACGCCAGACGCCGTATTCCCGAAAAACGAGAAGACTCTCTTTAAACGGCGTTACGCGCAGTATTTTTCCGCCTTCGTCAGGAAACGTCACCTTGCCGGCGCCTTCCGTCTCCCGCCATTCTCCGGGGTTGTTTTCCGCACTGAATCTGAGTACGTTTGCGCCCGCGCCGGAAGAAGCGAAAACTCTCCCGTTATAAACGCACGCGTCGGAAAAATAGGGGGTATCGTTCATCGTCTGTACCGTCGTTCCGTCATAAAGGATCAAGTGACCGTGGTTGTCGCAGATCCAAAGCACGTCTTTTTCGCTGTATTCGCAGTTAAGAAAGGTCAGTTTATCGCCGCCAAGTTGAACGTTGATTTCGTGAAAGGCGGTATCGCTTGTCAGATCGGCTTCGTAAAGTTTATCTTCGTTACTTTGCACGATCAGTCTGTCGTCCCTCACGCCGGTCGTCCGATCGAATCTTTTATACAAAAAAACTTTTTTTATCGTCTCGCCGACGGTAATCATGCCGGGCAGATATCTTCCGCCGATAGCGGCGTATCCGACTCCGTATCCCTGCAACATCGCCCCTCCGCCAAACCGCACGTTATAAGCGTACGGCGAATATCCGAGCGGAAGCGACTCTTCCGCGGCGGCAGCGTCGACGCCGGAAAAATCTTCTATTTTATAAACGAATTCTTTCGGTTCAAGATAACGGTTTTTTGCATAATACTTCATAAAAATCTCCTTGCCGGCAAGACGACGTTCCTTTTGACGACGGACAAATTTTTCAGCGCGGTATAATACCGATCCGAAAACATCGCGGCGTCTCTTTCATAACCCGTACGATACAGATACTCCGCAGCCACGCCCAAAGAAAGAATATTTTCGGTATACTTTGGCGGGAGTTTGATCCACTCGTTCAAAAGAGGCGATTTGATCGAATAGGTATAGGTAACGTCGTATTCTCCGTCCCGATCCACCAGAACGTGATCGGGATAAAAAGTAAAACCGACCTTTCGTCCGTCTTTCTTTACGGAGCGCACACGCACCACGTTTTCTCTGAAACGAGAAAAAAGCAATTTCTTATCGCTCGAAACAATCGTTTCGGTGTTCAATAAGTCCTCGTGTTGCGTACTCAATTCGTTCAGAACGTAATCGCAGCATGCTCCGAGAGCGGCGCTCCGGTCGCTCTCTTCGCTGAAATCGACGGTCAGACCGAGCATCCGAGCCGTTGCTTCCAATAGGGATTTCTTTGTCATTTCCGCCTCCTCTCGCTTTATATGCGAGCAAGGCGCAGACGATGAGAAAATTCGTCCTCGATCTTATCCCGGACGCGCTCAACCCTCTCGTTTTCGTGTTTCTCGTTATAAGAATCGATTTCACGGATAATTTCTTCCACGTTTTCGACGCG
The DNA here is from genome assembly GCA_016297005.1 of Clostridia bacterium. Taxonomy (GTDB): domain Bacteria; phylum Bacillota; class Clostridia; order Christensenellales; family DTU072; genus CAG-1782. Next base: position 9,030 of record JAEDHK010000016.1, read on the forward strand.
CGTTTTGCGAGTGTAAAGAATAGCTCTTTCGTCCAGGTTCTCAAACGGTAAAGTCAGTTGCCTTTTTCCGTTCGCCCACACCGTGAACTTCTGTGCTTCGGTCTCAAAAAATATTTCGTACCGAGGGTCGATCTCTTTTATTCTTGACGCTATGTCGAACAGGTCGTTATTGATCTTTATTTTCATCTGCGCCTCGCTTCTATCGATTAGTTAGCTTCCGAAGCGACGTAAGTCAGGCTTGCTTGCGCCATAGGACGAACGCAGAGCAAGTTACAATACTTGACCAACGTTGCATAGTACGCGGCTTTGCCGCCCATCTGATGCAAAATGTTGCCATCGTTGCTTTCGAGCCAGCTCCATTCGCTCGGTTGCACCAACTTGAAGTCGTCGGTATTGACGAAGTAAGCGGTGTTATCCGGCGCGAACTTTTCTACGTACAGCGGAATGCCGTTGTAAGTGATGGAAGAAAATCCGGCTTCGATCTCTTTATGATCGATGTTCAGACAATTGGTGCGTAGGTATTCGAGATACTTACGGCGCATATCGTACGACGCGATAATGAGATTGGGCGTCGAGCCGTAGTTTTCTTCGATTTTGTCGAGCACTTCCTGAATACTATCGTTGGTGACGGCGCTCGCTGTATAGTCGGTGGGGAGCGCAAAAGAGACGTTCCTTCTCGCGTTCCCGTAGAACAAAGTCAGATCGTCGTCGAAGAGATAGGGCAAACCGTAAATCTCGTGACCAAAGCTACCTTGAACGGAAAGCGTATTGCCCGTGGTCGTATAGGTCGTAGAGGGCGTGATGGTTACCGTGCCTTCGGCGCGATTTACGTAAGTTACCGTATGTCCGGAAGAAAGCGCGCCGGTAGTGCCGTTGATATCGACGATCATGCCTTCGACAAGGTTCTTGGTGGTATTCACAGAAAGAACGGTCCCCGTCGAAGTGGTATGGCTGTCGATGGTTGCCAGGACGCCGTTTCCGTTCTGGAAGAGCATACGACGCATATTGAACTTGGCCGATTTGAGCAGGTTTTCCATTTCGTGATTGAGCACGTTAACCACCGAAGAAGGAGATCCCTGACCAAGACGAAGCAGTTTATCGCTGATCTCCAGATTACCGTACACGTTACATAAATTCGCTTTCAGGTTGAGATAATTGGGAGCCCCCGCGGCAGGGAGATCGCCCGTTTCGCTGACGCACCCGACGCCGCCGTTGATGCCGATACGGCAAGGGGATACGATTTCTTTTCCGGCAAGATACTCGCTCGTTTCTTCCAGGCGGGAGATGAACGGGCTGGTGTTTTCTTTGATCTCTTCCGCCACGGCGTCGAGATATACCGAGCGCAATATCTTATCTGCATTACTGATCGTTAACATATTTTACATCCTCTCTAAAATTTTTTTTGCTATTTCTCCGGCCTCTTTGATGGAACGTGGACGAAAAGACGGCGCGACGGGGATAGCTCCCCCTTTGGGTAAAGACTTATAAGAACTGTTCTTCCGAATGCGGTCGAGATAACCGTTGATGACGTACTCCTTATTGTCTTCGTCACTGAGCACCTTGTTGATGACGTTCTCGTCCTTTGCCATTTCGTCTGCCGTTTTTACTTTGCGGGACAGAACGTTGAGAAGAGCGCCCTCGTAGTTTTTTTCCGTTCCGGCGGACCCGGCGATCTCTTCGTTCAATTCATCCTTATAGCGTTCGGCAATGGGATACCTCTTTATAAAAGCGTCCACTTCGTTCGCTTTTTCGGCGGCGGAGGAGGCGACTTCCAGTTCTCTTAAACGCTGACTTCTTTTTGTGAATTCGCTTTCGAGAGCGGAATAGGCTTTGAGAAGGTCTTCAGCGGAATTAAATTTTCCGTAAGAAGTTTCCGTTTTCTTATCGCCGCAAGCGGCGGGATCCTGAGAAATTTTTTCTTGTTCCATTTTTTAACTCCTTTTTGGTTCGGTGATCTTTTTATGCTTCTCTATCGGTAACCGTTTTCAAAAGCGTTTTATGATTTTCCACGTGTTCGATAAGCGAGCGTCTTTCTTTGGGTCCGAGCGGACAATTCTCTTGGAGCAAATAGCTCGTGTGTTCGCTGATATGAATTTCGTGGGAATCTATACTTTCGACTTCGGGTACCGAATCGATAAACATATCGTTTTCTCGCATCGCTTTTTTGCGATGCAGTTCCTGTTCGGAACAGGCGCTTTGCCAATTGCCCATTCCCATCAGTTCGAGCATTTTAAGACGAGCGTTTTCGTCCGGCTTCCCGTCCGGTCCGTTCATCAGGCCCATCTCAAAAATTTCTTTCGCAGTCTCTTTTTTTATCTCCGGAGAAACGACGGTTTCATCCTCCACGTCGAACGCGACGTCTTCGCAACTGATATCGCTTGCAGAAAAGAGCGCCGTTTCAGACGTACCGTTATCTCCGGCGATCCTCTTCAATCTGCCAAAGGACGCAAACTGTTTATATAGCCGCAGAATCATTTTGCCCACGTCCTTCATGGCGAATCGGATATTATCGGCGGTCATAGCCAGTCGCCCGCTATCCTGTTGCATAATAAGCTTCAAAGTGAGCCCGGACAAATTATTGGTCGAGACGCCCGAATTAAGTAAAAAGTCGCTGACGCCGCTTATCGTCACGAATTCGGACAACAGTCTGTCTTCTTCCTCGCCGAATTCGGCCGGAACGCCGCCCATGCTTTCCATGACGGGAGCGTTGCTCCCCTGACGATAAACGAGCACCTTGCCCGGGCCGATCCCGTTTTCTTCCAGTTCGTCGAGATCGACGCTTCCGTCCTCGGCGATCAACACGCCCGCCGTCATTCGATTAAAGAATTCGTGTTTTCGGTTTTTAATCGCATTGTACGCTCGCTGAACGGGAATTATCCTTTCCACGATGCTGCTCCCGAAAAAAGACGCCGGTTGAGAAATACAGGCCTGCCGCACAAACGGCAATCTTTTCGTGCCGTTCTCTCCGCAAGTATACGGCAATGGCCCGTCATACAAAAGAGTATCTCCCGCGACAACGAGTAGTCTTCCGTCAGGATTTTCGGCGTCAGGCAAAGAGTAACGTTCAAGTACGGTCACGTAATCCTTTTTTTCCGCGCTTCGTATCATTCTGTTCCGACCGTTTTGTATGCCGTTGCCGCCGACCGTAACGCTGTCGCAAAAAAACACGCTGACCGGACCTCCTACTTTCGGTTTGATCCCCCATATCTCTTCGACAACGGACAACGGATAGGCCTTCGCGTGGATGAGACTGCGCACTTCTTCCATACTCCCCGCGCTCAGGTTATCCGGGTATATCTCGTACGGCGGACAAACTGTGACGTCCACGTCCCCTTCATAAAGTCCTTCTTCCGGAGAAACGCACCTTCCTTTGCTTGTCGACCACGTTACCTTATAAAAAGCCGTGCCGGTAAGCTCCGACCAGAACGTAGCCTCGTTGACAAGCCGTTTAAAACCGTTTTCCTCTTCCACACTCCGAAGCAGCTTCGTAGAAAACCTGGCCGTCTCGACATCCGCCGGATCATTTGTGGCCGGCACGACGCTGACCAGTCCGCGAACGTTGGCAAACTTACTCAGTCTCGCTTCCACGATGGGGGCGATATGGTTGTAAACCTCGCTTTCCTGCCAGTAATAACGCTTATCCGCTTCCGTTATTTCTCCGGTAGGAAGAACTTGCGACTGTTGATTCCCGGCATAAAAGTTCAGGTTCAACAGCCAACTTCTTTCCAGATTTAAACGTTCTTCGACGCGCCTCAAAAAGTCCTCGCGGACAAATTTTACTCTCGGATCAATTTTGCTTTCTTTCATGTTTTCCCTCGCTTTTTTTTAGTTCTTTCAGAAGCCTGATTTTTTCTTTTTTTAAGTTTTCGGTCTCCATCCTTTGAAGATCAGAATCCTTTAATTCTAAATATGCTTTTATTGCGGACAGATCCGGCGGAACATGCTTAATGGTATGTTTTTCTTTGGAAAGCTGCCTTTCACCGTTCTCGTCCACGCTGTATTCGCACACTACTTCTTCCACGTCGTACCCTTTTGCTTTTTTATACAAGGTTTCAAGCATACTCATCACCTCCTTTTTGCCTGAGCGACAAGTTTTTTGAAATTTCTTTCAAGCGCTGTCTCCGTTTTTTTCTCCGGCATACACATGGTTCGGTGGTGCATGACGTAATACCGCAATTCGTCCATTTAAGATATTATCTTTTTTTATCTCTTTTTTTTACCTTAAAACAATAAAAAAGAACGCCTTATTCAGCGTTCTTTCTATTTTCACTATTTACTTGGCACACATTTTGGCACACTTAGAGATAATATCCTTTCTCGGAATAATCTCTTTATTTTAGATATTCTTGTTTATTAAAACCTAAATTATGTCAATAATCTATCTTGCTAAATATCTCTCCGTCAATCCCAAATATCATATCTATCGGAATAAGGTCTCCCGTTGTCATTTGCATTTGACGTTCATAAGTCTTAATTTTCTTTACCACACCTGTAATTGTAATGTACGCCCCGCCCTCTTTCTTTTCATCGGGCTTGAAAAACGTAATTGTGATTTCAGGTTGATTTTCCAACTGCTCCATAAGAAACAATATCTTTTTGTCCATTATGGCTTTCATTTGTTCCGACGGCTCATTATAATCGTCAGTCAAACGTGCCGTTTCTTTAATAGAATCAGCGTGTCCCGTTAAAGCGGCAAAGGGAGAGAACTGCGCAGCACGGTCATAATTCGACATTTTTGGACGTGTATCAGACTGATGATGCGGTAAATCAATTATATCGGCATACTTCTTTCTCGATTCTTCCATTCTACTTTACCTCTTAATCTCTCGATAAATTGGAATTTGTCGTTATCTATACTCATTTGGAACTTCGATATGAAATGTCTCACACAATAACTTCACATCATGTACATCATTTTCATCAAACTCGTATCCCAGATGGAACATTACTTGACTATATGGTTCAATACAGGAAACCTCTATCTCCTCAATTTTTCCTTTACCTGAAAAAATTTCTAACGGAAAGCAATCCCCCTCATAAAGAATTTCACCTTTGCCTGTATATTCAAAACAATGCAAATCAATAATTCTGTTTTTCGCATCTTCCCATACAGTATGATTCAATGTTGTATATTCCATCTTAATTTCATAAAATCCATTAGCTTGTATTATCTCTATAAAATTCTGATAATCTTTCTTTTCTACAAAAATATCAATATCGTTATGGCTTCTTGACTGATGTCCAAGAAGTGCATCTACACCCCAGCCGCCATCAAGAAAGACTTTAATCTCCGCATCTATTGCGAATTGAAGAATCTGTCTTACATCTGTTATATTGACCATCTTATCATCCTCACAAATTCTTATTTATCGGTGAGTTTATTATATCATAAAAATGTGAAATTTTCAATCAGTTCTGAATTATATCTTAACTTTCAATTTCTCTTATGTAAGGCAACAGTACAATGTCTGTTGCCCGCACGTCTTATTTTCACCGTGCAATCTGACCGTTATCTGTCGGTACGATCAGATCTCGTTCTGCTGTTCTCGTCGCGCTCATCCTCGCTCTGCTCCTCTGCGCCGTCAACGATCTCGTTCTCTCGCTTATCCATATTCAGCTCAGCATTGAGTTCTGCAAGTCGCTTGCATTTTTCCTCAAGCTCTGCTTCTCTTGCAAAGGGTTTAGCGATCTCCGCCTTCGCGTTCTCGACCTGCTTATGCAGTTCTTCAAGCTGAAGCTCACAGCCCTGCTTTCGCTTTTCAAAGGCTTCGATAGCATTGTCAAGACGGATAATGATACCGTTAGCATCTTGTCCGAGTGGAACTTTGTGAAAGAGTTTTCCTCGCAAATTGATAAAGAACTCTCTACCAAAGGTATCAAATCCAATCTCCATTTTGAAACCACGATATTCACCAAGAGGTCTTTCGTCGGGCGAGTTGATGCGCTCACATACAGCGAGGATCGCCTTACCCGCTTCTGCCTTTTCGGTATAGGTCGTGCCCATAACTTCCATCGGGGAGAATCCGTTTTCATTCGGGAACGTGGAGTTCTTTGCGGTTTCAATATCCTCGATCAAGCACTTAATTCTCTCCTCTTGGTCGGCAATATTCCTCGGGAACTTCTTGATAAGAGCGTCCTCAAGGCTGTACCTCTGACTCAAGTGATCTGCCTTTTGAAGCTTCAGTTTTGCAACGTCGGCATCAAGCTGCATCTTCTCCATAATCTTCGGATTGCCGCTTGCAAGAGCCTTGATCTCCGCATAGGATAGGGCGGTCTCGTCCACGTCCTCTGCACTTCTTACCGGAGATTTACTCGTCATAATCTGCGAAATAAACTTCTGTTTGCTCTCAAGAAGCTGATAGGAATAGGCGTCGAAGGTTCCCTCCGTAACGTAACGGTAAAGGTCAACCTCGGGGTTGGAGTTTCCTTGTCGGACAATTCGACCTGCTCTCTGTTCAAGGTCAGCGGGTCTCCACGGAACGTCAAGGTCGTGAAGTGCAATGAGTCTCTGCTGCACGTTTGTGCCGGCTCCCATCTTGAAGGTTGAACCCATAAGCACTCTGACTTGTCCACGGCGAACCTTGGCAAAAAGTTCTTTCTTCTTTGTGTCGGTATCTGCCGCGTGAATGAAAGCGATCTCCTCGGGCGGTATTCCCCGCTCAATGAGTTTATTTCTGATGTCATCATAAACATTGAAGCTGCCGTCATCCTTCGGTGTGGAAAGGTCGCAGAACACAAGCTGTGCCGCCTTTTTATCCGCATACTTTTCCCAAATCTCGTAGATGTTCTGAACGCAAGTGTTGACCTTACTTCCATCATAATCTCCAAGACCAATATCGACAAGTCGCTGATCAAGTGCAGCCTTTCGTCCGTCGTTTGTGATGAGAAGCATATTGTCCTCTGTTGAGCTTACCATACGGTTGTGAACCCTTTCGGCTCTCTCCGCAAAGGACTCAACGAGTTCTTTCTGCTCCTCACTTGCTTCGACCTTGACGATGTGGTAGTGCGCTTCGGGTACGGGAAGTTTGAGCATATCTGCGGTCTGAATGTCCGCCGTCTGCTTAAACATTGCCATCAGCTCGGGGATGTTAAAGAACTTTGCAAAGCGTGTCTTTGCTCGGTATCCGCTACCATCGGGTGCAAGCTCTATTGCCGTTACCGTCTCGCCAAAGGTCGATGCCCAAGCATCAAAATTGAGAAGTCCGCGCAACTGAAGCTCATCGTACTGAAGGTATTTCTGCATCGTGTAAAGCTCTACCATCGTATTGGAGATAGGCGTACCCGTTGCAAACACACAACCCTTTCCTCCTGTCAGTTCGTCAAGATAACGACACTTCATATAGAGGTCGGAGGATTTCTGTGCTTCGGTCTGTGAGATACCTGCTACGTTTCGCATCTTGGTATATGCCGCGAGGTTCTTATACGGAAAGGGTTTGATCTCTGCTTTATCTCTGATTGCTGCATCAAGGAAATTAG
>JAEDHK010000025.1 GCA_016297005.1 Clostridia bacterium
ATTCCCGCCACGCAAAACATTGCGGACTGGAACGCAAACGAGGAACTCAGGAGCAAGACGAGCGCCATTCTCAAAAACTCGCAGTACACGTTTATTTTCAAATTAAGCGCGCCCGACATGAAAGACGTTTTGGACGTTTACAAGGCGGGCGACAGCTTCAACGGCGACGAGCAGAGAATGATTATATCGGCGGTTACGGGACAGGTGTTCTTTGTCGGTTCTACGGAACTTCGTACCTGCGTGAAAATCACGACGGGAGAATATATCAAGAGCCTGTTTGAGGATAAAACGGGCGAAAATTATCAAAAAGGGGAGGTTAAATAAGTGGTAAAAACCAAACAGAAAGGCATAGCAAAGTGGCTGTGTCTTGCCGTATTCGCACTCTGTATCAGTCTGTGCTTGGCAATGGCGACGACAAACACGGCGTATGCGGCGACAACGCCGAAATATACCTTGGCGTATGACTATACGCACTATTACAACTATAACACGTCTAAATCGGCTGACGGTTCGGGAACGGGCGTTTTATCCGCAAGCGTAAAGGGCGACAACGGAAGTATGACGACCGTAAAATTCTATATTTACGGTTCTTCCACTTCGGGTACGGCGAATCTATCCAAAGGCGGAGCGATAGCAAGCAACTCGCTCACAATTACGCTTGACGCGTCGATACAAGGTTATTCGATGAGCGTAACCAACAGTTCGGGAACGACCGTAGGTTCTCAGTCAGGAAAGAATTATACGCTGTCGAATTTGTCGGACGGTACATATAATTTTACCTGTTCTTTGAGGGGTGCAGGATGGAATCCGAACGCACGAGCATACGCTTGGTACAGTATGGACGTTTCGTCCTCATTTGTCGTAGATACTACGGCTCCGACAATCAACGGCGCATCGACTTCTTCGACCGGGAAATACACAAGTGCTTCCACATATATTTCCGTTTCCGATTCAGGGAGCGGTGCGGAAGCGCTTTATATGAAAGCGCCGGGCAGCAGTTACTATTCAAACGTCGGTACTTCCACAACGGTTTCATCGACCGCAACAAACGGGTTGTATTATTTCTACGCCAAGGATAAGGCGGGAAATACTTCAAGTACATATTATTTGTATCTCGACACGTCAAAACCCACGGGAACGATAAAGAACAGCAGCGGCACGGCAATATCGGGTTACACAAACGGCGCGTTTTCCTATACGGCAACGGATACGGGGAGCGGAGTGAGCTACCTGCAATATAAAAAACCGGGCAGTTCTTCGTGGTTGTCCTATACTTCGGGTACAACGATTGCTTCAACCGCAACGAACGGACAGTATCAGTTCAGGGCGGTAGATAAGGCGGGGAACGTTTCGGATACGCAAACGATCTACCTTGATTCCGCCGCGCCTACGGGAACGATAAAAAACAGTAGCGGTACGGCAATATCGGGTTACACAAACGGCGCGTTTTCCTATACGGCAACGGATACGGGGAGCGGGGTGAGTTACCTGCAATATAAAACGCCGGGCAGTTCTTCGTGGACGACTTATTCTTCGGGTACAACCATTTCCGCAAGCGCGACGAACGGTTTGTATCAGTTCAGAGCTGTGGACAATGCGGGAAACACTTCTGCGGTGAGTTCAATTTATCTCGATACGGCGATTCCGACGGGAAAAATTACCGACAGTAACGGAACGACGGTTACGACTACGACCAATAAAGCGTTCAAATATACGGCAAGCGACGGGTTGAGCGGAATCGCTTATATGCAGTACAAGAAGCCGAACAGTACGGTATGGGAAACTTATGCCGCAGGTACGCTGATTCAGACCACGGATACAAACGGTATTTACCGTTTTCGTGCGTTTGATAATGCGGGAAACGAATCCGAAACGGTTATGATTTGTCTTGATACCGTAAAACCGACGGGAACGCTTTACGGCGGAACTTCGACGGTCGCAAGCGGCGGAAAAACCAATGCGAACTACGTTAAGTTTGTGCCGAGCGATTCGATGTCGGGAATCAAAAGCATTTACGTTCAAACCCCTTCATCGTCGGGCTACGAATCCTACACGAGCGGAAGCCAGCTCGCAGAAGAAGGCACGTACAGTTTCTATTGTACGGACGCTGCGGGGAACTTCTCGATGATTTACACGGTTATTCTCGACAAGTCTGCGCCGATTCTCGGGTGCTTGCAGACGGAGTTTTATTCGACTTACGGACTCGGCTTTACCGTATCGGCAAGCGATGACAGCGGAAGCGTAAAGCTGTATTACAAAACGCCGTCAAGCAGCAGTTACGTACTCGCCGGAACGTCGTCCTATTCGACGACGCTTGAAAGCGAAAACGGAAAGTATTATTTCTACGCCGTTGACGATTTGGGAAACAGAAGCCAAACCTATTGGATTGACCTTCAAATCTTGTATCCTGATCCGACGGTAGAACAATCGGGAACGGACAATTCCGTCTATATCACTTGGACGAACGGCAACACGGCAACGCTGAACGGAGATGATTATACCAAAGGAACTTGGATCAAGACGGAAGGCAGTTATACCGTAACGGTAACGAACGAATACGGACTGTCCACGACAAAGACGTTTTCTATTACGCACAATTACGTCGTAACGAAAATCGTTGAGCCGACCTGCACGACAAAGGGCTATTCGGTTTTTAAGTGTACGAGTTGCGGCGATGAGTACGAGGGGAACGTAAAACTTGCGTTCGGACATAACTACGACGTCGAAACGATAGAGGCAACCTGTACGACTTACGGTTGTATCAAGCATACCTGTCTGAATTGCGGCGATACTTACGAAACGGACGTTCGGACGGCGCTCGGTCACAAATATACCGAAACGACAAAGGAAGCGACCTGTACGGAGGACGGCGGACAGCTTCATACCTGTACCGTTTGCGGATACGAATATCTGACCGATACGGTAAAAGCGACAGGTCACGATTATACCACAAGAGTCGTGAGAGAACCGCATTGCGAAACGGCGGGAGAACGAATTTTCCATTGCGAGAAGTGCGGCGATGAATACTATACGGAAATCCCGGCTACGGGGCATAACTTTGAACTCACGGAATCGACCGTTGTGGACGGAGAAAATATCCGTACTTACGTCTGCACGAATTGCGGAGCGATTACCACGCAGAATATGGGCGAACAGTACGAAAAGGTATCTTCCTATGTGGAGTATCTGTTTGAACAGTACCAGCCTTATATGTGGTGGGTGCTTTTGGCGACCGCAGGCGTTTGGAGTGTCGTGATGGGCGTATTCTTCGGTATTGCGGCAAAGAACGAGGACAAAGAAAAAGCGAGAAAGATGATTAAAAA
>JAEDHK010000026.1 GCA_016297005.1 Clostridia bacterium
AAGTCGCCATTGATAACGCAGAAAGAGTTCTAACGCAACGTGACCCTGCCCGCCAAGCAGAACCTAAATCGAATACGAAAGTGTTTGGTTTAGGTTTTTTATTGATAAAAGTATTTGCTTTTGCTATTATTTATGTATTTCAAATTCATAGGATATTTGTTATGTTTATTGGCATTAAAATGAGCGATGATATCCCGACAAAAGAGGACTTTATTCGCAACAGCATTGATTTGGATAGGTCAAAGGGGTGGGAATTAATTTCGGCTTCTACGATTATGAAAAAAGAGTTCAAATATAGTGGTGCAAAGTTTGAAATAGTCCAATCATATTTGCACGCAATTGATATTCTATCCAATCCCTCGTACAATGGCTCGTATAACCAAAATCTCAAAATCATTTCATTGAGATCTGTTTGGGTTCCATTCTTATTTTTATGCAGACAAGCAGTTGAATTATCATTAAAAAATGCATTAGAATTAACAAATATTGAAATAAAGAAACCAACGCATAATATTCAAGAACTATGGTCTATATTTGTCGAGCAGAATAAACCCTACATATTAGAAAAAGAGCAAGGTTTTATAAAGCGTATTACCACATTGGTCGAGGTTTTGGACTCGTTGGATAACGACGGCTCACATTTCCGTTATTCTACCTCGAATTATGATGAACTATATAGAGAAAAACCATATCTTATAAATCCAAAACGTTTTTCTGATGAAGTGCACGGAATGGTATTAACGCTTAATTGTATTGACGTCTCTCTATTCAACAAATAGTTCTTTATGCCGCGAAAGGCTCTTGACGTGAGAAAGGAGTGTGTCAGGCTATCTTGCCAAAGGCAAACGAAAAGCCCCTCGGGGCTGTCGGTTGGCGGTTTATTTGCCTACCGACACGCTCCTGAGAGGCTCAGGTCAAGAGCACCGTGGAATAAATCGTCTGCGTAATTGTCAGATACGCATTATAAGTCTGAAATCTTTAAGTCCGTAATACTGTCTGTTTTGTATCACATAGGGCATTTTTACGTTTTTGTCGTAAAAAGAAAAACCCTGACTCTCGTCAAGGTTTATGCTCTTGGGGGTGTTGTAAATTATTATCATCTTGTCGTCGTAAAGTTGAATTTCCTTTACGAAGTGATTTATTAGAAGTAAAGGTTCTTTCTCCAAAGCGGATTTGTAATATTCCGTTATCTGTTCTTTCGTCAGTCTGAACGCAGTTTGAGATTTCTCTATCGTCAGCCGTTTTTCAACGTCCGTTAGCTTGGCTTCGAGTTCTCGCATACGCTTCATAACCGTTGCGCTTTGTCCGTCTTGCTCAATAGCGTCCATAATGTTGTTTATTGCGTTCTCGGTTTGCCTTTTCTCTTTCACAAGATTGGCAACAACCGAGTTTTGCTTTATCCTGTTTTCTTGTACTTGCAAAAGGTAGTTGGCTGCTTTTTCTAATATTTCCGGCTTACTCATTTGCTCTACAACGTTGTCTAAAACGTACTTTTCGAGTATTTCTTTTCGCACCTGAGCTTTTGTACAGCCGTTTTTATGTTTTCGTCCCAAGCATTTGTAATAAAGCATCTTTTCTCCGTTTTTAGCCGTTCCGCATTCGGCAGATATCAGACCGATAGAAATGCTTCTTTTGCTTGTTTACATATTGTTGATCTCCTTTGAAAAGATATTTTCATATTTAACGGGCAATGCGGACGGACAAATTTTGTCCGTCCGCACTCCTTGGTCATAACATCCTGCAAGACGACAAATAATTGTCCGTCACACCCTATATGTTTGACTTTTGAGGGCAAGCAAATCTTGCGTTTGCTTGGGCGTTTGCATATACTCTGTCGTATTTCGCCCGCCTTCATCGTCGGTTTTCGGATAAAAACCGACCCTGACCGACTACTCCTTTATTGCTCGCTACCTTTGGTGAGCGAGTCGCCAACCCCAACATCGGATGTCGTGAGACCTCTCAATAACAAAGCAACGGCTCCTTCGGTTTCGGCGGTCACCGACGTTACCGTGGTATCGTTATTCACCGAAATAGCGGTCACTTGTACGATTTTGGTAGTACCGTCCGTTCTGACGAGAATGAAGGTGTCGCCTACGTTTATAGCTCCGCACTCAACAGTTCCCTCTACCATCATTCCTCTTCCGGAAACGGTCTTTGCATTGGTGATACTGAATTTCGTACCTTTGATGAGCGAGTCGCCAACCCCAACATCGGATGTCGTGAGACCTCTCAATAACAAAGCAACGGCTCCTTCGGTTTCGGCGGTCACCGACGTTACCGTGGTATCGTTATTCACCGAAATAGCGGTCACCTGTACGGTTTTGGTAGTACCATCCGTCCTAACGAGAGTGAAGATGTCATCTACGTTTATAACCCCGCAGTCAACGGTACCCTCTACCATCATTCCTCTTCCGGAAACAATCTTTGCATTGGTGATACTGAATTTCGTATAAACGAGAACGTCTGCGGTTAACGTCGCGTCGGTTTCGGGTGCAAGATAATTTGCGCCATCCGCTCCGCCGATTTGGTATGTCACGGTCACGGCAATATCATTGCCCGCTGCTGCACTTGCAAACGTGCCGCTTGCGCTTACGGTAACGTCTTCCCCGTCCACAACGCCGCTCAACGTGCCTACCGTGACGGTAGCCGTCGTCGTGCCGTCATAGTCCTTATCGGCGACGGTCGTACCCGTGACGGTCAGTTGTTTCTTTGCAATGGTGAATTCCTTTTCCGCGGTGGCTTCGGTGTAATCGTCGGTTTCCGCAATCTTAACCACAACCTTATAATCGCCTGCGTTGACAGGGGCTGCCGCAAGAGGCGTACTGCCGTAAACGCCGTCAACTTTTTGATACCATGCAATCGAGAACGCGCCTGCGGCGTTATTTGTGGTGCAGTCGGCAAGAACGGGAGCTGCAACAGGAGTCTTGTCATAGGTTTTGCCGGGGGCGTAAGATGAGTTGATGGAAACAGTACCCGCAGTCTTTTCCAAAACGGCAATCGGTTCGGTCTTGGTTTTATCGCAGACGGTGCAGGTATAGGTCTTTACACCGGGCGTCGTTGTTGTTGCCGGGGTGGTGATTACGCCCTCGTCCCAAGCGTGATTTGCTTCGTCC
>JAEDHK010000027.1 GCA_016297005.1 Clostridia bacterium
CCTCCTGTTAATTTATTTTTTATTTGCGAGCCAATTGTTAGATTTTTAACAGTGTTACGTTTTTCATTTTGATTCACTCAGTATTATTGATTTTTGTAAACACAAAATCGTCTACACGTTATTATTCATATAATTCCGCCGTACTGAACGTCGATAACGTTATTGTTATTTGCTTGTTAAAACTTGTTACCGACGCCGAAATGCTTATCGTAGGATAATCAAACCTGTCGGCAAGCCCCGATACCGTAACGTAGAGCTCTCCGTCTGAAAGATAAACCTCTTCCACCTTAGCCCCAGCAGGCTCGACAGCGGTGATATTTTCAAGTGTGACGTTCTCGGTTATAAACTCGCCGTACGGCAAAGACAATCTGCTTTTAAGAGTGTTGGTTGTATACATACCGCCCATACAGGTAAGCTTGGGTTTGCGTAAGATTACGTAGCCGTAAGAATTTTTGCCGTCTTTCGTAGCGCTGCCTTTGACCGTAACCTTACAGTACACGCTGTCACCCTCAAAGTCGTTTGCCTTACCGTCGAGGTATACGACCAAAGAGGACTCGTCCTTATACTCCACACTCGTAACCGTCTTTCCCGCAAGCTCGTCGCCCAAAATAATGTCAGAAGCGGTTATGGTATCTTTGAAACGTGCAGCCTCGTCGTCGTTCAAGGAAGATTGACCTTCAATAAACAAAGGCTGTTGCCCGTCGATATAGATATATCCTGAAGCCTCTATATTGTTGGCTTCTTGGTTTTCTCCTAAGTCGCAGGCAGTAAGAACACTGACGCCCAATACGCAGACAGTTGCTGTTAAAACCGTAACAATCCTTTTTATTAGTTTCATACGTTAATCACCTTATTATTTTTTTGATTAACACTCTTCAATTTGCGAAATATCAACGACTTCTGCTTGTCGTTTGTCTCTATAATCTAATTGAGAGTGGGTACGGCGGTCTTTTCGGCAAGGTAGAATACGGGGGCTTCTCCGTCCGTGAGGTAGTCTTTATAGTTTTCTACTTCAATCGTGCAGTCAGCGTCGGCATACAGGGCGTATTCCTTTTCTTCCCCGTCGTATACAACCAAAGCGGACTGGCCGGATATGGTATATTCGGTACGCTTTTCGTCTGCCGTTCCGGCATTGCGTACGACTATGAAGTCCGACTTGTTCTCGGCATTTTTATGCGCGTTGTATGCCGTCAGCGCAGGGCTATAGTTTGAACAACCGTATTCGTAGGTAACCTCGTTGGTTGTCGTTCCGATTGCATCGGACGTAGTGATTGTATATTGCGTAGTTGCCCTTTCTATAAGCAACGTCTCCGCATTAAAATAGAAGGTCTTTTTCTCGGAATAATTAAACAGCGGATACTCGAACTCCGTTTTGACTACGATTTTTCCGTCCTTGACTTCGGGGGCTTGGATTACGTCGCTTTTTACTAAATTGTAAATCGTACTGATTTTAGCGTTATATTCGCTGTCCGCATATAAGTCCGCAATATACAGCTTATTGTTGACGCCGTTATTAAATACAAACATCATACCGTTAATCATTGTAGTGGAATTATATTTGCTTCCGTCCGATGCCTCGTCCAGATAATCCATTACCAGACCGTAATCGTTGGCGTAAAATAACGCATTTGCCGTATAAACTGCGCCTGAATCGTACGTGGTGGTTTCCGTAACGTGCAGATTGCCGTATTCTTCGATTACCTTCTGTCTGTCATTCGCCTCTGTAAGCTGTTTAAGCGTGGGGGCGGTACTTTCGGCAAGATAGAACACGGGAGTTTCTCCGCCCGTTACGTAAGGTGCAATTTGTTCCACTTCTTCGGAGTGAACCGCATCTGAGTACAGGGCGTATTGGGTTTCGCCTAAATTTTCAACTCGTAAATCAGAGGTACCGGCTATGGTATACTCAGTGCGTTTTTCGCTTGACGTACCTGCATTGCTGACCACGACAAAGTTCGCCTTGTCCGTGGCGTTTTTATGTAAAGAATACGCCTTTAATGGAGGTGTATGTTCCGAGCCGTAGACGTAAGTATACTCATCGGTTGCAATTTCTTCACCGTCGGAGGTCGCATGTGAAATTACTTTTTCAATAAGCAACGTTTCCCTATTGCAATAATAGGTATTTTCATACGTTAATGAAAAGTCTGTATAATCATAAGTTTCCGTCGTAACGAGTACGACTTTCCCGTCCTTTATTTCAGGCGTGCCAACATTCGCTTGAGTGTTTATATTCCTTATTTCGCTTATAAAAGCGGTATAGTCGCCCGTAAAAATAGACGCATAATATTGTTCTTCATCCCCGTCTTTACAAGCTACGTATCTCACGCCGTTTATACACGTGCAGTGATTATACTTATCTTCTGACTCCGCATCTTCATAATCCATTATCAACCCGTATTCGTTGGAGGTGAAACAAATGGTTTTAAGATTGCTGCCGTACATTACCTCGTCAGCCGTTAAGGTTACGTGCAGATTGCCGTATTCTTCGATTACCTTCTGCCTGTCGTTTGCCTCAATTATCTGTTCGACGGTTACGCTGTCGGGCTTGCTGGCACACGCAGCTATGCCGCAGACACTCATCGCTATCACAACGCACAGCAAAAAGTTTTTTAACAGTTTTTTCTTTTTCATAGATATATTCTCCTTTAATAAAATTTTTTCAATTTGATGATAAATGACGCGAGAGCGTCTCTTTCAGTCGACTGAGAGCCTTGTCGTGTAGATAACGCAGCTGTCCGTAAGTAATATCGAGAATTTTTGCAACTTCGGTTTTGGGTTTCCCGTGATAATATATAAGAATGATCACATCCCGCTCTATTTGCGGTAATTTTTCAAGTGCGCACGCAAGTTCTTCGAGCGTTTCATTGTTCCAAATACTTTCATCCGTTTTT
>JAEDHK010000011.1 GCA_016297005.1 Clostridia bacterium
TTGTCAACTTTTTGGCACAATTATAAAATAAAGACTATCTCTGTTCATAAATTTTGCGCATAAAACACGCATAAAAACAAGTAAGACATACAAAAAAACCTACATTTTCCATAATATTTATATTATAAAATACGTTATCTAAAATCGTCCATCGCATGGTCGTCACGCTTGACCGGCATGTCGTAGTTTCCCCACACGTACCCTTTCAATTCTCGTATCATCTCTTTACAATTGCGAAAGATGAAGATTGCCGGCGGACGCGCGGCAAAGAGCGACTTGACCCGGTTTATGCCGCTGAACACCTCTTTATTGACGTGGCAGTTGACGTCAATCCCTCGTTCGGAAAACATTTCGGCCACGCTTTTGGAGGCGGCGAGCGTCCGTTGCCCTGCCGCGCTGTCGATCAGCGCTTCAAGATTACCGCGGGAGTTCCTGCGCCATCCGAGTCCGTCCGCAATCTCTTTTATTCTCTTCGCGTGCCAGTCCACGTCTTTTTCTTTGGCATAATGTTCGGCTACTACGTAAACGTTCCCGTCGTTATCGGCACAATAAAAATGCGCGCTTAAAGGATTTTTCAGTCCCGGATCAATACTGATGACGTCTTGCCACTCGGGCGGTATATCAAAAGGATCGATAACATGAACGTTTTCGTCGAATTCCGGATAAACCAATCCTCCCTCCCCGGTAAAGCGTCCGTATCTTCGGCTGTCAAGCGATTCTTCCGACATTCCCGAAGTCAGACTTTTTATTTCCTCTTCGTCGAGATAGGGATTGTCCGACCACTCCATTTGCTCGTACCACACCTCTTTGTTGTCGTACTTGTTCAGATATATTTCTTCGTATACCCACGTTCTGCCGCTGAGCGGCGTCATCGTGCCGAAAATATCTCCTTTTTTATCAAAGACGCGCATCCGGCATTCGTCATAAATATCTTTGGGCGGTTCTTCGTCGAACCAGACGAAGTCGAGGCTTGCGCCCTGAAACTTTTCTCTCCCCTGTTCGACCGATTTAAAGCCGATCCTCGAAAGTCCGCCGAATATGTTCCTGACAACGATCACGTCGATGATGCCCGACGTCGGGCTGTCCTTGCTCCCCTTTTGCATGACGATATCTTCTATCCAGGAAGGGTCGAGATAATGCAGTATTTTGTTTTGCGCAACGTCTCGCTGGACTTCGTACGTTACGCTGACCACCCATCCGAATACGTTCTCTCTGTTCTGTCTGTAAGGATGAATTCCGCGCGCCATCCAGACGGCCTCGACGGCGCCGCATTCCGTTTTCCCGCACCGATTCCCGCCGAACACCCATCGGTTACGCTTCGGACACTTATGAAAAGCCATTTGCTTTTTGTGAACCTTTTCCCCCGTGTTATACTTCGATAACGCGTCGTATTTTTCACGCATCCTGAGTATCTCTTCTATCTTCAATATCCTTTCGATCAATTCTGATTCAGACACGTTTCTCTCCTTTTGCGCCACGCATCATATCACGACAAAATCTCTCCTCTGTTGAAATCGGTCGAAGAAAGTTGATTACGGTTGATAAACGTTCAGTTTTATTCTTTTTCTTTAAAAAAAAAGGAAATTATTGTCAAAAAAAATTAAATAAAAAATAAAGGGCTGCCCAACAAGGCAACCCTTAGCGTTTGTTTTATCCGCAAAAAAACCGTTACAGTTGCGGTCCTGCGGCAACGAGAGCCATACCGGCGTCGTTGGTAGTATACTTGACAAAATTCTTAATGAATCTTCCGGCAAGGTCTTTGGCCTTTTCTTCCCAGACGCTCGGATCGGCATAAGTATCTCTCGGATCGAGGATGTTGGTCGCTACGCCTTCCAATTCGGTGGGCACTTCGAAATCGAAATACGGGATCTTCTTGGTGGGGGCATTGTTGATGGCGCCGCTTAAAATAGCGTCGATGATGCCACGGGTATCCTTGATAGAAATTCTCTTTCCGGTACCGTTCCAACCGGTGTTGACGAGATAAGCTTTTGCACCGCTGGCTTTCATCTTCTTAACCAATTCTTCGGCGTATTTGGTCGGATGCAGTTCCAGGAAGGCCTGACCGAAGCAAGCGGAGAAAGTCGGGGTGGGTTCGGTAATACCGCGTTCGGTACCGGCGAGCTTAGCCGTAAAGCCGGAAAGGAAGTAGTATTGGGTCTGCTCGGGCGTCAGAATAGAGACGGGAGGCAAAACGCCGAATGCGTCGGCAGAAAGGAAAATGACGTTCTTCGCGGCGGGTGCGGAAGAGACGGGACGTACGATGTTATTGATATGGCTGATCGGATAAGAAACGCGGGTATTTTCGGTAACGGACTTGTCGGCGAAGTCGATCTTTCCGTTTTCGTCGAGAGTCACGTTTTCCAAAAGAGCGTTACGCTTGATAGCGTTGTAGATATCCGGTTCGGAATCCTTATCGAGGTTAATGACCTTAGCATAGCAGCCGCCCTCGAAGTTGAAAACGCCGTTATCGTCCCATCCGTGCTCGTCGTCGCCGATAAGCAGTCTCTTAGGATCGGTAGAAAGCGTAGTCTTACCTGTGCCGGAGAGACCGAAGAAAATAGCGGTATTCTTGCCGTCCATGTCGGTATTGGCAGAGCAGTGCATAGAAGCGATACCCTTCAGGGGGAGATAGTAGTTCATCATCGAGAACATACCTTTCTTCATTTCGCCGCCGTACCAGGTGTTGATGATGACCTGTTCTCTGCTGCTGATATTGAAGACGACGGCCGTTTCGGAGTTGAGTCCGAGTTCTTTGTAATTTTCCACTTTAGCCTTAGAAGCGTTATAAACAACGAAATCGGGCTCGAAAGAAGCCAATTCTTCTTCGGTGGGAACGATGAACATGTTCTTGATGAAGTGGGCTTGCCAAGCAACTTCCACAATAAAGCGGACGGCCATGCGAGTGTCTTTGTTAGCGCCGCAGAAAGCGTCGACAACGAAAAGTCTCTTGTTGCAGAGTTCTTTTACGGCGATCTCCTTTACCGCTTTCCAGGTTTCTTCGGAAGCGGGATGGTTGTCGTTCTTGTACCCTTCCGTCGTCCACCAAACGGTATCTTTGGAGTTATTGTCCATGACGATAAATTTATCTTTGGGCGAACGTCCGGTATAGATGCCGGTCATAACGTTGACGGCGCCGAGCTCACTGACTTTACCGACCTCGTATCCGGTAAGTTCGGGCTTGGTTTCTTCTTTAAAAAGCTCTTCGTAAGAAGGATTGTAGACAATCTCGGTCGTGCCGGTAATGCCATATTTTGTTAAATCGATTTTTGACATGTTAGCCACCTCACATAAATAGTATTTGTATTATATCATCTTTTTTAAAGAATGGTATACTGTTTAAAGCAATTTATCTTATCTTTTTCGCATTTTTTCGCAGTTACAGCCCAAGGGTAACCATCAGATTGGACGCGATGACGATAAGGACGAGCGCGACGGGATAGGTCGCGGCGTAAGCCGATGCCACTTCGTCCGTTCCCGCGACCGAGATCAGCGATCCGAGAGCCGGAGTCGAAGTCATACCTCCGGTAATAGAGCCGAGGTTGTTGAAAATGGACAGCTTAAAGACGTATTTTGCCAATAAAAATCCGACGACCATCGGTATCGTGGTAAAGAGGATACCGTAAACGAGGTAGAGCCAGTTAAAATACTTGACAAAATTGACCCCGCCGGGAACGCCTGCGCCGATCAGGAAAAGCATAAGCCCTAATTCACGGAAGAAATTGAGCGTACTCTTGCTGACCCGCATATCCAATTTTCCGAAATGACCGAAGTGTCCGACGATAAGTCCGGCGATCAGCGTGCCGCCCGAAGAACCGAAACTGAAATAAGAGGTCGAGGAAATCGGGATTTTTATTGAACCGATAACGATACCGATCGCAACGGTAAAACAGAATGGGAAGAACCCGAATCCATCAGTTTTGAAAAGTTTTTTATCCGTTTCGGCAATCCTGACCGAGCTGGCCGCAATAAAGCTCTCTCTTTCTTTGGCGATATCCACTTTGAGTATCTTGGGCATGATCTGAACAAACAAAACGACCCCCAGAACGCCGTACAGATAGCCGATGCCGTAACCTGCGGTGACTTCGTTGGCAAAGTCCTCTCCGATAACTGCAGCGGCCTCTTTGGCGGCGGAAAGTCCGGGCGTGGACGTAAGCGAACCGGTAAGCAGTCCGGTACCCATAGCAAAATCCATACCGCCTGCGGCACAGATGATGACGTTGAGGATAACGCCCGTAGTGATGACGCAAACGCCCATCAAAAGGTACGAGAGCATACTCTTATTGAAAGAACGGAAGAACTTTGGTCCGGCGATCAACCCGACGGCAGTGACGAACATGGCCGTTCCGATGTTGGATACCAGACTGAAAAGCGATTTTATAGAGTCGCTCCAAATCGTGATCGTTTTTTCTCCCACCGTAAAGGAAGACACGTTGGAAAAAAGAACGCCGACAAGCAGAGCCACAAGAAGTACGCCCGCGGTGCCCAAAGAAATACCCTTAATTTTAATAGAGCCGATCAGATATCCCAACGCGGCGATCACGAAGATGAAAAACAGCGTCGACAGGAGCGAACCGGTAACAGAACCTAAATAATTCATCTTTTACCGCCTCCGCTTACATATCCTTTCTTCTATAATCGGGCAGGATCTGGGGAGAAAGTTTTTTCGACTTTATGCCTGCATTTTCCAATTCTTTTTCAAAAGCGGCGACGTGATCGAGGTTGAGCTTACCTACGCTCGTTTCTTTAGCTCTTTCCGCGGCAAAGTGTCCGGCGTTGCGACCGAAGACGATGATATCGAGGAGCGAGTTACCCATCAGGCGATTCCGTCCGTGAATACCTCCGACGGCTTCTCCTGCGACGAACAAATTCCGGACGTCCGTTTCTCCGTTGGCGGCAATGTCGATACCGCCGTTCTGATAGTGCAACGTCGGATAGACAAGAATGGGCTCTTTTCTAATGTCGATACCATACTTACCAAACATGCGATACATGGCGGGAATACGCTTTTCGATGGTACCCTCGCCGCCGATGAGCTCGATCATCGGCGTATCGAGCCATACGCCTTCGCCATCCGTTGTCTTGATACTGTTATGACGCTGACGGCATTCTCTTATAATGGAAGAAGCGGTAACGTCGCGCGTCTCCAACGAGTAAACGAATGCTTTACCTTCTTTGTTGACAAGCTGAGCGCCCAAAGAACGAACCTTTTCCGTAACGAGCGCGCCGAAAATCTGCGTCGGTTCGGCAACGCCGGTGGGGTGATATTGCAACGTGTCCGCATAGAGCAGTCTGGCTCCCGCGCGGTACGCAAGCACAAGACCATCGGCCGTCGCGCCGTAATGGTTGCTGGTAGGGAAGCCCTGGTAGTGCAGTCTCCCCGCGCCGCCGGTCGCAATAACGACGGTCTTTGCTTTGGCTACGGAAACTTCTCCCGTTTCCATGTTAAGGAGGACGGCGCCGGCCGCATTGCCCTTGTCGTCTTTAATTATCTCGATAGCCGCGGTAAAATCCACAACGGGGATCTCTCTGTTAAGCACCTCGTCGCGAAGGGTACGCATAATCTCTGCGCCGGAATAATCCTTACAGGCGTGCATGCGCTTTCTGGAAGTGCCGCCGCCGTGTGTCGTAATCATGTTTCCGTTTTCATCCTTATCAAACATAACCCCGAGATCGGATAACCATTTAATAGCGTCCGGAGCCTCATAGACAAGTTTTTTTAGTAGTTCGGGCTTGGCCGCAAAGTGACCGCCGCCAAAGGCGTCAAGATAGTGGATGGCCGGGCTGTCGTTCTCTTTGTCGGCAGCCTGAATGCCTCCTTCCGCCATCATGGTGTTGGCGTCGCCGATCCTGAGCTTTGTGACCATCATGACGTTGGCGCCGTTCTTATGAGCGGTGATCGCCGCGCTGGAACCGGCTCCGCCTCCGCCGATGACAAGAACGTCCACGTCATAAGCGGGGTTGCTCAGATCGATCTTCATATCGAGTACGCGGGACTTGCCTTGCAACAAGTCGGCAAGTTCGTGCAAAACTTTTTCTCCCTTATTGGGCCCGACCCGGAGGCTTTCGTAAGCGTTCTCTATGTAATCGGGATGGTTTTCTTTCAGGACCGTTTCTTTCTCTTCGGCCGACATACGCGGAAAGAGATTTTCAAATCTTTCCTGTCTGGTGGCTTCCACCTTTTTCATGGAAGCAAGTTGTTCTTCGGTATACATATACATAGTCGGTCACTCTCCTATTTTTCGATCTGTCTGTGATTATAGAGTTCTTTCATCTCGGCGATCGGCTTGCCCATGATGTCTTCCATCATCTTTTCCAGGTCGCCGTTCTTGATCTCGGCCACTCTCTTCTCGAGGTGCTCGCACTTGGGCGCGATGTACTTCCCGTATAGCCTACGGACAAGTTCGGCAACTTGCGGATGAGAAATGCCGGCGGGGCAACGGGAGGAGCAGACGCCGCACATAACGCAGTCAAAGCTCTCTTCGGCGCACTTCTCGTATTCGCCGCGCTGTGCATAAGCGATATATTGCATGACGTTCAATCCCTGCGTACAAGCCTTGGTGCAGGCGTTACAACCGATACAGGAGTAAATCTCGGGATATAGTTGCATCATGATCTGCTCGGTCGGCTTGATCTTGTTGATATCGTAGACCTGCTTGACGAGAGGGAAAAACGGCAACGTCGCTACGTACATTCCCTCTTCCACCTGCTGTTGACAGGCGAGACACGTCTTTAATTCTTGTTTCCCTTTAATACGATAAATAGTGGCGCAGGCGCCGCAAAAACCATTTCTGCATCCGCATCCGCGTACCAACTGATATCCGGCATATTCCATGGCCTTCATAATGGTAAGGCTTTCCGGAACGGAATATTTTTTTCCGAAGAAATAAACGTTCACTTTGTTTTCCATAATAATTCTCCTATATTAATACTCATCGGGTAATTCATCCAATTCATCCATGCGGAAGACGGGACCGTCTTTGCAAACAAACTTGTTGCCGACGTTGCACCTGCCGCACTTGCCGATACCGCACTTCATCCTCAGTTCCAGCGTGGTATATACTCTTTCTTTTTTAAAGCCCAGTTCCAACAGTCCCGCAAGCGTGAACTTGATCATGATAGGCGGTCCGCAAAGTACTGCCGTCATATTGGGATCGAGGCCCAGTTCTTTGACGTAAGCCGGTACGAAACCGACGTGACCGTCCCATCCTTCTTGCGGGCGATCGATGGTCAGATAGACCTCGAAATCGGGTTCGTTTACCCACTGGGTACGGATCTCTTCGATATCGACGAGATCATCCTTGCTTCTGGCGCCGTAAACAACGACCACTTTACCGTAATTCTTGCGATTATCCCGGACGTAGTTGATGACAGAGCGGAGTGGCGCAAGTCCGATACCGCCGGCAATAAACAACAGGTCTTTTCCACGGAAATCGCCTTCTACGGGGAAGTTGCGCCCATACGGTCCGCGCACGGTAATCATCTGTCCTTCTTCCAATCCGTGAATGACTTCGGTCACGCAACCGCACTTTTTAATGGAAAACTCCATAAATTCCCGATTGGTCGGGGAAGAAGTGATAGAAAACATACACTCGCCCTCGCCGGGGACGGAGACCATAGCGCATTGTCCGGGAAGATGCTCAAAGAGCTTCTTGCCGTCGGTGCCAACCACGCGGAATGTCTTAACGTCCGGGGTGTCCTTTCTGATATCGGTAACAACGCCGATCTTAGGGATCAGATTTTCTTCAGTCATTGTTCCCTCCTAATTTTTTGATCACTTTTACGATATTGAGATGCTGCGGGCACTTGGTTACGCACCGTCCGCAACCTACGCAGGAAAAGGTACCGCCGTACTGCGAGGGGAAGTAGACAAGTTTGTGCATGAAACGCTGACGGAAGCGTTGCAACTGAGTGGTACGGGGGTTTGCGCCGGCCATTTGCGTGAAGTCGGAATACATGCATGAGTCCCAACAACGGAAGCGAACGACGCCCTGACGCGTCTTGAATTCGCGAATGTCGAAACATTGGCAGGTGGGACAAACAAAGGTGCAGGTACCGCACCCGAGACAGGCTTCGGAAAGGCTTTGCCACTCGGAAGAAGCAAACAACTCTTTAAGGTTTTCTTCTTTGAACTTCCCAAGGTCAAGATTTGCAAAGGGCAATCTCTCCATAATCTCGCGCGTCTTTTTCTGTTGCTCTTCTACCTCTTTGCCGTCCGTATTTTCTCCTTTATTATATAAGGATAAGACGGAAGCACCCTTTTCGGTATTGGCGCGAAGGTACAGACTTTCCGCGGTCAGGAAGCAAGTGACGTCTCCCTGCGGATCGGCGGCGTCGATATTGAAGACTTTACAAAAACAACTCTCTTCCGGACGACCACAAGCAAGAGTGAAGATGACGGCGGCGTCTCTTCGGGACTTATAAAAAGTGTCGACCGGCTCCTGCAAAAACACTTTGTCCAGGATCGCGAACGAAGCGTAGTCGCAAGCGCGCACACCGAACAAAACGAAAGGCTCTTTCTCCTCGCGCACGTCGACGATCTCCAAATTTTTGCCGTCCTTCTTGAATTTCATCATGGTTTCCGATTGCGGAAAAAAGAAATCCTTGGCCGACTTGACCGTCTTTAAAACGTCGAGAGAAACTTCCGTTCCCTCCTCGTAGCGACCGAAATTGACTTCGCCTGCCTTTTTAACGGGCAAAAAGAGAGGCATCTTTTCGGAGATAGAAATAAAAAAGCGATCAAGATCCGTTCTATTAATCTTTATCATATTATTTTTCCTCCGTTGCGTTAAAAACTTGATTGGGTTCTGTATCCCCCTCGGTATAAGAGGTCAACGGGGTCTTTCCCTCGTCCGCTTCGCCTGCTTGGAACTCGCCGTACAAGGCGTCGATGTCCTTGATAAATTTTCTGTTCAGAAGGTGCAGAGGAATATGTTGCGGACAGACTCTGCTGCACTCGCCGCAGTCGGTACAACGTCCCGACACGTGGAAAGCGCGGATGATGTGAAATAATTGTTCTTCAAAACTATCGGCGTTCGATTTGGCGGCGACGCCGGACTGCGGATTGTCGAACACACACTTTAAGCACGAACAAGCGGGACAGACGTTACGGCAAGCGTTGCAACGAATGCACTTGCTGAGTTGTCCCTGCCAGAACGAAAAGCGTTCTTCTTCTGTCATGGCTTCTAATTCCCGCACTTTATCGAAGCGACCGCCCACGGTGGTGTCCACGGGTTCGCCGAGAACGATCGTCTCGTCGGCGACGACGTGCTTCTTTCCTTTGCAGGAAAAACATCTGTCCAGAAGCGCGTCCGATTTTTTGACGGTCTCTTTTCCGTACAAAGTGTCGAGTACGACGTTTTCTCCGTCATAGGCCTCGGCGGTAATACCGGATATGCCTTTCTCTTCCAATTTGTATTGAGCCAGTTTGCCTTGACACTCCACGCCGATAACGTAGACGTTTTCGCGCTTGATGCGATGTTCTTTGATCAGCTGATTAAAACTGTAACTGTCGCAGGGTTTCAAGAACACGGCGGTCATACCCTCTTTTTTAGAAATATCGACGAGATATTTGGAGAGATTTGCGCCGCAATAGTCGTTATAAACGAATTCTTTCAGGCTGTCTGCCGTTTCAAACGTGGCGGGCGACGGATCGTGAATAAACTCGCCCTTTCTCCATCCGACCACCCTCTTTACCTTACCTTCGGTAAGGAGCGCGGCGGCTCTTTGAATAATCTTATTTTCAAGCTCGCTCATTTCTTACTCCTCCTTTACGCGCAGGTCTTGCAAACGTTTATTTTCTCCCAGCGCGGTCACTTGGGCTACAAAGTCGTTCATGACGGCGGAGAAGCGCGCGCCTTCGGCGGCGGAAACCCATTCCACGCGAGTACGTTCTTTTTCTATGCCCATATAGTTCAAAAAGCTGAAAAGGAGCGCCATTCTTCTTCGGGTATAGTAGTTCCCTGTTACGTAGTGGCAGTCGCCGGGGTGACAGCCGCACAGGATAACGCCGTCGGCGCCCTGTTGAAAGGCTTTGAGCACGAACATCGGATTGACGCGACAAGAACAAGGTACGCGTACGATCTTGACGTTGGCCGGATACGACAAGCGAGAAGATCCGGCAAGGTCGGCGCCTGCATAAGAGCACCAATTACAACAAAAAGCCACGATATTGGGCGTAAATTCTTTATTTACTTCTTGCATATCGCTTCCACCTCCGACATGATTTGTTTGGAGCTGAATCCGGACAGATCCATAGCGCCCGACGGGCAAGTCACGGTACAAGCGCCGCAGCCCTGACATACGGCCGGATTTACGGAGGCGACGCGCCTTACTTCCGTCTTGCCGCCGCCGAGGCGGAACTCTTTATCTACGTATGTGATGGCGCCGTATGCGCATACGTCGGCGCACTGCGAACAACCGTTACACATCATCTCGTTGGGATGCGCAACGCACGGATTGGTCTTTAATTTATCCTTGGCGAGCAGTCCGATCACTTTGGCGGCGCAAGCGGAAGCTTGCGAAACCGTCTCGGGGATATCTTTCGGTCCTTGGCAGACGCCGGCAAGGAAGACGCCCGCGGTCGGGCTCTCTACCGGACGAAGTTTCGGATGGGACTCGTTGAGAAAGTTGTTGGTATCGATACTGGCTGTCAGAAGGGTGGCGATTTTACGAACGGACGGTTCCGGTTCGATTGCCGTAGCGAGAACGACGAGGTCGGACGGAATAACGATCTGTTCGTTATTAAGCAGGTCGCTCCCCTGTACCATCAGCTTGCCGTTTTCATTGTAAACCTTACCGACCATGCCTTTAATGTAGTCGACGTCGTATTGTTCGACCGCTCTGCGATAAAACTCATCGTAATTTTTACCCGGCGTACGCACGTCGATATAGAAAACGTGCACTTCGGTATCGGGATATTTTTCACGGATCAGCATGGCGTGCTTTGCCGTGTACATACAACAAATCTTGGAGCAATAGGGCTTGCCGCATCCGGAAACGTCACGCGAGCCAACGCATTGGATAAAGGTAATGACTTTCGGATGCGTCTTATCGGACGGACGGAGAAGAACGCCGTTGGTCGGGCCTGCCGCGTTCATTAATCTTTCCAATTCCAAAGAAGTAACGACGTCGGCGTTATCGTTGTAGCCATACTCGTTGAAAGCGTCGATATTGATGGGTTTAAAGCCGGTCGCAACGACGATGGCGCCGTACTGACGCTCAACAAAACTGTCCTTCATTGTGTAGTCGATCGCTCCCGCGCCGCAGAACTTCTGGCAGATACCGCACTTTCCGGTCTTTAATTTAATGCACTGTTCCGGATCGATGACGGCAACGTTCGGAATGGCCTGTGCAAAAGGAATATGAATAGCCGTACGGGTATTCAATTTCATATTAAATTCGTCAAGACCCTTTTTCGAAGGGCACTTGGTCATACAGATCTTACACCCGGTGCACTTGGTTTCGTCGACGTAACGCGCTTTACGTCTGATCTTGACGGTAAAGTTACCGACGAAACCTTTAACGTCCTCGACCTCGGAATAAGATAGAATATCTATCTTTTCATTCTGTGCGCAATCGACCATCTTGGGCGTCAGAATACAGGCCGAGCAGTCGAGGGTGGGAAAGGTCTTATCCAGTTGCGCCATTCTTCCGCCGATCGTCGCGTTCTTTTCCACGATGTCGACCGGATATCCCGCTTCGGCAATGTCGAGGGCCGCCTGAATACCGGCGATACCGCCGCCGATCACGAGAGCGCGTTTTATAACGGGGCTCTCCCCTTCGGTAAGCGGCGCGTTCAGGCGTACCTTTGCAATAGCGGTACGCACGAGAACGAGAGCCTTTTCCGTTGCCTCCTCTTTCTCCTTATGAATCCAGGAGCACTGCTCGCGCAGGTTGGCGATCTCCACCATATAAGGATTGAGACCGGCGCTTGCGGCCGCTTTCCGGAACGTGGCCTCGTGCATTCTCGGCGAACAGGAGCCGATGACAACGCCGGTAAGAGAATGCTCTTTAATAGCATTTTTTATAAGTTGTTGTCCGTTTTCCGAACACATATATTGGTAATCGGCGGAAAAGACAACGCCGGGCTCGGCCTTAATGGCGGCCGCCACCCGTTCTACGTCTACCGTCGCGGCAATGTTACTGCCGCACCAACAAATAAACACACCTATCCTTTGCATATTTTTCTCACTTTATCTTTATTTATTGTATTTTCTGTACGCGCTGACAAGAAGTTGTTGCGGTACGGTCTCGTCGATCATAGGCGGAATATCTTCGGCTTTGATACCGTTGTTATTCTGCATACCAACGAAAGTGGCTCGAACGGCTTCGATAACGCCTTGCGGTGCGACGTCGCGGGGGCAACGCTCTACGCAGGCCATACAGCTGAGGCAGGACCAGAACGCCTTACTCTCCATCAGTTTATCGAGTTTGCCCTCGGCAAGATAATTGACGAACTGATGAGGCTTGATATCCATATCTTTAAAAGCAGGACACCTTCCGGAACACTTTCCGCACTTCATGCACTTTTTGACGTCAGTGCCGGAAAGAAGTTTTATATTGTCGAGGATATCTTGTTTGTTCATGCTTTCACCCCCAACGCTTCGGCAAGTAATTCGGTAAAGTAAACGACGGGCATATCGCCGTTTTTCTGCAAATTATACAAGCAGAGAGGACAAGCCGTAACAAGCGTCTCCGCGCCGTGCGAGCGCGCGTTCTTTACAATGGCTTCGCTTCTTTGCCTGGGCAGATCTTCGTTTTTGAAAGACACGTACGCGCCGCAGCATTCGTTACGGAACGGATACTTGACGGCCTCTCCGCCGATTGCCGTAATAAAGTCCTCGATGATCGTGGGATCTTCCGGATTATCGAAAGCCATGACCTTGCCCGGACGGAGCAAAAGACAACCGTAATATGCGCCGATCTTCTTCCCGATAGGCTTTACCACCTTCTTTTTAATCTCGTCGAAACCTACTACGTCGCGGAGCATTTCCAGATAGTGAATAACCTGCGTTTCTCCGACGTAGGGCTCTTCCAACGCGAGATAATTATTCGCTTTCGTGCGGATATTGTCGTCTTCCGCCATGTCGGCGTTGACCCTCTTAATAACGTTATGACAGGCAGAGCAGAGAGTAAGGAGTTTCCCGCCGTTATGCTTGGCATAATCGAGAGCGCGGACAGCCGACAGCTTGGTGGCGATCTCGTTGCGGGCGGTAGGATAAACCGCGCCGCAACATTGCCAATCCTTGATTTCTTCCATCGTCACGCCTAAGGCCTCTGCGGAAAGACGGGCGTACTTGTCCAGTTCTTTCGCTTTGGTTTTCAGCGTGCATCCGGGATAATAACAAATATTCATTTTGCTTTTTCCTTATATTTTTATCGTATCGTTATTTTTTCTGATAGATCATCTGTTCGGGATGGAAAACTTCGTCGAACCTTTCGGCAGTCAAAAACCCAAGCTCAACGCAAGCTTCTTTGAGTGATTTGTTTTCTTTATAAGCTTTCTTGGCCGTCTTTGCCGCATTTTCATAACCGATATAGGGGTTAAGCGCGGTAACGAGCATGAGCGAGTTATAAAGGTTATTGCTCATCTTTTCCTTATTAGCAGTGATGCCTACGGCACAGTTGACGTTGAAAGAAACGATCGACTCGGCAAGCAGGCGGGCGCTTTGCAGGAAATTATAGATACATACGGGCATGAATACGTTCAGCTCGAAGTTACCCTGAGAAGCAGCCATGCCGACAGCAACGTCGTTACCCATAACCTGAACGGCGACCATCGTGACCTGTTCGCACTGAGTCGGATTGACCTTGCCGGGCATAATGGAAGATCCGGGTTCGTTTTCCGGAATAAAGATCTCGCCGATACCCAGTCTCGGGCCGCTGGCAAGCCAGCGTACGTCGTTGGCGATCTTCATCATATCGGCGGCGAGCGCTTTAAGCGCGCCGTGCGCGAAAACAATCTCGTCTTTGGAAGTCAGCGCATGGAATTTGTTTCCGGCGGTCACGAAATCCTTACCGGTAATCTCGGATACGGCGGCGGCAACCTTTTCGTCAAAGCCGATGGGGGCGTTGAGTCCGGTACCGACGGCGGTTCCGCCAAGCGCCAGTTCTTTCAACGGTCCGACGGCGAGCTTAATAAGTTCTACGTCTCTTTCGAGAGAAGTGCGCCAGCCGCTTATTTCCTGAGAGAAAGAAATGGGCGTGGCGTCCTGAAGATGGGTGCGACCGCTCTTGACAATACCTTCGTTCTCCTTTTCGAGACGCTTAAAGGTAGCGATCAGGGTTTCCACCGCAGGGAGAACCTTATCTTCCAACGCGAGCACGGCGCAAATGTGCATAGCCGTGGGGAAAGTGTCGTTACTGGACTGGCTCATATTGATGTCGTCGTTGGGATGACAAAGTTTTTTGCCGGCAAGCTCGTTACTGCGGTTGGCGATGACCTCGTTGGAGTTCATGTTGGACTGCGTTCCGCTACCCGTTTGCCATACGACGAGGGGGAAATGGTCCATAAGTTTTCCGCCGATCACTTCGTCGCAAGCGGCGGAGATGACGGACAGTTTTTCGTCGGTCATTTTTTCCGGTTTGAGCGCGTGATTGGCAATAGCGGCTGCCTTCTTCAAAATACCGAAAGCGTGAATAATCTCGGCAGGCATGGTTTCGATACCGACGCCGATCAAAAAGTTTTCGTGACTTCTCTCGGTCTGCGCTCCCCAATACTTGTCGGCGGGGACTTTGACTTCGCCCATAGAGTCGTGTTCAATACGATAATTTTCCATAGTGTTCTCCTTTTATTTTATTCGGGACAGGCAAAAGCGTATTTTGCCCTATACTTTTGGATTATTATACTATAAAAAAAATCATTTGTATACTAATTAAAGGGCGTTTTGAAATTAAATATCGTCATTTTTACGAAAACGACAAGTAAAAATAATGAGAAACGCCGCGTTAAGAATGCAGGACGGTTTGCTTATTGAAAAAAAACGGAGTCTATGATATACTAATACCATCAAAACTTGAGAGGAGCCTATGGAAAACAAACAAAAACTGACCGATCTTATTTCGGAATTCATCAAGACCGTTTCCATCCGATTGCCCGACGACGTGGAAAATCGCATCCGGGAACTGGCCGTCTGCGAAAAGGGCGGCTTGGGTAAGGATATGTACGATTGCATTCTCGAAAACATCGGACTTGCCAAAAAGTACGGACGTCCCCTTTGTCAGGACACCGGCGTATTACAGTTCTTTATCAAAGTCGGGACGAAGTTCCCGCTGATCGACAGCGTAAAGGACTGTGTGATCGAGGCGTCTTCCTACGCCACGCTGAACACTCCCCTCCGCCCTAACGTGGTAGAACCGCTCGGCGAGCACAACACGGGCAATAACGTCGGTTACGAAGCGCCCTATATAGAATGGGAGTTGGAGCCCGGCGGCGAAGACCTTTCTATCATGCTCTATATGGCCGGAGGCGGTTGCTCTTTGCCCGGCAGGAGCAAAGTACTGATGCCGCTCGAAGGTGTGGAAGGCGTCAAAAAATTCGTGTACGACACCATTCTGGAATGGGGCGTAAACGCCTGCCCGCCGTTGCTTTTAGGCGTTGGTCTGGGTACTTGCGCCGCAACGAGCGCTATGCTCTCAAAAAAGGCTATATTGCGAAAAATAGGTACCCATTGCTCCAATGAAAAGGGTGCTAAACTTGAGAAAGAACTTCAACAAGAATTAGATTCGATCGGCATTGCTCCGCTCGGATTCGGCGGAAAGCACAGCGTTCTTGCCGTCCACGTCGAGTGCGCCGGGCACCACCCCGCCACCTTGGGCGTGGGCATAACGACCGGCTGTTGGGCGACCCGTCGCGGCGAAATCGTGATCGACAAGAACCTGAACGCTCGCTATACCATGCACACCGCTAAGGAGGGAGTATGAAAAAGATAATTACAACGCCGATTACCTATGATCAACTGAAAGACCTGACCGCAGGCGATACCATTTATCTGACCGGGAAGCTGGCTACCTGTCGTGATGCCGGCCACCGAAGAGTCATTCAAGAAAACGTTTTACCGGAGCATTTCGACTTCAACGGCGGAGCCATTTTTCATGCAGGGCCCATCGTCCGTACAAACCCGGACGGAACCTTTACCATGATCTCCATCGGTCCTACTACCAGTCGCCGTATGGAGTCTGCCGAGGCGGAATTCATCGAAAAAACGGGCGTAAAAATGGTTATCGGCAAAGGCGGCATGCTCGGCAAGACAACCGAAGCCTGCAAAAAATTCGGCGCCATTCACTGTGCTTTTCCCGGCGGTTGCGCCATCATCGCGGCCGACAGAGTGAAAGATACCTATGGCGTGGAATGGATGGACTTCGGCATGCCGGAAGCCCTGTGGGAGATGGACGTAGAAGAATTCGGCCCCCTCATCGTCTCCATCGACACCAAAGGCAATAACCTTTTCGAGAACAATAAGGTCGCTTTCGCCGATCAGGTTAAAAAACTGAAAGAAGAGCTGTAAAAAACGCTATTGTTTGCAATAAAAAACCCTTTGTACGATCTGCGCAAAGGGTTTTTTATTGTAAAAATCACTTTTTCAACCGCTCTTCGGGCGCAACAATCGGGAATTTCGGTTTGCATATTGCGCTCCCTTTTCATACTTAACGATCTTGCTCGCCACGAATACGTATATGCGCCATGAAACGGTATCGAAGCGCGAGCGCTCAATTCATGCCGTTAAGGAGGTAGGCAGACAGACTTATACGCCCCAAAACAGAACGCCCATAGCGCCGGATAGAATAATGAGTAGGATCGGAGAGAAAGTTTTCTTTTTCCAAACGGAAAAGCCGACGCCGATCACGGCGACCACAAGAAAGATAACGAGCGAGCGCCAATCGAACGCAAACGCGCTGTTTACGTTTTCTATACCGAACAGAATGCTCAAAAACATAACAACGGCGGTGGCGAGGATCATGCCGACGATGGCGGGACGAACGGAGCCGAGAACGGCTTGCACACCCTTATATTTCAGCAAGCGTTTCAGTACGGCCGCAATCAGAAGGATGATAACAAAGGACGGCAGAACGATACCGAGGGTAGCAAGCAGCGCGCCGAGGATACCGGCTTGCGACGAGCCGACAAAAGTGGCCATATTGACGGCAAAGGGTCCGGGCGTTGATTCAGACACGGCGATGAAGTTCAGAATCTCGTCGTCGGTCAACCAACCCGCGGCAAGGCACTCTTCCCGCATCAAAGAGATCATGCCGTACCCGCCCCCAAAAGAGACGGCGCCGATTTTCAGGAAGGTAAGGAACAATTGAATATATATCATTCTTTTACCTCCTTATCCGGCTCGTTTTTATTCTTGTTTTTTATGTAACCGATCGAGTAAACAAGCAGACCGAGAACGGCGCTGATCAGCACGTAAAAGACGGCGGAAAAATTAATGGAGAACAGGCTCAGAACAATCATGCTTGCAAAGGTCAACGTCATGACGATGATACCGAAAACGTTCTTTTTTACCTTTTTGAAGATCTTTATTCCGGCAGACAGGATCAGGAAGATCACACAAGCCTGTATTCCTTTGAACGCAGAGGCAACCCACTTAATCCCCAAAAAGCGATTGAAAAATAAAGAAACGACGTAAATGATGACGAAAGACGGTATAACCATACCGAGCGTCGCTACAACGGAGCCGAGGACGCCGCCGGTTTTATAACCGATGTACGTCGCCGAATTAATGGCGATCGGACCGGGCGTAGATTCGGCAATCACGACAAGATCGGCAAACTCATCCGCACCGAGCCATTTCTTTTTCCCGACGAATTCGTTCTCCAAAAGGCTGATCATGGCGGTTCCGCCGCCGAAAGTGAACAGCCCGATCTTAAACATCGATAAAAACAGCAATCCGAGCGTCTTTAATTTTTTCATGTTTACATTGTATCATATGCGTGTTCTCTTCGCAATCATAATTTCTTTTTAAATGATCCGATCTTGCTATATGCGGATAGGCCTTGATCTGATCCCGGCAAAAAATACCAATGAACCATCAATTATATTTATAAACGAAAACAACCCAAAACGACAAATTCGTTTCAGGTTGTTAATGGTGGGAACAACAGGGCTCGAACCTGTGACATCTTGCTTGTAAGGCAAGCGCTCTCCCAGCTGAGCTATGCTCCCAAAATTTGGTGACCCCTACGGGACTTGAACCCATGTTATCGCCGTGAAAGGGCGATGTCTTAACCGCTTGACCAAGGGGCCGGATATGGTAGCGGCGGTGAGAGTCGAACTTACGACCTTCCGGGTATGAACCGGACGCTCTAACCAACTAAGCTACGCCGCCATATTTGTGGGTGCGGGGGTGGGATTTGAACCTCACGACCTCCGGGTTATGAGCCCGACGAGCTACCAGGCTGCTCTACCCCGCAATGACTCATATAGAATATACGAAAGCGGAAAATTTGTCAACTGTTTTTGACAAGAAAATCAGAAAAATCTGCCGCGGGTTTTTTCGGCAAAAAATATGCGGAAATTATTATGTTCCCGGTTCTTCTTCGCTTATTATTGACTGTTTCCGAAAGGTTATGCTACAATTATGATATTAAAATAAAACCGCCGCTGTATTTTTTCGGCGAAGTCGCAAAGGGGTGCTTACTTTATGATCAAAAAGTTTTCTTTATGCGTTCTGGTTCTTCTTTTAAGCCTCTGTCTGTTTGCTTGCTATAAAAAACCCGACCTCGAAGGGGTGGAACAAAAAACAATTTCGGTTAAAAAGATATTCGAAAAAGACGGCAAGTGGGAATACGCTCAGGGCCTTGGATACGACGGGAATTATTTTTACTACGCCGGACATAACGACAAGATCAAAGAGCAAGCCGATATCCACGTCATAAACGCCGCTACCGGAAAAGAGGAAAAGTGCTTTGCTCGTAAAGGCGCGTTGCATAGCGCCGAGGTCGCCGTCAATCGCCTACGAAACACGCTGACCGCCTGTTCGGGCGGAGACGGCCGCAGGCCTTACCTCTATGAGCTCGATATTGCAACGGGCGAAAAGCTCAACGAATGGCACTTCGACGGTATGGGAGAAAACGGCGGCGGACTGCACTGCTTTACCGATGACGGAACGCTGATCTTTTTTACCAGCAGTAAGGACGGTGCAAGGATCGCTTTTAACACCGTTAAATTAAATTACGACGGTTCGGGCAGCTATAACGTCCTGGACTCCTACTACTTCTCTCGTACCGACCTCGGCGTCCCGCAGGGTTTAGATTATTACAACGGCAGTCTGTATTATCTGGCCGACGCCGGCAGAACGGTCGACAAAAATCCTCACTATATCTATAAGATCGGTCTGAAAAACGGCGCCGTCATACCGGAATGCGCTTATGCTTTCGACTTTACGGAAGAAACCGAGGGTCTGTGTATCGGCGCAGACGGAACGGTCTATATCGGTGCGGCGGACGAGTGTATTTATCGCTTCGACGGCACGGTATTAAACTGGTAAAACGGAACTTACGTTCTCTGAAAAAGTCATAAAGAAGGCCTCCGTTCGACGCACGAACGGCGGCCTTTTCTTTTTTATGAATGAAAAAACGCAATTATTCTTTTCGGGAGGGGCAATTCGGTTTGACTATTCGGTTCGACTATTTTATAATGAAATAATCCTGTAAGAAAGATAGGAGGCATTAATGAATTCTGCAGAACTAAAAGCTTTTGCCAAAGATATTCGCGTTAATATCATTAATTGTATCGGCAGTATCGGCTCCGGTCACGTGGGCGGGAGCTTATCTATTGCCGACGTCCTTGCCGTTTTGTACGGTAAGCATATGAACATCGATCCGAAGAACCCGAAAATGGAAGGAAGAGATCGTCTCGTTTGCAGCAAGGGCCACGCAGGTCCGGCCGTCTATTCCGTATTGGCGGAAAAAGGTTTTTTTGACAAAGAACTTCTTCTTACCTTAAATAAAGGCGGTACCATTCTCCCCAGTCATTGCGACATGAACAAGACGCCCGGCGTCGATATGACGGCAGGCTCGCTCGGTCAAGGGCTCAGTTGCGCGGTAGGCTTCGCGCTCGGTTCGCGTCTGAATAAAGACAATGCTACCATCTACGCAATCATCGGCGACGGCGAAACGGATGAAGGACAGATCTGGGAAGCGGCCTTATACGCCGGTCACGCCAGATTGGACAACCTGATCGCTTTTACCGATTACAATAAATGCCAACTCGACGGCTATACCGATAAGATCAACGGTCTTGATCCCATCGACAAAAAGTGGGAGGCATTTAATTGGGACGTGATCGTGGTTGCCGACGGCAACGACGTCGATGAGATCGACGCGGCCATCGTCAAGGCGAAAAAGACGCCCGGCAAGCCGCATATGATCATTTTGAATACCATCAAAGGTAAGGGGGTCAGCTTTGTCGAGGCCGCCGTCCCGGCCAACCATTCCATGCCTATGCCGCAAGATAAGTGCGCTATTGCGATTTCTGAGATAAGAGGTGAATGATGATTACGAAAGATACGCTTATGAAAGACGTATTTGTGGAAGGTCTCCGCAAATACATGCAAGCAGATGAAAAAGTAGTCGTCCTCGACGCCGACCTTGCCAAATGCCTCGGCACAAACAAACTCTGGCCGGACTTTCCGGACAGAACTTTCGACGTAGGCATTTCTGAGGCCAACATGGTCAGCATTGCCGCCGGACTGTCCGCCTACGGATTCAAGCCGGTCGTTACCACCTTCGCGCCCTTTGCCACCCGCAGATGCGCCGACCAGATTATGATCAGCTTAGCCTATGCCAAGCAAAACGCCGTCATCGTCGGTACCGACCCCGGTATCTGCGCCGAACTCAACGGCGGAACGCATATGCCGCTCGAGGACATCGGTATGCTTCGTTCTATCCCCGGCATCGTGATTTACGAGCCGACGGACGCAGTCGAATTACAGGCACTGCTTCCTCAAATTTTTGCCCAGAAAGGCGTAGTGTACGTTCGTTTACATCGTAAGAATCCTCCGCTTATTTATTCCGAAGAAGAAAACAGAAAATTCGATCTCTTCAAAGCCGACGTTCTTACGGAAGGTAAAGACGCGACCATCGTTGCCGAAGGCATCATGGTCGAGACCGCCCTTTCCGCCGCCAAAGCCTTAAAAGAAGAAGGTATTTCTTGCGAAGTAATCGCAAATCACACCGTCAAGCCTTTGGACGAAGCAACCATCATCGCTTCCGCCCGTAAGACCGGAACCATCGTCACTTGCGAGAACCACAACGCCATGGGCGCTTTGCGTAGCGCCGTATGCGAAGCGCTTTGCGAAAACTATCCTGTACCGGTGCGCTCGGTCGCCGTTAAAGAGCAATTCGGCGAGGTAGGAAAAGTCGCCTACCTTCGCAAAGCTATGCATTTGGAAGAATGCGACGTAATCGCCGCAGTAAAAGAAGCTATAAAAGCAAAACATTAACAAAGGAAGAGAAAAATGAGCAGTAAAGTTTTTGAAATCATCGCTAAGGAAGAAAAGCGTCAACGCGAAAATATCGAGCTGATCGCCAGCGAAAACTTTTGCAGTGAAAACGTGCAAAAAGCCGTAGGCAGTTGTTTGACCAACAAGTACAGCGAGGGATACCCCGGCAAGCGTTATTACGGCGGTTGCGTACACGTAGACGAACTGGAAGAGTATTGTAAAGAAACGTGGCAAAAAGTTTTCAAGACCGATTATCACGTCAACGTTCAGCCCCACAGCGGGTCGGGCGCGAACTTCGGCGCCTACCTCTCCGTGCTCAAACCGGGCGACACCGTGCTCAGCCTCGAACTGAACAACGGCGGTCACCTTACCCACGGCGCTTCGGTCAACCTCAGCGGAAAGCTCTTCAACTTTGTATTCTATGGCGTGGACGAAAAAGGCTATATCGACTATAACGATCTCCGCCAAAAAGCCATCGAACATAAGCCGCAACTCATCCTTGCCGGCGCAAGCGCTTATCCGAGGATCATAGACTTCAAAAAGTTCCGGGAAGTAGCGGACGAAGTGGGCGCCTACTTCATGGTAGATATGGCGCACATCGCCGGTCTGATTGCGGCGGGCGCACACCCCTCTCCGTTCGGCCTTGCCGACCTTATTACCACCACCACGCATAAGACTCTGCGCGGCACCCGCGGCGGCTTGATTTTCTGCAAGCCCGAACTTGCCAAAAAAGTTGATAGCGCCATTTTCCCGGGAACCCAGGGCGGCCCTCTTCAACACGTTATCGCCGGTAAAGCCATCACTGCCGAAGAAGCTCTTCAACCCGAATATAAAACTTATATCGAAAACGTTGTCAAAAACTGTAAAGCCATGTGCGACGAATTCGTCAAGATGGGTTATAAAGTCGTTACCGGCGGCACCGATAACCACCTCTTCTTGCTCGACCTGACCGATAAAGGCGTCTCCGGCAAGCAGGTTCAGGAAGCCTGCGACGAGGTGGGCATTACCCTCAATAAAAACTGTGTTCCCAACGAGACCCGCTCTCCCATGCAGACCAGCGGCGTCCGTATCGGTACCGCGGCCATGACCACAAAAGGATTTACCGCCGAACAGTTCATTGCCACCGCTCACAAGATCGACGAAGTTATCAAAAAGCTTCAAGCGCAACTGTAAAAAAATCGTATTCATAAGCGGAACCGTAAAACGCGGTTCCCATAGATTCTTTTAGGCATTATAAAAGGGGCTGTCAAGAAACACAAGTTTTTTGACAGCCCCTTTCTTTATTCAAATTGCAAATTTCAGATTTCCGCTCCGGCTTCTTGCAGTAATTTAACAAGATTGTCGTGTTGCCAGACAAAGACGTCCTTGCGAGTAACCGTTTTGAAAAAGCCAATGCCCATCTTTTTATCGACGAGGCGGAAAGCCTTATAGTAGTTACGCATCATGAGCGCGGCGAACGGCACAAAATAGACGGGAGCTTTAAAGCAGGCGTACTTGAACGTATGAGGTTCGAGGGTCATAAAACCTTCGTATCCGCGCTTAACGAGCTCGGAGAGGATGTAAGAATAATTACCCTCGCCGAGTCCGACCGGCACTTCTACGCCGTACTTGGAGCAGTCCTTGATATGATAATAGACGACGTAGTCTTTCAACATATCGAAAGCGGCTTTGGGATCGACTTTGCACTGAATGTAGTTGCTGGCGTCGTAGCAAAGAGCAAAGTTCTCCGGATCGTTGATGGTCTGATAGAGTTTCAGGACGCGCTCGGGGACGTCGCCGTAGATCTCTTTTTCGTTTTCGTGCAGAAGCTTAACGCCGGTGCCTTTGACGATCTCGATCAACTCTTTGATACGAGAAACGACTTTATCAAAGCATTCCTCAGGTTTTTTGTCACCGTAGAAAAAAGAGAACATACGAATATAGTGACAATCGGTCATCTGAGCGATCTTGATCAGTTCGACAAGCTTTTGTTTTTGTTTTTTGAAGCCTTCCTCGTTATCGATACCGACCTTACCGATGGGCGAGCCAAGGGAGGAAAAATGAATATCCTCTTTTTGCAGAATGGGCAGAATCTTCTCCTTGAATTCTTCTGCGGTGTATTCGGCAATACCTTTGCCGTTCACTGTACGGGGACAAATATAATTTCTTCCGAGAGATTTGGCAAGTTTAATTTGCGTGTTTAGGTCTCCGGAAACCTCGTCATAGAAACCGGAAATGATGATTTTTGACATTTTTATTCTCCTTTTTATTTTACTAATTGTGCGGCGCGACGGCAGGCGTTTTCTATGTCTTCGACGCTGCCTTTCATCATCCAACTACCGCCTACGCCGATGATAAACTTTTGCGCAAGAAATTCGGGCGCGTTGGTCTCGTCTACGCCGCCGGTAGGTAAAAACCGGATACCCGGGAAAGCGGCCGACATAGCTTTGAGCGCTTTCAGGCCGCCGAAGACGCCGGCGGGGAAGAATTTTAGAATGGTTAAGCCCTTGTTGACGGCGTTCATAATCTCGGTGGGCGTGACCACACCGGGAACGTACGGAACGTCGTTCTTGACGCATACGTCGAAGACGCCGTTATCGAAACCGGGAGAAACAATGAATTTGGCGCCGGCGGCAATAGCCGCTTCGCATTGCTTTGCGTTGATGACGGTACCCGCGCCTACAAGCATGCCGGGGCATTTTTCACAGGCAATCTTGATCGCCTCCGCCGCACAAGCGGTACGAAAAGTAATTTCCGCAACCCTGATACCGCCCTTTTCCATCGCGGTAAGAGTAGGAACGGTATCTTCCGCTTTGTTTAACACCACGACGGGGACGATCCTATGATCGTTAAAGAAGTCGTAATTCATATTTTACACCCCGCTATAAGCATGGAATCCACCGTCAACGGGAAGCACGACGCCCGTGATAAAGCCGGCGTCTTCCGCACTGAGAAGGAGCTTGACCGCACCGTACAATTCGGGGATCTCGCCAAAGCGCTTCATGGGTGTGCCGGCAAGAATTTTACCCGTACGAGCGGTAGGCGTGCCGTCGGGATTGAACAACAGTCCCCTATTCTGCTTGCCCACAAAAAATCCGGGAGCAATGGCGTTGACGCGGATGCCGCAAGGCGCGAAGTGCACGGCGAGCCACTCGGTAAAGTTGCTGATGGCGGCCTTGGCTGCGCTGTAAGCGGGAATCTTGGTCAAAGGAGTAAAAGCGTTCATCGAAGAAATATTGAGAATGGAGCAACCTTCTTTTCCTATCATATCTTTAGCAAATACCTGGGTGGGAATAAAGGCTCCGATGAAGTTAAGATCGAACACGAATCTCACGCCGCTGTCTTGCAGACTGAAAAAGTCCTTTTCCACGGTCACACCGGGTTCGCAGGTTTCGTTATCGGTGGTCGCTCTGGGATTGTTGCCGCCGGCGCCGTTGATCAGAATATCACAGGTGCCGAGATCCTTGACGATCTCGTCTCGAACGGCTTGCAGGCTCTCTCTTTCGAGAACGTTAGCTTTATATGCTTTGGCGATACCGCCTTGCCTGGCAATTTCCTCTTCAATCGCCTTAGCCGCGTCCAGGTTCAGGTCGAGGAGGGCGAATTTCGCCCCCGAGGTAGCGAGCTCGGTAGCGATACCTCCGCAAATAACGCCGCCCGCGCCGGTGATTACGACAACTTTGTCTTTCAAATCCAAAGTAAACTTACTCATACATATACCTCACTTATTTAAAAATCTGTTGGCGGTTTCCCACACGCCGTTGATATAACTTGCGCCCAACGCTCTGTCGTACAGACCGTAACCCGGTTTTCCCGTCTCGCCCCAGATCATTCTGCCGTGATCGGGACGACAATATCCTTGATAGTTGTTTTCCGCGAGCTTTTGCACGATGCCGATGATGTCCATAGAACCGTAGTTCTGATCGTGCGCCGTCTCTTCAAAGCCGCCGTCGATCAACTTGATGTTGCGGATGTGCATAAAGTGGATGCGTCCCATCCCGGCATACTTTTCTACCATATGCACGAGATCGTTATTCGGATCGGCGCCGAGAGATCCAACGCAGAAAGTAAGACCGTTATTGGGACTGTCAACCAACTTCAAGAAGCGGTCGATATTCTTTTCGCACGTAATGATACGGGGCAGACCGAAGATCGGCCACGGCGGATCGTCCGGATGGATGGCCATATTAACGCCGTATTCCTCGCAGACGGGAATGATCGCCTTCAAAAAGTATTCCAGGTTTTCAAACAACTTTTCTTCATCGACGGAAGCATACTGCTCAAAAAGCTTTTTCAGGTCTTCCTTTTTATAACTGGAGTCCCAACCTGGGAGTGACAGACTCCCGTCCAGCGGATTCATCTTTTTGATCTGTTCGGGGTAATATACGAGAGAATTACTACCGTCGGAAGCCGCCTTATCGAGTTGCGTACGCGTCCAGTCGAAAACGGGCATGAAGTTATAGCAGATACATTTAACGCCGGCTTTACCCAAACGACGAATGTTCTCTTTATACGCCTCGATATACTTGTCGCGGGTAGGAAGCCCGATCTTGATGTCCTCGTGAACGGGAACGCTTTCGATGACTTCCATCTTCAAACCTTTCGCCTCGCATAAGCTTTTTAGCCGAGCGATGTTTTCTTCCGGCCAGACCTCACCTACGGGCACGTCGTAAACAGCGGTAACAACGCTGTACATGTTCGGGATCTGTCTGATCTTTTCGAGACTGATGGAGTCGTTTTCTCCATACCATCTGAATGTCATTTTCATTGTTGATTCACCTCGTAAAATATTTTTTTGCGTTATAAAAAGCGACGTTGCCCGCAAGGGTAACGAGTTCTTCTATGTCGTTCGGGTACTCGCCCGCTTCCGCCCACTCTCCGATAACAGAGCAAAAAATACGACGGAAATAATCGTGTCGGGCATA
This sequence comes from Clostridia bacterium, assembly GCA_016297005.1. Classification (GTDB taxonomy): domain Bacteria; phylum Bacillota; class Clostridia; order Christensenellales; family DTU072; genus CAG-1782. The sequence goes on from JAEDHK010000011.1 coordinate 26,351, forward strand.
ACTGACGAAGCTACGCGAGTCGGTGAGCATACCGTTAAAAAGACCGAGTCCCGCGGTATCTGCAAAGATTTTCAGTTGTTCGCGAATACCGTCTCTGTGATCCATGAACCACCACGCCGCACCAAGTTGCAACTTGCCGCCGATCTGTCCGGCAAAGTCGCCGATCATGGTCGCCAAGGGGTAATAAGAATTGGGGTTGAGAGTATAAACAATGGTTTTTGGCAGTCCGTAAGACCTTTCGATGTCGTCGAAGAGCTTGCCGCCCGCTTCGATGTCAAGAGCGTTGCCCACACTATCGATACCGCAATCGGCGCCGATCGCTTTAAAGCGGGTCGTGTTCTGATTTCTCAAAACGCCGGTATGAACCTGCATGACCAATTTCTTCTGAGAAAACATAACGCCCAGTTTTTTCAGAATACAATACTTAAATTCGTCTTCTTCCTCTTTGGTTATTTTCTTGCCGGCAAGAACGTCTTTGAGCGCTTTGTCCGCTTTTTTCTCATCGCCCGTTCCTTTCGGGAAGTCGGTAAAAGAGACGTCGGTCGCGACGCAACCGTGATCGACGAAATAATCCAGTCTGTTTTCCAGCGCGGCGACGAGACCGGTGAAAGAATCCGTTCCGATCCCGCTCGCTTTTTCGAGCTTGCCGAGATACTCGGCAAAAACGGGCTTTTCTATATTGATAGCGTTGTCGGGGCGGAAAGAAGGAACGACCGAAAAAGCAAGACCGGCTTTCGCGATGGCTTCGTGCGCTTTCAGCGGACTGGTCGGATCGTCGGTGGTACCGACGGTGTCTACGTTGCTTCCGGAAATCAATTTACGCGCGGAGAAAGATCCGCTTTCCATCATTTTTTCCGTCTTGTTCCAAATCTCTTTGGCGGTTTTTGCCGAAAGAGGCGTGGTAATGCCGAAATACTTTTTCAATTCAAGATGCGCCCAGTGATAAACCGGATTTCCGATAAAAGAAGGAAGAGCGGACGCAAAGGCAAAAAACTTCTCGTAAGCGGAAGCGTCTCCGGTAACAAGGCGCTCCTCCACGCCGTAGTTACGCATAACGCGCCACTTGTAGTGGTCGCCGAGAAGCCATAGCTCCGTCAGGTTATAAAAGGTTTTGTCTTCCAGTATTTCTTCCGGACTGAGATGGCAGTGATAGTCGAAAATCGGCAGGTCCTTTATTTTTTCGTAGACCTTTTTCGCCGTGTCGTTTGTCAATAAATATTCATCAGACATAAAAGCAGGCATGCCCGAAAACCCCCATTGTAATAATGATGTTACTATGATAACATACGACCGCCGAAAAATCAATTCCGAAAAATAAAATAAGAAAAATATATTTTTTACTTCAGTAAAAAATCATTCTGAAAAAAAACTAACCGCAAGCCGACGAGGGGCGACGCCTGTGCGCCGCCCCGAGAACAGAATTAATTGCAACCGGAGTTGCAGGAACAGTCACGGCCCTTATTGCCTCCGCCGCAGCAGCAGAGGATAAGTAACAACGGTAACAGGTCGCACAAATTGGCGCCGTTGCCGCAGCAGCAAAGTAAGAGCAAGAGCCAGAGCGTATTACATCCGCAACCGCCTCCGCCGCAACCGCATCCGCTTCCCGAAGCAAAGCCATCGAAGAAATTCATGTGTAGTAAGCCTCCTTTCAAGATTTGCAGATTTTCGTCTACACTACACAATATGAATACAAAAAAATAAGCGTTCATAAAAGAACGCCTCTTTTGTTTTATCTTTTTAAGATATTTCCGCAAACAATACCATTGTTAATCTTTCATATCAAATAGATCGTTTGGGGTGCAATTAAGTATTTCGCAAAGCGTTTGCAATGTTTTAAATTTTATTCCATTTGTTTCATTTTTGATAATTTTATTAAAATTCTGGTAGCTAAGTCCAAGACGTATATACAACCAGTATTTCGTTTTTTGTTGTTCTTTTAATATCTCCACAATACGTAATCTCATAACTTACCTATACATTATTTAATGTGTAAAGTATACAAAGAAAATGCTATTGACAAATAGACCTATAGAATATATAATGTATACATTAGATGTTTTTAACGATAATCATATAAAAGGATAATAAAAAATGAAAAAGTGTCCAAGATGTGCCGAAGATAACCCAGATGAAAACAGATTTTGTTCTAATTGTGGAGCAAAATTACTGGATGATTCCATTGATAATATGTATTATCCAAGGGAAGACACATATTCAATAGAAGATACGCAAGCAAATTACCAACCGAGAAGAATTAGCATATTTTCGAAAGAATTTCTTAATAGTTTTTCATTGTTAAAAATTAAGAAAAGTATCATTCCTTTCCTTTTAATAGTTTTTCTTTTTTCTGTTCCGATTATGATCGTTAGATGCACAAATCCAACAGATTCTGACGCTATTGCGGCAAGTAAAGAAATAATCCAAAATTATCTGAAAAATCCTAATTCAGTGCAATACCACCAAGCAACAGTTGCCTGTAAAGACACATCCCAAGATAAATACATAGTATATCTCGACCTTTCTTCAGTAAATGGGTTTGGCGGATATACTAGAGATCATCTTTATATTTTTTGTCAATTCAAATCAGGATCCTCCAAAATATACAGTTATGATACCTCGTTCCCCTATTGGAACGCGGATGTATATACTTTAAATCATGTTAAAAAGCGATATAATATGAGCTAATTACGCGCTATCAAAAGTAATCGGTCAGTCCGAGGACGATGGCGTCGGTAAGTTCCTCCCGGTAGTCGGGCGTTTGCAACAGCTTCTCGTCTTCTTCGTTACTGAGGAATCCGCACTCCACGATTACCGACGGCTTTTCGGTGCAGTTAAGCATATAGTATTCCCCCTTCAACGGCGCGAACGTCTTGCCGACGTACTTTTGATTCAGGACGTTCAGCCTGTCCTGCAAATCATGCGCCAGCTTTTTACCTTCTTCCGAAGCGGGATTATAAAAAACCTGTATTCCTCTTCGCGACGGACTTTGCGGAAACTTGTTCGCATGGACGCTGATCACGACGTCGGGATTCGCTTCTCGTATGATCCGCTTCCGCTCGGCAAAGTCGCGCGCTTTAAACTTATCGAGCGAGTCGCCGTAGAGTCCCTTTTCATCCTTTCTCGTCATGACCGTCTTGAAGTCTCCGTCCGATAACTTTTTTTCGAGTAAGCGAGCGATTTCCAGATTGAGATCGGCTTCGCGCGTCCCGTTCTTTCCCGTCACGCCACCGTCCGCACCGCCGTGTCCGGCGTCGATCACGACGGTATATTTTTTGTGCAATGCGATCGCCCCCGTTGCGGATAAAGCGATCCCCGTCCCCGCTAATGCCAAAACAAGCGTGAGCGCAACAAAAACGATAATAAGATTTTTTTTCTTGACAACAATGAACACAATCGGTTTCCTCCGCTTTGAAAAAAATTTCTTTCATATTTTTTCCGAGCCAGTCTGCGAACTCACACTCGGATAAAAGGGTTCCCAAAGAAGTCGAAAAACTGTCTTTTTTTACTTTTGTATCCGAACGCACGCCGTTTATCCACCGAGTTATCCACATCTCAAATTTGCAAGAATTTTTCTTTTTTCTTTTGTTTTATATCATAATTATGCATATTTTTTACGTTCTTTCATTTTCTTACGAGATAAATTGTGGATAAAGTCCTTTCTTGTGAAAAAATTGTCGAAAAATGTATTTTCGTTAAGAAGACGCGTTTCTTGTTTCATCCGAAAAGAAGAAAAAACGCCGTTGCAGACATAAGCAAGGTATAAATCGAAAAGAGGTGCAGTCGCTTCTTTTCGAGTACTTTCGAGAAGAATTTCAGCGCGACGAAACCACTGACGAACGCGACCAGCGTTCCGGGTAGGACGGCCCAACAAAAGGCGTCGACGCCCTGACTCGCAACCTCTACGAAACTGCTACCCAAAACAATGGGTACGGATAACAAAAAGGAATATTCGGCCGTATCTTCTCTCGAACAACCGGACAATAACAACGCCGCCGAGGTCGAACCGCTTCGGGAGATGCCCGGAAAGCAGGCCAACCCCTGCGTCAGGCCGACAAAAAGCGCTTTTGACGGGGCGCGCGAAGTCAGCGGCGTGGTCGGGCCGAAAAAGCGCGGCAGAATAAGTATGAAAGAATTGAGAGCAAAACAGAAAGGCAAGAAGAAGGACGGATCGGGTAAAAGAAAACGGATGACGGCCGCGCAAACCGCCGTGGGGAGCGTGGCAAGAAGCAAAAACCGCGCCTGCGGCGAAGTCGGACGTCGGAACAACTCCGCTATCTTCTTTCTGTACGCGATCAGCACAACGACGAGCGTCGCGCAATGCAAAATAAGATTATTCAGAATGCTCGGTTTACCTACGCCGATACACTCCAACAACAACAGGTGTCCGCTACTGGATACGGGTAGAAACTCCGTCAGCCCCTGTACCAGTCCGAGAATAATATAAGAAAGATATTCGTTCATATTTTCGCCTTTACAAGACTATGAAAAAGAGTTATAATTTATGCACAAACGTATTCCTCGAGGTGAAAAATGAAATTAGGTGTGGTAGGCTTACCCAACGTGGGAAAAAGCACCCTTTTTAACGCGCTGACCAATGCGAACGCCATGGCGGCAAACTATCCTTTCTGCACGATCGAACCCAACGTGGGCGTCGTACGCGTTCCGGACGAACGCGTGGACGCGCTCGCAAAACTTTATAATAGTAAAAGTATCGTGTATACGACGATAGAATTCGTCGATATCGCCGGTCTGGTACGCGGCGCGAGCAAGGGCGAAGGCCTGGGTAACAAATTCCTTTCGCACATCCGCGAAGTGGACGCCATCGTGCACGTGGTCAGATGCTTCGACGATCCGAACGTCACGAATACCGAAGACACCGTCGACCCGATACGCGATATCGAGACGATTAATATGGAACTTATTTTTTCCGATATCGACGTGCTCGGCAGACGTATCGACAAAACCAAAAACGCCATGAAAGGGGGCGACAAAAAATATCAATCGGAGCTGGAATTGCAACAGCGCGTTATGGCCGGCCTGGAACAAGGCGTTCCCGTCCGCAATATGTCCTTTACGGACGAAGAAAAAGCTTTGGTGGACGACATGTTCCTGCTCACTTCCAAAAAAGTGATCTACTGCGCCAACATTTCCGAAGGCCAGGAAGACTGCGACTACGTAAAGAGGGTGCAAGACCTCGCCTCCTCGGAAGCCAGCGAAGTGGTCGTTCTCTGCGTAAAGCTGGAAGAAGAGCTTGCCGCCCTCGAAGAGGACGAACGGGCTATGTTCATGGAAGAATTGGGACTTAAAGAGAGCGGTCTGTCTCAGCTGATCCGCAAAAGCTATTCTTTACTCGGACTGATCAGCTTCTTGACCGCCGGCGAAAAAGAAACGCGGGCCTGGACCATCACGAAAGGAACCAAGGCGCCGCAAGCCGCCGGCAAAATACATACCGACTTTGAAAAAGGATTTATACGCGCCGAAGTCGTGGACTATAACACGCTGATGGAATGTGGCAGCTATAATGCCGCCAAAGAAAAAGGGAAAGTAAGAAGCGAAGGCAAAGATTACGTATTCAAAGACGGCGACGTTGTCGTTTTCCGCTTTAACGTATGAAGCTCTTTTTCCCGAAACCGGCTAAGGACGAGAACGAAGCGACGCCGCTCGGAAACGGCCATATCGGACTGTGGGTTTATCGCGGTGGCAAAAAAGAAACCGTTCATCTCAACGAAGCGACGTTCTGGTCGGGCCATTATAAAGAGCCCGAAAAAAAAGGATACTTGGAGCGTCTTTCCCGTTGTCGGGATCTCCTCCTGAAAAATAAGTTCTACGAAGCAGAAAAGGCCATGCTCAAAGGCGCCGCAAGTATCAACAGCGAAGAGTACGATCCTATCGGCGATCTCATTATTACTACGCCGGGGGAAGAATCTCACGGAGCGGCTCTCGACCTCTCTTCCGCCGTGCTCACCGTAAAGAACAAGTTCTTTTCCCGCGCTTATTACGTCTCCTACCCTCACAAGGTTTTCGTTATTCGCATGGAGTCGGGAACGGCTTCAAATGTATCGTTTAGGTTCTCTAATAAGAATAAAGGGTTTACCGAAATGTCGAAAAACAGTATTATCGCTTACGGGAACGCCATCCACGACGGTATGGCTTTTTGTCTTTACCTTACCATAAAGGCGGACGTAAACGGAACGAAAACCGGCGACGATCTTACTTTCATCGGCGCAAAGTCCGTTACCGTCGTCGGCACGATCGTTACCGGCTATGCGGGTTGGGCGCAAGAACCGGTCAAAGACGGAAAACTTCTTTTTCCGGAAGCGAAAAAAAGAATAGACGACGCCCTGAGTCTCCCGCATGCGGAGCTATATTCGGCGCACGTAGAATATTATGCTTCGCGTTTCGAGCGGAACAAAATTTTGTTCGGCGATGAAAAACTTTCTGTCTGTCCGTCCGAAGATCTGAAAGAAAAAACGGTTTCTTCCGCGCTCGTTACCGCTTATTATGAGTTTTCCAAATACCTGACTTTATCGGCCTCCGCGCCGGATTCGCCCGCGATGAATTTACAGGGCATCTGGAACAAAAACGTCAATCCCCCGTGGCGAAGCAATTATACCGTCAATATCAATACGGAAATGAATTATTGGTTTCCGGATTGTGCCGACCTTGCCGAATGCTTTTTACCTTTTGAAGAACTTTGCAAAAAGATTTCCGTTCGGGGCGAATCGGCGGCGAAAATGCTCGGCGCAGACGGCTTCTGTTCTTTTCATAACGCCGACATCTGGGGGTTTTGCTTTTCGGTGGACGAACAAACGTGCTGGTCGTTTTTCCCTCTCGCCGGAGTGTGGATGACATGCGAGTTGGCCAATCATTATCGTTACACACAGGACAAAGAATACCTTGCGCGCATTTATCCCATTATCAAAAAGTGTTGCGACTTCGTTCTGTCGTTTTTGGTGGAAAAGGACGGAGAACTGGTCACCGTTCCGTCTACCAGTCCGGAACATCGATACAAATTGTTTTTTAAAAAGCGTCCCGCGCTTACCATAGCTTCGGCCTGCGATATGTTCTTATGCAATCAAGTTTTCGACGACCTGATCGAATGTTCTTCGATCTTAAATGTCGACGGAGAGTATGCGAAAAAGATCGCCGAAACAAAGAAAAAATTACATAAGCCGACCGTCGATAAGATGGGACGACTGGAAGAATTTTTTCCCGGCGTCAAAGAAGCCGAAAAAGGCCATCGACACTTTTCGCACCTGATCGGCGCTTTTCCTCTGCAACAGGTTGGATATTATGAAAACAACGAGTACATGACCGCAGTAAAAAACAGCCTGGCGTACCGTCTCAGACACGGGAGCGGCTATACCGGTTGGTCGTGCGGCTGGGCGCTGAATCTTCTTGAAAAAACGCATGACTCGGAATTGTTTTCCGTATACCTCAGAAAACTTTTTAACGATTCGACCTATCCCAACATGCTGGATAAACACCCACCTTTCCAGATAGACGGAAACTTCGGCGCAGGACGCGCCCTTGCCGGCATGGTTGCCGTTTCGGAAAATAACGTCATAGAATTCTTCCCGGTAAAAGTTGCTCAGAATAAAAGCGGAAAGGCAAAAAACCTTTGCCTTCCCGGCGGATATAAGATCACGGTGGAATGGGAAAATCACGTCGTCAAAAAACTATCCGTCTACTCGGAAACGGCCGACGCCGTTTCCTTCCGCAATCAAGACGACGGTACCGTGCAGATCCATCCCGTCCGTCCCGGAGAATACACGGAAATCTCTCTCCGCATTCACAACGCTAAATGACGTGATTCCGGAATATCGGATTCGACAGACTATGACGGTGCGATAGCACCGGATCACGCAATTATATTCGGTAAAAGAAGATAATAACCGACGTTGCGACAAAATATACCTGTAAAAATCAGATTTTCTCGTTGATTTTCTTTTTGGCTATATGATATACTGAAAAAGGAGGCAGCTATGAAATACATTCTGAAAAACAAAGTTTTCTCTTGGGGCAACGGCTCCACCGTGCGCGACGAAAGCGGTCGCGACCTTTTCTTTGTCAAAGGCAAAGCTTTTACCTTCACGAAAAAGAAATATGTCCGCGACATGAATAAAAACGTTCTGTATACCGTTCGCAACAAATTCTTCCATCTCCTACTTCCGAAGGTATTTGTCTGCGACGCGCAAGGCAACAAACTGCTTATGATCAAGAAAAAAAAGCTTTTTGCTTTCCGTCAAAACTTCGAGATCGTTCAGCTCAGCGACAACGCGAAAAATTTATCCATCAGCGGCGACATCATTGCCCGTCACTTCGATATTCTGGATAACGGCGTACCGGTCGCCCACGTAAGAAAGAACTTTAACCTCATTAAGGATTCTTTCTGGATCGATACGGACAGAACGGATATGGCACCCCTCCTGATCGCATTCGTTATCGCCATTGATAACTACTACGATAAGATCAGAAATCAATCGAGGTAAACCTACTCATAAACAAGCGATAGTACGGCAACGACGGCCAAAGCAATACCCACGTATTGCGAGGCCGTATTTTTTTCTTTCAAAAGAATAATTCCTGCCAAATTAAAGCACCCGGTCGATCTTTTCGTCGCCAAAAATTTTCTTTTTGGCGATATTTTATTATTTTGAAACGATTAAAAATATCATAACCTGATCAAGACGAAATTATATTGGCGTTCTGTCTTGAAAAATGCGTCCGATATGATATAATAGATGAACGAGGTAAATATGAAACAAAGAAAAAAAATGAGTAAAAAATCAAAAATCACTTTGTTTTCCGTCATTGGCGTCGTGATCGTTGCAGTTCTTCTCAACTTCGTGATCATGCCCTTGACAGGCGAAATCAACCGGACGGAAAAGGCGGATGTTTATGAGGGAGACAACGCCTACATCCGATATGACAAGGGACTGTATCTCTCCGCGCATCGCGCCGGCGGCGACATCGAACCGGAAGAGACGATGAAAGCTTTTAAAAATTGCATGGAGGCCCCTTATAAGGTTGACGTACTCGAATTCGATCTGCACCTGACTAAGGACGGACAACTCGTTCTGCTGCACGACGACGAAGTGGACCGCACCAGCGACGGACCCATCGTTTTCGGCAAAGAAAAAGTCAAAGTCTGCGATAAAACGTTAAGCGAACTGCTCACGCTGAATTTTGGGTATAATTTTCAACGACCGGACGGGAGCTATCCGTACCGCAAAACAGGCGCTGACCTCTCCGAAGTCCGTATTTTACCGCTGAAAACGCTACTTACCTATCTGGAAAAGGAAGCGCGTCCCGATAAGAGTTTACATTATATCATCGAGATCAAAGATAACGGCACTCGCGGAAACGACGCGATGGATATTCTCTACACCGTCATGAACGACTACGCCATAACGGACCGCGTAATCGTCGGCACCTTCCATCAAAGCGTGACGAATTATATCGACAAGACCTATCCCGACGTGGTACGTTCGGCAGGCATCGCCGATATGCTCGGATTTTATTACGACTTCCTTTATAACGTAAAGATCGACCCAAAAAAGCTCGGTTTTTCCGTTTTGCAGATTCCTATGGGATTGCGCGGATATTTTGACTTTGCTACCGAAGCCTTCGTCGCGTACGCTCATAAATATGACGTTGCCGTCCAATACTGGACCATCAACGATCCGGAAGACGTCGCCCTGCTCCAAAGCATCGGCGCCGACTGCATCATGACGGACAATCCGGAAATGGCAAGTAAAATCTTATTGAAATAGCCGAATTTCTTAAAAAAGAAAACTCCGGACAACGTTTGTCCGGAGTTCTTTATTGGCCGAATGTTTTATTCTCTTCCTCTTTTTACAAGATAAAAAACAAGCGCAACGAAAGCGGTAGCGACGAAAGCGCCTGCCGTGTCAATTAGAACGTCGGTAAACTGCGCCGCCCTGCCTCTGACGTAACGTTGATGAAATTCATCGAAAACGGCGTACAGAAAAGAAAACCCGATGGGAATCAAGAAAAACAGAACGTTCTTCTTTCCAAAAAGTTCTAATACGGAGACGACCAGGAGAGAAGAAAACAGTCCGAGCAAAAAGTACTCGAAAAAGTGTGCCGCTTTGCGCACGTAATGCGCTACCTGCGAAAAATAGGCGGCCTTTTCGGTCTTTTCCAGACTGTCGAAATCGGGTTTGATGATCTTTATGATCCACCTCGTCACACCGTTGGACGTTGCGGACGATTGCAAACCGTTTTCCGAAGAAAAATAGTAAATCAGGATCATAACAACCAGCACGAGCATAGCGAATATGGCGGGAAGGATCCAACTTGTTTTCTTTCTCATTTCCTTTTACTCTATCATATTCTCCCTTTCCGGGGGTTTTTAACGCAAAAAACCGCTACCGACGAAATTATTTCATCGGTAGCGGTGATTGTAACAAAAAAACAAGCGAATGTCAACGTTTATTTCAAACGGGGTATTCCTTTGCTCCCCTGCTTGAAAATTATTTAAAGTATTTTACCGCGGATTCGAACATTTTCATATCAAACAGACCGGGAACGTTCTTATACAGTCCGCTTCCGATACGCTCGGCATGGCCCATTTTACCGAAGACGCGGCCGTCGGGAGAAGTAATACCCTCGATGGCATAAGCGGAGCCGTTGGGATTATAACGAATGTCGTCGGTTGCGTCGCCGTTCAGATCGACGTACTGCGTCGCAATTTGACCATTCTTTTTCAGCCGAGCGATCAATTCTTCATCGGCCATAAAGCGCCCCTCTCCGTGAGAAATCGGAACAGTAAAAATATCGCCCACGTTACAAGCGGAAAGCCAGGGAGACTTGTCAGAAGCTACCCGGACGCGAACTAGTTTTGACTGATGGCGAGCGATGGTATTGAACGTCAGCGTGGGGCTGTTCTCGTCGGCGTCGGCGATCTCTCCCCACGGCACCAATCCCAATTTAATAAGAGCCTGAAAACCGTTGCAGATTCCGCACATCAGACCGTCGCGATCGCGAAGCAAACGATGAACTTCTTTTTTTATCGCTTCGTTCCGGAAAAACGCCATAATAAACTTACCCGAGCCGTCCGGTTCGTCGCCGCCCGAAAATCCGCCGGGCAAGAAGATCATCTGAGAGGACCTGATCTCTTTTGAAAACTCTTCGACGCTTCGCTCGATGGCGCTCGCCGTCAGATTGTTAATAACGAAAATTCTGGTTTCGGCGCCGGCGTCGGTCATGACTTTGGCCGTATCGTACTCGCAGTTCGTTCCCGGGAAGACGGGAATAATTACCTTCGGCCTGGCCGTCTTGATTGCCGGGAAAAGTATCTCTTTCTTTTCAAACGCAAAGTTTTCGTACTTCTTCGTTTCTTTCTTTTCCGCACAGGGGAAGACGCTTTCCAGCCTGCCTTCGTACAGACGATCGAATTCTTTAACGGAGACCTTTTCTCCTCTGTAAGAATAACAGTCCTTCCCGGTAACCGTTCCGACGAGTTTTCCGGCGTCCTTTTCATCCGTTTCCACGACGAACGCGCCGTACTTATAACCGAACAGGTCGGCAAGCGTCAGATCGTCCGAAAAATCGAATCCGAATCCGTTACCGACGCACATCTTTGCCACTGCTTCGGCGACGCCGCCGTAAGTGGGCGTATACGCGGCGAACGCCCGTCCGCTCCGCATGAGCGAAAGAACTTTTTTCGCGCATTCCTTTACGGAATCGGCCGTCGGAAGTCCGTTTTCATACTCGGGTTCGATCAATACGGCATAATGACCGGCTGCCTTGAATTCGTTACCGATAACGTCGGACGTCTTGCCCGTGGTAACGGCAAAAGAAACAAGGGTAGGCGGAACGTCCATTTTCTCGAAGCTTCCGCTCATGGAGTCCTTACCTCCGATAGCGGCCACGCCGAAATCGGTTTGCGCTTTATAAGCGCCGAGAAGGGCCGCCGCAGGCTTCCCCCAGCGTTTGGGATCCTTTCCCGGTTTCTCGAAATATTCTTGAAAAGTAAGATAAGCGTCGGTCAGATCCGCGCCCGTCGCAACGAGTTTGCAAAGGCTTTCCGTCACGGCCAGATAGGCGCCGTGATAAGGACTCTTCGCCGTGATAAAGGGGTTATATCCCCAGGACATAAACGAGCAATCGTCGGTATGCTTCTTTTCTACCGAGATCTTATGAACCATCGCCTGAATGGGTGTGCGTTGATATTTTCCGCCGAAAGGCATCAACACCGTCCCCGCTCCAATCGTGGAATCGAAACGCTCGGAAAGCCCTCTTTTCGAGCAAACGTTCAGGTCGGAAGCAAGCGCGGTAAAACCGATGCCGAAACTTTCCGGCAGTTCTTTATCGTATGCTTTTGCTTCGGGCAAAGTGATTTCAATATGCTTTTCCGCTCCGTTGGAGTTCAAGAACTCGCGGGATATATCGACGATAACGTCGCCGTTCCAACGCATTACCAGTCTGGGCGACTCGGTTACAACGGCGACGACGGTCGCCTCAAGGTTTTCTTTCTCGGCAAGAGCGATAAACTTGTCTTTATCTTCCTTCGCGACGACGACCGCCATTCTTTCCTGCGATTCCGATATAGCAAGCTCGGTCCCATCCAATCCTTCGTACTTTTTCGGTACGGCGGACAGGTCGATATTCAGCCCGTCGGCCAGTTCTCCGATAGCAACGGACACGCCGCCTGCGCCGAAGTCGTTGCACCGTTTTATCATCTTACAAGCGTCGGCGTTACGGAAAAGCCTTTGGAGTTTTCTCTCCTCAGGCGCATTTCCCTTCTGTACTTCCGCTCCGCTCTTTTCCACAGAGCGCATGGTATGCGCCTTAGAAGAACCGGTAGCTCCGCCGATACCGTCGCGACCCGTTCTGCCGCCGATAAGTATCACGATATCCCCGGCAACGGGTCTTTCTCTCTTTACGTTTTCTTGCGGTGCCGCGGCGATGACCGCGCCGATCTCCATACGCTTGGCTACGTAACCGGGATGGTATAATTCATCCACCATACCCGTAGCGAGACCGATCTGGTTGCCGTAAGAAGAATAACCGGCCGCCGCCGTGCGAACGATCTTACGTTGCGGAAGCTTACCTTTGACCGTTTCCGACACGGACGCCGTGGGATCTCCCGCGCCGGTAACGCGCATCGCGGCGTAAACGTAACTGCGGCCGGAAAGCGGGTCACGTATGGCGCCGCCGATACAGGTCGCCGCGCCGCCGAAAGGCTCGATCTCGGTCGGGTGATTATGCGTTTCGTTTTTAAAGAGCAATAACCACGGCTCCTTTTTTCCGTCAACTTCTATTTCTATCCTGACCGTACAAGCATTGATCTCTTCCGATTCGTCCAATTTTTGGAGCATTCCTCGCTTTTTTAACACCTTCGCCGCGAGCGTACCGATATCCATCAGGTTGATCGGCTTTTTCCTTCCGATCTCGTCGCGCCCCGCAAGGTACTCTTCATAGGCTTTTTTCAGCGTCTCGTCCTCAAACGTTACCTTGTCGATGGTGGTAAGGAAAGTGGTATGACGGCAGTGATCCGACCAGTACGTATCGATCATTTTAATCTCTGTCACCGTCGGGTCTCTGTCTTCTTTAACAAAATAGTCTCTGCAAAAAGCGATATCGTCCGCGTCCATTGCAAGACCGTATTCGGAAATAAACGCGCTCAATTCTCTACTGTCGAAATTTCTGAACCCGTTAATAATTTTCACTTTTTCGGGCGGAACGCATTTCATTTCGAGCGTATCCGGCTTATCAAGGGTCGCTTCACGCGCCTCTACCGGATTAATAACGTACTTTTTGACCGCTTCCGTTTCCTCTTCGGACAGTTCGCCCGACAGCAGATATACTTTCGCCGTTCTGATCGTCGGACGCTCTCCGCAAGAAATAATCTGAATACATTGCGCCGCCGAGTCGGCGCGCTGATCGAATTGCCCGGGCAAGAATTCCACTGCGAAAACAGGACCTTTCCAAATAGGTAATTCGGTATAAACGCGATCGGTCTGCGGCTCCGAGAAAACAGTGCGCACTCCCTCGTCGAAAAGTTGTTTCGTCAAGCCCTCCGCGTCGTAACGGTTCAGAATACGAACTTCTTCCAGGCCCTTGATCCCTAAAAGAGATCTCAGTTCTTCTTTAAGCTCGGCGGCCTCGATATCCAGGCCTTTTTTCTTTTCTACGTAAATCCTATAAACCATTATTCCTCCGCAAGTAACGCTCTTCGTCCGATATCACGGCGATAAAACGCGTTCCTGAATTCTATTTTTTTTACCTTTTCGTAGGCGGCGTCGACGGCCGTGCGTAAGGTCGGCGCCGTGGCGGTCACGCCTAATACTCTGCCCCCGCTCGTCAATAACTTACCATCAACTTTTTTGGCTCCCGCAACGTATACGCCGTCGGTCTCCCCGAGGGTTATCTCGAATCCTTTTTCATATGAAGCAGGATACCCTGCCGAAGCCATAACGACGCAACAGGCACACTCATCGAAAAATTCCACTTCCGTCTCTGCCAGAGTTCCGTTCGTCGTGGCAATCATAACGTCAAGCAGATCGCTCTTTAAAAGAGGCAGAACCACCTGCGTTTCCGGATCGCCGAAACGACAGTTGTATTCGATCACTTTGGGTCCGTTTTCCGTTATCATCAGACCGAAATAAAGGCACCCGCGGAAAGTTCTTCCCTCCTTATTCATCGCATTTATCGTCGGCAAAAAGATTTCTTTCATGCACCTTTCCGCAATCTCTCTCGTATAGTACGGATTCGGCGCAATCGTGCCCATGCCTCCGGTGTTCAAACCTTTGTCTCCGTCAAGCGCGCGTTTATGATCCATAGAAGAAACCATGGGTTTTACGACTTTCCCGTCGGTAAACGCAAGTACGGACACTTCCGGACCGGTCAGAAATTCTTCGATAACCACCCGCGCTCCGCTTTGTCCGAACTTCCTTTCCGTCATCATGGAATCTACGGCGTCAATCGCCTCCTTTGTCGTTTGCGCAATGACGACGCCCTTACCGAGCGCAAGCCCATCCGCTTTGACGACGATAGGGGCTCCTTTTTCTTTCAGGTAAGCGACAGCCGCGTCCCGATCTGAGAACGTGCGATACTCGGCCGTGGGGATGTCGTATTTTTTCATCAGCTCTTTACTGAAAGCTTTGCTGCCCTCAATGATAGCCGCCTTTTTATCGGGACCGAAACAAGGAATCCCCTTTTCGTTCAGTCTGTCGACAAGCCCCAGCACCAACGGATCGTCGGGCGCAACGACGGCATATTCGATTTTTTTATCCAACGCAAATGCGACGATCTCGTCCAGATCCTTGGCACCGATATCGACGCATACGGCGTCTTCTTCCATACCCCCGTTCCCGGGCAGAACGTACAGCTCGGTCACTTTCTTACTTTTTTTCAGGGCTTTGACGATAGCGTGTTCTCTGCCGCCGCCCCCCACTACCATTACTCTCATTTTGTTTCTTCCTTTTTATCAATGATGGAACAGACGCATTCCGGTAAAGGCCATTACCATATTGTGACGATCGGCCGCTTCTATCACAAGGTCGTCGCGGAGAGATCCTCCCGGTTCGCAAACGTAACTCACGCCGCTCTTCGCCGCCTTTTCGATATTGTCCGAAAACGGGAAGAAGGCGTCGCTTCCCAGCGTCACGCCGCTGATAGTAGCGAGATATGCGTCCTTTTCTTCGCGCGTAAACGGTTCGGGACGAACGCAAAAATACTTTTGCCAGGCACCGTCCGCAAGCACGTCCGCGCTGTCCGCGTCGGACAAATACAAATCTATGACGTTATTCTTGTCGGGGCGTCCCACCGTGGGTAAAAATTGCAAACCAAGAACCTTATCATGCTGCCTCAGGTTCCATAAATCCGCTTTTTGTGCGGCAAGACGAGTACAGTGGATACGGGATTGCTGCCCGGCGCCGACGCCGATGGTCTGTCCGTCGAAAGCAAAGCAGACCGAATTGGATTGGGTATATTTCAGGGTGATGAGCGCGATAATCATGTCGACCGCTTTGTCGTCCGGCAGGCTCTTGTTCTTCGTGACGATATTCGTAAGCAGTTCTCGTCCGATCTTGAAGTTATTTCTGCCCTGTTCGAAAGTGATACCGAACACCTGCTTACGTTCTCTTTCTTGCGGAACGTAAGAAGGGTCGATTTTGACGATGTTGTAGTTGCCCTTTCTCTTTGTTTTGAGGAGTGCGAGCGCTTCATCGGTATACCCGGGAGCAATAACGCCGTCGCTGACTTCGCGAGCGATGACCTTTGCCGTCGTCAGATCGCATTCGTCGGACAAAGCGACCCAATCGCCGAAAGAGGACATCCTGTCCGTGCCTCTGGCGCGAGCGTAAGCGCAAGCCAAAGGCGACCGGTCCAATCCGTCGATATCTTCGACAAAGCAAGCCTTCTTTAATTTTTCCGGCAAGATTTTACCTACTGCCGCAGACGTGGGAGAAACGTGCTTGAAAGAGCTTGCCGCACACATCCCCGTCGCCTCCTTGATCTCCTTGACAAGTTGCCAGGAATTGAACGCGTCCAGAAAGTTGATATATCCCGGACGGCCGGAAAGGATCTCGATCGGCAGATCCGACCCGTCTTCCATAAAGATACGCGCCGGTTTTTGGTTGGGATTACATCCGTACTTCAATTCAAATTCTTTCATTTTGTCTCTCCTTATCTGTTTTTATTAATCAGACGGCTTTGTTCTTCGCTGGTGGTAAGATCGGTATAACGAACGTACAAAGAGATCTTATTTTGTTCGTCGAGCGCATTCCAAAGATCGGTCGTAAAGACGTCGATATCGTCGGGGATCGTCACGCGTTCCGGTTCTCCCAGGAAAGTGGGAATGGGATCTCCGTCGGTAACGTACGTATGAATAAAGTGTCCCAGGCCCGCGATGGGTTCGTAGTCGAACGAATAGCGATTGCAAGCGGTACCCGCCGCGTCGGCCGATTTTAGAATACTCATTTTGTACGAAAAAGGCTTGCCGAAATCCAATACTGCGCTTATTCTGGGCGTGAAATTGGGTGCGTCCGGCTCGAAACAACGAGTCTTTAAAGCATGATTCATGCACTTTCCTCCGGCAAAAGCGTTATAAATAGTATCCGTCTGGTCGCCGTTGGTTACGATCAGCTTTTCGTTTATTTTACGCACGGCGGCATAGATGATCAGACTGGGATCTTGCACTTTGGACGGATCGAAAGGTTCGGTAAATACTTCTCCGTTCTTTTCGGTAAAGACGCGGTTACGGCTGTTGCTGCTTCTGCCCATAATAAAGTAAGCGGCGCAAGCCTTTTTGCCGTCGGCGCTCAATCCGGCGACGATACCGCGGCCGACGTAGGGATTACCGGCGATACGTTCGCCGATGGTCTTTGTTTCGTAAACGTTCATTTTAATTCCTCCGCAATGATTTTACATACTTTTTCGCAAGCGGCGGGCAGGATCTTCCATTCCGCTTCTTCCATGACCCGACGTTGAAGCGTTTCGGGCGTGTCTCCTTCTTTGACCTCTACGGCCTTTTGCATGATAATCTCGCCGCCGTCGGGGATCTCGTTGACGTAATGCACCGTCGCTCCGGTGACCTTAACGCCGCGTGAAAGCGCCGCTTCGTGTACGTGCAATCCGTAAAAACCCTTTCCGCAAAAGGACGGAATGAGCGATGGATGCACGTTGATGATCCTGTTTTCGTACACGGACGTAAACTGCTCGCTCAGGATGGCCAAAAAGCCGGCCAGAACGATCAGATCGATTTTCTTTTCGGCAAGTACGGCAAGAATCTTTTTTTCGAAAAGTTCCTGACTTCCCTCTTCTTTCTTGACGACGACGGCCGTTTCCACTCCGGCGTTCTTCGCGCGAGTGAGCGCATAAGCGTCCCGACTGTTGGCGAGTACCAGGACGATTTTTCCGCGAGAGATCAGTCCGCTCGTTTGCGCGTCCAGAAGCGCTTGCAAGTTGGTTCCGCCGCCGGATACGAATACTGCGATATTGACTTGTTTCATTCTAAGATGACTCCGTCTTCGGAAGGTACAATCTCGCCGATCACGTATGCGTCGACGCCTTGTTCTTTAAGGGTGGCCAGGGCGACTTCCGCGTCCTCTTTGCTCACAACGACGCTCATACCGACGCCCATATTAAACGTATTATACATATCGCGATCGGACACGCCGCCTTTTGCCTGCAACAATTTGAAGATAGGCAGGACGCGAACGTCCTCTTTCTTGATTTTAACGCCCAAACCTTTGGGAATGGAACGGGGCATGTTTTCGTAAAATCCGCCGCCTGTGATGTGCGACGCTCCTTTGACCCGTACTTTATCGAAAAGCGCAAGCATCGGCTTAACGTAAATAACGGTAGGCGTAAGTAACGCCTCTCCCAGCGTTTTACCGCCCAGCTCGGGATAAGTGACGGTAAGATCGGTGTTTTCCACGTCGAAGATCTTACGTACCAAAGAAAAACCGTTGGAATGGACGCCGGAGGATGGCAGTGCGATCATCACGTCGCCCGCTTTCATCCCGGTCTTATCAATTACCTTATCGCGGTCGACGACGCCGACGGCAAAGCCTGCCAGGTCGTATTCGTCAACCGGGTAGAAACCGGGCATTTCGGCCGTTTCTCCTCCGATTAAAGCGCAACCGGACTGTACGCATCCTTCTGCAATGCCGGCAACGATGTCGGCGATCTTCTCCGGATAATTCTTGCCGCAGGCGATATAATCAAGAAAAAATAAAGGCTTTGCGCCGCAACAAATCACGTCGTTGACGCACATGGCCACACAGTCGATACCGACGGTATCGTTTTTGCCTGTCAAAAAGGCGATCTTCAATTTGGTACCGACCCCGTCCGTACCCGACACGAGTACCGGGTGCGTATAACCGGTCAGATCGAGCGGAAACAATCCGCCGAAGCCGCCGATTTGCTCGGCCCCGTTCGTCATGGTACGGGCGATATGCTTTTTCATCAATTCTACAGCCTTATACCCCGCGGTAATATCGACGCCCGCCTCTTTATAGCTTTCGGAAAAACTCTTCATTTATTACTCTCCTTATATTATTCTTTGCCGTTCCAACAGTAGGTGCACAGCTTGCACGGATCTATCCCGATGGCTTTTTCCATTCCCTGAATGGTCTGGAATTCTAACGAATCGAAACCGAATTTTTCGCAAATAACCTTTCTGAGCCGCTTGCCGCGTTCGGTCTCCGGATCGCTGTATTCTTCGAGATGCAAAAAGCCCTCTTCTCCCTCCGTTTCTTTAATAACGCGGCGGGTAATGAGTTCCATATCGCTCGTCGCGCGGGAAAAGTTAAGATACTTACACCCGAACATAATGGGCGGACAGGCCGACCGCATATGGACGGCTTTCGCGCCGTTTTCGCAAAGGAATTCCACCGTCTCTCTGAGTTGCGTTCCGCGTACGATGGAGTCGTCGACGAAAAGCAGGCTCTTGCCGTCGATCAGCTCTTTGACGGGGATCTGCTTCATTTTCGCAATACGGTTTCTGTCGACCTGTTCGACCGGCATAAAGCTGCGCGACCAGGTAGGGGTATATTTAATGTAGGGCCGCGCAAAAGGTATTTTACTCTTATTGGCGTATCCGATAGCGTGAGGAGTACCGGAGTCGGGCACGCCGCATACATAATCGACGCCGTCGTTATTCCCTTTTTTTTCATCGTTTTCTGCCATGATCTCGCCGTTTTTGCAACGCATCACTTCGACGTTTACGCCCTCGTACGTTGATGTCGGATAGCCGTAATAGGTCCACAAAAAAGAGCAGACGCGCATTTCTTTTCCCGGTTCCATCAGCGTTTTTATGCCATCCGCGCTTACTTCCGCAATTTCGTTCGGCCCCAGTTCTTTATAATCCCTATATCCGAGTTTCTGAAACGAAAAAGACTCGAACGCTACGCAATAACCGTCTTGGTTTTTGCCGACGAGGATAGGAAGACGCCCCATTCTGTCGCGGGCGGCGATCAGATTCCCTTCTTCTGTGAGTATGAGGATGGACGCCGTACCGTCGATCTCTTTGCGCGCAAAGTCGATCCCTTCGGTAAAGCTGTCTTTGCTGTCGATCAGCGCGGCCAGAAGTTCGGTCATGTTGACCGTTCCGCCCGACGCCACACCGAAGTGACCTTTACCGTAATCGAGATATCTTTTTACTAAATCTTCCGCGTTATTGATAACGCCGACAAAGCAAATGGCATACACGCCGAGATGAGAACGAATGATCAGCGGCTGCGGGTCATAATCGCTGATGATCCCCATGGCCGCCTGTCCGCGCATATCGCTGAAAACGTGCTCGAACTTGGTCCGAAAAGGCGCGTTACCCAAATTATGAATCTTTCTTTGAAGACCAACCTCTTTGTCATAGGCCGCCACCCCGCCGCACCTCGTACCGAGATGCGAATGATAATCCGTTCCGAAAAAGACGTCCGCTATGCAGTCTTTTTTCGAAACGACTCCGAAAAATGCTCCCATAAAAACTCCTTAGTCTTCAACGGAAATCAGCCGAGGACTCTTTTCATCATTTCTTTATAAGCATCTTCCACGCCGCCCATATCCCTTCTGAAACGATCTTTATCCAATTTTTCATGCGTGGTTGCGTCCCAGAAACGGCAGGTGTCGGGAGATATTTCGTCTGCAAGGACAATCTGACCGTCCGAAGTCTTACCGAACTCCAACTTAAAGTCGACCAGTTCTACGTTAATAGAAGCAAAGTACCCGACTAAAAACGCGTTGATCTTAATCGCCATGTCAGCGATGGTCTTCAACTCTTGCTCTGTGCAGTATTCCATGGCAAGAATGTGATATTCGTTGACCATCGGATCGTCGAGGGCGTCGCACTTATAGCAGTATTCGAGGACGGTTCTTTTCATGGGCGTTCCTTCGGCAAGACCGAGTCGCTTTGCAAGAGATCCTGCGGCGATGTTACGAACGATAACTTCGAGCGGTACGATGGACACCTTTTTAACCAGCGTTTCCCGCTCGGATAATTCTTTTACGTAATGAGTGGGAATGCCCTCTTCCGATAATTTTTCCATGAGGAGGTTACTCATACGGTTATTGACGACGCCTTTCCCCACGATGGTACCTTTCTTGGCTCCGTTGAATGCGGTCGCGTCGTCTTTATAAGAGACGATAACGAGGTTCGGGTCTTCGGTGGCGTAGACTTTCTTGGCCTTGCCTTCGTACAATTGTTCTTTCTTTTCGGGCATTTTTCTGAATCTCCTTTTATATCAATAATAAAAAAACCGCAGGCGGTTTTTGCCTGCGGTATTAGTTTATAGGTTGTATTTTGCCTCGATGGCGGCGTTTTTTTGTAAAACCTTCTCAGCGTTGTTTAAGCGAAAAACTTTCAGTTTCTCTTGCAAGGTCTTATCGCAAACCGCCAGTATCTGGACGGCGAGCGTGGCCGCATTGACTCCTCCGTCGATAGCGACCGTGGCTACCGGTACGCCGGAGGGCATCTGAACGGTGGACAGAAGAGCGTCCAACCCGCCGAGCCCCGCGCTTCCGATCGGAATACCGATGACGGGCAGAGTAGTATTGGCGGCGATGGCTCCGGCAAGATGGGCTGCCATACCGGCCGCGGCTATGATCGCGCCGAAACCTTTTTCTTCGGCTGTCTGCGCAAACTCTTTCGCTTGTTCGGGCGTTCTGTGCGCGGAAAAAACGTGCACTTCGTACGGTACGTCGTAAGAAGCGAGGGTATCGATCGCCTTTTGCAAAACGGGCAGGTCGCTGTCGCTCCCCATGACGATACCTATTTTTTTACTCATAAGTAAAGGGCTCCTTTTCAACATCCGAAGATCGTCCTTCGTTGATCTTATGTATGAATTATAAAAAATAAAAAAATGGATGTCAAACGTTCGTCTTCATGTTCTCATAAAAAAGGCGCGAATTTTTCGCGCCTCACTGCTATTGAAAAAAACGTTCTTCCATCAGATCCCGGCCGTGCGCCTGATGTACTCGCGCGCTTTCAAAGCGTACTCGAACGGATTTGCGACGGCAGGGTCCTGTTCTGCCTCCACCAAGAGCCATCCTTCGTATCCGGCTTTGTCCAGAACGTCGAACACCGGCTTAAAGTCGATGCTTCCGTCTCCGGGAACGGTAAACGTGCCTTTGCGCACGCCCTGCAAAAAGCTGAGATGATTTTTCTTTACTTCGGCCACCACGTCCGGGCGTATATCTTTAAGATGAACGTGCTTGATTCTGGCAACGTGTTTTTTCAGCACGTCCAGATAATCGGCCCCCATATACGCAAGGTGTCCGGTATCGTATAATAAAGAAAACAGTTTCGGGTCGGTCCCCGCCATCAGCCTGTCGATCTCTTCCGGCGTCTGCACGACGGTGCCCATATGATGATGATATACGAGCGAGATCCCATACTCCAACGCGATCGCTCCCAGGCGGTTCAGCCCGAGACAAAGTTCTTTCCACTCCTTGTCCGTCATGACCGGTTTGCAGTCGAATACTCCTTTATCGGTTCCTTGTATGCTTCCGCTCTGCTCGCTCGCGCCGATACGCCCGGCGCCCACAGCCTGCAAGAAAGAACAGTTCTTCCGGAAGTCTTCTTCCACTTCGGAAAACGGCTTGCTCAAAATAAACGACGAAAACCACCTGTTGGCGATCTTCATATTCCTGAGATCCAAAGCCTTTTTGAGTTCAATCGGATCGGACGGATACTTATTACCGATCTCACAACCGGAAAACCCGGCCAAAGCCATTTCGCTCACGCATTGTTGAAAGGTATTCTCCGCGCCAAGGTCGGGCATATCGTCGTTCGTCCAACCGATCGGAGCAATACCGAGCATAATTCTATCCTTATTCATGTCTCTCTCCTTTGCTATCTTTCGCGCTATTTTTATTTTAACAGTATTTTTGCGTACGCGCAAGGGCGAATTTTTCTTTAATCGTTTCCGTCAAGTATGCCTTCCGACTGTCTGATCGTTACCTGTTCATAATGCGTATATCAATTATAACGGCGTCGTTCGACGAGCTTTATGCAAAACAAACCCCGTCGAAACGTGGGAATATCCTCCTAAAAAACCTTTCAGGATCGGATGTTTATTGATTCAGAGTAAAACCTCCGTAAAATATCCCGCAAAAAGATTGACTTTTAAAAAAAAATTACTATAATAAGAGATACAAAATCCAATGCGCCATTAGCCCAACTGGATAGAGCGTTGGTCTACGGAACCAAAGGCTAGAGGTTCGAACCCCCTATGGCGCGCCAAAAAAACAAT
>JAEDHK010000028.1 GCA_016297005.1 Clostridia bacterium
ATGTTCATCACTTTGCCTCCGGATCTTTATCTGGACAATTATATCACAAAAGCATAGATTATTCAATGAAATTCAAAAACGTCTACAACTCATTGTACATTTGTCAATGATGTGAGACCAATTATCTCTCCTAAAAACCATTTTCAGAATAAGGTTTCCCCTATTGAAATCTATAAAAAGCTATGTTATTATTATAAAAAAGATTTTGTGTGAGGAATTAAATGAAAAAGAGGATATTGTTTTCATTAACGGTCGTATTAACGGCGCTTCTTATAGCCGCACTTTTATTCGGGTGTGAAAAGAACAATAACAACAACAATACGAAAAACGACGACGATGACTTTAAGAATAAGTATAAGTTAGTCACTCTCGAAAATATTTATTTCCCGGACGGCTTGCTTGATACGGGATTCGGTATGTTTATTTGGGACAATACCAATCGGGAATGGGTCAGAACGAATACCGACGAAGGAAAAGCTTTGTTCGATAAAACAAAATCGACAACGATCTTTGCGCACGGCATGGGCGGAAACGGATATTCTTCCAAACCCGATTATTATAATAGTATAGGTTATAATGTAATCAGTTTTGCTTGGGGCGCTTTCAGCGGAGAGAGCATATATACTACTATTGCTCCTAAAATTTGGTTTCCCGAAAAAACGAGATGGATCAACAATGACGATATCGTTGTTGAAGACGATATTCCCAACTGTACCGTTTCAGAAATATATTTAGCTTATTATTACGATCTGCTTGAAGCGTTTCCGGATTATTCGGGACAAGAAATCACTCTTCTTGCGCACTCGTACGGCGGTATGCTGACGATGGGATTTCTTAGTTGCTTATACGCTTCTTATGAAAGAGGAAATTTCCCGGCGTATATGTTGCCTGACAAGATTCACCTTCTCGACCCCTTCTTTTCGCAAGTATCGGTAACGTCCGATCTTCTGGTACCCTGGTTGGAGAATCAAGAACAGATACCGATCGATGGGAACGTACTCAGAACGATTAAAGAGACTGCTCAAAAATGCAATAAATACGGGACGGCAATAGGTTTGTTCCGTGCGTCCAAAATGGTTTGTTTCCCGTGCACGATAATTGATTACAGCGGGAACAGTGAGTTAACGGGAGATTATTGGAGCTTCTGTAATAATATCGTTTATCTGCACGTTGCCGATTCTATTGGAGATGAATTAGAAGACTTTGAAACGAGTATTCATCAATACGGATGGGATTGGTTTACCGATTATTATCAGGAAGGTCAAAAATTGACGGACGCAGCGTCGACCACGAATGAAGAAGCGTATTACATCGGTATGTCGTACGAAGCCATGTTCGCTCGTACCGGAACAAAATACGAGGTCGACATAAGCGGAACGGAGCAAAATACGAACGACGACGTCCTGACTTCTTTTAATTGCGAATACAGTAACGAAGTCAACGATAGCAAGAACATGGTTATTACCAACGAAGATCCGAAATATCACAGTGAAGTAAAGAATAAGATCGCCGGGTTCGCATACGTGGACGCTAACGGAAACGGTAAATTCGACGACCGTATTCAAAACCTTGTTTCCGGCGTAAAAGTAAAAATAACGGATAAAGACGGAAACGTGATATATTCCGGAAAAACGGCGGAAAACGGATATTATGAAATGGAAGTCGATGCTGTCGGACAGTACACCGTCACCTTTACCGCGCCCTTCGGTCGCAAAGTAACCAACAATACCGTGACCGTCGACGTTACCGCAGAAAACAGACAACTCATCATTTGTAACGCCGTTGTTGTAAAAAAATGAGAGAAGAAGAACTTGAATTTATTCCTTTCTGGGATAAACTGAAAAAAAGTCAAAAAGAGATGTTGTGCAAACAAACGAAACAGATCGTCCTTTCTAAGGGCGATCGTGTTTTACCATGCAATAAAGATTATGGATGCTTTTTTATACGCAAAGGCGGCTTTTTGGCTCTTTTATCGGGAGAATCGGATACCGAAACAGAATTATTCAGGTTGCGTCGGGAGGATATAGGCGTACTCGATTTCGGTGCGACTTGCGGACAGGAGATACCGGAGATCGTCTATAAAGCAACGACGAACGCCGACATCTATATGATAGAAAAGTCCTTATTTTCCGTGTTGTTGGAGAATAATGTCTTTTTCTCGGAATACGTAAAAAAAAGACTGCTTTTGTGCATTCCTGTTCTTGTGTCGGCTATAGCGCAACGGGATCACTATTCTCTTGAAAAGCGCATTGCGACCGTTCTGCTTTCGGAAGCCGCGCGTCAAAGAAGCTCTACGCTTTTATTAACGCACGCGGCCATTGCGTCTAAGATCGGTTCGGCAAGAGAAGTTGTTACGCGTAAATTAAAAGAATTTTCCGACGCGGGATTCCTTTCGCATTCTCGAGGCAGGATCGTTCTTTTGAACAAAGAAAAACTGAAAAGGCTATAAGAAAGGATAGACGAAGAAAAAATAAAAGAAAACCGTCGTCGGATAGAAGAAAGAATAGAATAAAAAAACATCTACGTTTTCAAGGGCCGGAGCCCTTTTTTAATTTCCGAACATTTGTTCCGGAAAGACTTGCTTATATATAAATAAGGATTGGGGCGACAAAAAGATTGGGAAGGACGAGCAAAAAACATCAAATCGCAAAAAGAAAATTTTTTTTCAGAAAAAATGCAAAAAAACGATTGACAAATAACGGATTTTGTCGTATCTTATATTAGCTTTCTTAAAAGCGCACGTACCTTAAAAACTGAACGGAAAGGTTTAAGAACTAAAAGAAGTACAA
>JAEDHK010000029.1 GCA_016297005.1 Clostridia bacterium
AGACATATCGTTACCGTTCTTTTATAGCCGTCTTCCGTTTTTACCTTTTCCGAAACGATGACTTTATCGATCAGCAGTCTGACGATTTCGGGCGTGAGTTTCTTTATTCTGCCCGTTTTGACCACAAGAGAAACGAAATTGTTGATGTTATCGTTTATCTCGTCGTATCGGTCGATTTCGCTTTGACTGTTTTCAACCGTTTCTTTCAGTTGCCGTTGCTCCTGCTCATATGCCTCGGACATCAAAGCAAACCGTTCTTCCGTTATCTTGCCCATAACTTTATCTTCATAAAGGCTTTGAATGATCTTGTTCAGAGCCTTTATTCTGTTTTCGGCTTCGGATACTTGTCTTGCCTTTTTCGCAACTTCCTTTCTGGATAGCAATCGGGAGTGTTGGATGGCAATATCGACAAAGTCTCCTTCATGATCGATGACAAAGTCGGAAACTCTTTTTAAGTAACTCAGAACGATTTCTTCAATGGCTTCTACGGTTATCTGATGCGAAGTGCAGGTCGATTTCTTCTGCTTGCGGTAGGACGAGCAGTTAAAATATTCCTTTTGCTTCATAGTAGATGAGCGGCAGAGATACATTTTCTTTCCGCAGTCCGCACAGTAAACCATTCCCGAAAACACGTTCATCTCGCCCATCGGCGTCGGTCTTCGTCTGCCTTCGCGTATTTTCTGTACGGTATCATACGTCTGTTTGTCGATGATCGCTTCCTGCGTATTCTCGAAGGTAACCCATTTCAACGGATCGTTCCATACCTTCTTCTTACACTTATAGGACTTCTTTGTCGTCCGGAAGTTTACGGTACAGCCCGTATAGTGCGGATTGCTCAGAATTCGTTTTATCGTATCCGAGCACCATAATTCAGGCATGGGTGATGTTGCCGGGTGTTTAATGCCGAGTCTGTCGTAATGGCAGATTGGCGTTTCGACTTTTCTTTCGTTGAGAATCCGTGCAATCTGCGTCGGACCGAACCCCTGCATACAGAGAGCGAAAATCTCTTTTACCGTTTTTGCCGCTTCTTCATCGATGATCCATTGCTCCTTGTCGTCGGGGCTTTTCAGATAACCGAAAGGCGGAACAGTACACAGGTGTTTTCCCGAATTGCCTTTGGAACGGAATACCGCGCGGATCTTCTTGCTCGTGTCCTTTGCGTACCACTCGTTGATGATGTTACGGAATGGGGTAAAATCGTTGTCGACCTGACTTTCACTGTCCACGCCGTCATTGACCGCGATAAACCTTACGCCCGCTTCGGGAAAGGTTATCTCGGTATACACGCCGACTTTCAGATAATCCCTGCCGAGCCTCGACATATCCTTGACAATGATTGTACCGACTTCGCCGGCGTCGACTTTACGCATTAACCGCTGAAAATCGGGGCGGTTGAAGTTCGTACCCGAATATCCGTCGTCCACAAACGTTTCAAGATTGCGGAAGCCGTGTTCTTTTGCATATTTGCTCAATATTTCTTTTTGATGTACGATGCTGTTGCTGTCACCTTCCTGTTCGTCGTCACGGCTTAAACGACAGTATAACGCCGTGATTTTGTCCTGATTATTGTTATTTCGTGTTCTCATAGATTACTCCTTATAAGAACACTCTGCAAGTTCGTCGTGTTTAGCGGACAGCATATCTTCGACGCCCGATTCTATCATCTTTTTCGTCAGGTCGAAGATGCTGTTTTTCGCCGTTTCGCTGGGTCTTAAAACAACGGTATAAACCGTATTGCCGATTTTCTTATCATATACTGTTTCTTTCATCGTGTTTTCCGTAATCGAATCTCCTTTGGATTTTATTACGCAAACACGCAAAGAAGGGGAAGAACTACTTTTCCTGCGTTACGCTGTTCACCTTCTGCTTTAACGCTTCGTATCCTTCCACGATTAACCTAACTTTCGTTATGTTGTTCACCCGAAGAAATTCGTTTATCTCATCACATAACGCTCTCGGCATCATCGTGCCGAAGCTCCCGTTTATTTCTTTTCTTCGTTCCTTGTGCTTTTCTTCATACTTCCTGCGGGTTATGCGCCTTGCAGTATCTTCTTTCCGTTCCATAGCGCCTGCTCCTTATACATAGACGATTTCATTCAAGATTTCTTCTTCGATACGGCTTTGCATTTCGTTTATCCGTCTGACGTCCTCGATATAATTTCCCGTCCGCTTATACTGTTCGTCTCTGGACAATTTCTCGTACATGACCGAATAAAGTTCTTCTGCCTGCTTGTCTATCCCGTGCAGATAGGCGGGGAGGTCGCCGGCTAATGCCCACATCTTCCCGACGTTATGCTCTTCAAGATAGATTTTCGCAAGCGTACCATACTTGCCGTAAACGTGTTTTACAGGTTTTACGATGCTTTGATACAACTTGATTTCTTCCACCGTCAAGCCTTCGCCGTTTTCCGCTTTTCTTAAAACTTCGTCTTTGTTCATAGCAAATCTCCTTAGAATATATTATCGTATATATACGACACTATTATTTTACGGTATTTGCTTCGGAAAGTCAAGCTCTTTTTCAGAACCGGAGTGTAGATACTATAATTTTTTTATGTTTCCTTTCTGTTTTTTATCTTTGTTTCGCCTCATGGAAAAGTCGGTTTCCGACTTGTTCC
>JAEDHK010000030.1 GCA_016297005.1 Clostridia bacterium
GGTGATTCGCTCAGGGACGTTATGGACCCGAAGAGTTCGATTGAGAAGTAGGAGGTTTGTATATGCCATTACTAGAAGTTAAAAATCTGCATACCTATTTCAAAACGAAGAAAGGAATCGTAAAAGCCGTTAACGGAGTCTCATATTCGGTCGAACCCGGAAAAACTATAGGAATTGTCGGTGAATCCGGCTCGGGAAAGAGTGTTTCCGCGATGAGTATCCTACGTCTTCTTGACGCAAACGGCTATATCGCCGAAGGCGAAATCCTGTTTGAAGGGAAAGATCTTACGAAGCTTTCTATAAACGATATGTACAAAATACGAGGCAACGCGATTTCCGTAATCTTTCAGGAGCCGATGACTTCACTTAATCCCGTATTTAATATTAAAAGGCAACTTTCGGAGCCCTTTATGATTCATCAGGGGATGAAAAAGAAAGAGGCTGCAAAATATGCGGTCAAGATGCTTGAAGCCGTTCAGATTCCTAATCCCGAAGCCGTTATGAAACAGTATCCGCATCAGTTATCGGGTGGAATGCGCCAGCGAGTAATGATAGCAATGGCGCTTGCGTGCCGTCCCAAAATCCTTATTGCCGACGAGCCTACTACGGCACTCGACGTTACTATTCAGGCACAGATTCTCAACCTGATGAACGATTTGCAGCGCGAAAACGGCACGTCGATAATATTCATTACTCACGACCTTGGCGTCATAAACGAAATGGCAGACGACGTAGTCGTTATGTATTGCGGACAGGTTGTCGAGAAAGCGAGCGCAAAAACTATTTTTACGAATTGCAAACGCAGTCATCCATATACGGAAGGATTGATGTATTCAATACCGAAACTGGATTCCAACGACAAACTGGAACCTATACCGGGCGTAGTGCCGCATCCGCTTGCTTTGCCTAAGGGATGTAAGTTTGCGCCGAGATGTAAATATTGCACTAAAAGGTGCGAAGAAGAAGAACCTGAATTGACAATGGTCGACGAAGGCCAGTTAGTAAGATGTTTTTATCCCGACAAGGAGGAGAGGAAAAGTGCAGAACACCAAAAAGAAGTTATTGTCCATTTCTAATCTGAAAAAATATTTTCCCGTTGCAAAGTCCTCGATCTTCCAACGAAATCAGTTGTACGTTAAGGCAAACGAAGATATTACTATCGATATTTACGAAGGCGAGACTATAGGACTCGTCGGGGAATCGGGTTGCGGAAAATCTACTTTCGGTAGAGTAATTCTGCAACTTTACGACCAGACTGCCGGCGAAACGATGTATTATGGTCGCACACTTGCGGACGTAGCGCCCAAATACGTCGCGAAAACCTTGCTGCTTATTAATTTTTATTGCAAAAAGTATTCGAAAAAAAGAGCTCTTGCCGATAAACTTACGGCAGAGGTTAATAACGTCGGAGAGGACGCTGCGGACTTCTTTCTTCTTCAGAAAAAGAATCTTGCCGTTGCGGAGGCTCAGACGGAGCTTGCGCATATAGTCAAGATAATCGGCGGGTTTTTTGCAATCGACAATAAAAAAGAAGGCACGGTTCCTCTTTTGAAAATTTACCGCGAAAATCTTCGTCTCGTTAAGGCGAAACAGAAAACGGAAAAATACCGTGCGTCCATTGATTTTCTTTCCGGAAAAGAGCCTAAAAAGAAGAAAGACGGTACAGTAATCAAGCCGGAGGATACAAAAAGATACAAATGGCTGCAGGAGAGTGTCGGGAAACTTGAAACATTACAGCGACAGATTTCCGACCGTATGGAGAATCTTAAGACGCAGCTTAAAGCCGTTAAAGAGAAATACGCCGATAACGAGGAGTTCAATAAATACGAAGCTATGCTCGACGACGGAATCGATCTTGCCCGTCTGACGTATTCGGAAATGCGTCCTCTTCGTCGCGATATACAGATAATTTTTCAGGATCCGTATTCGAGCCTTAATCCCCGTATGACGGTAGGACAGATTATCGAGGAAGGTCTTACTACTCACCGTTTCTTTAAACACGGCTCGAAGAAAATGAGAGAATATATCCTTCAGGTTATGCGCGAATGCGGTTTGCAGGACTATATGTTGCACAGATATCCCCATCAGTTTTCGGGTGGACAAAGACAACGTATCTGTATAGCGAGGGCGCTTGCCGTGCAACCTAAATTTGTTGTTTGCGACGAGTGCGTATCGGCGCTTGACGTGTCAATTCAGTCTCAGATTATTAATCTTTTGCAAAGCCTTAAAGAAAAAGATAATCTGACGTATCTGTTCATTTCGCACGATTTGTCGGTTGTAAAATATATTTCGGATAAAATCGGCGTAATGTACCTTGGAAATATAGTTGAATATGCCGATAAAGACGCGATTTTTTCAGACCCGAGACATCCTTATACCATTGCGCTTCTGAGTTCAATACCTACTACCGACATAGACAGCCTCGAGAAAGAAAGGATTCTTCTCGAAGGCAATATACCGAGTCCCATTCGGCCTCCGTCAGGTTGTAAATTCCATACTCGATGCTATATGGCGTGCGATAAATGCGACAG
>JAEDHK010000031.1 GCA_016297005.1 Clostridia bacterium
GGGGGACTTGAGGAGGTTCAAAACCCTCAATTTAGTGGCATCGTCGGCGGTCTCGAGGAGCTCGTAGATGCGGTCGTCGACGGACTTGATGCCGAAGTCTTCGGCTATTTGCTCGGGGGTGATCAGGTGTTGTCTCATAGTGGTACCTCGTGGGGTAGGCGACGGTTGTGAGTGCCGCCGCCAATGGATTTTTTATCGATATAAATTTATCGACTTATGCCGTCGTCAGTCGTTGTCGACCGATGAATTGCGGGCTGCGTTTTGAGCCGCCAAACGACGTCCTGCTTCGGCGAGGCGGTCGGGGTCAGAAGAGAGCGGCGCACGGAAGTTGAGGAGCTTCTTGGGAGCTGTGAGCGTGTAAAACACATGGTTGCCGTCCTTGTCGGTTGAGATACGGGTAAGGGTGTAAGCTTCGGGATGCTCTTTGAGAAGGCGGCGGAGCTTGGTGACAACGGTGTTGTCCGACGTACAGATGTTCATAATGTCGCCACTGCGGTCAAATTGTACGGTGGTTTCGGCTTCGTCTGTGGGGACGCCGACAATGCCTGTCATATCGTCTGCTGTATAATTCATGATGACTCCTTCGTGGGCGGCGGATGGGGACGCCTCACTGATTCTTTTTCTTTTATTATATCACGAAGTGGGTGGGAATGTCAACCTATTATGACGGCGATTTTTGGGCGGAGGGATTTTTTAACAACTTTATCTGTAAAATAAGAAAGGGAAGGTCGGGGATGAAGAAGTTGTCGAGGAAGACGCCAAAGTTTGGTATGACAAGAGATTTCGTGCGATATTCGGGAAATACGGGATTTTAGAAGCGTTTCTCGGTTGCGTATGTGCGGCGCGGGTATTTTTTAGGTGGAGCAGGTTTTTTAGAGAGCCGCCGCCTTATTTTTATTATAACGCCCTCGTCGGTCGTTGGTGTAAGTGAGAAAACATCTCAAAATCGATTCTGAGGTAAATCTCGCCCAAGAACTTGGCAATTACGGGAGTGTTGGGGGTTCGGCCGATAACTTCTTCAACCTCGATGTCAACGCTCGTCAGATTAGTCTATTCTCTTTGCGGGCGGCGGAAGTAAATAAGAACACCCCGCTGGGACGACTGCAGCAGGGTGTTTAATAGGAGGTATACATATGAAAAAGAAAACAAAGAACAAGTATGACTACGGAAGAAGGCAGCGGCTGATGTCGTCCTAGCCCTGACTCTCCCGATTGTCGGTTAATCGATGAGGGAGGAGAGTTCCGCCGCCAAAACCCTTATGTCTTCGTCGGGGTGAACTTCGCACACGATGTGCCCGTGGAGAGATATGGGGGTAGCTTCGGTATCGGCCGAAATCTCCGCCATCTTTTGGGCGTACTCTTCCGAGAACATATAAACGTCTGTATCGGTGGTGTGTTCGTGGCAAGTGCAGCCACAGCATTTACAACTCATTCCTACCTTCCTTTCGGGAGCGAACCCCCGCGTCGATTTTGTAATTTTATTATATCACCGAAGGCGGCGGATGTCAACCTTCTGTGACGTTGTCTTTTGACAAATGGTGCTGAAGGCGACAAGGAGAATTAATTATAGGAGAACACATTGGCGGGAAAATTCACAAAACCCGCAGATACGGGAAATACAAGACCCGTAGACCTCGGAGGCGCGAAAAGTGGTAAAGTAGTCCTCAAAGGTCAATCGAAAAACCTTGTCGCCCTTCAGCATATACAGTATATCACGGGGATATAAATATGTCAACCTTTTGTGACGTTGGCGGCGGATTTTTTTTTGACGACGTAATCCGATGTCAACTCCCGCCGCCTTGTGAGTATTTTTATGACCCACACCAAAAGATGCAACCTTTGGGACAAGGGAGTGAAACGACCGTCAGTCCCAAACCATCCCGCGAAGCGCCTGGGAGTGAAGAGGGAGAGCGAAGCGAATCCCTTTTCAGGTTTCGGGAGAATCCTCGGGAATATACAGGACTACTCTCCAAGACTACTCTCAATGACGTCCTCTTGTCGGGATGAGGTATGTCTTCTCTCATCGAGGATGTTACCGATTTTTTTGTTTCCCCCTATAAACCCCTTTCTTATACTTCTCTCCGAGGGTTAGTTATATATAGAAGAACTACTGTAGTTATTGAGAGTATATAGTTTACCGTAGTTATTGAGAGTAATATATATGAGAGTAGTATATAATATCTCCCGAAGATCTAAGATCTAGCTCACTACGTTCGCTAGAGATTTTATGGAAAGAAATAGCAACTTTAGTCGTTATCACTCCTAAAGTTACTATTTTTTCCATGGAAAATAGTATATATCTATGGATATCCAATACTCCTAAAGATTTAGAACTCTATATAATTGAAGTGAATATATAGAAATGATTAGATATATAAGAGAGTATAGATATATATAAGAGAATATATTTATTATTAGTTATTTATTTTATTATATATATTATAATATATAAATATATTATAATAAAAGAAAATAATATATATATAATATATATAAAT
>JAEDHK010000032.1 GCA_016297005.1 Clostridia bacterium
GGACCGCGCCGGGAACAGCAGCGAATACAGGTTTGAAATAGATAAGACGGCGCCTATAGCTATATTCTATGAAAACGATGTGCTTTCGACATATAAACCCTATTATAGCAATACTATAGCGATTACTTGGGAATCTTCCGAATTTTGCACGTTATATGTTAACAGCGAAGAGTATCTTCAAATGGGCGAAATATTTGAGGAAAGAACATACGTCATCGTGTTAACGGACGTCGCCGGGAACAGTAGCGAATACAGGTTTGAAATAGATAAGACGGCGCCTGAGGGCATCTTCTCTGAGGAATTTAATATATTTAACGGTATTTTATTCTTCCAAAACGCTTTTTCCTTCACGTGGACAGAGAGCGGCGCTTCGGCGACTCTGGACGGAGATGCTTATAAAAAGAATTCTTTAATATCAGTTAAAGGAAATCACACGCTTGTTCTTCTGGACCGCGCCGGAAACAATAATACATACTATGTTAACTTAACTACCACAAAGCCTACATTATCTTTCGATATTTCTCCGGTAATTTCTAATGATATTCTTTTCTTTAATTCTTTACCCTCTATTACTTGGAGTATTGGCGATAACATAACGGTTTCTGTTAATAATGTAGCCGTGCCTTATGGATATACCATTTCTTTAGATGGAACATATCTCGTTATTGCAGAAAACCCGGCTATGTTAAAAACGGCATATAATATCATAGTCGATACTGTTGCGCCCGAGGGCGTCCTCGAAGGCGTGGAAAACGGCGGCATTACAAACACAGACGTCCGGTTTTCGTGGACAGAAGAGGGCGCTACCGCCACTCTGAACGGCGTTGCATACGAATCCGGAACTTTAATATCAGAATCTAAACCCTATATCCTTTGTCTAACCGATGTCGCGGGAAATATCCGCGAATATCGGTTTACCATCGACAAGACGGCGCCTGAGGGCGTCCTCGAGGGCGTGGAAAACGGCGGATACACCAACGACAATGTGTCTTTCTATTGGAACACTTCAGACAAAAGTATTTATGCGTTACTAAATGATTCATTTTATTATCCCAATACGGAAATCAGCGAGGAAGGATATTATTCCTTAGTTTTAATAAATGGTTTAGGCACATCGTCTGTTTACAGATTCACCATCGACAAGACGGCGCCCGTCGGCACCCTCGAAGGCGTTAATGAATACGGATATTCCAATACGTCAGCTATTTTTGTTTTTGACGAAGGCTCAGCGACTTTAGATGGAAAATCATATTTATCCGGAAACGTTATCGGCACATCCGGCTCACATATTATTATATTAACCGATGTTGCAGGGAATAGTAATACATATCGCTTTACTATTGATAAAACTATTCCCGTGGGCACACTTTCCGGTCTTGTATATAACAATATTTCTAATAGCGACGTTTCCTTCTCTTGGGCGGAAGAGGGCGCTACCGCCACTCTGAACGGCGTTGCATACGAATCCGGAACCATCGTTTCGGATGAGGGGAGCTACACCGTTATACTTACCGACGTCGCCGGGAACAGCAACACGTATACGTTTACCATCGACAAGACGGCGCCTGAGGGCGTCCTCGATGGCGTGGAAAACGGCGGCATTACAAACACAGACATTTCCTTCACGTGGACAGAAGAAGGGGCTACCGCAACTTTGAATGGTAGCAAATATATTTCCGGGTCGCTGATAAAAAAAGAAAACACTTATTTAATATCAATAAAAGATTTAGTCGGAAATATTAGAATATATACGTTTACCATCGACAAGACGGCGCCCGTCGGCACCCTCAATGGCGTGGAGAACGGCGGATTTACCAACACCGACGTCTCCTTCTCGTGGACGGAAGAGGATGCTACTGCCACTCTGAACGGCACGCCTATATTTACCGGCACCACAATCGAAAAAGAGCAAACTTACGTCATAGTTTTAAGCGATGTCGCGGGAAATATCCGCGAATATCGGTTTACCATCGACAAGACGGCGCCCATCGGCGTCCTCGATGGCGTGGAAAACGGCGGCGTTACAAACGGCAACGTTTCCTTCTCTTGGACAGAAGAAAACCTTTTCGCAACCATCAACGAATTAAATTATACTAACAACTCTGTAATTTCTACAAAAGGGATTTACGTAATCGTGTTAACGGACGTCGCCGGGAACAGCAGCGAATACAGTTTTGAGATAGACAAGACGGCGCCCATCGGTGTCCTCGATGGCGTGGAAAACGGCGGCGTTACAAACGGCAACGTTTCCTTCTCTTGGACGGAAGAGGGTGCTACCGCCACTCTGAACGGCGCTAAATATGAATTCGATGAATCTATTTCGGAAGAGGGAAGCTACACCGTTATACTTACCGACGTCGCCGGGAACACCACCACATATA
>JAEDHK010000033.1 GCA_016297005.1 Clostridia bacterium
TACGGCGTCAAGGTCTGCGTTCCGTTTTAATGCTTTCGAGAAAACTGTTTGACATTTTTTGGCGGTTAGAACATAATATAAAAGATTATAATGGATAAGTATTAGTATAAGCTGTTTGGAGGACGTAATGAAAAAGAAACTTCTCGTGGCAATAATTGCCGCAGTATTTTGTTGTTCGTTTGCCGTGGTGTTGACCGCCTGCAGTAAGATATCGCACGAACATACTTACGGAACCGAAGTGATTGCCCCTACCTGTACGGAGCAGGGCTATACCTTACATACCTGCACGGGTTGCGGCGACAGCTATAAGGATACGTACGTAGCCGCTCTCGGTCACAGTTATGGTGAACCCACATGGGCTTGGTCTGAAGATTATACAAGCGCAACGGCAACGTTCACCTGTGCAAACGACAGTAAACACGTTGAAACCTTAGCGGCAACTGTCACAGACGAAGTGACCACCCCTGCAACCTGTACAACGGACGGCGAAAAGGATTGTGCGGCTACAATAACCTTCAGCGACCGGACGTATACCGACGTAAAGGCAGTAACGGTTGAAAAGACGGGCCACAGCCTGTCGGTCGAAAACGTGTGCACAAATTGCGGACGCGGTGCCAGCGAGGGCTTGGAAATGACTTTAATCGGCGAAGGTAATACCTATACCGTCAGCGGTATAGGCACTTGCGCGGATACCGAAATATTAATACCTTTAACCTTCAACGGTTTGCCCGTTGTGGCAGTTAACGCAGGTGCATTTTTCGATAACACCGCTATCACAAGCGTTGTTTTGCCCGATGGTATAACTTCAATCGGTGAGAGTACGTTCAAGGGCTGTACTTCGCTTGAAAGCGTAACAATTCCCGATAGTGTAACTTCTATCGGAACCGCGGCGTTCTGCGAATGTTCTTCGCTTAAAAGCGTAAAAATCCCCGACGGCGTAACTTCTATCGGCGATTTTGCGTTTCTTGGTTGTGATTCGCTTACAAGCGTAACGTTTGGTAAAAACAGCCAATTGACTTCAATCGGAGAAAGGGCGTTCGGCTTTTGTTATTCTCTTGAAAGCGTAACAATCCCCGACGGCGTAACTTCTATCGGCGTTGGTACGTTCCAGAACTGTGTTTCGCTTACGAGCATTGCAATCCCCGAAGGCGTAACCGAAATCGGCGCTTATGCGTTCTTATACTGTACTTCGCTTAAAAGCATAACGATTCCTGCCGGCGTAACGTCTATCGGTGAGGGTGCGTTTTATTACTGCTATAAACTGGTTGAAGTGTGGGATTTATCCGGCACCGACGACAAAGACGCTCTTAATATAACCGTCGGTTCGGAAGATAACGGTTGCGTAGGATATTATGCAAAGCGTGTGGAAACCGAGCCGGGTGAAAGCTATGTATATACCGATGAAAACGGGTACGTAATCTATGACGACGGCACGATGAAGGTTTTAGTCGGCTACGTAGGGACGGAAGTTCAATTAACCATACCCGAAGGCATAACCGAAATAAAAGGCTATGCGTTCGGCGGCAGTGAATCGCTTAAAAGCATAACCGTTCCCAACAGCGTTTTAAATATCGGAGAGGGTGCGTTTTGTGATTGCAACAGTCTGGAAAGCATATCGCTCCCCGACAATCTGAAAAGCATTGGAGCTTACGCGTTTTATGGTTGTAGCAGTCTGACAAGTATTACGATTCCAAACGGTGTTGAAAGCATCGGGGAAAATACGTTTTATTATTGCGCAAATCTAAATAGTATTACAATTTCCGAAAGCGTTTTATTTATCGGATACGGTGCATTCGAGTATTGTACCGCTTTGCAAAGCATAACCATTCCCGACGGTGTTGAAAGTATAGGAGATTATGCATTCAATAATTGCAGCAGTTTGCAAAGCATAGCAATTCCCGGCAGCGTTACAAGTATCGGAGATCGCGCTTTCGAAGATTGCGGCAGTTTGCAAAGCATAACGATTCCGGGCAGTGTTTTAAGTATCGGACAACGCACGTTCGCCGGTTGTTCCGGTCTGGAAAGCGCAATAATTTCAGAGGGCGTTACAAGTATCGGAGACGATACGTTCCTGAATTGCACTAATTTAGTAAACGTATCGCTCCCCGACAGTTTAACAAGTATCGGTTCGGATACGTTCTATGGTTGCCCCAACGTGCAAACATATAACGACGGTACGGCATATTACTTAGGAAACAGCGAAAATCAATATTTAATATTAGTAGGCGTAGTTTCAAACGAAATTACTTCTTTTACGATATCCGACAAAACAAAGTTTATCTGGAACGGTGCATTCAATGGATGCAGAAGTCTGGAAAGATTGGATATTCCCGATAGTATTTTAGGTATCGGGCACCATGCATTCCAGGATTGTAACAG
>JAEDHK010000012.1 GCA_016297005.1 Clostridia bacterium
ATGCTTTTGTGATATAATTGTCCAGATAAAGATCCGGAGGCAAAGTGATGAACATTCTTCATATGAAATATGCCGTTGAAGTCGCAAAACTCGGCTCGTTGAATAAAGCGTCTGAAACCCTTATGATTGCGACACCGAATATTAGCCGTTCTATAAAAGAGCTCGAAGCCGATCTTGGTATTACAATCTTTCAACGTTCTGCAAAAGGCGTAGTCTTGACTCCCGATGGCGAAGAATTTCTTGACTATGCAACAGATATTTTGAATCGTATCGATCGCATGGAACAGTCCTACCGCGACGGTTCGCATAAAAAGAGAAAATTCTCTATTTCGGTTCCTCGCGCTTGTTACATTTCCGCTGCTCTTGCCGAGTTCTCCAAGAGAATGGGTCCGGACGACGTAGAGATTTATTATAAGGAAACAAACTCAAAGAAAACGATCAATAAGGTATTGACCAATGAATACAAACTCGGAATTATACGTTATTGCGAAACCCATGATAAATATTTCAAAAATATGCTCGAAGAAAAGGGGCTAACCTATGAAATAGTCGCGGAGTTCTCTTACGTGCTGATTATGAGCAAGAACAATCCGCTGGCAAACAAAACCCATATCACTTACGAGGATTTGTATCCTTTTATTGAAATCGCTCACGCGGATCCTTACGTTCCTTCCTTGTCTATGTCCAAGGTGTTCAGAGAGGAGTTGCCTGACAATATAAGACGCAGAATTTTCGTGTTCGAACGCGCAAGTCAATTTGATCTTCTCTCGGAAAATCCCGAAACCTTTATGTGGGTATCCCCCGCTTCACAAAAAATCCTCGATCGCTACAATCTTGTTCAGCGAGTGTGCGCCGGGAATAAGAAAACATATAAGGATATATTGATCTACAATAAAGGGTATAAACTTACAAAGCTTGACAACGAATTTATTACCGCGCTTACCGATTCAAGAAGAAAATATCTCAATTAAATCCGCAGAAGGCTTTTCTTTTTGAGCAAAACCTTATTTCGATATCAACTGTATCGATATTGATAATACTGATTTAACTTTTTAATCATTCCCAACCCAAATAATGCGTGTTATAATTCTGACGAAATAAAAAAATCTATCCAAAAGGAGAAAAAAATTATGGCACGTTTTACATTACCCCGCGATCTTTATCACGGCAAAGGCGCTCTTGAGGCGCTGAAGACTCTTAAGGGAACCCGCGCAATGGTTTGCGTTGGCGGCGGTTCTATGAAGCGCTTCGGTTTCCTTGACAAGGTTGTCGCATACCTTAAAGAAGCCGGTATGGAAGTTGAGCTCTTTGAAGGTATCGAGCCTGATCCTTCCGTAGACACCGTTATGCGCGGCGCAGAGGCTATGGCAAAGTTCCAACCCGACTGGATCGTTGCAATCGGCGGCGGTT
The DNA here is from genome assembly GCA_016297005.1 of Clostridia bacterium. Lineage (GTDB taxonomy): Bacteria > Bacillota > Clostridia > Christensenellales > DTU072 > CAG-1782. Next base: position 1,411 of record JAEDHK010000012.1, read on the forward strand.
CGCCGATCGACGCTGCAAAGGCAATGTGGATCAAGTATGAGTATCCCGAGATTACCTTTGAAGAAATGTGCGTAGTATTCGGTATTCCGGAGCTCCGTAAGAAGGCTCGCTTCTGTGCAATTCCCTCTACTTCCGGTACTGCTACCGAGGTTACCGCTTTCTCCGTTATTACCGACTACAAAAAGGGCATCAAGTATCCTCTTGCCGACTTCGAGATCACTCCCGATGTTGCAATCGTTGATCCCGAGCTCGCAGAGACTATGCCTAAGAAGCTCACCGCTCACACCGGTATGGACGCTATGACTCACGCAATCGAGGCATACGTTTCCACCGCTAACTGCGAGTTTACCGATCCTCTGGCAATCTTCGCAATCAAGATGATCCAGAAAGATCTCGTCGGCTCCTACAACGGCGACATGACCAAGCGTGCTTCTATGCACAACGCTCAGTGCCTTGCAGGTATGGCATTCTCCAATGCGCTTCTCGGTATCGTTCACTCTATGGCACACAAGACCGGTGCTGTGTTTGAGGATCTCGGAGCACACATCATTCACGGTGCCGCTAACGCTATGTATCTTCCTAAGGTTATCGCCTTCAATGCAAAGGATGAGACTGCAAAGAAGCGTTACGCTGTAATTGCTGATTACATGGGTCTTTCCGGTGCTGATGACGACGAAAAAGTTGCAAACCTCATCGCTTATCTCCGTGGCATGAACGACGCGCTCAATATTCCTCAGTGCATCAAGAACTACGGTCCTGACAGCCTCCCATGCGAACAGGGCTTTGTTCCCGAGAACATCTTCCTTGAGAGACTTCCCGAGATTGCAAAGAACGCAGTTGCAGACGCTTGCACCGGTTCAAACCCGAGAAAAATCTCCGTCGAAGAGATGGAAAAACTTCTTAAGTGCTGCTACTACGACACCGAAGTTGATTTCTAATATCAACAAAAACCCGGATTATAGACCATTGAGAATTGTCTATAAATAATCGAATAAGGACATCTCTAACGAACAACCGCGCAATGCTCGTTCAGAGATGTCCTAGATTCTTATGAAAGAGGAACGAAAATGAAAACAGTATACTTTATGACAGGCGGCGGAAGCTTCGTTGATAAAAAATATATCAAAAAGTATTCCCGTCAGAATAAAATTGGAGGGTAAAATGTACAGAATAATTGATAAAAAGGTGCTTAATCCAACGGTTATTCAGCTTTGGATTGAAGCTCCAATGATTGCAAATAAAGCGAAGCCCGGACAGTTCGTCATTCTTCGCGTCGACGAGGATGGCGAAAGAATTCCGCTTACTGTTGCGGGTGTAAACAAAGAAAACGGAACCGTCAAAATCATTTTCCAATTGGTCGGCTCTACAACCAAGAAGCTTTCCTATAAAGAAGCCGGAGACTATATTCAGGACTTTGTAGGTCCTCTCGGCGTTGCTACTCACATTGACGGACTTAAAAAGGTCTGCATCGTTGGCGGCGGTGTAGGTTGCGCTATCGCTATGCCGATTGCCGAGGCTCTCTACAAAATGGGCGCTCACGTTACAAGCATTATCGGATTCAGAAATAAGAATCTTTTGATCCTTGAAGAAGAATTCAGGGCTTGCTCTGACACTCTGCGCGTAATGACCGACGACGGATCCTATGGTGAGCACGGCAACGTGACCGTACCTCTTAAAGAAATGCTTGAGGCCGGAGAAAAATTCGATATGATCATAACCATCGGTCCCCTTATTATGATGAAGTTCGTTGTGGCAACGGCGAAGCCTTTTGGAACGCCTGTAACCGCTTCTATGAACCCAATTATGATTGACGGAACCGGAATGTGCGGTGGCTGCCGACTCACTCTCAATGTTGGCGGTAAGAAGGTTACCAAGTTTGCTTGCGTTGACGGTCCTGACTTCAACGGATATGAGATCGACTTTGACGAAGCAATGTCTAGAGGAAGAATATACGCAGATTTCGAGCGTCATGCCTATGAGTCTACTTGTAATTTGTTCAAAAAGGAGGTCAACTGAGATGGCTAAAGTAAATATGAGTTTGACGCGAAACGAAATGCCTACACAGGACGCAAAGCTCAGATCACATAACTTTGACGAGGTAGCTCTGGGTTATTCTGAGGAAACAGCCATTGACGAGGCTATGAGATGCCTGAACTGCAAAAACATGCCTTGCGTCAACGGATGTCCCGTTAAGATTCACATTCCCGAGTTTATTTCCAAGATCAAGGAAGGCGATTTTGAGGGCGCGTATCTGGTCATCACAAAATCCTCGTCCCTGCCCGCTGTGTGCGGTCGTGTTTGTCCGCAGGAAACACAGTGCGAATCTAAATGCGTTCGCGGTATCAAGGGCGAAAGCGTCGGCATTGGCAGACTTGAAAGATTTGTAGCAGATTGGCACAACACTTTTTCCACCGAAGAGCCTGTTCGCCCCAAAAGCAACGGGCACAGAGTCGCTATCGTTGGTTCCGGTCCCTCAGGCCTTACCTGCGCAGGAGATCTTGCAAAAGCAGGATATGAGGTCACAGTTTATGAGGCGCTCCACACAGCAGGAGGAGTTCTTGTATACGGTATTCCGGAATTCCGTCTTCCGAAGAAAATCGTGGCAAAAGAAGTCGATACGCTCAAAAAGCTCGGCGTTAAAATTGAAACCAACGTCGTTATCGGCAAAACGCTTACCGTCGATGAGCTTTTTGAGATGGGATATGAAGCTGTATTCGTAGGCTCCGGCGCAGGACTTCCCAACTTTATGGGTATCCCCGGCGAATCCTTGAATGGCGTTTATTCTGCAAACGAATTCCTGACAAGAAGCAATCTGATGAAATCCTATCTTGACAATCCCGATACTCCCATTATGAAAGGTGGTAAAGTGGCTGTCGTTGGCGGCGGAAACGTAGCTATGGACGCGGCAAGAACTGCGCTTCGTCTGGGAGCTGAAAAGGTGTATATAGTTTACCGTCGTTCAATGGACGAGCTGCCTGCAAGACGCGAAGAGGTTGAGCATGCAGAGGAAGAAGGAATCGAATTCCGTTTGCTTTGCAATCCCACCGAAATCCTCGGATATAATAATCCCGATAATGCCAGAGACCCAAAGAACGGTTTTGTTGTGGGTATGACTTGTGTACGTATGGAGCTTGGCGAGCCGGATGAAAAAGGAAGAAGACGTCCTGTTGTAATTCCGAACAGCGAATTTACCATCGACGTTGATACTGTAATCATGTCGATCGGCACCTCCCCTAACCCGCTGATCAAGTCCACAACCGAAGGCCTGGAGGTCAACCGTTGGGGCGGAATCGTCGTCAATGAGGATGGACTTACCTCCCGCAATGCCGTTTACGCAGGCGGTGATGCCGTTACCGGTGCCGCTACGGTTATCTCCGCTATGGGGGCAGGTAAGACGGCGGCAAGAGCAATCGATGAATTCCTCAAAAAATAATTTTTGAGATGCATCGATTATAATAGAACGGTTTTCCCTGCACGTGTTAGACGTTCTATAATATCGTCAATCATACAGTTGCCCCGTCAGTAATGATGAGCCTACCCGAGCCCGTCATAAACAAAATACTTACAGGATAAAGCAAAGCAAGGGAGATCGTTTCAGGAAGAGATGGTCTCCCTTGTTTTTCGCTCTTTTTATATCGATATTAGTATTATCGATATGTATAACACAAATTAACTTTTTCATTATTCACAAACAGCGAAAAATGTGCTAAAATTTTAACAGCAAAAAAGGAGATACATAATGGAACGGTCAAATCTTCCGAAGGCGTCCTTGGGTAGACTTCCACAATATCTACAGTTCTTAACAGGTCTGCTGCAAGATCGCTTTCCTTACATTTCCGCTACCACAATTGCGAAAGAGTTATCCCTGGGCGACGTTCAAGTCCGAAAGGATCTCGCAATGATCAGTGGAGCCGGAAAGCCAAAAATCGGATACGTAACAAGCGATCTGATAAAAGACCTTGAAGATATACTTGGGTGTAATAAACTAACATCTGCGATCCTGGTAGGAGCCGGAAAGCTGGGGCGGGCGCTCCTCGATTATAACGGCTTTGAAGAATACGGTGTTCAGATAGCAGCAGCATTCGATTGCAACGAACAGATACTTCGCTTCAACAAAACGTCAAAAGACATTCTGCCGATCAATCAGTTGAAACCATTCTGTAAAGAGCACGAAATCAAAATCGGCATCATTACAGTAGGATCCGGTTCGGCACAATCCGTGTGTGACGCAATGCTCGAAGCCGGAATCACAGCTATATGGAACTTCGCTCCTTGCCGATTAACTGTTCCGGGAGACGTTCTTGTAAAGCAAGAAAACCTTGCGCTTTCATTAGCATATCTCAACAGTCAGATCAGTAAATAATTTATGGATGACATATATAAACGGAACTCAAAACTTATGAATGAGCAAATTCAAGCAGATGAACCTCAACGCATACTATGGCAATCAATTTGTTGAAGAAAGGATACCCGTAACCGGTCTCTGTGTTGCAACCCCGATCCTGTCAAGGCACCTTACAGCGAGGATAAGAGAGCGTAAAATAAGGATAATATGAAACAATGAAACTTGATAAAATAATTGCAGTCAGAACCAATAAAACCATCTACCGCGATGGCGACACCTGCGTAAAGGTTTTCAACGATGAGTATTCCAAGTCTGACGTTCTCAACGAAGCGCTCAATCAGGCAAGAGTTGAAGAAATCGGTCTGAATATTCCGAAGATCCTCGGCGTTACTTTGATCGAAGACAAAAGGGCTATCGTATCCGAGTTTATTAAGGGCAAGACATTGACGCAACTTATGGAAGAAAATCCCGAAAAGAAGGCCGAATATATCGAGCTTCTGGTAGATCTTCAGATGAGCGTTCATGCAAAGATCTGTCCCCTTCTTACCAAACTCAAGGACAAAATGGAACGAAAGATCACTCAGGCAAACCTTAACGAAACCATCCGCTACGATCTTCTCGCACGTCTTGAGGGTATGCCCAAGCACAACAAGGTCTGCCATGGCGACTTTAATCCCTCGAACATTATTATTACCAAAGACGGTACTCCCTACATTCTTGACTGGTCTCACGCAACTCAGGGTAATGCTTCCGCTGACGTTGCACGTACCTACCTGCTCTTTATGCTGAAGGGCGATTTCGACAGTGCTGACCTCTACCTTGATCTCTTCTGCGAGAAGAGCGGCACCGAGAAGAAAGACGTTCAAAAGTGGATACCGATTGTTGCAGCGTCCCAATCCGTAAAGGGAAACGAGAAGGAGCGTGAATTCCTCCTCTCATGGGCAAACGTAGTTGACTACGAATAATCTTGCGTTTTCCTAAAATTGCGCGGTGCTTCCCGATAATATTTCGAACACCACGTTAAATACAGAAAAATAAAATTGAGAGGTAAAAAATCATGCTTAAAATAACAGTTTGTATCGGAAGCTCCTGCCATATCAAGGGCTCCCGTCAGATAGTTGAACAACTCCAATGTCTGATTGCCGAAAAGAAGATCGGCGATAAGGTTGATCTCGGAGGAACCTTCTGTATGGGCAAGTGCCAGCAGGGTGTCTGCGTAACGGTAAACGACGCCTTTTTCTCCGTTACCCCCGACACAGTAGAAAAATTCTTTGAAAAAGAAATTTGGGAAAAGGTATAAAATTATGATTTTTGTTCAGGTTTGCGTTGGCTCATCATGCCATTTGAAAGGCTCTGCCGATATCGTAGAGCTTTTTGAAAAATCCGTGAAAGATCACGATATTGAAGATAAGGTCGTACTTTCCGGTAGTTTCTGTATCGGAAAGTGCAACCGTGTCGGTGTTACAGTACAGGTAAACGATGACGTTCACGTAGGCGTGACGAGAGAAAATTTCAGAGAATTCTTTAAGAAGAATATACTTGATGTTATAGAAAACGAAAGGACGTGACTAAAATGGCTAACTGCTTAACATTGAAAAAATCAAATTGCAAAAACTGCTATAAATGTATCCGTCATTGCCCCGTAAAAGCAATCCGCTTCTCGGGCAACCAAGCACATATTATAGGCAATGAGTGCATTTTATGCGGTCATTGTTTTGTCGTATGTCCCCAGAATGCGAAAGAGATCGTAGACGACACGGAAAAGGTCAGAGTTCTGATAGAGAGTGGGGATCCCGTCGTTGTCAGCCTTGCCCCTTCCTTCATTGCTAACTACGACGGCGTAGGAATTGAAGCAATGCGCAAGGCATTGAAAAAGCTTGGCTTCTATGACGTTGAGGAGACTGCAATCGGCGCAACCATAGTCAAAACTGAGTATGAGCGTATGCTCAAGGAGGACAGCCGGGATATTATCATTACCTCCTGCTGCCACACCGTCAACCTTTTGATTCAAAAATACTTCCCTGCCGAGCTTCAATATCTGGCAGACGTGCTTTCTCCTATGCAGGCACACTGCGCTGATATTAAGAAGCGTATCCCTAACGCAAAAACCGTATTTATCGGTCCTTGTGTTGCAAAGAAGGACGAGGCAGAATATTACGAGGGACTGATTGACGCCGTTCTCACGTTTGAAGAGCTCACCAATATGCTCAAGGCAGAGCATATCGATCTTAAACAGGAAATGGACGAAAATCCCGAGAGTCGCGCTCGCTTCTTCCCTACTACAGGCGGAATTCTGAAAACAATGACGAAGAAAGCGCACGACTATACCTACTTGGCGATTGACGGCGTTGAGAACTGCATTGCCGCACTTAAGGATATTGAAAGCGGAAAAATTCATAAATGTTTTATAGAGATGTCTGCGTGCGTCGGAAGCTGTGTGGGCGGTCCTGTTATGGAGAAGTATCGTCATTCAACCGTTCACGACTATATGTCGGTTGCACAGTATGCCGGAGAGCGTGACTTTGACGTAGATCAGCCGGAGCCTCTGTCTTTGAAAAAGCAATTCACGATGATCAATCATAAGGCAATACAGCCTACTGAGCAGGAGATCACCGCTGTACTTCGCCAAATGGGTAAGTTCAGCCCGTCCGATGAGCTGAACTGCGGATCTTGCGGCTATAACTCCTGCCGTGACAAGGCGATCGCTATCTGTCAGGGCAAAGCGGAAATCTCCATGTGCCTGCCATTCCTTAAAGATAAGGCGGAAAGTTTTTCGGATACTATCGTTAAGAACACCCCCAACGGACTTATCGTTCTAAATGAAAATCTGGAAGTTCAACAAATCAATGCGGCCGCAAGAAAAATTATGAACATCCGCGCGGAGTCCGACGTTCTCGGTGATTCTGTAGTTCGTATCCTTGATCCTACTGTGTTTATGAGCGTTAAGAATTCCGGCCGAAGCATAAGAGACCAGAAGGTTTATCTTGCAGAATACAAAAAATATATTGAGCAAACGGTTGTGTTCGATCCCGATTCCCGTATGCTGATCGGCATTATGCGTGATATCACGGACGAAGAAGCAGACAGAGAAAAGAATGCAAGGATCAACAAACAGGCTGTAGAGGTTGCCGATACTGTCGTTGAGAAGCAAATGAGAATCGTTCAGGAGATTGCTTCTCTGCTTGGCGAAACCGCTGCCGAGACTAAGATCGCCTTGACAAAGTTAAAGGAGTCTATCGGCGATGAATGATTTGTGTGTGGATATCGGATACAAGAGTATCAATCATATCGGCGAAGAGCTTTGCGGCGACCACGTTGACATCGTAGAGGAAAACGAAAATTCAACCGTCATCGTGTTGGCGGACGGTCTGGGAAGCGGTGTTAAGGCAAGTATCCTTTCTACCCTTACCTCCAAAATTATCTCCACTATGATGGCGGCAGGACTTCCTATCGAGGAATGCGTATCTACGATCGCCGCAACCCTTCCTGTATGCTCGGTGCGCGGCGTGGCATACTCCACGTTTACCATTATTCATATTCAAAACAACGACGTTGCAGATATCATTCAATATGATAATCCAGCGGTTATCGCATACCGCAATTACGATATTTACGATTATCCGAAGACTGAGCTCAACATCGGCGGCAAAAAGATCTATAAATCTACCATCAAGCTGCAAGAGGACGACGTATTTATCGCTATAAGCGACGGATGTCCCCATGCCGGGCTGGGTGGACGCTACAACTTCGGTTGGAAGCGTGAAGATATCGCCGACTATATGCTGGCGCTCGTCTGTGGCGGTTATACCGCAAAAAACCTATCCACTATGCTCGTTGACGAGTGTGACAAACTCTATGGTCATAAGCCCGGAGACGATACTACCGCCTGCGTTGTCAAAATCCGTAAGAGAGAGCCGATGAACATACTCTTCGGTCCCCCGTCAAACCGAGATGACTGTGACCGTATGATGTCCCTGTTCTTCTCCAAGGAAGGTAAGCACATTATCTGCGGCGGTACGACTTCCTCTATCGCCGCAAAGTTCCTTGGCAAGCCATTAAAGGCGAGCCTGAAGTTTGAGCGCTCAGATATCCCTCCGATTGCCGAAATTGAGGGCGTAGATCTCGTTACCGAGGGTGTTATCACAATGAACCGCGTGATTGAATATGCAAAGGATTATCTCGGTCCCAATGAGAAATACGAGCATTGGAGTTTTAAAAGGGACGGCGCTTCCCTGATCAGCCGACTGTTATTTGAGGAAGCAACTGACATCAACTTCTTTGTAGGCAGAGCCGTAAACCCCGCCCACCAGAACCCCGATCTTCCCATCAACTTCAACATCAAAATGAATCTGGTGGAAGAACTGTCCGCTTGCCTGAAAAAGATGGGTAAGCGCATTAAAGTAAGCTATTTCTAAGGAGGTCCAAAATGCGTAAATTCGATACCAAAGTACAGCATTTGAAATATAAAGTACTACGCGAGGTTGCACGCCGCGCTTGGGACGATACGCTTTTGGAGGGAGTTCTGGATATTCCCAAAACAATCGTTCCGGGGAATATACCTACCATGCGTTGTTGTGTATATAAGGAACGCGCGATACTCGCAGAACGCGTCAAAATCGCTATGGGCGGAGACAAGAACAACCTCAACGTCATTGAGGTCATTGAGATTGCCTGCGACGAATGCCCTGTCGGAGGTTACGAGGTTACCAATGCCTGCCGTGGCTGTCTAGCTCACCGTTGCGAGGACGTCTGCAAATTCGGAGCAATCTCCTTTGACCATATGCACGTAGCTCATATTGATAAATCCAAGTGCAAGGAGTGCGGAGCCTGTGCAAAGGTATGTCCCTATACTGCAATCGTAAGCCGTAAGCGCCCCTGCCAAAATGCCTGCAAGGTCAAGGCGATCTCGATGAACGAGCAAAAGGCCGCTACTATCGACAACCACAAGTGCATTCAATGCGGTGCTTGCGTTTACCAGTGTCCTTTCGGCGCTATTATGGATAAATCATACATTCTCAACGTTATCGATTTAATCAAAAAAAGCGAAAACAACAAGAAATACAAGGTCTATGCAATGGTCGCTCCTTCCATTTCCAGTCAGTTTACTTACGCAAAGCTCGGTCAGGTAATTACCGGTTTGAAGAAGCTTGGATTCTTCACAGTCGTTGAAGCCGCGCTCGGTGCAGATATGGTTGCTCAGGCGGAATCGAAGGAGCTCGCGGAAAAAGGTCTTTTGACAAGCTCCTGCTGCCCCGCTTTTGTGGCATACGTCAAGTCTGCTTTCCCCAATCTTTTGAAGTATGTTTCTAATAACCTCTCTCCGATGGCGACGCTTGCAAAGTACATCAAGGATACGACTCTCAATGCAAAAGTTGTATTCTTCGGACCTTGCACGGCAAAGAAAGCTGAGATACAACTTGACGAGGTAAAGCCCTACGTGGATGCTGTTATGAGCTTTGAGGAGCTGCAAGCCCTCTTGGACAGCAAAGACATCGACATTACCACGCTTGACGAGGACGTTCTTGATAACGCTTCTTACTTCGGACGCATCTTTGCGCGTTCCGGCGGTCTTTCCGATGCGGTTAGACAGGGACTTAAAGAACAGAACATCGACTTTGATCTGAAAGCAGTTCCCTGCGACGGTATCGAAGCCTGCCGTATGGCGCTTCTTAAGCTGAACAAAGGCATTCTTGACGGTAACTTTATCGAAGGTATGGCTTGTATCGGAGGATGTATCGGCGGCGCAGGATGCCTTACCCACGGCGAAAAGAACAAAGCCGAGGTTGACAAGTATGGTCGTGAAGCCTTTGAAAAAACGATCGGCAATGCAGTTTCTCAATTAAAACAACAGAAGTAGAGACGCCCTTTTGTAAAACACCGCTACAAAAACGGCAGAGATGACAGCCCGAAGAAAACTTTATTCGGACAATGGTTTTTCTTATGAAAAAAATTGGTCTCACGTCATTGACCAATACGTCATCTTATTTTTCTTTTTTATAATATTTATTGAATTTTATAAATTTAAATTTTTTAAATTTCTAAATATAAATACATCTTTTTTCTTTTGTTTTTAATTAAAAACAGACATTCTTAAATTACTAAAATTTAAAAAAATTAGAAAAAATTTCTTCTTGATCTCTATTATAAAATATAAATTGTCTATATGTAGACAAACGTTTATAAACAGTGTATAATTATACTTATGAAATATCTCGTTTTATCCGATCTGCATGGATCTTTATATCATTATCAACGCATCAAAGAGATTTTTTCTTTTGAAGAGCCGGATAAGATCGTGATGCTTGGCGATTTTGCTCATTATTACGGAATTGACGAAGAATGCAGAAAAGAACTTTCTCTTCTCCCTATTAAACCGATCGCCATTGAAGGTAACTGCGATAACGGATGCGGGAACGTCCCCGAAATGACCTATCAGGGAGAAATTTATTGGGAAGACGATTTTTCGCGTCATCTTCTCTTTACGCACGGAGACAGATACAATATATCGAATATTCCTCTCTCACTCGATAAAGGCGACGTCCTTATTTACGGACATACCCATATGGGCGGTCTTGTATATAAAAACGGCGTCTTTATTGCAAACTGCGGAAGTCTCTCGAATCCTCGTTTCGGGTTTCAATCGTCCTATATTGTTATAGACGATGACGGAATCTACCTGAAAATGTCGGAAAATAATAAAATTCTTGAAAAAATACTGTTTTCTGACTATAAATAATAATAAAAAAATGTTTCACGTGAAACATTAATAAAAATTACAGATTCAATTATTCGGTTCGCCGAAAACGTAAGATATAATAAAAAGGGAGAAAATTATGATTAAACATATCGTTTGTTTTAAATTGAAAGACGGAAGCCGCGAAAGTTGTGAAAAAGCGAAAGAAGTATTGCTCGGTATGAAAGGAAAGGTTCCTTTACTCAGAGATATTGCCGTTCATATCGACCAATTACGATCTTCTCGCAGTTATGACGTAATGTTGGAGGTTGTTTTGGATAGTTGGGAAAGCCTTGATTTATACCAGAACGATCCGTATCATTGCGACGTGGTAAAAAAGTATATGCATGCGGTAAGAGAATCGTCTATCGCAATGGATTTCGATCTGTAAAGGGGGATATTATGCAGAAAAAAAGAAGAGGCGTACGGGCATTCGTCGCTCTGATTTGTATTTTTATGATTTTAGGGGGCGGAGTAGGAGTGTTGGCTTTAGGTAAAGCGATTGCTTTAAAAAAGACGTATAAAGGTACTCCTTCCCCCGAAATATTCGATGAAACAAAGCAATATGCTGACATTGACACTTTCGTTACGCTTGAAAAAGAACCTGATAAGGATTTCGTCATCCTTAATTTAAGCGATACGCACCTGAGCGACTATGATTATCGCCTGTTTACCGGTTTTTTTGCTCTCAGAGATATCAAACGTCTCGTTGAAAAGACAAAGCCGGATCTTATTACGTTATCCGGAGATATTTTTTGTGGTGCAAGCGAGTATAACAGCGTAAAAAAATTAACCGAAACTATGAACGCAATCGGTATTCCGTGGGCGCCTGTTTTCGGTAATCACGACGGAGAAGCCGACAATATCGATAAGGATTATCTTGCCGAAGTAATGATCGGCGGCGGATATAATCCGAAGAAAGGCAACTATTGCCTGATGCGTAAAGGTCCGAGCAACTTCGGCGATGAAAATCGATCTAACGGAAGAAGAGTCGGAAATTACGTTATCAATATTTTTGAAAAAGGTAGTAAAAAACTCGTTCATTCTCTTTTTATGATGGATACCGGCAACAGTCAACTGACGGATTCTCAGATTAAATGGTATCGCCAAAACGTCCGTACTCTTCAAAGATTTTCCAAAAACGTTAATTCGACTTTGATCGTACATATTCCCTTGGCTCAGTATTATTACGCCTATATGGAAGGTTATGACGAGAATACCAACGAATGGAACGAACCGTATAAATCTCAGGGCGCCTTCGGTAACTGTTACGAAGAAATTTGCTGCGCGAAGAAAAATTATTCTTCTTTAGCCGAAATGGTTCTAAGTAAGGAGTATCAAGAAATTCGAGAAAAATACGACTCCCGCTTTAATACTACGGAATTTGAAGAATACTTCTTTAAAAACGGCATTCCGGAAGATACAGGTATGTTCGACGCTATTCAAGAAATGAACAGTACGAAGACCGTTATTTGCGGTCACGACCACCTGAATTGCTTCTATGCTCCTTTCGATGGCGTTAATCTCGCTTATTCTTTGAAGAACGGTATGGGCAGCGGATATAAAGTAGGAAGAAACGGCGGCACCCTCCTTACTCTCTCCGGTGATAAAGCAAATATAAGTTATTATTATCTATAAGATAATAATAAAATAAAAAAATCAAGTACGGCGATATGACTTTTTCGCCGTACTTTTTTTGTATAATAAACAGCTTATGATTTTTTGGATTATGTTGTTTACATATAATAGTTTTTTATGTTATAATATATTTATGGCTCAAAATACAAACGTCAATAAAGCGGAAGAACTAACAAATCAGATCAAGTTAAGAATCAGCGCGATCACTTCTACGGCAGAATATATGCTGTGGATCTATCCGATCAAATCGCTCTGTTACGACGGAAAACAACTCTGTTTGACCGCGACGTCCGATCACGCCGCAAATACTCTTACCGCCAATTATACAGATCTCTTTTTGAAAGTAATCGACGAACTTGATCTGCCGGTAGAGAGCGTCCTTTTTATTTCTGAAAAAGAAGCGGAAAAGATAAGGAGCATAGAACAACCGAAATCTCCCGTTGAAGGTTTCGTCGAAAAAAAGAATCCTTTCGTTTCTAAATATACTTTCGATAATTACGTCGTAGGTTCCAGTAACCGTATGGCCGTAGTGACGGCTCATACCGTCGCTGAAAATCCGGGATTAAACGACGGTTTATTATCTCTGAATCCTTTCTATATCTATGGTGGCGTGGGCTTAGGGAAAACCCACCTTTTACACGCCATAGGTAATTATCTTTTCGAGCACCGCCCCGAACTGAACGTTATTTACGTTTCGGCGGACAGACTCAGTAATGAATACTTTTCTTCTCTGAATAAATACAATTCGGATAAAGATTCTTATCGAAACTTTTATCATAAATACGCCGCTTGCGACGTTCTTATGGTTGACGACGTGCAGTTTTTACAAAAAAAAGGCGGTCTTCAAGAAGTTTTCTTCCATATTTTTAATGATTTATATCAAAACGGAAAACAAATCATTTTGTCCAGCGACCGTCCTCCGAAAGAGATCAACGACCTGGAAGAGCGTCTCCGCACTCGATTTTTATGGGGGATGACCACCGATATCGACTTACCCGAATACGAAACGAGAATCAATATCATAATGAAAAAATTAGAAGGTTCTTCCGCAAAAATCAGTCAGGATATTATCTGTTATTTAGCTGAAAAGGTCAATACTAATATCCGTGAACTGGAAGGCGCCCTTCTGAAAGTCCTTATGTATACGCAACTGACGCATAAAGAAGCTACGCTCGACGTTGCCAAAGAAGCGTTGAAAGAACATACGAAAGATACGGTAGAACAAATCGACAGCGATAAAATCATTTCTACCGTAAGCGAATATTTTCATATTCCTTCTTCCGATATAATCGGAAAAAAGAAAAATAAAGAAATAGTGGAAGCGCGCATGGTCGCGGTTTATTTAATTTGCGAAATGCTTAACCTTCCTCTCGTCACCATCGGTCAGATCTTTGGAGGAAGAGATCACACCACCATCATGTATTCCCGCGATAAAATAAGCAATATAATCGCAACGGATAAAGAGATGAAAACGACCATCGAAGACATCAAGAGCAGCCTTAAATGTAGATAACCGTTTTATCTGTGGATAAAATGTTAAGATCTATCCACAAAAATGTGAAAACAAAAAAGCCTTTTATTTTTGGTTTAGTAATGAAAAACTAAGAATAAGAACGAAAATCAGAGTTATCCACTTATCTACACAGGTAGTTATAATAGTAATAACCTATAAATAATAGATATTTTAATCAGCGAGGTGTATAAATGAAATTCAGTTGTAACGGAACGGATCTGGCGAACGCTACCAATATCGTAAGCAAGGCTTTGGCGGCGAATAAAAATATTCCCATTCTGGAAGGTATTCGTATGGACGCGCATGGCGATCAATTAACGCTCAGCGCATACAATCAGGAAATGTATATTCAAAAAACAATTAAAGCTGACGTTTTTGCAGAGGGAAATCTGATTGTAAACGGAAGAATGTTGAATGACTATGCCAACAAAATTTCTTTTTTGGATAAGATTGAGATAGAAAAACAACTTAATAACAAGCTTCTTTTCTCCTTTAATAAAAGTTCGAGTGAAATCAATTTTTACGACATTCAGAGTTTTCCGTCCCTCGGAGAATACGATTCCGAAGACGTTGTTACTATCAAAGAAAGCAGTCTGAAAGAACTGTTTGAATGTACAATCTTCTGCGCTGCCGTGAACGACAGCAGAGCTATCTTAAAGAGCTGTAAATTGGAGATTGTGGATGACGTTCTTGAAGCTGTCTGCCTGGACGGCTATCGCGTCGGTATCGCCCGTAAAAAGCCCGATTCCTTTACCGGGAAGTTTAAGGCTATTATTTTAGGGAAGATTATCGGAGATATCAATAAGATACTTACGGACAGCAACGATATCGTAACAATAAAAAAGTCAGGAAGCACCGTTATTTTCGATATGGGGCATACCAAGATCCGTACAACGACGGTCGAAGGCGAATTTTATAAATACGAGAGCAGTCTTCCGAAGAACATTCGTACCGAAATCGTTGTTAACAAAGATGAATTGGAACAGTGTCTGAATCGTGCCGGCATCATCAGCAGAGAGCATTTTTATAATAATATCATATTAACTGTCGATAATAACGTATTGAATATCTTTTCTGAGAGCGAGAAAGGAAAAGTTAACGAAAACGTCGATTGTAAGAGTGTCGGGGATACGGTAAAGATCGGCCTGAACAATAAATTTATTCAAGAGGCGCTTGTACGTATCAAAGAGGATTATGTGAAGATACAGATTGAGAGCGCGACCAGACCGATCCTTGTTTCTCGCATGGAAGGAGACGAATATCGTTGCATTATTCTGCCTGTAAGGATGGTGTAAAGAAAAGACGAAATGTCTAACGGAAAGTACGACGGCGCAGGGCTGAACAGCATTAAAAATAGAGAGGGATTCTGCCTTTATTATGATAACGAGCTGATCGTTTTTCATGATAATACCATACCCTTCGTTACTCTTCTTGTAGAAGGAAGAGAAATTCCTCTTTACACCGTCAACGTTCTCAAAAACAGCAAAAGCGAATATATACTTGAATTTACTCAATCCGGGTACAACGTCCGTTGTGAGATAAAAGAAAGAGACGGCGTTATTGATTTTTTAATAGAAGGAAACGATAATTATAAAGGTCTTGTAATAAACCTTTATAAAGAAAAAAAACAAAAAGTCATCGGTCTCAGCGAATACGACGGATATATAACCAAAGAAAAAAAACTTTCTTTCTATCTGGAAGATAAATATATTTTTGAAAACGTAAATATCCGGAAGTACGAATTAAGAATACTTGACAAAATTTTCATAACCGCTTATCAAAACAGAGTCAGATTTTTGATAGATACAATCAATAAGCCGGAAGATCTTATGAGAATGAGTCGTATAAACACAAGACAGTTCAAGATTTTTCCGCGCAGAAAAATATTCGAGCTGACGGAAGATCTTTATTCTCTATCCGATCACGAAAGAGACGGTATTATCGTAAAAAATTGCAGCGAGTTGGAAGCGGTGCCTTTTTTGAGAGAGCATTACGGACAAGTAATCTATATTTTACGTCCGCAATTCCGTCCGGACAGCCATTTACTGTCCTATTTTTGTAAAGACGAGATCGTTCGGCAAGAAAACGGACTATATAAGATAGATTTCTCAAAAATTAATGCGGCAATCAGTTTTAAAACAGTAATAAGAAAGTATTTTGATACCGATTTATCGGGTATTTATCTCGATACGACCGGGTATTCTCAGGAAGATATGGAAATTATGAAGGGCGTTATTGCGACCGTTCTTTCCGAATATACAAAAAAGATACTGCTTTTTGACAGAATAGCGGGAATAAACGATTTTTGCGGGTATTACGTAATAAAAGACAGAAAAAAAATATTCTCAAAAAAGTATACTGATTTGTATAAATACAGCGGAGAATATTATTTGGCAGCCGAAGTCAAAAATTATGAAGAAATAAAAAAAGTTTCGGACGCATGCGAGATAGTGATCGTCAATAATACGTTATGAAAAAGGTTTTTATCAGTGGAATCAGCGGAGGAATAGGCACCGCGCTCGCAAAAAAGTTCATCTCTCAGGGATATTACGTAATCGGTCAATATAATACGCGCAAACCATCCGTTTTTTCGGAAGTCGTTCAGGCAGATCTTTCTCTTCCGGAAGACAGAAAAAAATTATGCGAATATTTATCGGAAAAACACCCGGATATAGAAGTACTTATTAATAACGCAGGCGCGGATTGGTATGGGCTCTTTATCGATATGAGCGATGAAGAAATAGAAAAATTGACGTACGTAAATTTAATTTCCGCAATGGAAATAACAAAAGCCGTCGGAAAAAATATGCTCTTCAATAAGAAAGGAGTCATCCTTAACGTTACTTCGATATGGGGAGAAACGGGCGGTTCTTGCGAGGCGGTATATTCCGCGACAAAAGGCGCGCTGATCGCTTTTACCAAGGCGATAGCAAAAGAATGGGCGCTATGCGGTATTCGCAGTAACGCGCTCAGCCTCGGGTTTATTGATACGCCGATGAACGATCGTTTTTCGGAAGAAGATAAAAAAGAATTCTGTAAAAACGTGGCGTTAAACAGGATCGGTACGCCGCAAGAAGCGGCGGAAACAGCCTGGTTTTTATGTTCCGGTCTTTCCTCTTATATTACCGGACAAGTCGTATCAGTCAACGGCGGGATCTGATAAAATAAGCTTTTTTGCAACAAAAAACTTTCTTTTTTTCATGTATATCCGATTTATAATTTGGATAGAATGAAAAGTTATTTAATAAAGTTTTTTTCTTATTCTTTGATATTTCTTTTTTTAATTACCGGAGAAAGTAAAACCGCCGTAACAGGAACTTCCATCGGTTTTTTATATGCCCTTTTATTTTGCAAGGAAAAACCGATTTTTTACTTTGTTCCGTACGTGTTATTTTCTGTTCTTTTTTTTCAAAATTTAGCATTTATATTATACCTTTCTTTATCGATATTTCCGGCTGTCGTACTACTTATTATTCGATATTTGTTAAAAAAGAAATATAAATTATGGGTTACTTTATTATGTTGTACAGTATCTCAAATAAGTAAATTCTTTTTATTTGAAGATTATATTACGACTATTGTCGGATGTGCGGCGTCGGCGGTTATTTTTTATTTTTCCGTCGTATTTTTATTTCCCATTCTGATACGAAAAATAAGGTATGAATTTTCTAAAAAAGAATGGTCTTCTTTACTGTTTTTTATTGGTTTGATAGGTGCCGGAGCCAATTGTTTTTCTTTATTTAAAATAAGTTTTTTTTATCCCGTAGCGGTTGCGCTCATTTGTATAGGATCTTGTTATGACAGAGAAAAATCGGTCTTTGCCTGCTTATGTTACGGATTAGGCGGGAGTATTATGTCTCTTTCGTTTTATCCGGTCGGGTATTGCGGCGTTATGGCGATTTGTTTTTATCTGACGTCGCCTTTACATCGAATAACGGGCGGAGTCCTTTCTTACGCAACGTTTATCGGCGCAAATTATCTTTTTGAAAAAGAGATTCCTTTCTGGACGCTGATCATAACGGCCGTTGTGTTCTTGACCGTACTTATTCCGGAAAGACTGTTTCCTTTCGGAAAAATCCAGGATGGTTACAGGGGAAAATTTGCGCTGAGAACCATCGTAAACAGAGATCGGGAAGAAATCGGAAAAAAGCTGTCTAACGTGGCCGACGCCTTTGAAACGGTAAAAGAAATTCTGATTGAAGAAGAAGACGCACATTCCGAAAAAGAAGAAATTGCCCAAAAAATAACGGAAGACTTTTGCAGTAATTGTTCTCGAAAAAAAACGTGCGATCAAAAGACGACAGAAGAATTACGAGGTGTTGTTGCGGCCGCTCTTGACAACGGGAAGGCCTCTCTTCTCGACGCCGGAATTCCGCTCGGCGAGAAATGTATAAAACTGCCGAAATTTATTTCCGCCGCCGACGAAGCAGCAGAAAATTATAGGAAAATAAAAGAAAAAAACATAGGAATTGCACAGGGAAAGGAAATGGTTATTGCCGAACTATCCGGAATTTCGGATTTCG
This sequence comes from Clostridia bacterium, assembly GCA_016297005.1. Classification (GTDB taxonomy): domain Bacteria; phylum Bacillota; class Clostridia; order Christensenellales; family DTU072; genus CAG-1782. Next base: position 20,163 of record JAEDHK010000012.1, read on the forward strand.
TAAGAATGATTGCAAGCGACATTAAGACCGGTTTTGGGTTTGATACCGCGACGGAAAACAGAATAAGGGAAGAATTACGTTATGCGGGCATTATAGCCTCCGACGTCGCTATCTATGGTAACGGTCGGGAAAGGGTAACGTTGACGATAGGTAAAAAAGACGCCGACAAAAAGAGCGTAGTGGCCGCGATATCTTCCGTAATGGGAGTAGAAATGACAGAAAAGGAGAGAAAAGAAATCGTCGGAGGAATGGTAAACGTAGAGTACGGACGAGCGCCGGCATACGGACTACTATTCGGCGAAGCGTCGGTCAGTAAAGAAAGCGAATGCGGCGACAGCAGGCAGGTGGTCAAACTGTCACGAGAAAAGATCATGTTTATTCTTTCTGACGGCATGGGAACGGGAAAAACGGCAGAAATGACGGCCGATTGCTCCGTACGACTGATTAAAGCTTTTTATTTGGCCGGTTTCGATCATAAAACCGTGTTCGGATGCGTTGCAAAAATGCTTTCTCTTCGGAGAAGAGAGGATTTTTCTGCCTTGGACGTCGTAGTCGCCGATACAAGAAACGCCGATTTTGATTTTATCAAACAGGGTGGGAGAGAAAGTTATTTGATTTCCAAAGGAAATCTGGAAGTAATAGAAGGTTGTTCCTTGCCGCTCGGTATTATTGAGGAGACCAAGCCGCAGATTGATCACAAAAGACTTAAAGGAGGAGATATTGTGGTTTTGATCAGCGATGGAATCGCCGACAGACTAAGTTATGCAGACATGACGGAACTTTTCGGTGCAATCCGATCCATTAATCCACAAGTGATCGCCGACGAGATCGTTCGCGCGGCGAAACAAAAAGAGGGAAAAGAAGACGATATGACGGCGATCGTTATTCGAGTTGTAAAAAATCAATAAAAAAACTGCCATCGTTGACAAAAAATTATTAATTATGATAATATAAAACAGCTATGGAAACAATTAAAAAATACGGCGCCGTGGGAGATGGCAAAAGAGATGAACTGTTGGCTCTGCAAACGGCGATCGATAAAGAAGAAGAATTATATTTTCCTAAGGGAACGTACGTCGTTTCCGATACGATTAAAGTACCTTCGGACAGAAAATTAGTGTTTGAAAAAGGTGCCGTTGTACTTTTAAAAGCGGCGACAAAACGGAAAAGAGGAGACTTTTTACTGACCAATAAAAACACGGAAACCGGAGATAAAAACATAACGATCATAGGCGCAACTTTTGACGGGAATAATGGATATAAAAATCATAAACGTCCAAATAATATTTTTCAAAAAGACGGATATTCCGGAATTTTAATCAATTTCAGAAACGTAAAAAATTTGACTTTAAAAGATTTAGTATTACAAAACCCGGTATCATATTATACGAGATTTTGTCAGGTAGACGGATTTTTAATTGAAGATATCGTTCTGAAAAGTAAGAAAGAAATGCCCAATCAGGACGGTATTCATTTTGCCGGAGAAGTCAGAAACGGCGTTGTCAGAAATATAACAGCCGAAAGTTACGGACAGACGAACGACGATCTTCTTGCGATTAACGCCGACGACTATCCGGGACGGATAGAAGAGTTTGACACCGTATGCGGGCCAATAGAAAACATACTTTTCGAGAATATTTTCGCCGAAAGTTGCCATGATGGCGTTCGACTATTAAGTTTTATTTCAGTTATCCGTAATTTAACATTCAGGAAACTGAAAATAGGTTTTAGAAAATGTGCTGTGGAATGTGACGCCGCAAGAGGATGTAGGGCGGAACTCTTTAATGAAAAAGATTATCCAAAAGGCGTCGGGCGTCTGGAAAATATAAAATTCGAGGCTTGCACATTTTTTCATTCGATAGATCTACCATTTCATTGGAAAGGATCTCGCGGAGACATGCCGCACCCGTTTATTCTTTGGGGTAGTTTGAGCGATAACGTTACTTTTTTCGATTGTAAGTTTGTTCCGGCGCCTCCGAAAAATTTAGATATACTCTCGGATTTTGTTAACAGAATAAAAAGAAAGGCGTATAAAGAAAGTGAATTTTCTGCATTCTTAATAAAAAACGTTACGAATCAAGTCGTTATTCATGGGAATAATAAATACGAACTTATAAAAAAAGAGGACAGTAAAAAACTGTCCGATATAAGCGATTTGAAGATTCTTTTAAAAGACTAAAACTTTACGGAAACGGCTTGAATTTCCGGGTACTCGTTACCGTTTTCTTTCTTAACTTGAACGACGCCCGTTACCGTGGCTTCGGCTCCTCGCTTGGGCAGATCGCCGTTCCAGACGAATGTCGTCCAAGCGGAGCAACAGTTGGCAGAGTCGTAAACGTCTATAAAACAGTGAATGACCTTACTCCCGCCTTTAAACGACTCCCGAGAAAAAACACCTTTAACTTTTATAGTTTTTCCTTCATATTCGTAAGGACGCGTTTGAATTTCGTACAGCGTCGAATATGCCATGGTTTTATTCATAGCCGCAATATTGATATCTACGTTTGTTTTGACTTTCTCTTGTTCTTCTTTACAAGAGGTAAAACAGAATACCGAACCGAAACAAAGCAGAATAGAAAAAACCGCAATCAATACTTTTTTCATGATTAACCTTTTTTAAAAAAGATTTTTTTTACCGGTATTTTATTACCATGGTAAAGAGATGTCAAGAGCTAATATTAAAAGAGGCCGGTAATCTTACCGTTATCGTCCACGTCGATGTTTTCTGCGGCGGGAATCTTCGGGAGTCCGGGCATAGTCATGATATCGCCGGTAAGAGCAACGAGGAATCCGGCGCCGGCGCTGACTTTTATTTTACGGACGGTCACGAAAAAGCCCGTGGGCGCGCCTAAGAGAGACGGATCGTCGGAGAAACTGTATTGCGTTTTTGCAACGCAAATCGGCAATTTATCAAATCCGAGTTTCGTCAGCCGTTCTACCTCTCCCTTGGCTTCTTCGGTAAAGAGGACGCCGTTTCCGCCGTAAATCTTTTTGACCAGCATGTTGAGTTTTTGTTCTATACTTTCATTCAGTTGGTAGCAGAAACGGAAGTGATTTTCTGCTTCGCAAAGACGAACGACCTCTTCGGCAAGAGCTATGCCGCCTTCGCCGCCTTTTGCCCACACGTCGGAAAGTACGACGTTAACGCCAAGTTTCTTGCATTTTTGCATAACCAGCGCGATCTCGTTTTCGGTATCGGTGGGAAAACGGTTCAGAGCGACCGCCGCGGGCAGACCGTATACTTCGGTGATGTTTCTGACGTGGCGAAGCAAGTTGGGCAGACCGGCTTCCAAGGCGGTTGTGTTTTCCGTTCCGAGGCTCGTTTTGTCCTGGCCGCCGTGCATTTTCAGCGCGCGGACGGTGGCGACGATCACAACTGCGGCAGGAGTCAATCCGGCATAACGACATTTGATATCCAAGAATTTTTCCGCGCCGAGGTCCGCGCCGAATCCGGCCTCCGTTACGACATAATCGCCAAGTTTCAGGGCGAGTTTAGTGGCTGAAACAGAGTTGCAGCCGTGCGCGATATTGGCGAAAGGTCCGCCGTGAATAAATGCGGGAGTATGTTCGAGCGTTTGAACAAGATTGGGTTTCAGCGCGTCTTTTAACAGGGCGGTTACCGCGCCGGCCGCTTTCAGATCTCCTGCCGTTACGGGGGCGCCGTCGTAGGTGTAGCCAACGACGATACGGGATATACGCGTTTTCAGATCGGATAAAGAGGTGGCAAGACAAAGAACGGCCATGATCTCTGACGCGACGGTAATATCGAAGCCGTCGTCGCGAGGAACGCCGCCCGTTCTGCCACCCATTCCGTCGCGGATAAAGCGGAGCTGACGATCGTTCATATCAACGCATCTTTTCCAAGTGATTTTTTCGGGATCGATACCGAGCGCGTTACCTTGATAGATATGGTTGTCGAGCATAGCGGCCAACAGGTTGTTTGCGGCGCCTATCGCATGGATGTCTCCCGTGAAGTGAAGATTAATGTCTTCCATCGGCACGACCTGCGCGTATCCGCCTCCGGCTGCGCCGCCTTTCTTTCCGAAAACGGGTCCGAGCGAAGGCTCTCTCAGAGCGACGACGACCTTTTTTCCTATTTTCTTTAAGCCGTCCGCAAGACCGCACGTCGTTGTTGTTTTACCTTCTCCCGCAGGGGTGGGAGTGATAGCGGTAACCAGGATTAATTTACCTTCTTTTTCGACTCCTGCCACGCAGTCGGGGTCGATTTTGGCTTTGTATTTTCCGTAGCTTTCTACATATTTGTCATCGATGCCGAGTTCTTCGGCAATTTCGGCAACAGGTCTCATCTCAACGCTTTGCGCGATTTCGATATCCGTTTTCATAGTCGTATTGCTCCTTAAAAAATCATTTGTTCTGAAAGGACGAAAACTCGCTCTCGTCTGTTTCGGGTCAGCATAAATATATTTTTGTATATTATATTATATAAAAAAAATGAAAGTCAAATATAAAAAGAAGAATCAAACGCATTTATTCTTTCCGATAAAGACGATCAAAAAGAGAAAAAACAGGCAGAAGCTTTATTTATAGTTTGATTTTCGTAACGGTATATCATGCGGCGCACGTATAGTCAATTAAAAAAAAACGGCGCCCGAAAAAGGCGCCGTAATAATACGTTTTTTTACACGGAAGATCAAGAATTGAAATTCAGCGTATCGGAGTTTTTTAAGATAACGTCGTGGCTTCCGCCCTCGACGATACTGGTTGCGGAAACAAGGGTCATGCGGGCTTTTTCGTGCAAGGAAGGTATGTCTGTCACGCCGCAGTTACACATGGTGGATTTGACCTTATAAAGACTCTTTGCCACGTTGTCGGCCAGGTGCCCGGCATAAGGAACGTAAGAGTCGACGCCTTCTTCGAAAGAAAGTCCTTTTTTGCCGCCCAGGTCGTAGCGTTGCCAGTTGCGGGCGCGGTTACTGCCTTCGCCCCAGTATTCTTTGACGTAAGTTCCTTTGACGTTGAGTTTTGTGGTGGGACTTTCGTCGAAACGGGCAAAGTAACGTCCGAGCATAATGAAGTCCGCGCCCATGGCGAGAGCGAGCGTCATATGATAATCGTGGACGATACCGCCGTCCGAACAAACGGGAATATAGACGCCCGTTTTTTCAAAGTATTCGTCACGAGCAGCAACGACGTCGATAAGGGCCGTCGCCTGACCGCGGCCGATGCCTTTTTGCTCTCGGGTGATACAAATGGATCCGCCGCCGATACCGACTTTAACAAAGTCGGCCCCGGCCTCGGCCAGGAACAAAAATCCGTCGCGATCGACTACGTTACCGGCGCCTACTTTTACTTTGTCGCCGTAATTTTTGCGGATGTAGTCAATGGTCTTTTTCTGCCAGCAGGAGTATCCTTCGCTGCTGTCAATGCAGAGGACGTCCGCGCCCGCTTCGATCAGCTTCGGGACTCGCTTTTCGTAGTCGAGCGTGTTGATACCGGCTCCGACGAGGAGTCGCTTGCCTTTATCAAGAATTTCTTGCGGGTGATCCTTGTGTTCTTCGTAGTCTTTACGGAAAACGAGGTAGAGCAGACGACCGTCTTTATCGATGATGGGGAGTTGATTGATCTTATGTTCCCAGATGATATCGTTGGCAGAGGATAGATCGGTATTTTCCGGAGCGGTAATCAGGTCGTTGAAAGGAGTCATAAAGTCTTTGACGAGAGCAGAGCCGTTCATGCGGCTGACGCGATAGTCGCGGCTGGTAATGAGACCGAGGAGTTTTCCGGAACAGGTGCCGTCGTCGGTAACGGCGATGGTGGAGTGACCTGTACGCGCGACCAGTTCAAGAACGTCGGAAAGAGTACTGTCCGGGGTCAGATTACTGTCACTGACGACAAATCCGGCCTTATGGTTTTTGACGCGAGCGACCATAGCCGCTTCGCTTTCTACCGACTGACTGCCGTAAATAAAAGAAATTCCTCCTTGCTTTGCGAGAGCGATAGCCAGGGTGTCGTTACTGACCGACTGCATGATTGCGGAGACGAGAGGAATATTGAGTTTTAACGGGCACTCTTCTTTTCCCTTTCTGTACTTGACGAGCGGCGTGGTGAGCACGACGTTTTCGGGACGACAATTTTCGTCTGTGTAACCGGGAATAAGCAGGTATTCGCTGAAAGTATGAGAGGGTTCGTTGTAATATGTTGCCATGATTTTCTCCTTTTTATGGTTATAAGAAAGGGCCGACGAACAGCCGACCCCCGTTTTATGCAAGCGTTTCGATGTAATTTCCGGCAGCTACCGCCGCGCAGGCTCCGTCCGCTGCCGCCGTGGTCAGTTGGCGGATTTTTTTCGTACGGCAGTCGCCGGCAACAAAGAACCCCGGCGTTCTGGTCGTGCAACTTTCGTCCGCAATGACGTACCCGTCTTTATCCAGGTCGACCAGATTGGCAAAGGCTTTGTTGTCCGGAATCTGCCCGATGGCAATAAAACACCCCTCGACGTTCAGGTCGAACCCGCCTTCTTTTTCTCGGTATCCGAAGTTGAGTCCGGTTAACTTTTCGTCGGCGACGAAACCTTTTAACGAACAGTTTGGGATCCATTCTACGTTTTCGCGCGTTTTTACCGCTTTGACCAAGGATTGATCGCCGAAAAATCGCTCGAACCAGGTGCAGATATAGACCTTTCTGCAATAGTTTGATAAAAGCAAAGCGTACTGCAAAGCGGTATTTCCGTCGCCGATCAGCGCAACGTCTTTGTCTTTATAAAAGGCACCGTCGCATACGGCGCAATAAGAAATGCCGTTTCCGACCAACTCGTCTTCTCTCGGCAAGCGGATCTTTTTGTGGTGGACGCCGCCAGCGAGAATGACCGCTTTCGATTCGTATTTTCCGTATTCGGAAGTTACGACGAAGCGACCTTCCGCTTTCTTTTCGACGCCGAGGACCTTGCCCAATTCCAGTTCCGCTCCGTGAGCTGTGATCTGTTCGAATAATTTATCGGACAGTTCTATCCCACTCAAAGATTGTTGAGAAGGAAAGTTTTCTACCCGAGGAGAGGAGGCGATTTGTCCGCCGATGGTCTCCTGTTCGAAAACGGTAACGCTTTTTCCGTTTCTGAGCGCGTATAAAGCCGCCGTCATGCCGGCAGTGCCGGCTCCGATAACGATAACGTCCGTCATATTACTTCACCGAATCGATATATTTTTTAATATTACTTACGTTCTGAACGCGAGTAATGGAGTTGTCTCCCAGTATGACGAGGGTGGGCGCCTGCACGACGCCGTAGGCGGTCGCCGTTTCCGGTTCGTCTTCCGCATAGATCTTCCGATAGCTGATCCCCGCTTTGTCGAGCATGGCTCCGGCCATCTTGCAGTTGGGGCAAGTCTTGGTGGCGACCAAAACGTATTCGGTCGTGCCGGCGCTTTCGCAAGAGCAGGTCTCGGCGGGAGCCGCGACTTCTTCTTTTACGTCCGCCTTATGCAATTTGCTTCCGGCAATATCGTATTCCACACGGTCGGCAAATTCCTGACGCTTTCCGTCGTTCCAGTTCTGAACGGGACGATAATAACCGGTAATACGGCTATAAACCTCGGTCGTCTCGCCGCAAATGGGGCAGGTATATTGTTCGCCCACGAGGTATCCGTGATTTTTGCAGACGGAATAGGTGGGAGAAATGGTATAGTAGGGCAGTTTGTAGTTCTGTGCGATCTTTCTGACCAGGTCGGCAGCGCTCTTCCAGGTGGGCATCTTTTCGCCGATGAAGGCATGGAAGACGGTGCCGGAAGTGTAGAGGGTCTGTAACTCGTCCTGAATGTCAAGCGCTTCGAAGATGTCCTGGGTGTAACCGACGGGCAGGTGCGAAGAGTTGGTGTAATAAGGCGTGCCGTTGTCCTGGGCTGCCGTAATGATGTCGGGATAACGCGCCTTGTCGTGCTTGGCGAAACGGTAAGTGGTGGACTCGGCCGGGGTCGCTTCGAGGTTATAGAGGTCGCCGTACTTTTCTTGGTAATCAGAGAGGCGTTCGCGCATGAAGTTGAGGACGTTTTTGGTAAATTCCTGCGTTTCGGGATGCGTCATATCTTTACGGAGCCACTTGGCGTTGAGACCGACTTCGTTCATACCGATCAGACCGATGGTCGAGAAATGGTTGGAGAAGGTGCCGAGATATCTCTTGGTGTACGGATACAGACCGCCGTTCAAAAGGTCGGTAATGATCTTTCTCTTAACGGAAAGGCTACGGGCGCTGATGTCCATCAGACGGGCGAGTCGATCATAAAAATCTTTTTCGTCCTTGGCAAGGTAAGCGATACGGGGCATATTGATGGTAACGACGCCGATAGAGCCGGTGCTCTCGCCGCTTCCGAAAAAGCCGCCGGACTTTTTACGAAGTTCTCTGAGGTCGAGACGAAGACGGCAGCACATGGAACGTACGTCAGAGGGTTGCATGTCGCTGTTGATGTAGTTGCTGAAATAGGGAGTGCCGTATTTTGCCGTCATCTCGAAGAGAAGACGATTGTTTTCCGTTTCGGACCAGTCGAAGTCGCGGGTAATAGAGTAGGTCGGGATGGGATATTGGAAGCCTCTTCCGTTGGCGTCGCCTTCGATCATCGTTTCTATGAAGGCTTTGTTAACCATGTCCATTTCTTTTTGGCAATCTTTATAGCAGAAGTCCATATCTTTGCCGCCGACGATGGCCGGGAGTTCGGCAAGGTCGTTCGGAACTACCCAGTCGAGGGTAATATTGGAAAACGGTGCCTGCGTGCCCCAACGAGAGGGAGTGTTTACGCCGAAGATAAAGCTCTCTATGCACTTCTTGACTTCCCTGTACGAGAGGTTATCCGCCTTGACGAAAGGAGCAAGATAGGTATCGAAGGAGGAGAAAGCTTGCGCGCCCGCCCATTCGTTCTGCATGATACCAAGGAAGTTGACCATCTGATTGCAGAGGGTGGCAAGGTGTTTTGCCGGAGCCGAAGTGATCTTGCCGGTAACGCCGCCGAGGCCTTCGCGGATGAGCTGCTTTAAAGACCAACCGGCACAATAGCCGGTGAGCATACTCAGATCGTGCAAGTGGATATCGGCGTTGCGGTGCGCATTGGCGACTTCTTCGTCGTAGATCTCGCTCAACCAATAGTTGGCGGTGATAGCGCCGGAGTTGGAAAGGATCAGGCCGCCGACCGAATAGGTCACGGTGCTGTTTTCTTTAACGCGCCAGTCGGAGACCTTAACGTAGCTGTCGACAAGTTCTTTATAGTTAAGGATGTTCGCGCGAACGTTACGTACCTTTTCGCGTTGTTTGCGGTACAGGATATAAGCCTTGGCCACGTCCGCATAACCCGCCTGGACGAGGACGGCTTCAACGCTGTCCTGAATGTCTTCGACGGTGATCTTCCCGTCTTTAATTTTAGGCTCGAAGTCGCTGGTAACGCGCAGAGCGAGCATATTGATGACAGACGGATGATATTGTTTATTCTGACCTTTGAAAGCCGCTTCGATAGCATTGGCGATCTTGGCGATGTCGAATTCGACTACTTTGCCGTCTCTTTTTAATACTTGATACATATATTCCTCCCTTTTCTTTTTCCTTTTGTTTTTACTGTATTTTCCTTTAATTAAGACCTATTTCCCTCGGATCTCCGTAGCCGGAATCATGAGGCGGGCTTCTTCGGCGAACGCCGTCATTTCTTCGTCGCTGCACGGCCCGACGCCTGTCCCCAGGATGGCGCCGCTGTCTGTGAACTTCTGCAAGAAATATTTTTTCGCGCCCTTTATCATTTCTCCGATCGCCAGAAAATCGCCTGTGTCGTGAAATCCTTTGACGACCGTCGTCCGGAACTCGTACTCCGGCGCGCGCGTTATAAGTAAGGATATAGACTCGCGGATCGCGTTGAGATCAACGTTTACTCCCGCGGTGGAGGCGTATTTCTCGGCACGATTCTTGACGTCCATGGCAAAGTAATCGACGAGGTTCTCGTCAAGAAGCGTTTTTACGACGTCCGGGCGCGCCCCGTTGGTGTCCAATTTGACCGCGAACCCTTTTTCTTTTATCTTTCTGATGAAAGGGATCAGATCTTTTTGAAGAGTCGGTTCCCCACCCGTAATGGCCACGCCGTCCAAAACGCCCTTTCTCTTGTCAAGATAGGCGAAAAAATCGGCTTCGCTCACTTCGTCCGGCCGCTTACCCACAACCAACCCGGCATTGTGACAGAAAGGACAACGGAAGTTACAACCAAAGGTAAAGACGGTGCACGCCACTCTTTCGGGAAAGTCCAGCAAAGTCAATTTCTGTAAGCCGCTTATTCTCATCGTCCCCCTCCCAGTCTTCGGTACGGATTATAGCACGGCTTAATTATATCGTAAAGTGATTTAGTCACATTTTATAAGAAATAAAAATTTTTCCTAAAAACACAACATCTTGTGGTTAAAAAAGGAATAAGACCACAATATGTAGGATACGTCGAAATTTTGTATCCAAGAATACCGTTTGCGTTTTTCACGTGGAAAACAACGGAAAAAAGTCCGGAAAAGGAAGAAAATAAAAAAATCAATCAGAAAATGACGGAGCGCGGCAGAACAAAACCGGCCGGAAGCAAAAACAGTATCGTGCAAAAAAGAATTTCATCGACGTTTTAGTTGCGGCGACGGACGAAAATACCCTCGCGGCGAAGCGCAAGAGGGCGAAAAGAAAGAGAAGGGCAAGGATATAACAAAGAACGCGCGCGAGGGAGAATAACGAAGTAAGAACGGATGTTTATTCTCATTCCAAGAGGGAAAAATTAAAATAATCATAAAAATTTTCAGGAAAGGTTGACAAAGAAAAAGGGGCGTGCTATGATATTAGCAGTCAATGGCAGAGAGTGCTAACAGAATAAAGGCACGTCTGCTAAGACAAATAAATGAAAAGGAGAATTTCAAAAATGAAAAATTACATCATTAAGCATAACAACGGTAGCGACTTGTTCGACGGCTTCGACGGATTTTTCCGTCCTTTCTATACCGTCAACAAAGATCTGATGCGTACGGACGTACGCGAGACGGAAACGGAATTCGTTTTCGACGTGGAAGTGCCGGGATTTAATAAAGAAGACATCTCGGTAACGTACGACGACGGTTACGTATCTGTCACGGCAAAAAGAGAAGAAAAAGAAGAGGACAAAGATAACTACTTGCGGCGCGAAAGGAACTGTTCTTGCGAGCGTAGTTTCTATGTAGGCGAGATCGAAAAGTCGATGATCAAAGCAAAATACGAAAATGGCGTTCTGACTTTGACGATCCCGAAAGAAGTGCCGAAAAAGCCGGAGTCCCACGTTATTGCCATCGATTAAAACAACGCGTCAACCCCCATTTCTTTTATCCCGCAGAGGCCGCCCGATTGTATTGGGCGGCCGCTTTTTTACCCGGACTTTCGCATGAGCGGAACGGTTTATTTTATAAAAAGATTATATACTTGATATGGGGGACATTCTGTGGTACAATGGATAATCGGAGAAATATATGAAAGGATTTATCGTTTTCGAAGGATGCGAAGGGGTCGGGAAAAGCACCCAGCTTCGCTTTTTACAGGAATATTTGGAAAAGACCGGTCAGGCTGCCGTTTTTACGCGCGAGCCGGGCGGTACGCCCCTTGCCGAAGAGATCAGACAGTTGATTCTGACCAGGCCGATGAGCGCCGAAACGGAAGCGGCGTTGTTTGCGGCGGCACGATGCGACCATATCGATAATTTTATTTTACCCTCTTTAAAAGAAGGTAAGTTGGTCGTTTGCGACCGGTATATCGACAGTTCTCTTGCTTACCAGGCCTATGCTCGTGGACTCGGCGAGGAGTTTATTCTGAAAATGAACGATTACGCCGTTCGGACCTGTATGCCTGAGGCGGTCGTGATTTTGGATCTCAATCCCTTGGAGTCGTGGCGCAGAAAGAAAGGAAAGGTAATCGAAAATGATCGTATCGAGAGCGAAACGGACGCCTTCCATCTTGCCGTATACGAAGGGTATAAAAAACTGGCGGCGAAGAGCGACCGTTATCTTTGCGTGGAAAGCAACGTCGACAAAAGAGTTACCGCGCAGAACGTCCTGAACGCATTGCGAGGAAGGGGAATCATCAAGTGAACTTCTCTTTGGTGGAAAAAACGATTGCGTGGAAGCAGTTTTTTCGGGATGTGCAAGAGGGTTTGGGCCACGCTTATATTTTTATCAGCGAAGACGAAGAACAGCTTGCTTCTTTTTTACATTTCGCAACGCTCGCTTGTTTTTGCCCGACCGTTTGTTGCGAGTGCGAGACTTGCCAAAGCGTAGCGGACGGTAGTCATCCCGACGTATACAGAAAAAACGGCGACGGGATGAAGGTAAAAGACGATATGGAGCCCTTACTCGATCGGGTGGGAATGAAACCGGTCCGGGCGGATAAAAAGGTCTTTGTAATCGAAAACGCCGACAAAATGAATCCGTCGTGCCAGAATAAGCTGTTAAAAACGTTCGAGGAGCCACCGCCGCACGTTACGATGATTTTGGGAGCGTCTTCGGAAAGCGGATTGTTGCCGACCATCCGTTCCCGAGGGAAAAAACTTTATCCGGAACCTCTTTCTTCGAGAGATATAATCGGAGAATTAACCGAGGATGGGTTTGACGAGGATACGGCGACCGTCGCGGCGGCCTATTCGATGGGAAACCTGATGAGGGCGAGACGTTTTGCCGAGGGCGGCAACTATCGCGACCAATACGAACAAGTGTTTGAGATGCTTATGCGCCTGAAAAAATCCGGGCAGATCGCCGAGTACGTCATGGGGCCGAATTTTGCCAAAGACCGTATCGCGTTGACGCTGGATTTTATGGACGTCATTCTTTCTGACGCAATGAAAGAACTTTTGCAGACGGACGCAAGGCGATTTACGGTAGGAAGAGAAAGGGATCTGAGGCAGGTGGCGGCCGGATTTTCCGCACAGGGCATAGCGATGTCGTTAGAAGCGATCAACGTTGCCCGGGAACAACTTAAATTTAACGTCAACGCCGCAAACGTGGCGAACGGAGTACTATTTGCAATGTTGGAGGCAAGATATAAATGGCAGAAAAAAGCATAACGGTAATAGGCGTCAAATTCCGCGAAACGGGTAAGACGTACTATTTTTCGCCGAAAGACGAAACCTTTAAAGAGGGGGACGGCGTAATTTGCGAAACGGCCCGAGGCGTGGAATACGGCAGGGTTTGTCAAGAGAATAAACAGGTAGACGAAAGCGAGATAGTTTCTCCTTTGAAAGAGGTCGTCCGTAAGGCGACTGCAGAAGACGATAAGAAGCAAGAAGAAAACCTCTCCAAGCGGAAAGAGATCATGAAGACGACGATGCAGAAGGTGGCGGATCGGAATTTGGAAATGAAGATCGTCGACGCCGAATACACGTTCGATAAGCAGAAGATCATCATTTACTTTACCGCAAACGGCAGAGTGGACTTCCGCGATCTGGTCAAAGATCTTGCGTCGGCTTTTCGCGTACGTATAGAGCTAAGGCAGATCTATGAGCGCGACGAGATCAAGTTGCAGGGGGCGCTCGCCGCATGCGGACGGCCGTGTTGCTGCACGACCTATCTTCATGATTTCGACAAGGTGACTATTAAAATGGCCAAAATACAAGGTCTTAGCCTGAATCCGCAAAAAATAAGCGGATGTTGCGGGAAATTGATGTGTTGCCTGAAATACGAAAACGATTATTATCAGAAGACGTATAGCGAGATGCCGAAGGTTGGCAGCAACGCCAAGACGCCGGACGGCGAAGGCGTGGTTACCGCCAACGATATCCTGAGACGGGAAGTAGCGGTGCGTATTACGACGGAAGACGGCGGCGTGGAAGTCAAGACGTATCCGCTTGCAAAGATATTCGCAAAAGTAAAACAGAACGAAAAAGAAATACCGGACGAAGATAAATAAGGAAAGGACCCGCCGCGCTCCGCAAAGAAAACCGTTCGTGGCGGTAAGCATGTTCATAGAATATTTATTAAAGCAAAGGGCGTCATAAATACTATTTTCGGAATCCTAATTTGAGATTTCTTTGTTTATTCTTCTGATAAAGAACAGTTCTGAAAATCGGAAAAAAAATCGTTTTTTCTGTTCGGTTACAGAACGCTGTGACGAGGAAAATAAAAATTCCATGCGACGAAGACTGTTTTTGAAACGCCGGGATTTCGGGGAAGAAGAGGCGTTATTATCTTCTAAGTAAATCACTCTTGATATATAATTAATTTCATGATACAATATCGAAGATGACCTTTCTTGAAGAAAGGAATCATAAAAAAGACGGCCATAACGCCGAAAACTTTAATTTAGGAGAAACGACTATGATCAAACGCAACGGAATGTGCCCGACTTGTTATGCAAAACTTCTTCTGCAACCGGGAGATCCCAACAAAAATATACCCGTTTTGTATAATAACAAGCCGTATGACAACGGTCTTGCGATGACGCCGCCCATGGGATGGAGCACGTGGAATACTTTTGGGTCCCGCATCAATCAGGAGATGATTGTCGAGATGGCGAAAGTGATGAAAGAAAAAGGGCTTGTCGACGCCGGATACGAATATATGAATATCGACGACTGTTGGGAAGCCAAGCATCGCAATATCCGGAACGAATTGGAGGCGGACGCGGTTACCTTCCCCGACGGAATCAAAAAGCTTGCCGAGCGGGTTAATTCTTACGGAATGAAGTTGGGTATCTATTCTTCGAACGGTACGTTGACCTGTCAGGATTATCCGGCCAGTCTCGGGTTTGAATACCTTGACGCATACACCTTTGCGAAGTGGGGCGTAGAGTATTGGAAACTCGACTATTGCCATCATATAGAGATAACCCGGTACGCGCCTCTTGTGGCCGGTATTGCCGTCGGAAAGCGCGGAGAAAGAGGAAAGCTCTATAAGGCGGAAGAAGGAACGCTCAGCGGAAGCGCCAACGTTTTCAAGACGCGGTTCGCGCGTCGTCAGCGCGGAGAGCATATTTTCTCCACGCACGTCAGCGGACTAGACAGAGGACGCGGCTCGGTAGAATACATGCACGCGGTGGAAGAGGACGGAGAATACGTCGTATCCGTTTATATCCACGAACGGGAAAGATTTGAAAAGTTTTTCGTCATAGTCGTTAACGACGACGTTGCTTATCCGGTATACGTGCCGGCGGGTATCCGAATAAACGAGTACGTCTTCCCCATTCCCGTACAAATGACGCGCGGAGTCAACAAAATAAAGATTCTCAACCCCATCTACAACGGGGCGACGAGCGATATGTTCCAATATCAGCATGCAGGACAATGCGTCAAGCAGGCTACGGCCGACTATGCGCGCGACCACGGCGTGCCGGAAAAGAAGATGGTCTTTTCTCTTTGCGAATGGGGATCGGGCAAACCCTATCTTTGGGGCGCGAGCGCCGGCAACTTGTGGCGTACGACGGGGGACATCAGCGCGAACTGGAAGTCGATGGTCAAAATCTACGAACATAACGTCAAGCTCTATAATTACGCCAACCCCGGACATTGGAACGATCCCGACATGTTGGAAGTGGGCGTGGGCGAGATGAAATACAACGAGAGCGAAACGCATTTCGCTTTGTGGTGTATGATGGCGGCGCCTCTTATCCTGGGCAACGATATCCGCGTTATGTCGCCGGAGATCTGCGCTCTTATCAAGAACGGCGACCTCATTGCTATCGATCAGGACAGGTTAGGTCGTCAGGCGAAGCGTATTAAGGAAGGGGACGTGGACGTCCTGGTCAAACCGCTTGTCGGAGGTAAGACGGCGCTTTGTATCTTTAATAAAACGAACAAACAGAAAAATTACGAAGTAAAAGAAGAAGAACTTGCGAAAGAAAACTATATCGAGTACAACGCTTCTCCCGTGGCGCGCGACGCCATTGCGAAGAAGAGCATTCCTTCCGCACTCGTTTGGAAAGGAAGCGTGGCCGCGCGATCGGTAAAAGTATTTATTTTGGGCTAAAAAGGAGAAATCTATGACGGCGAAAGAAACGTATGACGTCTGGTTTGCAAAAGTAACGGACGAAGAAAAAAAAGAACTGATCGGAATGGACGAGGAAGAGATAAAAGAGCGATTTTCCGCTCCCCTTGCTTTCGGCACGGCGGGAATGCGCGGGACGGTCGGCCTCGGTACGTATAAAATGAATGCGTATACGGTCGCCCGGGCGACTTGCGGTTTGGCTAAGTTTATTCTTTCTTTGGGGAAAGAAGCGGCAGAACGAGGCGTTGTCGTCAGTTTCGATACGAGAAGGTTCAGCAAAGAGTTTTCTCAGAAAACGGCGGCGGTTCTTTCCGCCTACGGTGTAAAAGCGTACCTGTTCGGAACGGTCCATCCCGTGCCCATGTGTTCTTACGCCGTTCGCAAATTGCATGCGGTCGCCGGCGTTATGATCACAGCCAGCCACAATCCGAAGGAGTACAACGGATATAAGGTATACGGAGAGGACGGTGCGCAGATGGGTCCGGAGGATACGGCGACGGTAGTAAAGTTCATTAACGATTCCGATTATTTTGACGTCAAGTGCGAAAATATCGTTTTCCCCGATCTTTCTGAAATGGATAACGTGCAGATCGGTAAAAATATTACCGTCATCGGCAAAACGATTGACGAAGCCTATTATGACGAAATTATGAAATTGTCGCTTTCTCCGGAAGCGGTAAAAAAGATCGGAGCGAAGTTAAAGCTCGTCTACACGCCCATCCACGGATCGGGCTACGTTCCCGTGACGACGGTTCTGAAAAAACAGGGCATCAACGTGACCGTGGTTGAGGAACAGGCCTTGCCGGACACCGAATTTTCTACGGTGCCCATTCCCAATCCGGAAAACCCGGCGGCGCTCGCCATGGGGATCGAACTGGGCGAAAAGATCGGCGCGGACGTCGTTATCGGTACCGACCCGGATTGCGACAGAATGGGCCTCGCCGTGCGCGACGACTCGGGTACGTTCCGTCTTCTCAACGGAAACCAGATCGGCGTGCTTTTGCTTGATTATATCATTACTCGTTTAAAAGAAAGCGGCAAAATGCCGAACGATCCGGCCGTCGTTAAGACGATCGTTACCACGACGCTCGCCGATCGGCTCGCCAAGAAGAACGGCGTGACCGTCTTTAACGTGCTTACCGGGTTTAAGTTTATCGGAGAAAAGATCAAAGAATGGGAAGTAAGCGGAGCGTACGAGTACATATTCGGTTTTGAAGAAAGTTACGGTTCTTTGCGCGGAACGCACGCTCGCGATAAGGACGCCGTAGTCGCTTCTATGTTGACGGCAGAAATGGTCTGCTACTATCAGTCGATCGGAAAAGGTTTGTTCGGACGTTTGCAAGAAATATTCGCCGAATACGGATATTACAAAGAAGCAGTCACGTCTATCGCCTATAAGGGCGTCGGCGCCATGGCGGAAATGGCTTCGGTCATGAAAAAACTGAGAGCAAAGACCGTCGCGGCTATCGCCGGAGAAAAAGTGGAGTCGGTGCAGGATATTCTGATCGGAGAAGAAGTCTTTGCGGACGGCAGCAAAAAGAAACTCGATTTACCGACGTCGGATGTGTTGAAGTACTGTTTGAAAGACGAGCAGTTTGTGTGCGTGCGTCCTTCGGGAACGGAACCCAAGTTGAAAGTGTACGTGCTTTGCTTTGATGAGAGCGAAGAAAAAGCGACGAAGAAAGCAAACGATTTGCTTGAAAGCATCAAAAAGGAACTGTAAATGAAATTAAAGTACCGCAAAATCATAAACAAGGCGATCGTTATCGGTTGCCTTGTATTCTTTATCGTGTTGTTTTCGTTGATAAAAACCAATCAGGACGTTTCGGAATACTTCTTTTCCCGAGGCATCGCGCGCGGATATGCTTTTGTCGTCGGCAATATCGCTTCTTGGTTTCCGTTTTCGCTGTTCGACGTATTTGTTGTTTGCGGAGTGACTGTCGCCGTTGTCGGGATCGCTTTTATAATCCGTTACTTAGTCAAAAAACGCGGATGGAAAGCGCTTGACCTTATGTGCCGGCTGGCGATCGCGGCGCTGAGCGTCGTTTTAGTATATACGATCGTTGCCGGCGGAAACTACTACCGGATGCAAGTGCCGCTGCAAAAGTACGAGGGGGATCAACTTTCCGCCGCAGAAACGGCGGAGCTGCTTGACGTAATGTTGGACGACTACGCTGAGGTAAGCGCACAGATGAAAAGAAATCCGGACGGGACCACCGTTTGTCCATACGACTTTCAAGATTTGTCCGACCGCATCCGCGCCGAATACGACAAGCTCGACGACTCCTATTTCTCCTCGTTCGTGCCGTCGGCAAAAGAAGGGCTTTTCAGCGGATTTTTGACGAGCGAAGGCATCACGGGTATTACGTTTATGCCTACCGGCGACGCCGTCGTCAACGAGCAAACGCCCTCTTGTTATAAAACGGTAACGACCGCCCACGAGCTCGCCCACGCCGTCGGCGTCATGCGCGAGGGAGACGCAAACCTGATGGCGTATTACGTGCTTTTAAAGAGCGACGATCCCTACTTTCGGTACTGTGCTTATATGTACGGGCTATGGCATCTGACGGACCTATTGTATCAGCTGGACGCCGATCTGTATAAGGATATAATACAGAAATACCCTAAGGAAGCGAAGATAGAAAGAAAGATCGAAAAAGACTTTTGGCTAACCAAACATAGCTTTATGGAAGACGTAGGGGAGTTTTTTAACAATTTGTATCTAAAAATGAGCGGAGCGAAGGACGGCACCGGGAGTTACCATGACAATAGCAAATATTCGGTGGAGTACAACGAAGAGACGAATGAGACGGAAGTCAGAGTCTACTATTCTACCACGGCGCGCGTTCTGATAAAAATCGCGCAGGACAGAAAGCTTTCTCAGTAAAAAGCCGCTTATTTCGGCGTAAGTACGCTTTCTTTGCGAAACAAAGAGGCCGGAAGACGAAAAAATAGATATAAATGCAAAAACCGTTTTGATTGGCAACCGGGACAGTCCCGGTTGTTTTTTATCGAAGCAACGCCACGATCAGAGACATCTTTCTGTTCTCGTAGGCGATGAGTGAGGGCGGCGGCGAGGAGAGCTTATCCGATTGGATAAAGATACTTAATTGTTGGTCGTAGAGATTCATGACGGCGCGGGCGGTCGAGAGTGGACAGATATTATTACGAATGGCAGGGATATAAGAAGTATTCCCGACGAGGGCGTTCAGTTGTTGCAAAGAGCGAAAGATCAGGTTTTTCAGATATCCGACAGTACGGGCGGTCAGAGGGGAGCGCAA
Source organism: Clostridia bacterium (assembly GCA_016297005.1). Lineage (GTDB taxonomy): Bacteria > Bacillota > Clostridia > Christensenellales > DTU072 > CAG-1782. The sequence continues at coordinate 39,389 of JAEDHK010000012.1, forward strand.
CGAGGAGAGGTCGTTAAGAAGATCCAGTTGGTTTTCTTCTAAGAGAATAAGTTGTTCCACCGTGGTAGATTCGTCGGAGGAAAGGGCGAGTGCCTGTTTATATTCGCGCGCCATTTTTTCTGCTTCTTCGTTTTTCATTTTGCCTCCCGGTTCTTATATATAATATGGATGGAGAGGAAGAAAGTTGACGATAAAAAGAAAAAGTTATTAACATTTTTGCGGACGGTTGGTATAATAGAACAAAAAATGGCAAGGAGAATGCTATGAAAAAGATATTGAAAGAATTTAAAGACTTCATCAGCCGTGGCAACGTCATGGATCTGGCCGTCGGTATGATCATCGGCGCCGCGTTTACTTCTATCATTACGGCCGTTGTCAACGGCATTTTAAAACCGCTTATCAACTGGATCCCCGTCAGCACGACCGGATTGCAGACCGTGCTTCGACCCGCCGTGGTAGAGCAAGGAGTCGTCGTGACGGAGGCGCTGATCCTGGATTGGGGCGCCGTTATTTCCGCCGTTATCACTTTCCTTTTGACGGCGTTGGTGTTGTTCGTCATCGTTAAAATGTTCAACGTGATGAAGAAGAAAGCGGACGAAGCCAAAGAAAGAGCGGCCAGGTTCCTCGAAAAGAAAGAAGAACAGGCTCAGCCTGCGGAAGAAGCGGCGCCTGTGGCAGAAGCGGCTCCCGCCGAACCGGAAGCAGCAAAGCCGACGGTAGAAGAACTGCTTGCCGAGATCAGAGATCTTTTGAAAAAAGAATGAGCGGCAGACGGAATGTATAAAACAAAAGAGGCGTGGTAAAGAAAACGTCTCTTTTTTGTTAAGGCGTCGCTCGGGAGCCAAGAAAGGGTTGTGTAAGAAAAAGGTCGGCGGAAAGGAGAACTTTGAAAAATCTTTGTGAAATTTTTGCAAAAAATATTGTTCATTTTGTTGACAAGGAGGGTTTTTAATGATATCATATCGGAGCATTTACGGAAGCAAGGAATTCTTATGGGGGTATAGCTCAGCTGGGAGAGCGCCTGCCTTGCAAGCAGGAGGTCACCGGTTCGATCCCGATTACCTCCACCAATAATCGCTTTTGAAAATGCAAGAACCTTTGCATGATATATAGACCGATAGCTCAGCTGGTTAGAGCACGCGCCTGATAAGCGCGAGGTCGGTGGTTCGAGCCCACTTCGGTCTACCATTCGACTTTATGTCGAATACTTTGCACCTTGACAACTGCATATATATTTTTTCTGAAAGGAAAAGACGAAAATA
>JAEDHK010000034.1 GCA_016297005.1 Clostridia bacterium
TCCCCACTTCTCTCCCATTGCGTAACAATCCCATGAGGTTGCAGTGTCCGGGGCTATTATATTAACCACCACTTCGTTACTCATATTACTTGCACGTGTTGCGTCCACCGCCTTTACGGTAATACGATATTCTCCCGCTTCACCCGTAACCGTGTATGCGGTTTCCGTTTGTGCGTCACCGGTTACAACTCCGTTCACGTATACCAGATATCCGGTTGCTCCCGATACGGGTGCCCACGTTACTTCGTTATTGGTTACTTGTATTACAGGAGGCAATAATACTTCTGTTTCGCTGAACCCTATCGAATCGTATGAGGTAAGCACAGTGGCACTTATCCTTATCGTCACCGTCTGTCCCTCATATGCGGATAAATCATACACGTATTCGCTTCCGTTTGCCATGCATGTTACCGCTACGCCGTTTATCGTTACCTCGGTTTGTGCGCTTGCCTTTATTTTAAGACTCTTCATCCCTTCCGGTATCGTTACTTTGTTCTCCAAATATCCGCCTGCATTGTTGGAAAAATACCCGTTCGTTCCGTCCCAGACGTATCCGCATGCATTCTCGAATCTCCAATCCAGCCCTATCTCGGATTTGCTCCACGCACTCTTTGTGCTTACGTGTTCCGCTTCCGTTGCATAGTCGCTGAAACCTATGGTCTGTATGGATACCACCGCTCCTTTTGTCGTGTCTTCGCTTCCTATCGCGATACGAACCTTTGCGTTCTTTCCGCTGTATTCACTGAAATCATATGCGAATAAGAAAGACCTGTTCCAGTCCGGAGTTACTACGTAATCTTTGTCTTGCCCTATTGCACGCACCACTTTATAATCCGCTTCGCCGTCTGCCTTCACGTACACCGTGAGCGTGGGGTTTGCAGAGTCGTCACTGAATCTCATGAACGCCATCTTAAAATACGTCATCCCGCTCGGTATTGTGATATAGTTTTCCATTATGTAGGGCTCTTGTCCCGCACCTATGTATCTGTAAAAACCTTGAGCGTTTTCCGGGGTTTCTCCCCACTTCTCTCCCATTGCGTAACAATCCCATGAGGTTGCAGTGTCCGGGGCTGATATCTGAATAATCATTCCTCTGCTTAAATCGCTTTCGATATATTTTTCTGCGTCTCCGATTGCCGAAACCTTCACTTCATGCTGACCTACCGCTACGTTTGATAATACAAAACGATACGAACCGTCCTTTTCATATACGTTGACATTTTCAAGTTCTGTGCCGTCAACGTAAATCTTGTAGCCTGTTGCGTTATCGACAGCCGCCCAATATATCTCTTCGCCGGCTTTTTTGACGTCGGGTATGGCAAGTTTCTGCTTTGAAATCGTATAAGTAACCGCTTTACTTAATTCGCTGTCTTTATACTTTTTGCTCATGTCAATCGCTTTTATCGCAACTTTATACACGCCCAGTTCCTCGTATGTAATCTGGAACTCCGTCTTTACGGTGACGGCAACTTTATTATCGTTAATAAAAATCTCATATCTCGTTGCGTGTTCTATCGGCTGCCACGTAACCTTCCCCGTTTCGCTTATCGAAATAACGGGTGTGGATAATGTATTTTGTTCGGGTTGTTTTTGATTGCCTTGATCAGGGGTTTTGTCATCTGTTTTCGCACATGCGATTGCCGAAACCAAAACCATCATTAACACTAATAAGCTTAAAAAAACCTTCAAACCTTTTTTCATAATTGCCTCCTTTCTTTGTTACTTTTTTAATTATTACTCATGAACACCTTGTCAAAACAAGCGTGCTCACCGTAAATTGATTCTATTTTGACTTCTACGACTTGACCTGCGTATGCCGATAAATCATATCTGAACAAAACGTAGTCGTCCGAGTCTGCGGTTACGAAATCTTCCGCATTGTCAACCGACCTTATAAGAATTCCGTTGACGTAAACGCATATTTTGGGATTACCGTCCTGCGTTTCTCCTTCTTTGCGCAAGAATTTTCTGAAACTTATGTTTAAGAAATTTGCTTTCGTCGTTATCGAAACGTTGTTTTTTATCGATACTTCTTCGCCGTTATTTTCAAGGCACAGTCCTTCGGAATGGAACGCGACTTCCCCGTTTTTTTGCCAGTAAGCC
>JAEDHK010000035.1 GCA_016297005.1 Clostridia bacterium
AGTATATCCGAAACCCTGCGTGCGTTTTTTTCCGCTGCGGATAACGAAACAATCAGCCTGTCGCATACGGAAATAATATCGTCGGATTGGTTTGGCGTGTTTAAAGTTGCTCTGATGTCCGTATCGGAATTTTCGGATAATTGCCGTAAAAGCCGCAGAATTGCTTCCAGCGAATAATTCGCGCATCTTAACGAACGGATTATTTTCAGCCGCCGGATATCTTCGTCCGAATAAATTCGATAGCCGTTATTTTTTCTTTTAACGGTAAGCAATCCGTTTTTTTCCCAGTTTCTGAGCGACTCCACGGAAATATCAAGCATCTTTGACACTTCCTTCCGTTTAAAAAATCCCGTGTCCGATTGAGGTTCGTCTGTCAGGATTTGCTTTACGATTTCTATAGCGTTTTCCGCATTGATTTGTTCTTGTCTGATTTGTTTCAGATACTCGTTGACAAGACTAATCGCCGCATCGAAATCACCTGTTGCGGATAATTTTATAACCCGGACGATTTTCTTACGCAGTCCGTTCTGCAATACTTCCACCTGAAAGGCAATCCGTATCAACCGACATTGTTCTATATGAAGATCCGTAAACACCCTGTAACCGTTATTTAACCGTTCGGGTTTGGGAATCAGTTTCAGTTCCTCATACAACCGAACGGTGTTAGGGTGTATTCCGATAATTTCGGCAATTTCCGAAGTCCTATATGTTTTTATATCTTCTGCCGCGCTCATATACGTTTATATATAGCATACCGTAATCGAAAAGTGCAATAATTTATGGTAAAGTATAAAATTTCAAATCGTAACGTTACTGCTCCCTGTCGTTTGCTTTGTGAAGATAAAACCGCCGGTTCAGCAGTATAATCATCGACATTACCAGCAAAAGAATACCCGATATTATCATCAGAATTCTCATGGAAACGACGTCTGCAAGCGGACCGAAGACGACCATACCCAACGGAAGAAATCCCGAATACATCGCGCCGAACAGGCCGAAAACACGCCCCTGCATTTCGGGGGACGACTGTTCCTGAAAAAGAGTCGTCGCGGAGGTTTGCACCATCGTAAGCGCCACACCGTAAAACGCCATCAGAACGAGATAGACGATAAAATTGTCGATAGCGCCCATACCTACGGCAAGCGCACCGAAAGCCATTATCCCCGCTACGAGCGTTTTCATCCGGTTTTTAAATCCTCCCCACGCGCCGATAATAAGTCCGCCCGCGGTCATTCCGATAAATCCGACAACCTCCACCAAAGTCATGTACCAATAGGCGTCTCCGTAACAGCGTTTTACAAACAAAGTAGCCATAAAGCCGGCGGGAACGCACAGAAAAACAAACAGACCGAACACGAGTAACAACTGCCCTATAAAACATTCTTTAACCGCATATTTGATTCCGACCTTCATTTCAGATAACGCAGACGGGATATCTTCTCTTTTTTCAAACGGAATCGCTACGGCAAGAAGTATCCCGATACCGACGGCGGCGGTTGCAATATCTATCGCCATCGCCGCGCGCAAAGTTCCGAAAGACAGTACGGCGCCCGCCGCCATAGGCGCCGCAAACTGTACGAGCGACTGTATGGCCGAATTAAATCCGTTGAATTTCATCAGCTTGTCTTCGGGCACGAGTTGAGGAACGGCCGCGTTTACGGCGGGAGTCTGAATTCCCGTGCCGACAGAACGAATCACGGATATTGCAACGAGCGACAACAGTATCGGCGTCCCGTCGGGAATCCGGGGAAACAGTACGGCAAGCAAAAGCGTGGCTACGGCTATCAGCGCGTCCGATAGGATTATCATCTTTTTACGCGAATATCTGTCCGCCCATACTCCCGAAAAAAATGAAATCAGAAATTGCGGAAGGTATGCCGCCACGGTCATCGCAGACACCCAAACGCCGGACGAAGTCTGCATCGTTACGTACCATATCATTGCAAACTGCGTCAACGACGACCCGAACAGCGTGATGCCCTGACTTGTAAGAAACAGCGCGGCTCTTTTTTTATAATTGTTCAAAACGTAACGTCTCCTTTTCAAATGCGCTCAGTATAGCACA
>JAEDHK010000006.1 GCA_016297005.1 Clostridia bacterium
TGGCGGAGTGGGTGGGATTCGAACCCACGTGACGATTGCTCGTCAAACGCATTTCGAGTGCGCCCCGTTATGACCGCTTCGATACCACTCCGTATTTATGAAAGGATTATACATTGTTTAGGATGTTTTGTCAATCGGAAAAGCGGCTATCTTAGTCCCATTTTCAGCTTTCTTGTCAGGGGAGATTTATAAAAGACGAAGGTAGAATTGTTTTTTTAGTTGCCACTTATAAAAAATTGTCCTATAATAAATAAAAATATAATTGATAAGGTGGAAATTATGAGTAAAAACGTTATGGATATTCTCAGAGAGAGGGGCTTTATTAAGCAAACCGTCTACGAAGACGACCTCTACGAATTATTGGGGAAGGAGTCCGTTCCGTTTTACATCGGCTTCGATCCGACGGCCGATAGTCTACACGTAGGACACTTTTTGGCTTTGATGGCGATGAGCCACATGCAAAAGGCCGGACATAAGCCCATTGTTCTTATCGGTGGCGGTACCGCAATGGTAGGCGACCCATCGGGCAGAACGGACATGCGTAGTATGATGACCAAAGAGCAGATCGCGCACAACTGTGAGTGTTTTAAGAAGCAGATGAGTAAGTTCTTTACTTTTGAGGGAGAGAATGCGGCCGTCATGGTCAACAACGCCGACTGGCTTCTTAACCTCAATTATATTGATTTTTTACGCGAAGTCGGAGCACATTTTTCCGTCAACAGAATGCTCACTGCCGAGTGCTTTAAACAACGTTTGGAAAGGGGACTTTCTTTCTTGGAATTCAACTATATGCTGATGCAGAGTTACGACTTTCTCGTTCTTTGCAGAAAGTACGGATGTTTGCTTGAATGCGGCGGAGACGACCAATGGTCCAATATTCTTGCCGGCGCCGATCTGATCCGCAGGAAGGAAGGAAAAAGCGCATTTGCTATGACTTTTGAGCTTCTTACCACCAGCGAGGGCAAGAAGATGGGAAAAACCCAAAAGGGTGCGGTATGGCTGGACGCAAACAAGACTACCCCGTACGAGTTCTTCCAGTACTTCCGTAACGTAGACGACGCGGACGTCAATAAGTGCATGCGCTTCCTGACATTTTTGGAGATGGACGAGATCAACGAACTGACGAAGTATCAAGACGAGCGTATGAACGCCGCCAAAGAGCGTCTTGCGTACGAAGTAACGAAGATCGTTCACGGCGAAGAAGAAGCCGGAAAGGCTCTCGAACAGGCCCGCGGTGCATTCGGCGGCAACTCCGATCAAATGCCCACCGTAACGGTGGACCTGGCAGCCAACAAGAATATCGTCGATTTGCTGGTAGCGGTCGGCGTAGCCAAGAGTAAAGGCGAAGCAAAACGTCTTATCGACGGCGGAGGCGTTAAAATCGGAGAAGAAACCGTTTCTTCTTATGGTTACGGAATTTCCGACAGCGACGCAGTGAACGGATTTGTTTTGCATAAGGGCAAAAAAGTCCATCTTCGCGTACAACCTGCTTAATGGGTATTCTGACCGTACAAGGCGAGTCGCAGGCGACGATTGAGATCAAAAAATCCGTCTTTATCTGTCACCTGAAAGGGATAGATGATTATGACGAGGGGCTGACGTACGTTAAAAAGATCGCCTCGGACTATCCGGACGCCAGACACAATTGCTATACCTTCCTTACCCATGACGGAAGACAGAAGTTTTCGGACAACGGAGAACCGCAGGGGACGGCCGGAGTGCCGATGACGGAGATACTGAAAAAGAAAGAGATCACCGACGTGGCTTGCGTTGTAACGCGCTACTTTGGCGGAATAAAATTGGGAACGGGCGGTCTTGCCGCGGCTTATTCTCAGGCGGTCAAAGAAGCGATCGGGAGCGCCGAAATAGTCGAGAAAGCAAAGAGTATCGTCCGTACGATAGAAACCGATTACGGCGGATATCAGACGATCGTAAGAGCAACGGAAAGTTTCGGCGCGGTCGTACTCCCGCCGGAGTACGGACAAACCGTGCGCATTACTTTTTATTACCCGTCCGAAAACGACGACGAGTGGAAGGAAAAGGAAAAACAGCTTTTTAGCGGCAAAGTCCTGAGTATAATCGTAGAAGAAAGCTATAAAACGTACAAAACTCAAAGATAAATAATAAAAACTACAATAATAAAACACAGTTGGGAGGAAAAATGAAAATCACGCTTACGCAAAACAAAAAGACAAAACCCGACTTCAACAAGCTGGGCTTCGGTAAATATTTTACCGATCACATGTTGATGATGACGTATTCGAACGGCGTTTGGGATGAACCCGAGATCGTTCCGTACGCTCCTATTACCATGGACCCCTGCACCAACGTTCTGCACTACGGCCAGGGCATCTTCGAGGGAATGAAAGCCTACAAGACGCCGGAAGGCAAGATCACTATGTTCCGCGCCTATGATAACCTCAGACGTCTTAACAAGTCTGCCGATCGACTCTGCATGCCCAACGTTGACGTCGAACTCGTCATGGACGGGCTGAAACAGCTCCTCGTTATCGATCAGGATTGGATTCCGACCGAGCCCGGCACGGCGCTCTATATCCGTCCCTTTATGATCGCCAACGACAAGGCGCTCGGCGTGCACGCCGCACATAACTATATCTTCTTGATCATCCTGTCCCCGGTCGGCAGCTATTATGCGCACGGACTTCAACCCACTAAGATTCTCGTCGAAGAAGAAATGGTTCGCGCTCCCCTGGGCGGCACCGGAGAATGCAAATGCATGGGCAACTATGCCGCCAGCCTCTATGCCGGAGAAATGGCCAACAAAAAAGGCTACGATCAGGTGCTGTGGCTCGACGGGAAAGAGCATAAATACGTCGAAGAAGTGGGCGCGATGAACATCTTCTTTGTCATCGACGGCGTTGTCGTTACGCCTGCGCTTGTCGGCTCCATCCTGCACGGCGTTACCAGACGCAGCGTTATTGAAGTGCTTCAGAAAGACGGATACAAAGTGGAAGAAAGACGTATTTCCACCGACGAGATCGTGACGGCTCACAAAGAAGGCCGCCTGAACGAAGTGTTCGGTTCCGGAACCGCTGCCGTTATTTCTCCGGTCGGCGTGCTCAACTTCCGCGGAGAAGACCTGATCGTCAATAACAACGAAATGGGTCCCGTCTCTCGTCATGCCTACGACCGTATCACTTCTATTCAGAACGGCACCGCCGAGGATGAATTCGGTTGGGTCGTTCACGTTAACTAAAATATAGATAGAATGAAAAATTTTTTGCTGGTACCGAACTTTGATCGCAATCCTCTTCCGTTCGTTCGTCGGGCGGTCGACTTTTTGCGCGCAAAAGGATGCTCCGTCTTCTGTCAGAAGGAAGACGAGGGTAAGTTCGACGCCGCCGTTTGCGTCGATCCTGCATTGATCGATTGCATACTGGTCTTCGGTGGCGATGGTACCATGCTGAAAAACGTAAAAAAATATTTATCCTGGCAAAAACCCTTTGCCGGTATCAACACCGGCAAAGTAGGTTATCTTGCCGATATCGAACCCGAAGCGACGGAGACCGCGCTTGCCGCCATTCTTGACGGCAAGTATTCTAAGGAAGAACGCGTCACGTTGAGAGTATCGATCGGCGATAAAACCGTCATCGGCATTAACGAAGCCGTCTTGCGCCGTTCTGCCACTCACATCCTTGCCGTGGAGATCAAAATCAACGGTCAAAGGGTGGAGCCCGTCCGTGCCGACGGCGTTATTGTCGCAACGCCCACCGGATCCACCGCCTATAATCTATCTGCCGGCGGCCCCATTCTGACGCCCAACTCCCGCAGCATGGTCGTTACCCCCGTTTGCGCTCACTCGCTTACCATCCGTCCTGTCGTAATCGGCGGTAGCGATATCGTATCTCTTATGGTAAAAAACGCCGACGAGCCGGCTTTTATTAACGTCGACGGCGAAAACGTCGATTCCTTGCCGACGGGAGCTTTCGTTAACGTTTCCGTTTCCGAAAAAACGTTTACGCTCCTTCGTCTGTCCGAGGGAAGTTTCTTTACCGTGCTCAGAAATAAACTTTCTACGTGGGAACAATGAAAAAAAAGCTTGCACGTTATCGAATGGATAATTCAGCCACCGTCTATCCGATGGTCGTGACCAAGACCGCCCAAAGTCTCTTCGGACTGTACGCAAAAATGCAACAAGAGATCGATCGTGAGCTGCTTCTTGCAGCCATCAATCTCTCTTTTGAGCGGTATCCTTATTATAAAGTCCGTATTCGTTACGGCTTTTTCCGTCCTTTTTTTGAAGAGAACCCTCATCCATACGTCCTGTGGAAGAAACGTAACTTTCCGCTGGAACTTATCTCGTTCCCCCATAACAACGGATATCCATTCGTTACCGAGGTCGATGGAAAATACGTCTACATGATCTTTTTTCACGCTTTGTGCGATGCAACCGGGGCAATGGAGTTTTTAAAAACCGTCCTGCATACTTATTTAAAACTGATCGGAAAGCCTGTCGAGAGTATCGGCGTCCACCCGTTTGACGAAAAAGCGGGCGAGGGAGAAAGCGAAGACGCTTTCGAGAAATACTATAAAAAATACCCTCTGATTTCCGGTGCCAAAAACATGGCCGGCGGTTACGCCTTCGGCCCGACGGGAGAATACTTGCCCGAAAACAGATTCGAGAGCAGAAGGGTATCGTGCAAAACGGAGGACCTATTAAGGGTATCCCGCGCCCACGGGTGTAGCGTTACCGTCTTTTTGACCGCGCTCCTTGCTATGTCCGTCTTCCTCAGTCACGAAATTCCGCCCCGCCGGAACAACTACGTTTTTTTCATCCCCGTTAATTACAGAAAGTTTTTCCCATCGGAAACGCTCCGGAATTTTACCGGTTTCGCTCGATGTGTTATTCCCAAAGAAACGGAGTTTTCCGTCGAAACGTTGATCTCCATTATCGGCGAAGAAATGAAAAAACAGCTTGACAAAGAAGAACTGCACAAAAAGCTCTCTTTCTCTTCATTGATGAGTAAAAACCCTCTGATGGCAATTCTGCCGTATTGGCTCAAAAAGCGTATTTCTCTTTGGGGTAGGGGAATAGGAAAAATGCCTCGTCAAACCATGATTCTTTCCAATATCGGCAGGGTCGCTTTCCCCGAAACCGACGAGATCGATCGCTTCGGCTTTATCGTCAATTGCAACGCCCGCACGCCGGAAAACGTCGGAGTTCTTTCTTATAAAGATAATACTGAGATCACTTTTTTGCGAAAGATTGTCCCGGACAAATTAGAACGTAAGTTCTTCGAGCTGCTGTCCGGCTATCTCCCATGTTCGTTCATTCAAGAGTATTTGCATTAAAAAAGCACATATTCGAATATGCGAATACGTGCATAAAAGTCACTTCAAAAAAGTATTGAAAAAAGATCGGATTAATCCGTCCAACCTAAGAGATAATCCGTAATATTTTTTGCGGTTATAGGTTCGATCACATATGGTATTTTATTGAGCCATTCATTTTCTGCTATTATTGCGCTTTTTCGATCTTGTTTCTTATTGTTTTTTCAGCGGTTTCGGACGCATTGTTTCAGATGTTAAGAAAAAACAAATATAAAAATGAACGGAAATGCCCAAGTGTCTTTCCCGTTCTTTTATAGCGTAAACAATACCACGGACGCGACGCCGATGAGGAAGCCGACAAGTTGAAGCGGCCGAAGTTTTTCTTTGAAGATAATGCGGGCGAGTAAGAAAGTGAGGAGCAGGCTCCCTGCCGAGTTGAAAGAGTTTATAAAGGCGACGGGAATACTTCCGCCGGCAGCGAGGATCATGTAGCACAGATTGGTTGCGCCGTTCAGAAGACCGAGGATGACAGCGCACCACCAACCGCGTTTTAAAGACGGGAGCGTCAGACCGCTTTTTTTGTTGTTGAGAAGAGTAAGAATCAGATTGACGACGATGACCACCGCCATAGCGTACGTCATGAATTCAAGACGATGCCCGCCTCCGGTGATTTTTTGTTGAAGCGTTGAGCAGATTACGCAGGCGGCGTTTCCGCAAAAGCTGAGCAGGGCGAAGAGGAGCCACAGTGCTTTTTTCTTTTTATCCGAAGAAGAGACTGCTTTTTCAGTCGGATTGAAGTTGACCAAAAACAGGGCGACGACGAGCAGGCCAAGACCGATCCAGAACGGAACGCCCACGCCGTCGTGATAGTAAATAACGCCGAAGAGGATGGGGACGATCAAAGAATAAGAAAGAAGGAGTGACGTAAGCGACACTGATCCTACTTTGAGCGCTTTGATCTGGAAAATATAGCCAACGCAGTACGCTCCGCCGAAAAGTAATCCGTATAACAGGGTGGTGTTATCGTACTCGAATCGAAACTGTCCGTAAACGGCATAAAAAGCAAGTACCGTTGCGCCGATAAGAAGGGTGCAAAGGTACGGATCGGCGTCTTTTTGCCGGCGATTATAGAGCGACGAAAAAATAAATTGCGACGAATTCATCGTAACGTAGAGTATAAGCAGAAAGTAGTCCATATTTTTATCCGATCATATTAAAATAAGAGTATATGCGCGAACGCTCATATCAAAATATTTACATATCAAAACAGTTTCAGTCTATCAAGGATTTCACAAACGTTCATAATCTGATTCCGCTTGCGCGCATGCCAGGCGAAAACGACGTTTTTACGAACGTTGAAATATAAACCCTGTCCGGCTGCACCGGTAACGGAATAGCCGTACTGACTCAAACGGCGCACGCCGAAGCCGTAGTTTTCGTTGTTGGCTCTGGCGACAGAGGCAGTCAGTCCCATATCTATCCATTCTTCCGAGATATATCGTACGCCGTCGTAGATCCCTTTATGAAGCCATAACCATCCCAATTTGGCGTAGTCTTCCGTACGTAGGAGAAGACCCGTGCCGCCCATAACGTGTCCGTTCGGATCGCGGAGCCATGCATAATTGACAAATCCCATCGGAGCGAAAAGGTTTTGCGCTATAAAGTTCATAAAGTCGCCCCCGCAGAGTTTTTCGACAAGGCGGGCAAGAACGTAATAATTTCCGTCGTAGTATCGGAAAAAAGCGCCCGGCTCGTGGACGATGGGCATAGAAAAAATACTTGTCAGAATCTCCTCCCCGCTCCACGTCTTTTCTCCGTCGTCGAAATCGGAATTGCCGTCGTCGAATCCGTTTTTGAAGTCTGTGCCGGGTCGGTGATGAAGTAGATGATCGATCGTTACGTCGTACCACCTGGGATCAACGGTGTCCGGAAAGTATTCGCCAAGATAATCGGCGATCTTATCCTGTGGGGTAAAAAGCTTTTTATCGTACAAGAGTCCAAGCGCAAGGGCGACGGTACTTTTGGAAACGGAGTAACAGGAGTAGGGCGCGCGCCCTTTGACGATCTGTTTTGATCTGAAAGAAAGTTTTCCGTCGCTCTCCGTCAGACAGACGACGCGGAAGATATTATGTGTAAGCCCTAAAAAGCGAGCAGGAACGACGAGTTTATTGATAGGGTTTTTCATGCATAGCGATTTTTATATGATATTCAGCTTTTGTAAAAGACAACACAATTTGAGCGCCGGGCAACCATGTTGCGCGTGCCAGGCGTAGACTATTTTTTTCTTTCTGTCGATAAAAACGCCCTGACCGTTCATTCCCGTCATACACAGACAATCCTGATTGATCGTACGGATACCGAAGCCGGAATTGTTTTCGTGCTTTACGAGCGTGCAAAGATCAATCCATTCTTCCGAAAGATATCTCGTTCCGTCGTATACGCCCTTATTCATGACGAGAACGCCGATTTTTGCCATATCCTCGGTGCGAAGATATAACCCGGTACCGCCGAGGATGTGACCTGTGGCGTCTTTGGCCCAGGTGTCGTAATAAAAGCCGAGCGGACGGAAAAGACTTCTGCTCAGATAGCTTTCAGCCGTTTCTCCGGCGATCTTCTCGAAAACACGAGCGAGGATATAATAGTTCCCGTCGGAATACTTCCGGGTCTTTCCGCGTTCTCCGATGATGGGAGAAGAGAAAAGAGCGGTCAGCACTTCGCCGCGTTGCGTCTGTTCGTTATCGTAGTCTATCGCGTCCCTCGCCCCCGTTCGATGGTAGAAAAGATCTTCGAGCGTTACTTCGTACCAACCGACGTCGACGTCGGCCGGAAAGTATTCTTTTAAATAATCGGCGACGCGGTTCTCAGGTCGAAACAAGCCCCGGTCGAACAGGAAGCCGAAAGCGAGCGCCACGATCGATTTGCTGACCGAGTAGCACTGCCGCGCAAGATTTTTTTGTCCGGGATAGCGGAACTTCGTACGGATAGAAAGGCCGTTGCTTTCGTCCGCGCAAGAAACCGCCGTCCAGGTGTTTCTGCCCGGCGAAAGGAGCAATGGATAATAAAGTTTGTTAATAGGATTTTTCATGCTTAAATTATACTATATTCCGACAAATAAAGTCAATCTCCGTCAGCTTGTTTATCAAAGAAACCGTCCGAAAGGATGAGCATACATTTCGACAACATGCTCATAACGTGAAAGGGATCTTTGTAGGCGCGTCTTTTACGGGGAGGTTCGGCCGGCTTGCCATCCCGGCGCGAGCGTCCGTACCGTTCGCCGTATTCCGGGTCGGAAAAATGCTCGAACGTAGGAGCGCGTTCCATAGGGATTTTCGATATTGTTATTTTTGAGGAATAAGCGTGGCAATTAGTCACGCTTATTCTTTTGTCTGTGGGTAAAACCGGAAGCCTACGCAACCAAAATTATTTTGGTGTAGTAGGCTACGCGTTTTTATAAAAAAATATTTGCGAAAATAAGGAATTGCCTTTACTTCTGTCGAACTAATAATCACAAGGAGGTAAATGCTATGAATTTAGCGGAAGCAAGTAACTTAGCAAAAAAAACGTTAAGTAATCAATGGGTAAAATGGATACACCGAGGTTCTGCGCCGGCAAATACAGCCACGGAAAAGAATATAAACGTAATAGCAAGTTCCATAAACCCGAAACATTGCGCGAATTGTCTGAATATGAACGGGTGCTGTTTTGTCAAGGATAAAAGTCCCGAAAATCCTTTGCACGAAAATTGTCATTGCTATTATGAAGACATTGGGATGCCGGACGTTAAAACGTTATGCGCCGTACAAAAGTTCACGGATTACATATTCAATGAAGGAAACGATAAGGGCAAAAAAGCGATGTTTGAATCGTGGGGATATACAATACTTGATTCATATAATCTCAAAGAAAACTTTGAAAAACAAGCGCAATTGGCATATCAATGCGGAGAGTATGAATTAGCCTGGAGAGACAGATATGGACAAAGGATCAATATCGCGGTACAATTAAAAAAGCAAACGGGCGAATCATTCACTATCGTTACCGGGTGGATGACCTATCCGGATGGGAGACTTGTTTTGGTAACGCCATATGGGAGGAGGAGATGAAAGAACTTGATAGAGTGGAACTTATCAAAGATAGAGCGGAATATGCCGACAGGGGAATAAAAGCCGGGGCAAAAGGAACGATCATGTTAGGAGAAGAACGTAACGGTTACGTCTTGGTTTTTTTTGACGGTGAGTACTATCGAAATGAAGAAGGGTTTTTACTTATGGATGAAATTGACGTCGGAGTAAGAGTTGAAGATCTTAAAGTTATTTCAGACGATAAAAAATAAATGATAAACGCATAAAAAGGCAGGAGCCCGCCAATATGCCCCTGCCTTTTAGAATTCCTATCGGCATTCGCCTTATACGCGGTAACCTTTTAAAAATTTTTTGTACTTCCTATTCCCAGTGGTTTTATAAAGAGTAGGGAGGGGATCGGCGCTTCGTTACGTATCCACTATAACTTCATATCGTGTTCGTAGGATTCTACGGGCAGGCCGAGCGCGTCTTTAAAATAAAATATCCCGCCGTACTCTTCGTCCCACCCGCGGTCGAATGCGCCGTCAAAGATCTCCCGTGCAAAACAAATCATTTTTTCATCCTTTCGGCGAATCCCTTCTTCAAGTAAAAACCAGGAGCATTCCATGTCGTGCCCCGGATTGACGACGCGGCAGGGAGCGGATTCCGTTATCACACGTCCGTCCACTCCGACGGTCTCGAACATGGCGCGATATTCCGGCTTATAAAACTCTTTGATATCCTCGATCAGATCGGTAATGATATCATCGTATTCTTTCGCATTATCTTCGTCCGCTTCGCGCATAATCAAGACAGTTCAGAATCCCGCCGTAGGTAGCGTCAATACCGTAATTGAGCCAAAACGGTACGCACGAATTTAACAATTCTTTCTTGAATTATCATAATAGTTCATTTTTATCTTCCTGATTATATAAAAGATACAGTTCTGTCAGCCCCGTAGCGATGGGCAAAGCGCACCATCCCGTATAAACGGAATGTTTGCCGCCCTCGTTTAAGGGATTGTTCTGGTCACAATTTCCTTCCGCCTTTTTGGTGCGGACGTCGTACGAACCGCGCCAGGCTCCGTCCGTCTTCGGATCACCCTCGTCGATCTGTGTTTCCATCAAGAAACCCGCCGCCTTTTCAGCCCGGCGCAGATATTTTTCTTCGCCGAGTACTTTATACATTTCGATCATGGCGAGGAAAGCGTACCCTTGCGTATACACAAAGTCGCACAAGTCTCCGTTTTCGTTAAGAGAGGCTCCGGGAACAAAGCCGTTTTTTACAGCGCCCGTTTCGGGTTCGATCAACCCGTCGCAAAAAGCGGAGATACGATCGATCGCTTCAAGAAAAACTCTGTCGCCGGTAAAGCGATAGGAGAGGATAAAGCACAGCATGGCGATATAATTCTCGGAAGAGACAGGTCGCCATGCTTCGGCACCGCTTACTTCGTAAGAGGTCCTGAGGCGCCCGTTCACGATCAGTTTTTGCACAAAAGAAAAAGCCTTTTCAGCCGCGTCGGTATATTCGGCTTTGCCGGTAATTTTTCCTAAGGAGAACAACCCTGCCATAAGCCACAGCAGAAAACAGGGCCCGTAAGAATCTTTTCGTTTCAGATGGGTAATCTTTTTGAAGAAGTTTCCTTTTCTTCTTTGCGTTTTGACCCAGAAGTCGGCGCTTTTTTCGGCCATCGTCAAGTACCGGGTATCGCCCGTTTTTTCATAAAGATAACACAGGTTCAGAAGAACCTTACCGTTGTCGTTCTGATAAAGCAAAGTTTTCGAACGCGGTAATTTTTGTTTGCCGTTGACAAGATAAAAGGGAAAGGCGGTGTTTTTATCCTCTTTCTTCCTATTTTGCGCATACTCTAACCAACGGGTTACGTTCTCAAAAACATCGTCGTATTCCTTTCTTCCCGTTTTGCGGTAGAGGTATAACGTCCGCAGATATTCGCTCGCGACGTCCGGTCGGCATAATTCCACCCGTTGGCACAGGTCGGTGCGGATTCTTTCGTATACGCCATGCGCGCCGCGGCCGTCCGTCAGCATATTCTTTTCGATCCAGACAAGGCACTTTCCGACGGACGACGTAAGATCTTTTTCGTTCATGCAATAAGTATATCATATTCAATCGGAGAAGAACAGGTGAAAAGAAAAAAATGTCGAAAAGAGTGCGTTAAAAAAATTGACTTCGCCATACAAAAGGACTATAATCCGTACCCATGATAACCGTCCTTTCCGTAGCGATTTGCGCCTGCGTTCTGATGATTGCTTCCGTCCTGTTTTTACCTTCGGTAAAGATAAAGGGGCATACGTTGTCCGTTTATTGGATGCCTGTACTTATCGGGGCGGTCGTTATCCTGTGTACGGGGGCGCTCCCGATCCAAGAGGCGGTCGTGGGACTTATCCGAAGCGACGGCGTAAACCCGTTTAAGATATTGATCCTTTTTATTTCTATGACCGTCATGTCGGTATACCTTGACGAGATCGGTTTTTTTCGCTATCTTGCGAAAGAAGTTTTAAAGAGAGCGGGGCATAGTCAGATACGCACTTTTATCTATCTATATCTGACCGTTTCCGTTCTGACCGTATTTACCAGTAACGACATAGTTATTCTTACCTTTACGCCGTTTATTTGTTATTTTTCAAAACACGCCAACATCAATCCCGTCCCGTATCTCGTGTCGGAGTTCGTCGCCGCCAATACCTGGAGCATGTTTCTTTTGATCGGCAATCCGACCAACGTCTATCTCGCAACTTCGTTCGGCGTTGATTTTTTGTCCTACCTGAAAGTCATGTGGCTCCCGGCGATCTTTGCCGGGGTTATCGCGTTTCTGCTCCTGTTCGCCGTTTTTTTTCATCATCTGAAAACGCCTATGGCGCCCTGTGCAGAAACCTTTTCCATTACGGAAAGAGTTCTCTTTATCATCGGTATCGCTCATCTCGGCGGTTGTACGATTCTGTTGGTTATTTGTTCTTATATCGGTGTGGAAATGTGGTTGATTACCCTTGTTTTCGCGCTGTCGCTTTTCCTTGTCACTACGGTGTATAAACTGTTTTGCCATAAAAAACCGACGATCATCGTCAGGACGCTTCATCGCGCCCCGTGGGAACTGATCCCTTTCGTCCTGTCCATGTTTATTCTTGTGCTGGGCCTGTCTTACAGAGGCGTAAGCGAAAAAGCCGTCGCATTTCTGGAAGCGGGACAATGGACGCCGTTCGTTTTCGGCGCGTCTTCGACGCTTTCCGCAAACGTGATCAATAATATTCCCATGAGCGTTCTGTTTTGTTCGCTCATTTCCTATTTGCCGCAGTCTGAGGTTCTTCCCGCCGTATACGCCACCGTCATCGGCTCCAATATAGGTGCGTTCTTAACGCCCATCGGCGCGCTTGCCGGTATTATGTGGTCGAATATTCTGAAAAACAATCACGTACGATTTACGTTCGTATCTTTTATTGCATACGGTTTTTTGATCGCCGTACCTACTCTCATCGCCGCGCTGATGGGATTATACCTGTCTTTAATGATATAAGAAAAACCGGCAAATTAGTTGCCGGTTCTTAATAAATTGCGCCTGAAAGTACCTGCATTGGCGATAAAGCGCCATAAATAGAGGCCTCGTGAAGTCTTGCGTGAAAATGATTTATCCGTAATGAAGCATTATTTGTTCAATGCAGGGTTAAAGAAAGGTTCCGATCCATGAGGCAAAGAGTCTATGCCGCATTGCGACAATTCGTTCTCCTATCCTCTTACTTTTACCTTTTCTCTTCCCACCGTGGTATTGTCTCTCGTGCGGTCGGCCAGTTCGGGCACGGGGTTGGAGCGGATTTCGTAGCGGTAGTCCGTCTTGTTTTTGGACAGATACCTGTCGAGAACGACGTGAGAAGGCACATCCGCGCCGTCGCCGCAGACTTGTCCCTGATAGGTGAAAAATCTTGCCCCGTCCGGCAGAGCGGACACGAGAGAATAGTCCTCGTAGTTCGCCGTTTCCCAAACGGTATTTTGCAATACGTTGCGAATATAATCCTTTTGAGAAGAGAAGGAGAGAAGCTCGGGGAATTCTCCTCCGGGAATAACTTCCTGCCAGTTTTTGTGTTCGTATTTTTCAAGAAGTTCGGCCGCCGCATGCAGATGACTGATTTCCAGAATGAGATTGCGTTCCCAAATCTTTTTGACGTACGGATCGGACTCGTCCTTATAGCAAGAATAATACAGATAGCACTCGGTATACTCGTGCATGAGCAAGTTTTCGAGCCACGTCGGCTTGACGTCGAGGAGCGATCCGTAGCGCGTAACGTGCTGTTCTTCGATCATTCCGATCTCTTGATATAGTTCTCTTCCCGCGTCCGACGTGTAAAAGCCGGCCTGGTTCATATAATAGTTCATCGTCTGCTGTTCGGCCGCCGTAATGATATTGACGTTCAATACGGTAGCGATATCGGCTTCTTTATTGTTTCCGGAACGACAAACACCGTCGTATGGGTGCCTATGTTCGCTGATCGTGGGTCGGCCGGGCGTGATCTCGGTATAAGAACCGATCAGTTTTTCGGCATGGACGTGATGTTCTAATTCAAGCAGATTGGAAAAACGATAAAGGTGGTCGAAGTCTTCCAGAAGCGCAAAGTCAAGCGCGTGCTTTACGTAGGGATCCTTTTCTCTTTTTGCGAGGGCGACGGTCAGATCGACAGCCAGTTGTTCGTAGCTGATCGTCGTTTCCAGGATCGTTTCGTTGATGGGCTTTAAGACGGATATTTGCTTTTGTTGTTGCTGTTCGCTTCTTCTGACAGCGGCGAGGGAACGTCGGATATCGTTATCGGGGCAGGCGCGAAAAAAGCGATGCGAAAAACCAACCGCCTCGTATTCGGCGCCGTTCATCAGAATGCAGCGCACTTTCGTGTAGGGATCGACTTCGTTCTTGTCGTAAGATTTCGCGTACATTTCGGAAGGGGTCAGGTAGGTCTTTTCAATAACGTCCGGTTTTTCGTAAAAGGGATTAAAACTCATTTTGTGTCTCCTTGTAATGTTTTCGATAATTATTGTCCGATAATGTTGATTTATACCTGTCGTTTGTTGTATGATAATGACATGGAAAAGACAGTCGTAGTGGGTATGAGCGGAGGTGTGGACAGTAGCGTCGCCGCGGCTCTTCTGAAAGAACAGGGCTATAACGTTGTCGGGATGTTCATGCACAATTGGAAAGAAACGAACGACAATGGTTGTTGCACGGCCGAAGAGGATTATTCGGACGTTCGCCGCGTTTGCGATCGCCTCGGTATCCCTTACTATTCGGTCGACTTCTCGGACGAATATTGGAACGACGTTTTTTTGCATTTTGTCGACGAATATAAAAAAGGCCGTACCCCCAACCCGGACGTACTTTGCAACAGTAAAATCAAATTCGGCGTTTTTCGCGATCGAGCCATGCAACTGGGCGCCGATTTTGTCGCAACCGGACATTATTGCGGCGTCAAGCATGAAAGCGGCAAAGCCTATCTCATGCGTTCCGCCGACGAAAACAAGGATCAGACGTATTTTTTAAACCAGGTATCTTCCGCACAGATCGATAACGTGCTTTTTCCTCTTGCCGATATTCCTAAGCCCGAAGTAAGACGTCTTGCCGAAAAATACGGCCTCGCCACGGCAAAAAAGAAAGACTCTACGGGAGTTTGCTTTATCGGAGAAAGAAATTTCCGCGCTTTCCTCGCCGGATATATCCCCATGAAGGAAGGCGAGATCCGCACACTTGACGATAAGGTAATAGGCACGCATAAGGGCGTGTATTATTACACCGTCGGTCAGCATAAAGGTTTCGGCGTGGGCGGTATGAAAGGAGAAAACAACGTCGCTCCTTGGTATATCGTCAAAAAAGACGTCGAAAAAAACATTCTCTACGTCCATCAGGGCGAGATTCCCGAACTCTATTCTGACCGTCTTACGACGGAAAAATTTCATTTCATCACGGACCCCGTTTCTTCCGGAACCCGCGTTCTCGCACGCATACGGCATCGACAACCCTTACAACAAGCCGTCGTGTATTTTGACGAAGCGGGGCGCGCCGAAGTCGTATTCGACGAGAAGCAACGCGCCGTCAGTTCCGGACAGTACTGCGTTCTTTATTCCGACCGCGTATGTATCGGCGGCGGTTGTATAGAATAGTTTTTTTAAAATATCCATTTTATCGCTTGCTACCCGCGTTCGTCCATGTTATACTTTTTTTATCCCGAATTTATTTAATGGAGAACTATTTATGGATAACAACAAAAGACCGGATTCTATGCAGCGTATTACCACGCCCGAGCTTGCAAAAGCGTTTATTGACGAGCAGGTGGCGGCTATCCGCACCCAAGTCGGAGACAAAAAAGTGCTTCTCGCCCTTTCCGGCGGTGTAGATTCTTCCGTTGTGGCGGCTCTTCTTATCAAAGCTATCGGCAAAAATCTCGTTTGCGTTCACGTCAACCACGGACTTCTTCGTAAAGGCGAACCCGAACAGGTCGTCGAAGTGTTCCGCAATCAAATGAACGCCAACCTCGTCTACGTCGACGCCGTGGACAGATTTTTGGATAAACTTGCCGGTATTGCCGAGCCCGAACAAAAGCGTAAGATCATCGGCGCGGAGTTCATTCGCGTATTCGAAGAAGAAGCGCGTAAGCAAGAGGGTATCGAGTTCTTGGCGCAGGGAACCATTTATCCCGATATCATCGAGAGCGAAAAGGGCGTTAAAGCCCATCACAACGTAGGCGGACTGCCCGAAGATCTTCAATTTGAGCTGGTCGAGCCGGTTAAACTTTTATATAAGGACGAAGTGCGCGTCGTCGGTAAAGCGCTCGGTTTACCCGATAAAATGGTTTATCGCCAGCCCTTTCCGGGTCCGGGCCTTGGCGTAAGATGCCTCGGCGCTATTACGCGCGACAGACTGGAATGCGTCCGCGAGTCCGACGCCATTTTAAGAGAAGAATTCGATAAAAACGGCCTTGCCGATAAGGTATGGCAGTACTTTACCTCCGTCCCCGACTTTAAGGGTACGGGCGTTGAGAACGGCGAAAGGACTTATCAGTATCCCGTCATTATCCGCGCCGTCAATACCGTCGACGCCATGACCGCCACGGTAGAAGAGATCCCCTATCCCATTCTTAAACACATTGTCAATCGTATTATTACCGAAGTCAAAGGCGTCAACCGCGTCGTTTACGACCTGACTCCGAAGCCGTCCGGCACCATCGAGTGGGAATAATACCGTCTGCGAAAATAAATAATCATTTACGGCGCGTCTTTCATCGGGGCGCGCTTTTTTTAATATAGCGCACAAAATAGGAGGAGGCAGAGTCTTAGATGTTCCGGAGAAGCTGTAAAAAAACTTATCCGGATCGTGGGACAAATTTGTGCTTCATTGCATTGTTATTGTAAAGAACCCGAAAGGGAAGAAAAAATCAGAAAACGGGAAGGAGGTTCGATATGAGAAAGAAACTGCTTTGGATGACCGTCGCGGTCCTTATAACGTGTTTTTGCCTGGTATCTTGCGTGCAAAACGGAGGTGAAGAACTCATGATTGACGGAGGCTATATGGAACCCGGGTTTTCGCACAAAGGCGAGACGGATTCTGCTTCTCCCGAAAAAGGCGAGGCGTCGGAGGGGAAGCCAACCGAAGATGAACCCGACGTCGACGGAGAAGATAATAAACAGCAACAGGATCAAGCCGGACTTATTACCGCTTGCGCTTGGGACGATAATCGTTCTTATAGCGATTGGCAGAGGTGTTTTGTCAAAGAAGAGGACAATGCCAAGTCCGGCAAATTTTCCGAGTACACCGAAAATAAATGGAAATTTAATACGCTCGGTCGCGTGAAAGTAACCGTGAAAAACGGAGAAAACTTTGTTTGCGGAGCAACCGTCAGCTGTTTCGGCGCCGATCAGAAAGAATATAAAGCCGTAACCAACGCAAACGGCGTAGCGTATATTTTCCCTGAGGAGCAAGAAGGAACGATTACGGTCAGGAGCGGAGAGGGCAAAGGTAGCGCGACTTTTACCGCAGAAAGCAGAGATCTTACCGTAGACTTGACGAGCAGCATAGCCAAAGCCAATATTATAAAAATGATGTTCGTGATCGACGTAACCGGTTCTATGGGTGATGAACTCAACTATATCGCCAACGAAGTAACCGACGTAATAGGCAGAATAGCAAGTAACGACGACCAAACGCGCATCGATCTTGCGTTGCTGTTTTACCGGGATAACGACGATACTGAAAAATTCAGTTATGCGGAATTCAAAAACGTGACCGATCCGAATCTTCTTGCCGAGCAAAAGCAGACTCTTTCGGAGCAAAGCGCCGATGGTGGCGGCGACTATCCGGAAGCGCTGGACGAAGCCTTGCTTATGGCGGTCAATCAGAATTGGGGCGAAGAAAATTCCACAAAAATCATCTTCCACGTCTTCGACGCACCCTCGCATTCGGAAAAAGAAAACATTACACGTTGCGGACAGGCCGCAAAAATCGCCGCTGAAAAGGGAATACGTTATTGCCCCATTCTTTGTAGCGGAGCCGATCTCTTATGCGAATATATCGCTCGTCAGGGTGCAATCTATACCGGAGGAACGTTTATTTTCGTAACCGACCACTCCGGTATCGGTAATTCTCATTACGATCCGGACATCCCCAACGCCGTAGTGGAGAAGTTGAACGATATGATGGTTCGTCTTGTTATAGGGTACCACACCGGCGCTTTCGCCGATCCCGTCTGGTGGAATGCAAAATAACGGAAAAGCGCCTGAAAAACAATCAAAGCACCGACAATTATCGTCGGTGCTTTTTTGGCAATTCGCTATGTAAACGAGATATCTTCGAAGAGGAGACGATTTTTCGTTTTCACAAAAAATCATACTCCGTCTTGGTTAAGTTCTTTATCGGTAACGATCTTTGTATCCGAGTATGCTACTCCGTTGTACATCACGGTGGCAATATAAGTTGTGTAGCCGTCCTCGGTGCCCGTCGGTTTGGTGTAGATCCAGGAACATTCCGTTTCGAGAATAATATCGTGATTTTGATCGACGTCGTTTGCGCAAACCAACGCGGCTGTTACCAAGTATTCGCCTCCGTTTTTGTACCAGGTGAATACGGGCGTTGCGTTATAGTCGTGTCCGAGAGCGGGCAAGACAACCTCTTTTTCGTCGGCGTATTCTTTATCGCCGTGTGCTAAAAATGCGTAATAGGTTATTTTGCCGTCCGTATCGCACGTGGCGGATGTGATAGAGTAGTCTACGTTTTCAGGTTCGATGGTCAGAACGTCCGGAGAAACGTGTTCGCCGTTATGGGCGCAAAGGAAATTGATCGTAACGCTAAACAGCGGAACGTTTTCAGCGTCGGTTATACCGTCGCCTGTTACGGGCGTCCAGATATATTCCGTTGAAGAATAATCGTGTCCGAGCGCCGTTCCCATATCGGTTACAATCCGGGTATCCGCATATTCCTTGTTGTTATACGTTACGGTTGCCGTATAAGTGGTATAGCCGTCTTCTTCGCAAGAGGGGAGGACCGTTTCGTGCCGTATCTCTTGCGGATCAACGGTTATGTCGGAAAAGTGTTCCTGATTGCGTATGCAATAAAATCTGGCGATGACGTCGTAACCGGAAATGCTTGTCCCGTCGTCCGAAAGGTCGGGTTTGGGCTCCCAGAAAAATTCAACGGTAGAAAAGTCGTGTCCGCAAGCGGTGCCTTCTCGAATAACGATTTTTTCGTCAGAATAGCTATTCCCGTTCGTTTCGGAAGTGGCGATGTAAGTCGTATAGCCGTCTTCTTCACAGGTTGGGGGCGTATCGACAGAGGTAATTACCGCGGGGATGATCAATGGATCGCCGCCGTTTATATCAATAAAAGAGAGCGTCGCCGTGTTGTCGGACGCCCAGGTCCAGACGGGCGAGTCGAAGTTGTATTCCGGTTCGTTCGTCATTGCGAGTTCGGCAAAGGCGTACGTCACGCCGCCGATGGATAAAGCGCAATGTAACGTCTTCGGTTCGGAAACGGAAAAAGAATAACTTGCTTCGGTTTTTTTGTCGTCTTTGACGAAAAGGAGGTTCCCTTGCAAATCGGTGACGGAAAGGGTGTAAAACTCCGCCGAGCCGAGTACGACGTCCCTTACGTCGATACGGACGTTATTCTTTTCGTTGCGCATATCGATGATCCCTCGGGACATAGCGGAAGAGGCGGTAAAAAAGGATTGTTCGACAAAGACTTTCTCGTCGCTTTTAATACGTACGACGTATGATTGATTGGGCTTTAAGTCTGTAAAAGTGACGTAAATACTGTCTGCGTTCAACGTTTGTTCATAGTGGCTTCCGTCGTTTCCGTCCAGCAGGGCATAAATACCGTTCTCGAAATCTTGTTCCTGCGCGCCCTGCATTTCCAAACGAAAGACAAGACAGTCCATGTCGGCCATGACGAGAGAAAGATTGACGGAGAGGGTGCTGATAAAGACGGCCACAACGATAACGGCGGTGGTAACGGCGGATGCGACGACTCCTGCAACGGCGCCGATTCCGCTGCCGATAGCCGAAGTGGTCGCGGCGGCGCTTACGGAAGAAGCCGTCGTCGCAACGGAAGGACTGCTCGTCAGAGAAGAAAGATCTGATTTTGAACCGGACGAATTATCCGTTGTGCCCGACGTCGGTACGGCTTGATCTGAGGCGATAGTACCCTCGAGATCATTGGACGACTCGTTTACGTACAGAATTTCTTCTTGCGGAGGAACGTTCTCTTGAACGTAATGAGGATTGTCGTTTCCGAAGCTCAGTCTCCCGTCGTAAAAATGCCTTTCCGACGCTCCGTCCGGATTGTTGATGTGATAGTTATTAAACTCGCTTTTCACTTTCTAAATTAATAATCATGCCCAAAGGCTATTTCAGAAGTCGTTGAGTTGACCATCTCCAAGACCTTTGCCGAGTTCTTTTTGTTCGTCGACGAATTTTTGCGCGTCTTTCTTTTGCGCATTGGTGGCGTTTTTAAAATCGGCAGGCCGGTTGAGAACGATCTGCGGGAAGGGAATATTGATGCCGTTCTTATCAAAGATAAGTTTGAACTGTCTGTTCATATCTCTTTCCACCTGATATCTGACGTTTTCTTCGCAGTTTGCCACAAAGCGGATAACGACGGCGGAGTCGCCCAGCTCGGCAACGCCTCTGTAAAAGGGACCGTCTTTGATATCGGGTATTGCTTCTTTGACGGCGGGAAGATTCTTTTTCAGAATGGCTTCGACGCGTTCAAGCGATTCGCCGTATTCGATGCTCAGGTCGCAGATTGCCAGGGAGAGCTGATTTGTCATATTGATGACCGTTTTCAGGTCGGAGTTGTTGATGATCTTGACGTTGCCGCCGACGTCCACGATCTGAGTGGTGCGAATGCCAATCTCCTTGACCGTCCCGCGGAAGCCGTCAACGACGATGATATCTCCAACGTCAAAAACCTTTTCAAACACGATAAAGAGTCCCGCGATGATATCTGCAATAAGCGGCTGTGCGCCGAGACCTACGATCAACCCCAAGATTCCGATACCTGCAAGGATGGCCGTCGTATCGACGCCTACCGTTTTCAGAATCAGGAAGAGCAGAACGATGATCGCGGCGTATTTAATGAGACTGCAAAGGATATCCACGATGGCCTTACCCTTTTTGAGCGGTTTTGACAGTTGTTTCAGAAGAAAGCGTACGAACCAGCTTGCTCCCGTCATGAAGACGATATAGCTTACGATGCGAATGAAGGGATTATATTCTCCCGCTTTGCCAAAGAAGAAGAAACTGCGCCAGAACAGACTCATCGGATCGAAGATCTTACTCCCTGCCGCGAGGATTACGACGTAGGCGATCAGTACGAGATAAGAGAGGATCCTGATGACGAGATCGGCGCTGAATTTGGTTTTGCCGGCGGATTTTATTCTTTGGAAAAATTTTTTCATAGTGCGCTCCTTGCACGTTGCGGATTGAACGTATTTTTTTTGCGAATAAAGGTCTTTACGTACGCATTATCCGACCGCTAAAAAATGATAGACTTTTAATTACCATTTGTCAAATATTTTGAAAACTTATATATTATTTTTAATAATTCATACTTGAAAAACATCGTTATGATGATATATAATTGAATAAAAAGGTCCTGTCCGAAAAATGCGGACCGAACGAACAGAGGGATGCGAATGACGGTTGTTACGACTTTATTAATGCTCGGACGTAAAAAAACGGGGGTCGGAAATTATTCTTTTCGGCCGACGTACGACGTTACGATCGGCGATATCCCGGGCATAAAAGAAGCTGATCCGCGTTACGTTGATTTGTCGTTTCTGGCGGCGCACGACGCCAATACGGGCCGGGCGGAAAGAGGCGCGCCGCTCGAAGAATGCGCGTCGAACGTATTGGTCTCCGCCGAGCCTTTTATCCGGAATTACCTCTATCGCTACGTAAAAACGCAAGCGGATACGATATACGATCTTTTGCGGTTTGGGTGTCGTTTTCTCCATATTAAGGTTACTTATTACAAAGGAAAATGGTTTACTTCTCATAGCGTCCTGACCGGAGAATTAGAAACGCACGTTTTAGACGCGCTCCGGTTTTTGTCCGAACGCGAAGAAGACGGAGAGATCGTTACGCTCCTTTTTCAGCCCATTTTTTTGGGCGATAAGACTCTTGCCGACCTGCACGACTTTTTGTCGGAAATACGTTATAACGGAAAAAGTATTTTCGACTATGTATTTTATTCGCCTGTTGCCGAATTCGGAAAGGGCGACGGCGTAAAAGTAGGTTCTTTACGTTATGGCGACATAACCGCAAAAAACGGACGGACGGGAGTCGTTTTGTTTCAACGCAGAGATCAGCATTATTTGCCGTCGTGGGACGCGCGAGATACTTCTTATCCGTTTTTCTTTGATATGGACGAAAATTCTGTGCACGTCTGGCATGATCGGGCTCACATAAAAAAGCTGGATCGTGAGATCGATCTGCTTTGCGATAAAATACTTTCTTCCGACCGTTACCGCGACGTTTTGCGCCTGAATCAGACGCAACCGTCCAGTTGTTTCAGAACGTTCGGCGACGCTCTTTATTCCATCTACTCGCGATCGCTTCTTAAAACGGCCGAGAAACACAACGTTCGTTTAATCGAGAAGTCGGATCTCGATAAAATGTTGCAGGCCATGCCGGTTTTTCAGGTCGATTACGTCACCTCCGGTTACGGCGATTTTAACGTAAGGATCAACCGCGCCATTCGCTCTTATAACGAGAAGCTCGTTTCTTCTCTGATCCTTCGGTCGTAAAACGCCGGCATTTTTTCTTATAAGGTCGACGGACGGTTATTGCAATGCGCGCTTTTTTATGTTATAATCGTATGCAAAATAAGGAGAAAAATTATGCACGTCGGTTTGATCGTTTTGTACTGTGTTTTGGGGATTGTCGGGGCGTTGCTTCTTTTTATGATCGCACGCACCTTTTTCGTGCGGCCTAAGAAGAAAGAAACGGAGCGTTTTTTATGCGCGGTGGACAAAGAAGAAGCCGCCCGTATCCTTTCCGGCGCCGTCCGCGTACCTACCGTGACGGCCTATAAAGAAGGGGATGATCAAACGCCGTTTCTGCAATTTCACGAATATCTCGAAAAGAGCTTTCCGCTTATCTTTGCCCGCGCCGAAAAGACGATAATCAATAAGTATAGCTTGATTTTGAAGATCAAGGGCAAAAATCCGGATCTTATGCCCGGATGTTTCCTTGCGCACCAGGACGTCGTGCCCGCCGCGAAAGAGGGCTGGGAAGTCGACCCGTTCAGCGGAGAAATCAAAGACGGCTACGTCTATGGAAGAGGCAGTCAGGATATGAAAAGTCAGATGATCGCGTCGCTTCTCGGACTGGAACTTCTGCTTCGCGAGGGTAAAGAACCGGAGCGTACCGTTTATTATTGCTTCGGACACGACGAGGAGTTCACCGGAAAAGAGGGCGCGAAGTTCATTGTTAAATACCTTCTCGAAAACAATATCCGGTTTGAATTCGTGATCGACGAGGGCGGTACCATGATCGACGGCAGCATGGTCGGCATCAAGAACAGACAGGTTGCGTTGATCGGCACTTGCGAAAAGGGTTATGCCGATTATCTGTTGACTGCAACGAGAGACGGAGGGCACGCTTCTTCGCCTAAAAGAAAGAGCTCGGTAGATGAAATAGCCGAAGCTGTGTACGATCTGGCGCGCTCGCCCATGAAAAGAACCTTCTCCAAGCCGCTGAAACAGATGTATCGTACGCTTGCGCCGTACATGAACCCGATCTACAAGTTTTTCATGGTCAACTCCGATCTTTTGGGGTGGTTTCTGAGGCCCGTTCTTGGGTTTATCAATCCCATTCTGAATGCCACTATGCGCAGCACGTTCGCCTTTACGCAACTGAAAGGAAGCGACGCGCCGAACGTTATTCCCGTCAAAGCGAGCGCCGTCGTCAACGTTCGTATCAATATCGGAGAGACGCGAGCGGACGTTCTGAAACATATGAAAAAAGTGGTCGGAAAAAGAATAGAGGTATCCGAAATGGAAAACACTTTCGATCCGTCTCCCGTCAGCTTGACCGATACAGAAACCTATGCGACTCTCGTTCGTTCCATCGAAGAAGTCTACGAAAACTTTGTGGTAGCTCCTTATCCTTTCATTGCCGCTTCGGATAGTAAGTGGTATTATTCGGTCAGTAACGGCGTTTATCGCTTTACGCCTTTCGTGTACGGCAAGGACGATCAGAAGCGTATTCACGGTTTGAACGAGCGTTGCAAAATAGACGGTCTGGGCAGGGCGGTCGTGTTTTATCGTCGCTTAATAGAAAATCTTTGTTACGGAGAAAATAAAATATGAGTTATAATCTGAAACAGTACGGCGTCAGCGCCGCCGCTATTTTACGCTACCTTAAACGTTTTGACGAGATCGGAGGCGAAAATCACGGCATGATCGTCATTAAAGACGGCAAAAAAATCTTTGAGAGGTATTGTTATCCTTATACTGCCGATATGCCGCGTACCATGTTTTCGGTCACGAAGTGTCTCGTTTCCACTGCCGTAGGCTTTGCCGTCGACGAAAAAAAACTTTCTTTGGACGATAAAATATTACCTTATTTTAAAGAGTATCCCCATAAGAAAAACAAGGAATGGGACAACATGACCGTCCGAACGCTTCTTCTTATGCGAAGCAACAAAAAATTCAGCTTCTTGCAGGATATGACGGACGATCATACGAAGATTTTCATGAAAAATCCTTTCCGCAGAAAGAAGGACTTTTTTTATAGCAATAACGACGCTCACGTCCTGGCTCATCTTGTGGAAATAGTCACCGGAGAACGCCTCGTGGACTATCTTACGCCCCGTTTGTTCGAACCGCTCGGGATCAAAAAACCGTTTTGGGAAACAAACGCGCTCGGCGTATGCGTAGGCGGTTCCGGCCTTTATCTGACCTGCGACGATCTGGCAAAGATCGCCCTTTGCTACCTTGACGGCGGTAAGTATGATGGACGACAGATTATTCCTGCTTTTTGGGCGGAGGCCGTCGCTACAAAACAAACGACTCCTTCCAAAAACTGGGCGGCGGACGGATTCAGCTATTATTTTTGGCTGGAAAAGAACGGAAGTTATCGTCTGGAAGGTTTGTTTGGTCAGTTTGGCGTTATCATTCCGGAAAAGAAGACGGTTATCGCCGTTATCGGCGCTCACGTCAGCGACGCTTTGATTGCAAAAACCATTAACGACTATCTTGTTAAAGATATTTTTCTTGATGAGGACGGAGAAGAAGAACTGGAAGAATATCTCAGAGAAAGAGACAAGAGACTGCTTCCGCATGTCGCCGAACGAAATATAGAAAAAGAAGTGATCTCTTCCAGAAAGGTCTATAAAAGAAAAGGTTGCGCCGTAGAGATCAGTAAATTAATGACGCGGTTTTCCAACGGACTCATTCCTAATTCCATCAGCTCTTCCTTCGCCAAACGTCCGAAGGACAGCGTCGACGATCTTACGTTTGCTTTTTCCGACGATCGGGTACGCGTTACGTGGAGAGAAGAAAAGGACGTCGTTTCTTTCGACTGCGGCGTCGACGGCAAGCCTCTTATTACCGACGTTACGTTACAGGATAACGTCTATCACGTATGGAGTTGGGGCTATTGGAAGAAGAACGATTTCCACGTCGTCACTCGGCCGCTCAATACCGTCGCGCAAAAAGAATTCATCTTCCGTTTCGGAAAGGATAAGGTGTCCATGAAAACAAAGTGCAATCCCGATTTCAGGGACTTTGTCGTCGCAAATTCCATTGCGAGCGGCGTTTTCCCCGATCTGCCCGTCGTCACGCCCATACTCGTCGGCTTACTGAAAACCGGTCTGATCGTCACGACGTTCCCCGTCCGCTTTGTCAAAAAATAGTTTATCATTTATAAAAAAATATCTCCCGACAACACCGGTCGGGAGAATTTTTTTTATTTTGGAAGACGTCAATCAATTAAAGGGCAGTTCACGGTACAAAATGATTTTTTCGCCGCCGTTTAAGGGTAATGGTACGTCCTTGTTTTGTCGAAGCAAAGTCTCTTCGTCGGCGTTCAGCGCTTTGGCTACGTCCCATAAGGTTTCGCCCTTGCGGACGATATATAAGCTGATAGCGACGTCGCTTGCTTCTTTCTCCGCGCCCATTTCTATATCGGAGGTTATGCATATCGTTTTTTCAGAAACGCCTTTGACGTTAACGACTGTCTCAAAAACAAGTTCCAGCTCCGCGCCGCGCGCTTTATAAGCGGCGTTAACGACGTTTATTTCCGCCGTGATCTGGGAGTCGCACTTGTTTTCGAGCGGCAGATTTATCGAAAAAGGCAGCTCGACGGTCTGTCCGCGCGTGACGTCTTCATTCGTTTGATACAGGATGTCGGCCTGCACGACGCCATCCAGATTGTACGCTCCGTTATTAGTAACAACGGAAGCCGAAATCGAAGGACAAAGAATCCCAAATACCTCGTTTATTCCTCCGTCCGGCGTGACTTTTCCGGCGATTTTTTCGCGAAGACTACGACAGCAGAATCCTTCCGTTACCGCTTCTTCCGATCTTCTGATTACGATCTCGTGCGTAGTGGAAAAAGCATCCGAGATTGTTTCCGTTTCGATAGGGAGACTTTGCGCGCCGCAGAAAGAAAGGGATATGTCGCTTATGATCAGTCGCTTATCGCCGTCGGCTAAGGATAGCTCCGCGCTTTTTACGTACGCGTCGATATCCACGTCCGATTCCGAAGTGACGTTTTCGTCAGCGATCTCGGTGCTGAACGTGTGAGAAAAGAGTTGACCGAAGCACTGCCCGTCGTCTGACTGGGCGAAAATGCGGATATAGATGTCTCCTTCGACGCGGTAACTGCCGGCGTTCACGAAGACGTTCGAGACGTTGACTTTTACGCAGTAGTCGACAAGGCGTTCGACGTTCATCCTGGTTTCGTCCGTGTAGGTAAGAGAAAGACCCCCGGGCGATAAAGGCAGAGTGTTTTCGGCGCGGAGCGGGGCCGTCTTACAGCATACCCCCGTTATGCAGGAATTCAGAACGGTCAGTTCGTTTTCGACGAGGTACCAACCGGACACTGCCACCGTCGCCTCGCAACTGCTTCCCGTCTTTTTCGTCTCGGTAACGCCGGCGCGCAGGCATACTCTGGTCGTCGGTTTGATTTTTTCGCAGACGATCGTTTCGGTTTGTTCCGATTCTGCCGTATCGTATAAAAACGTTCCGTTTTCCGCGCGGGAGATAAGCCGGAATGTGGTTTTCAGATCGACTTTTATCGCGCCCGCCATCGTTTCGTATCCCAATATTTTCGTCCGTGCGCTCATGCCGAGGATCTTTTTGTTTTCCGGATCGAGAAACTCCGCTCTTTCCCGAAAAAGTACGTCGCTCAGGATCTCTTTCCGATTGGCCGAGATGTTCGTTTGATTTTCCATAATGATTAAGGCCCCCTACCGATTGAATTATTACACGATATGCATTTGTCCTAAAAAGTATGACTGAAAGGGCAAGAAAGAGGAATAATAGATATGGGAGAACAGTATGAGAGAGATCACCGACGATATGAAGCGCACCGTCGAGCGGATCCGGTTGCTTGCCGGCCTGCCGCTCAGGATTAAGGTCAATAGGGGACGGAACAAAATAGAACAGTTCGAGGGGAAGATAGAAAGCGTCTATCCCAAGATATTTACCGTCCGTAAGACGGGCGGCGAGATCAGCACGTTCAGTTATTCCGACGTCGTCGCAAGGAACGTCAAATTTTTTAAAGGCGAATAAAACCGTCCGGACAGAGAGAAAGAATCGATTGCTTTACGGCGCGTTATATGCTATTATAAAGCATATACGTAAAGGAGGCAAAGATGCTGAGAGTAAACAGACCGGAAGAGGCGGGCGTCAGCTCCGACGCTGTTTTCGGTTTTCTGAAAGAGGTGGAAGAAAACGGGGCCGAAAACCATGGACTTATTATTATTCGCCACGGAAAGATCGCTTTCGAGGGATATCGCTATCCCTATTCGGCTTCGACGCCGCATACGATGTTTTCGGTGACGAAGAGTCTCGTTTCCACTGCCGTCGGATTTGCTATCGCAGAAGGGATTTTATCGCTCGATACTTTGATCGAACCTTATTTTTCGGAATACTTTCACGTAAAAAGCAAACGTTGGAAGAACGTTACGGTAGAGTCGCTGCTTACTATGCGCAGCGGAAAGGTCTTTACTTTTTTGCAGGATATGACCGTCGACTATGCCAAAATTTTTATGATGTCGCCGTTCAGAGTCAATAATAAGTTTCTTTACAGTAATAACGACGCTTATATGCTTTCCGCATTGCTTCAAAAAGTTACCGGGCAGAGCGTTGTGGACTATCTCACGCCTCGGTTGTTCGAGCCGCTCGGCATAAAAAAGCCCTTTTGGGAGACCAACGCCCTCGGCGTGTGCGTCGGCGGTACGGGATGTTATCTGACCGTTCCGGACATGGCCAGGATCGGCTATTGCTATCTGAACGGCGGAGAGTACGAAGGAAAACAGGTTATTCCTCGGTTTTGGACGGAAGAAGTAAAGAAACACCGCACCGACACGATGGAAAAAGGGACCGGTTACGGCTATTATTTCTGGCTTCGGAAGGACTGTTTTATGATGGACGGCATGATGGGACAGTTTTGTATGATCTTCCCGGAAAAGGACGCCGTCGTCGCTATGACGAACTGTTCCGAGTCTGAACAATTTATTTTGCAGACG
Organism: Clostridia bacterium; assembly: GCA_016297005.1. Lineage (GTDB taxonomy): Bacteria > Bacillota > Clostridia > Christensenellales > DTU072 > CAG-1782. The sequence goes on from JAEDHK010000006.1 coordinate 28,600, forward strand.
TTTTATAAGTATTACCCCCTGCTTTTTAATCCTTCCGAAGATCTTTTGTCGGACTATATGAAAGACAGGGGAGAAAGGATCGTCGTTTCGGAACGGTCGGAACAACAGGAAAAGTCGATAGAGGGAGCCGTTTATCGGATCAAAGGGCCGGCTCTTCGCATAGCGAAAATGACCGGATATCCCGTTTCCGTTATTCCTCACGCATTGAACGCCACCGTTGCCCGTCGACCGGAAAGTTCGATGGATAGGGTCGGCTTTTCGTTTGACGAAAGAAGTCTGACGCTTACCTGGCAGGAGGGCGAAGATCGCCTGACCTGTCGTTGCGGTATGAATGGAGAAGCTCTTCTTTCCGATGTCAGTCTGGCAGGTTATCCGTATACCCTTTGGAGCTACGCTTATTGGCAAAAGAAGAAGTTGTGCGTCGTGATAAAACTGCTCAACACCCTCGCAACCCAGCGTTTTACCTTTTCGTTTACACCCAAAGGAATGAAAATGGAAATAAAGAGCAAGCCGGATTTCGGAAAATTCTGTTCGGAAAACGCCGTGGCCGGCGGCGCCGTCCCCAATATCCCATACGTTGCTCCTTTGCTCTGCAAAAATATAGAACAAATCGCCGGTTTGCTGGATATGCCCGTTCTGTTCGACAGAAAATAACGCGCGCAAGGCCGTTTTTGGCATAACGACGCAACAAAGGAGAAATATAATGAGTAAACCGAAAATAGCCGTTACCGTCATTGCCATTGTGTTGGTGGCTCTCGTCGTGTTTTACGCATTGTTCGTTGCCTGTTGGAAATATTTTTCCGATCAGAAAGGAAAAAAAGAAAAGGTCGGTATCCTCGATTCTTCCACGGGATCGTTCGAGCCCGACCCGGAGATCGAGTCTCCGCTTCATTTTAAAGAAGGTGCTTTCAAGATCGCATTTATCACGGACGTCCAGGATGCTTATCCGCTCAATTCCACGACGAAAGCGTTTATTTTTGAAGTGCTTCGGAGGGAAAAACCCGATCTTGTTGTGCTCGGCGGAGATAACTGCGTTGCAAAATATACCGACCTTGACGAAGGGAAAGAAGAAAACCTGACCGACGAAAGAAAGGAAGAGTTGACGGAAAAAGTAAAAAATCTCGCCATCAAAGAAATATGCGATATTTTCGTCGGGCAAGAAACCTACTTTACGCTCGTTTTCGGCAATCACGATCACGAGCAGGGCATGGACGATGACCATCTGTTAAAACTGTATCAGAAGCACGGCGGAAAATTTTGTCTCGCGTACGATCCCGTTCCCGCGCTGACCGGTACGGCAACCCATAACCTGACGATCAAAAATACGGCCGGGAATAAAAACGTATTCAATCTGTGGATGTTCGACAGCAACGAATACGAAGGGGAGGGCGACGGTGCCGTCTGCACCGATCAGGTGGAATGGTACGTTAAAAAATCGAACGAACTTGCCGCGGCAAGCGGAGGCATGCTCCCGTCTTTTACTTTCCAACATATCGTCGATCATAACGTCATGGACGCAATTTTTTATCGCGCGCCGTCTTTTGCCGGCAACATCGGCAGGAAGACAAGCGAAGCAACGTATTGGCTCCCCTTGTTACGTTTCGGCAACTTTAACGGGTTTGTGCGCGAGGTCGTTTGTTGCGGATATTACGATCACGGCATGCACGCCGCGCTTAAAGAAAACGGCAAGGTGCTCGCGTGCTTTTCCGGGCACGACCATATCTGCAATTATATTACCAAAGTCGGTGGTATCGACTATATCAACACGTCGGCTTGCACCTTCCACGCGTACAAAGAAGACTTTTTGATCGGTTGCCGCATGATAGAGTTGGACGAAAACGACCTGACTACCTATAAAACGCGGAACGTTTTTGTCACCGATTATGCCAAAGAAGACGGCAGCGTTCTGAATACTTTCGGAGATATGACGCAGAAACAGGCCATCCGCGCAGAGCGGAAGCGCAAAGCGCTCGCGTTGTTCGGCGGAGAGGGCTATTGATGAATGCATATCCTTTTATCTGTCCCAAGTGTCGGAAAGAACTGACGCTTCTTCAAAAAAGTTATTTCTGCCCGGACGGGCACTGCTACGACGTCTCGAAGAGCGGCTACGTCAATCTCGTGCTTGTCAATAATAAGCATTCCGCCGACCCCGGAGACAATAAAGAAATGATCCGCGCCCGCGTTCTCGTCATGGATGCCGGGTATTATGATAGTCTGGCCGATTGTATCGTCAGCGTCCTACGAGATCTGCCGCACGACGCCGTTCTCGACAGCGGATGCGGTGTCGGTTCGATCACAGGCAGAGTAAAAGAAGCCTTTCCGGACAGCCTTGTGCTTGGTTCCGATATTTCAAAGAATGCAGCCGAAGCCGCCGCGAAGAAGTATAAGAACGTTCCGTTCTGCGTTGCCTCGGGCAACGATCTGCCCGTCGCCGACCAGAGTCAGGACGTCGTTATTTGCGCTTTTGCGCCCGTTTTCGAAAAAGAATTTCTGCGCGTTCTTCGCCCCGGCGGTATCTTCATTCGGGTCGTTCCGGACGTCAGGCACCTTTTCGGCCTAAAAAGTATTCTTTATTCCACGCCGCGCCTTAACGAACGCGATACCGACGAGCCGACCGGGTTTGAAAAGATAGATACCCGCTTTGTTGCCGACGACTTTACGGCGAAAGAGGAGGTCGTATCTTCGCTCATAAAGATGACGCCTTACTACTATCATACGCGAAAAGAAGACCTCGACAGGGTCTTCGCTATGCCTGCATTGACAACAAACCGTGCTTTTGAAGTAAGAGTTTACAGAAAAAATTAAATCGCAAGTAATAATACGAAAAGGATTATTGCCGAGATCAGCATGATAGCGGCCAAAATAAGAGCCGTAATACCCATTCCCTTGCTTTTGTTTTTTATCAGACAGACGGAAGCAAATATCCCGATCAGGTCGAATAAAGCGAACATAACGTAAGAAATAATCAAGGGGACGAAAAGCACGATGGCAACGAGCTCCCGGCCTGCTTGTTCTTGCGCGCTTGCCGCAGGATTATCTTGCAGAATGACCACGGCGAGCGTCGTTCCGATCGCAAATGCGATCAACGCAAGGATTAAAAATGTAATAGCGACGATTTTGGTTCCCGATTTTTTCATGATTGTTTCCATATTTTCAGTATAACACCGTTTTTTGTCGGAAACAACCTCTTCTTTGTCGTTCAGATTGCCTGAATAAGTTGCGAAACGGAAATAATTATGATAACATAATTATGTATGGCAAAAAATATTGAAAAAACGATCGCAACCAATAAAAAAGCTTACCACGACTACTTTATCGAAGATACGTTCGAGGCGGGTATCGTCCTTACGGGGAGCGAAGTAAAAAGCGCAAGACTGGGACAAGTCAATCTCAAAGACAGTTACGCCGTCATAAAAAACGGCGAACTTTTACTGCTCGGTCTGCACATTTCTCCTTACGAAAAAGGAAGTTTTTTCAATCCGGACGCTCGGCGCACCCGGAAATTGCTTATGCATAAAAAAGAGATACAGAAGTTGAAACAAAAAACAGAGCAAAAAGGGTATACCATCGTCGTTACCAAGCTGTATTTTAAGCAGGCTCTGTTAAAAGCGGAAGTTGCTCTTGCCAAAGGTAAAGAATTACATGACAAGAGAGAAACGCTGAAACGACGCCAGCAAGAAATGGATATCAAGCGCGCTTTGGCGCGAGTATAAATAAAAACAACGGAGGATATTATGTTTGAAAGAGAAACAAAATGCGTTCAATCCGGATACAATCCGAAGAGCGGCGAACCGCGCGTACTGCCCCTTTATCAAAGTACGACGTTCAGCTATGATTCTCCCGAAGATATGGCCGCGCTTTTCGATCTGAAAGCGGACGGCTTTTTCTATTCCCGTCTCGGCAATCCGACCGTAGACGCGTTGGAAAAGAAGATCGCCGATCTTGACGGCGGCGTCGCCGCGATGGGTTGCGCCAGCGGAATGTCGGCGATCCTTATTACCGTCGCCAATCTTTGCCACGCCGGAGATAACGTCGTCAGTACGGCGACCGTTTACGGCGGTACCTATAACCTCTTCTCCACCACCCTCGCTAAACTCGGCGTCGAATGTCGTTTTGTCGATCCGTGCGTCAGCAGAGAAGAACTGGAATCCAGGATCGACGACAAAACCAAACTTTTCTTTTGCGAAACGATCGCAAACTGCGCGATGAACGTCGCCAATTTCGATATGTTTTCAGACGTGTGCAAAAAGCACGGCGTCGTCTTTGCCGTCGATAACACGCTGGCTACTCCCATTATTTGTCGTCCGATAGAACACGGCGTAAACGTCGTCGTGTACTCTTCTACGAAGTATCTCGACGGTCACGCCACCAGCTTAGGCGGTATCATTGTCGACGGCGGAAACTTCAGCTTCCTCGGCAATAAGCGTTATCCCGATTTCAACGAGCCGGACGAAAGCTATCACGGTCTCGTCTATGCCAAAGACTGCGGTAAGGCCGGCTTTATCGCCAAGGCCCGCGCCCAGTATATGCGCGACTTCGGCGCGCAAATGGCTCCGATGAACGCGTTTCTGACCTTCCTCGGTTCCGAAACGCTTCATCTCCGTATGCCTCGCCACAGCGAAAACGCTTTGCTCGTAGCCGAAATGCTAAAAAAGAACTCAAACGTGGAATGGGTCAAGTATTGTGGGCTGAAAGACGATCCGAATTATCCGCTCGTTCAGAAGTATTTTGACGGCGGCATGGCTTCCGGTATGGTCACGTTCGGCATCAAGGGCGGAAGAGAAGGCGCAATCCGCTTCCAGAAAGCGCTCAAACTGTTCCGTATAGTTACGCACATCGCCGACGCGCGCAGTAGCGTTTTGCACCCGGCCAGCACCACGCATCGTCAGCTTTCCGATTCCGATTTGAAGGCTTGCGGCATCAGCGACAACCTGATCCGTCTTTCCGTCGGTATCGAGAATGCCAAAGATATCCTTATCGATCTCGAAAACGCTTTAAAAGAGGCCGAAAAAGGGAACTGAAAAATAATTCGGTGGCTTCCGGTCTTGAAACAGGGGTCGAAAGCCGCCTCCGTACGAGGTTAATCTATGCCCATCGTTATTGCAAAAGATATTCCCGCGTTTGACGTACTCAGCCGGGAAAACGTATTCGTCATGAGCTCTTTTCGCGCACAGACGCAGGATATCCGTCCTATTGAGATCGCCATCGTCAATCTGATGCCGACCAAGATCGAGACGGAGACGCAACTGATGCGCCTGCTCGCCAACACTCCTTTGCAAGTCAACGTAACGCTTGTAAAAATGGCTACGTATAATTCGACGAACACTTCTCAACATCATATGGAGAAGTTTTACGTTACTTTTGAAGAACTTGACGGACGTAAATTTGACGGCATGATCGTGACCGGCGCACCCGTGGAAAAGATGGAGTTTTCGGACGTCAAGTATTGGGACGAACTTTGTAAGATCATGGATTATGCCGAAAAGAACGTGACGAGCTCGCTCTTTATTTGTTGGGGAGCGCAAGCAGCCATGAATTATTATTTCGGCGTCGGAAAGAAAGAATTGCCGAAAAAGCTGTTCGGCGTTTTCGATAATCACGTTTGTCAGGACAACGAACCGCTTTTGCGCGGTCTGAACGATACTTTCCGCGTGCCGCATTCCCGTTATACGGAGATCAGAAAAGAGGATATGGAAAGGGATGGGCGCATTGTGATTCTTGCCGAGGGCGAGGATTGCGGCGTCAGCATCGCTAAGTGTATAGACAATCGCCGGTTTTTCTTCTTCGGACATAGCGAATACGACCGGGATACGCTCAAAAAAGAGTATCTTCGGGATAAAGAAAAGGGTTTGGATATCGATCCGCCGAAAAACTATTTTGCGGATGAAGAATGTGAAAAAGTCGATTATAGTTGGCGTTCTACGGGAACGTTGTTATTCAGTAACTGGCTCAACTATTACGTTTATCAGTTGACGCCGTACGATATCGGGAGAATATAAAGGTTTGATCGTCAGGAGCGTAACGTTAAAGAATTATCTTTCTTATCCGGATCTGACCGTTGCGTTCGACGGCGGGATCAACGTGCTTACCGGACAGAACGCCGTCGGAAAGACAAATCTTGCCGAAAGCATTTATTATGCGTCGGTCGGTAAATCCGCAAGAGGATTAAAGGACAAAGAGCTCCTTCGTTGGGACGGCGATAATAATGCGGAAATACATCTTTCCGTGCAAAAAAAATACGCTCGCCATACCGTCGATATCGATATCGACAGGCAGGGCAAGAAGCGTATTATGATCGACAAAATCCCCATAGCAAAGATGGGCGAACTGATGGGAGCCGTGTACGTCGTATATTTTTCTCCGGGAGAAATGCGACTTATCAAGGAGTCCCCCGCCGACAGAAGGCGATTTGTCGACATCAGTCTTTGTCAGCAGGATAAAACCTATTTTTACGCGCTTGTTCGCTATAATCAGCTCCTTGCGCAAAGAAATAAACTTCTGAAAGAATATTATAATACGGCCTCTTTAAAACCGATGAGCGACATCATTGTCGAAAAAATGTGTAAAGAGCAGGAATTTATTATCAATAAACGTCGTGCTTTTTTGCAAAAGCTTGCTCCGGTCGCCGATAAAAAGCATTACTTGCTTTCGGGAGGTAAAGAACGCCTGGAATTGGAATACGAAACGGAAGAAATCGACGATAACGACGTACAAGGATCATTGCGAGCCCTGTATGAAAAGAACTTCGAAAAGGACAGCCGTCTTTCTTATACCACCGTCGGGATCCATCGCGACGATCTGAAAATCGTTGCCGGCGGTATCGACGTAAGAAAGTTCGGCTCTCAGGGACAACAACGCACGGCGGCGCTCAGTCTGAAACTTGCCGAAGTCGATCTTTTTTATACAGCGAGCGGAGAATACCCCGTCCTGATTCTGGACGACGTCATGAGCGAGCTGGACGAGCAACGACAAAGGGCGCTTTTCGCCTCGCTTGCAGGGATACAGACCATTGTCACGTGCACCTCTTTTGACAGAGATATCGCGCCCGGCGCGACCGTATACGAAATTAAAAACAGGATGATAAAAAAACTATGACGAACAGAAAACAAATTCTTGCTGCCGCACTTGCCTTCGACGGTGTTTCTGAACAGGAAATCGCCGAAATGATCACGATCCCCACCGACTCGTCGAAAGGGGACTATTGCTTGCCCTGTTTCCGGCTGGCAAAAACGCTTCGGAAGAGTCCGGTCCTGATCGCGGAAGAGGCGGCGGGCCGTTTAACCTGCCTTCCGCCGCCCTTTAAGAAAGTTGAAGCCGTAAACGGCTATCTGAACTTTTTCGTTAATACGGCCGATTGCGCCAAGCAGGTACTGACCGAGATCGAGCGTAAAGGTTCCGCCTACGGCGACAGCGACGAAGGAAAGGACAAGACCGTTTGTATCGATTATTCTTCCATCAATATTGCAAAGCCGTTTCATATCGGCCATCTTTGTACCACCGTTATCGGCGGCGCGTTGTATCGTATCTACAAAAAATTGGGATACACTCCCATCGGCATTAACCATCTCGGCGACTGGGGAACCCAATTCGGCAAGTTGATCGTTGCGTTCAAAAAGTGGTCGAACGAAGACGCGCTGAAAGAAAAAGGCATGACGGAGCTGACGTCCATTTACGTTCGTTTTCATACCGAATCGGAGACGGATCCTACGCTCGAAGATCAGGCGCGCGCCTGGTTCAAAAAAATCGAAGACGGCGACGACGAGGCTCTTCGCCTCTATAATCTCTTTAAAGAGATCACGTTAAAGGAAGTGGAAAAAACCTATAAAAGATTGAAAATCAAGTTCGACAGCTATAACGGCGAGGCTTTTTATAACGACAAAATGCAGCCTGTTCTGGACGAATTGAAAGAAAAAGGATTGTTGGTTAAGGACGACGGCGCGGAGATCGTCGATCTGTCGGAAGACGGTATGCCTCCCTGTCTGCTCGTAAAAGCGGACGGAGCCACCTTATACGCTACACGCGACCTTGCCGCGGCATATTACCGCAAAAAGACGTACGATTTTTATAAGAGTTTATACGTTGTCGCATATCAACAGAATCTTCATTTCAGACAGGTCTTTAAAGTACTCGAAAAGTTGGGTAAGGAATGGGCGAAGGATTGCGTTCACGTCGCATTCGGCATGGTCAGCATGGAGTCCGGAGCCATGAGTACTCGTAAAGGGAAGGTCATCTACCTGGAAGACGTTCTTAACAAGGCCGTGGAAAAAAGTTACGAGATTATTAACGAAAAGAGTCCGCAGTTGGAAAATAAAGAAGAGACCGCCGAGATGGTAGGCGTAGGCGCCGTTATTTTCAGCGTCCTGTATAACAACAGGATTAAGGACATTGTCTTTTCTTATGACAAAGTACTTAATTTCGACGGGGAGACCGGTCCGTACGTGCAATACACCAACGCGCGTTGTCTTAGCGTTCTGAATAAGGTGGGAGAGTGTAACGCCGTTCCCGATTATTCGGCCGTGGATAACGCCGAAGGACAGGCTGTTATTGCGCTATTAGAGCGTTTCCCGTCCGTTTTGCATGAGTCCATCGAAAAATACGAGCCGTGTTGTATCGGGAGGTTTCTGGTGGATCTGTGCAAGAGCTATAACCGCTTTTATCTCGTTCATCGTATTACAGGCGAAGCTGAAGAGGTAAAAAAAGCTCGCGCTATGCTCACGGACGCCGTACACGTCGTTATCGAAGAAGGATTGCGGCTGATGGGTATCGACGCCCCCAAAAAGATGTGAGGCCAAATGAAGAAGTTTTTGAATATTCTTGCGCTTAGTGTTATTGCTATCGGATATGCGGCGACGATCGCTTGTTCGATTGTATTTTTGATCGTCAATAAAGAGATCATATCCGGTTTTCCTTTTGTTTGTATCCTTGCCGCGCTTATACTTCTTTTGCCGATCGTCGGTTCACTATTATTATATAGAAAGTGCGCGGGGAGGGCAGGACGCGTCGCCGGAATAGTTATTACGGCGTTGGCAGTAGGCACGGTAATTACTTGCTATGTCTTAATGAACGTTTTTTTTGCGTTTCAACCATACGTAAATACCGGTTTTGCGCGGCACGTTTTTCCATACGCCACGTTCGTCTATATTGCCGGCGTTCTTCTTCTTGTTTTCGTTCGAAAAGACTCTTTTCTTCCTATCGTCTTGTCTCTGACGATCCTTTGTATGGGACTTCTTAGCGGAGGCTGGGTTCTCCTTCAACCGGAGCACAAGTATAAGAACGTCGAACAGGCAGAGGAAATTTTCGTTGGAGGAGAAGGCGGATATTTTACGTACAGAATACCCTCTCTTTCCGTTATACCTCATAGTATTCTTTCGGATAAATTGCACGTTGAAACGACGGGAGACGCTTTGATCGCTCTTGCCGAGGGGAGAAGAAACAATGCGGCCGACGAAGGAAGCATCGATCTGGTCATGAAAGCGTCTTTCGACAGCGGACGAACGTGGTCGCCTTTACAAACGGTTCTTTTCTATTCGGATATATCGGGTAAATTCGGCAATCCGACGCCTATCGTTGATAACGCGACGGGCGATTTTCACCTTATTTATGTTACGTCGACTTCGGCCGACAACTATCTGGGGTATAGATTGTTCGATATGGTCGGAAGACTGAAAAACGATCTGACTTTCGACTGGTCGGAACCGGTGGAGATCACTTTTCCTGGGGAAAGAATAGCTTTTTGCGCCGGTCCGGGGAAAGGCGTTTGTCTTTCGGACGGAAGACTGGCGTTCGCTTGTTACGAGAATTACTCGGACGCCGAAGCCGCGGCTTTTCTTATCATGAGCGACGATCACGGAAAAACGTGGACGAGGTCGGATATCATTACCAAAGGCAACGAATGCGACGTCATTGAGATGGAAGACCGTTCTTTGCTTTTTGTATGTCGGACGAACGACGGAAGTTCCGGTTTGCATCTTAAACAGTATCAACGGTTTTATCGTTCGACGGACGGCGGCCTTTCTTGGGCGGAATGGGACTTGTCGACGCCGCTGCGCACACCGATCTGTCAATGTTCTTTGGGGCGTTATGAAAACAAAGTTTATCTTACGCATCCCGATTGCTTTGCTACTCGCGCGAATCTTTCTTTGTCCGTATCCGAGGACGGAAAAAGTTTTCGTACGCTTCGTCTGTACGACGGCCCCTCCGGTTATAGCTCGGCGATCGTCACGTCCGACGGCGACGTGTGCGTCCTTGCCGAAGTCGGCAGACTAAACTATTACGAAAAGCTCGCCTTTATCAGAGTCGACGAAAACGTCGTCAAAACTATATAGAACAAAAACCAGGAGTAGATTATGATAGAAACACATACGCATTCTTTCTTCTCATTTGACGGGAAAGCAGATATACAAGATATGATCGACCGGGCGATCGAGCTCGGCGTCGAATACTATTGCGTGACCGACCACTTCGATTACGATTATAAATTTCTGCCCGATTATCAGAACGTTCGTCAGATTGATCTTCCCGGATATATCGCAAGGATGAACGAACTGAAAAAAAAGTATCCTTTCTTTCATCTCGGTTGTGAGCTCGGGTACAGCAAGAACGCCGTTCCACTATATAAAGTGTTGCCGTTCGATCAATTCGATTACGTTCTGAATTCCGTTCATACCGTAGGAATGTGGGACGCCCATAACACCAAGTATTACGTAGGAAAGAGCAAGCGCGAAGCCTATAAGACGTATCTTGACAAAATAAGAGAAAGTCTTGAAGTCCCTTATCCGTTTAATACCATATCGCATATCGGGTATGTAAGAAAAAACGCTCCCTATGAAGATACGGAACTGTATTATGACGAATTTAAAGACGAATTAGACGGTATCTTAAAGAGGATCGTACAACTTGATAAAGCGTTAGAGATCAACTCCAAATTGGACGGCGACCGCTTTATGCCGGAAAAAGAGATTCTGAAACACTATTATGATTTCGGAGGCAGAAAGATCACCTTTGCCAGCGATTCTCACGAGCCGGGTCGTCTCGGACACAATTTCGATAAAGCGGAAAAGATGGCGGCGGAAGTCGGATTCACCCATTGGACGGTCTTTAAAAAACAAAAGCCTTTTTCTATTCCGTTTGCGCTTCGCGGCTGAAATACTCGATCGCAATCGACGTATTCTCCAAAGTAATTTTATTTTCCAAGCTTGCGGGAAGGGTCAGTTTCGTTATCTGCGTACCGTTCAGAGCGGATGAAGAAATATCCTGCAAGGCAGAATTCTTTCCGACATCAAAAGTACTCAGCGAGCTACACGCCGAATACGCTTCGGCATAGACGTATTGAACGCTGTCCGGTATCGCTACCGATCGCAACGACTTGCAGTTCAAAAAAGCTCTCTCGTTGATTATCTTTACCGAAGAAGGCAGGATCACGTTATCCAGAAGCAAACATCCGGAGAAGCACTCTTCGTCTAATGTCACTACATGATCGGGCAAAACGACCGATTCGAGCTTGTCGCAATTAAAGAAAGTGCGCACGTCGAGGTTATCCCGAAGGTTATTTTCTTCAAAGGTTGCGGAAACCAGCTTGCCGCATCCGGAAAAAGCGCGCGAGATCTTCAACGTGTAAGTGGAGGGGATAAAAACGGACGTTATTTCTGAATAAGAAAAAGCACCTTGTTCCAGCTCCCGTACAGGAAAACCGTTATAGAAAGAGGGCAGTATGATCTCCCCTGAAAGACGCGCGGGATCCTTAACGGATAATTTATAGTAAGGGTTCCCATAGTTATCGGATGATTCTTCAAAGTTAAAATAGTTATCGGACGTCGCTTCGGCGGCGTTATTTTTCGCCCAAGCGGCATACAGAGTCATATTGGCGGAGAACACTTTATTCTTTCTCCAATTATAATACGTCGTCGCGTTTTCGTCCGTGCACCAACCGAGGAAGACGTAACCATCGCGAACGGGCGCGTCGGTCGGCCGGTAAAAAACGTTTTCTACCGTGCCCGTCTTGGACGGATAGTCGTTTCCGCCGCGCGTATCGAAATCGATCGTATATTCGATGACGGTGTCGCGGTATTCGTATTGAGTGTAGACGTTAAGATCTTTGGTAATGTTCGTTAGGTATTCTTGCGTCAGATCGTGCGGGTCGTCGTTTTCGTCGTAATAGATCCACTTGGAAGAAATAATGGTACGAATGTGACCTTCCCGATCGTTTTTTTCCGCATAAAAAGCCGGTATTTTCGGCACTTCTTCCATAGGGATACTTCCGCCGTCCATGACGTCGCAGGTAGAATGCGTCTGAACCACGTCGCCGTCTTTCAGAATAAAAGAAACGGTGTGATCGCTCTTGATCGTCCTGATGGAGTACTGTTTGTACTTAGAGATATCTTTATTCTTGACCTTGCCCGTCAAACGGATGATGACCGTATAGGTCTTCTCCGCGCTCAGTTTGACCGTCCTGTTGTTTACGACGGTAAGGGCTTGATTGTTTTCGTCGTAGACGTTGACTGTGATCTGAAGATCGTAGGACTCGCGGTAGGTCTCGAAATCGGTGATACTGTATTGCAAAGTGTATTCGCCCGCAGGAACGTTTTCGACGTCCTCGGCGATAATCGTCAATTCTTTCGGGCCTTCTGTGCAACCGCATAATGCGATAAAACACAGTATCAGCAAAAAAAACAAGCTCGTCTTTCTCATGATTGATTTTATTATACAAAAAACACCGTTAAAAGTAAACCGTTTACCTCGATCAGGATACTTTTTACAGGTTGGTTTCATAAACGGACGTTTTGTATCAAAAGCAACAAAACGCATTTTTGATGTGGACAAAAGCGAATAAATGTGGATAACGCTGTATAATTGTGGATAAGTACCCCATTTTGTCTGTACATAACGGTACCTGAGGCTCAAAAAAGGGATCCCGAACGAAGATAAAAACCGGACTTCTATTCCGGGTCGGAATAATAAAATCAAAAATTAAAAATTGACACGCGCGCACGTATGTGATAGGATATATATGAAATAAAACTTTTGGAGTAATCAATGAACTACTATCAGCCCGAAATAGAATGTGCCTCCGTTGAAGAAATTCGCGCATGGCAAAGTGAAAAGCTTGTTAAACAGGTCAAGCATGCTTATGACAACGTTCCTTATTATCGTGATCTTATGGATAAAAAAGGAGTTAAACCCGAAGATATTCGCTCGATAGACGATCTTCATAAATTGCCGTTTATTTCGAAGTACGATCTTCGCGAAGCTTATCCCTACGGCTTTTTGGCTGTCGATAAGTCGGAAGTTGTGCGTATTCAGTCCACGAGCGGCACGACGGGCAGAAGAGTAATCGCTTTTTATACGCAACACGACGTCGATCTGTGGGAAGAGTGCTGTGCACGCGCTATCGTGGCTGCGGGCGGCGACAAAAACGACGTCGTTCAGGTCGCGTACGGCTATGGTCTTTTTACCGGCGGCGCAGGTCTTCACGGCGGATCCCACAGAGTAGGAAGTATGACTCTTCCTATGTCCAGCGGCAATACCGAACGTCAGATCCAATTCATGCAGGATCTCGGTTCTACCATTCTTTGCTGCACTCCTTCGTACGCCGCGTACATTGGAGAAGTGCTTAAAAACATGGGACTGAAACCCAATAAGGATATTCAATTGAAAGCCGGTATCTTCGGCGCCGAACCGTGGACGGAAGAAATGCGTCGCAGTATCGAAAAGTCTCTCGGTATCAAAGCGTACGATATTTACGGTCTGACCGAGATCAGCGGCCCCGGCGTCTCATTCGAGTGTTGCGAACAAAAGGGTATGCATATCAACGAAGATCACTTCATCGCCGAAATCATTAATCCTGACACGGGCGAAGTTCTGCCTGAGGGAACCAAAGGCGAGCTCGTTTTTACCTGCCTTGACAAAGAAGCTTTCCCGATGATCCGTTATCGTACCAGGGATATTTGCGTTCTGAAACGGGAAAAATGCTCTTGCGGCAGAACTTTTATAAAGATGACCAAGCCGATGGGACGTTCGGACGATATGCTCATCATCCGCGGCGTAAACGTATTTCCGTCACAGATCGAGACCGTTCTGCTGGAACAAGGTTATCAGCCGAATTATCGTATTGAAGTCGATCGCGTCGACAATAACGACACGTTGGACGTCTTTGTGGAAGTCGATTCCGACGATATTTCCGATACTGTTAAGGATATTACCATCAAAGAAAAAGAACTGGCCATGGCTATGCGCAATATGATCGGTATCGGCGCGAAAATTCACCTTGTTCCTGTCGGTTCTATCGAAAGAAGCGAAGGAAAAGCCAAGAGAGTCATCGACAGAAGAAAACTCATAGACTGAGATCGGGAGGAAAAAATGAGAGTCAAACAAGTATCCGTAATGGTGGAAAACAAAGCCGGGAAGCTGGCCGAAGCGACCGGTTTTTTGGCGAGTAAAAATATTAATTTGCGCGCGCTTTCTATTGCCGATACGCAAAACTACGGTATTTTGCGTATTATCGTCGACGATCCCGAAAAAGCGGCCCGCCTCTTGCTCGAAGCAGGATATCTGACTAAGATTACCGAGGTTCTTTCCGTGGCTGTCCCCGATTGTCCGGGAGGCATGGATAAGATCGTACGTAAGTTATCCTCGGGCGGTATCGCTATCGAATACGCCTACTCCTATCCCTCGCTCGAACCCGGCACGGCGTATATGATACTTCGCGTCGACGATAACGATAAGGCGGAAGCCATCCTCGGTAAATAATATGGTACATTTACGCTTCGTACAATACAGAGCCGAAGAGCTCGCATTCCGCAGAAATAACGATATCAGCCCCGACAGACATAACTTTCAGATATCGCCGCAGATCAAAGTCGAGTTGAAGATAGAAAAAGAGAACTACTTCATCATCATGACGGCAAGGGTGGAAAGCAGCGAAGAAAAACCTTCGCCGTTCGATTTTTGCGTTAAGCTGTTCGGACATTTTGTGATCGTCGAAAAAGCGGATATAGAGACTCTGCGCCGAGAGGGGAGTAATTTTTTGTATCCTTACTTGCGCGTTGCGGTCAGTAATCTGGTCTCGAACGCCAATATGCCTCCGTACTTTTTGCCGATCATCGACATGAGTTTTTCTCCGACAAACGCCGAAAAGAAAGAGGACGGCGAAATCAAGATCGTTCCGCTTGTCGACGGCGATCAACTATAAGGATTCGGTATTATGAGCAGGATAGTTACGGTTCAGGATATCTCTTGCGTGGGACAGTGCTCCATTACCGTGGCGCTGCCCATCGTCTCCGCGTTCGGCGTGGAGACTTCTATTTTACCGAGCGCCGTGCTCAGTACGCATACGGGCGGATTCAAAGGCTTTACTTTTCGCGATCTGACCGAAGATATGCCCGGGATATACCGGCATTGGCATGCGGAAAAAATAGATTTCGACGCTATCTATACCGGGTATCTCGGTAACGCCAGGCAGGTAGATTATATCTTGGAAATGGCGTCTATGGTTTTGAAAAAAAACGGCCTTTTGATCGTTGATCCGGCTATGGCCGATTACGGAAAACTTTATACCGGATTCGACGACGCTTTCGTTGCGGAAATGGCACGTCTATGTTCTCACGCAGATTACGTCTTGCCCAATATATCCGAGGCGGCTTTTATTTTGAAAGAAAAGTACGTTGGCGAGGGGTACGACCGCGCATACGTCGAAAACCTATGTAAAAAACTCCATGCGCTCGGCGCAAAAAACGTTATTTTGACGGGCGTCGGATTCAGCGCCGATCAGTTAGGCGTTGCCGTCTACGACGGTAAAACTGTCGAGTATTATTTTAATAAGCGCGAGGAACGCAATTCTCACGGCACGGGGGATATTTTTGCCTCCGTTTTTTCCGGCGCGCTTGTAACGGGACGCACTGCATACGCCGCCGCCGCTTTGGCTGCCGATTTTACCGTAAAAGCCATTCAGGCTACGGCCGACGATCCGACGCATACGTACGGCGTCAAGTTTGAGAAAGTCATTCCCTTTATTACGGATAATTTATAAATAGTTAAAAATATCAGCGTTTCTTTCCGAGAATAAGTAACAACACTGCGGCGATGAGACAAGCGCCAAGGATCACCGAACCCGCAATAATCTTATCCCGACTACTCTTGCTGAGCGTGGAAGAAGGTTTTTTGACCGTGCTTTCGCTCGTCGGATCGTTATTGTCGATGGTTTGCGTTTTCGTCCACTTGGCATAAAGCGTCATATCTGCTCCGATCTCGTCGACGGAAGTCACGCGTGAACTCTCCGCATAGTCGGACGAAGAATACCAACCGCTGAACAGATAGCCGCTGCGCACGGGCGTGTATAAAGGTTCTCCGAGGGAGTAAGAGGCGGTAATGGGGGAAGGCGACAGGTCGTCCAGAACGACCGTAATGCCATAAATGCCCCACGAGAAGGTCTTAGCGTCCGTCGTTCCGTCGTCCCAAATATATCCCGCCGTGTCCTGTAACGTGACCGTCGCCGTGTAGTCGCCCCGATCCTTGCCGACGTTCCCCGAGATAGTATAGGCTGCGTTTGACTCGATATAAGCGGTTTGATTGAATCCGTTATAAAGCAGGTTTTTCGGTCCCTGAGGAATGGCGATTACCGACCGTAATATTTCCCACTCGACGTCGACGTTTCCGGTCGATCCATCTAACCAACGATAATTAATTTTGTCTTTCAGCGTGGCGGTGGCAACGTATGTGCCGACGTTCTTTGCTACGTTACCGGCGAGCGTGTAATAATCGCTGACGGAAATACCCGCCGTCTGCTCGTATCCGGAATAACTGTTTTGACGAAGAACGGTCGGTTTGGCTATCTTTAACGGAGAGATTGACCATCCGAAAGTCTTATTTTCGGTTGTTCCGTCTGCCCAACAATGGTTGTTTTTGTCGATCAGCGATACGTTGATATAATAGTTCCCGACGTTGGTCGCCTGACGAGTGCCGCTTACGGTATATAGAGCGTTAGAACTGATCTTAACCGAATAGGAAGAAGCGTTATAGACGACGTTATCGATCCCGGGAGAGGGAACCTCTACCTTTTTCTTTTCCACAGTATAACTCATTACGTACGGGTCGTATGAGCCGGTGTCGGCCCAAACGTAATCGGCGTATAAAAGAGTATTGCCGTCGTAGACGTTATTGAGTTTTGCGGTAATAGAGTAATTCCCGGCGGCGGTCACGGCAAGGTTTCCTGACAAAACGTATTCGTCCGCCGTGTCCGTTACGATATCCAGCAAGTAACCGGTATACACATACGGTGCGTCGTAGATAGAAGGTTTCGTGATTTTTTTCGGACGAATGGTCCAGAAAAGAGTTTTTTCTTCGACGTCGGTACGGTCGTATTCGTCGCTTGGATTGATCCAATAATAGTTATTGTTGACAAGATGGACGCGAACGGAATATTCTCCCGCGTGCGTTGCCGAAAAATCGCCTTCGGAAATAAAAAATCCGTTGTCGTTATTGTTATCGTTTCTTAAAGCGACCGTCTGTTCTTCGCCCGTGAAAGAAAATTGAGTATTACTGAGGGTTAAGGGGCTTCTTCCGGCGGGTATTACGGACCAGGAATAGCTTTTTTGGTTTGTCGTCTGATCGCTCCATTCATAATCGTTCGTATTTTTCAGAGAGATCGCAAAAGAGTACTGTCCGGCGTCTGTTGCGGACGTCTTTCCGCTGATTTCCATCACGGTTTGGTTAAAATTTTCGATAGCGGGCGAAAGAGGATGCCCGGTATAGGTCCTTTCCGTCGCGCTCACGGAAGGAAGAATCACCACGATCCTGTCAACTGTGATAGAGATCGGGAGAGAATACCCTCCGTAATTCAGGTAGACGGTTTCGTTGCCGTAATGAAGCATGCCCGGGTACGGCGTCGTTCCATCGTTTACAGTCAGAACGTAACCGACGACGGAAGGACCGTTTTGTTCCAGAGGAAAGATTTTGCCCGATTCCCAATAGGAGTAGACGACCATGCCCGTCGTATCGAAAGCCTCGCGAGCAACGTAGGAGAGCTTGTCGGGCATCGAATAGATGCGGACGTCGGTCAGACTGTCTTCGCGTACGCTTATGGACAAAGTGCCGGTCTTCGTCAGATAGTTAACGTTATCTTGCGGCGTAAAAATCCAAACGAACGGCAAATTATTTCCGATTTCAAACGTGTTTTCTTCGCTCCAAAGTATCTCTCCGGCAGTATCGCCGTCGGATAAAGTCAATTCCGGCAGTCCGTCGTCATAATAAACGGTCGTTGACGGGATTTGCGGACGGACGGTAGCCTCCGCTTTGGAGATGACGACGGTCAATCCGCTCGGAGTGGGATTGGTCAGAACGTAATCGGGCGAGCTTAAAGTGATCTCGTTTACCGTTACGACGTAGGGAGTGGCGGAAGCGTCTTCCGACTCAATATTGCCGCCGTTCAGAGTAAAGGTCAATTGGTCGCCGGCGATGCCGCCGATCAGGCTTCCTCCCGTTATTTCGACGAACTTCGTTCCGTCATAACTTCGGTCGACCGCTTGCAGAGAGCTCGTGTCAAGCGTGACCGAAGCGGGTATGATAGTGGCAGGATAGACGACGGTCGGCGTGGTCAGAACGTAATCGACGGACAAAGAAAAGGCGACGGTCAGCGTGGTCGCGTCCGTGTGAGCCGAATTGAAAAGAGAGGAAACGATCTCCGGAGAGACGGCTAAGTTGTTTTCCGAAGTAACCGAATAAGCGGTCGGTGGGATCGCGGAAGGATCAAAAACGTCCGTTCTGTCGTAGGTTTTGGAGAAAGAAACGCCGTCAATAGGCGTAATCGATACGTTTGTCGGCATGATCGAAGCGGAAAAAACGAAATCACACGTATTTCCGGTCGAAAAACGGTAATTTGTTTGCGCGTTCGGCTTTATCGAAAATCTTACCGTGACGGACTTCGCGTTTACGTGGGCAGAATCATATGCGCCGCTTGTCGGCGTTACGCCCACGTTATCGGTTACGGAATACCTGTCCGTCGTAAGTACGCTTACGTCGGCCGTTGTTGTTCCGTCGTACTTTTTCGAGAAGATGTATTCCGACGTCAGCGTTATTTCTTTTTTTGCGATGGAACAACCGACGAACGTAACGGAAGGCGACGCCAGAGCAAAGTTGTTTCCGTCGACGGAAAAGACGGCCGTAACGGTCAGGTCTTCGCCGGCGTCCGATTGAGAATAGGATGCGTGCGTTAGTTCAACGACGGGCTGATCGCCCTCGCAAGGATCGTGCGTAACGGTATAAGTCGTGCCCTCTATAAAGTTCGACAGGGCTATTGAATCAGATCCGTCATAGGTTTTGGAGAAAGTAACGTTTTTCGCTGTCAAAGTCAGAACGAGAGGAGTAATGACGATTTGCGTTTCTCCGTAATAGGGGTTATGATTGGGCGCGGTAATCGTGTACGTAACGGAGGATCCCGGCGTGACGTCAACGTAAGAACCGTCGATCGACAGATTGTGAAGTTGATCGTTGACCGTCGAAATGGTAAAGTCGCTTGCCGTCAGGGTGTGCGGTTTTCCGTCGTACGTTACTTGCCATCCGCTTGAACGTATGCACGTAACGGAAATATCGGCGGGCGTTACCGTATAGGGATAGGAGAGAACGGTCACGGAATAATTATTCGTGCAGTCGACGGCTCCCTCCGCGACGGCAACGGTCGCAGTCAGTTCATAAGAGCCGACGTTCGCCGTCTCCGCCGCAACAACGCTTGCGGTATCTTTTTTATAAATATAGGTCGGCGTAAGAACGTGTCCGTCGATAAGTCCCGTTGCGGAGTATATCGGCTCGCTCATGGCTGCACCGTCGTACAGGTGGGTTTTTGCCGCTTCGTTTTGTTCTTCGCTTGCAAAAAGTCTTATTTCGACCGTAAGTTGTTTCGCAAGAACGGATACGGAAAAGACCTTTTCTTCGGAAAAGGCGACAAGAACTCCGTCGGTTATCTTTACAATGCAAGCATAATCGTCGGTATCGGCGACGTCTTTCACGTTCAGGGTCGCCGCCTGGTGGGACGCTTGTCCCGATTTCGTCCAGGTGTAAGTCGCGGTCAGTCCGGAGGTCAGTTCGTGTGAAAAAGCGGGAGTTACTGTCTTCGTCTGAGCGTCGTATTCAAAGGAATAAGAGTCGTCAAGAAAGAGCTTGGGCGCGTTGAGCGCCCAGACGGGATGCACGTCAAGATTGCCGGTAAGCTCTTGCGTGGATAAGCAATCATGCTCGCTCGTACCGTCGGACCACTTCGTTACGGAATAACCGAGCCGTTGCACTGCGTCGGCGGCAGGATAGGTATAAAGGTATCCGCGATAATGAAGACCTTCCGGGTTGCCGTTTTCCGTCACGGTATAACCCTCGAAGGCGTCGACTATTCCGCAGGTCGCGGGAACGGGATAATAGTAGGTCGAACCGCTTACTAAGCCGCCGGCAAGCCAATTTTCGCTCCCAAGTCGGTCTCTTAAAGAGGAGATCGCATACGCAAGATTGCACGTAAGGACTCCCGCGTCGGCAAAGAAATTCGACGTTTGATCCGTTAATTTTTCGTCCGCTATTCTATAACAATAGTTGGTGGGCGCAAGGCAAAACGGAGCTTTTACGGCGCCGATCTCCACTTCTCCGTTGCTTGTAGTGTAATAGACGCCGAGACAACGAGAAACCGCAACCGATTCTTCGCCTGCCGCGATGATCCCTCCGGCCGTCTGAACGGAGATCTCTTCGTTTTGATATAAGAGGGTTCTTTTCTGCGCGCTTATACTGCTGTCGTTAAAACAGTTCGTTATTGTGCAGTTGCCTTCTCCTTGCGCGACGATACCCGACGCATAGAGTCCGGCGGTAATGCTACTGTTAATTGAATAGCAAGAATCGACGCGCGTCGCTCGCGGTTGATTGAACGTTTTTTCCGAAAATTCCTGTACGGATCCGGACAGTTCGGCAACGTCGGAATAGACGTCGGTAACACGTCTCGCCACACCCACGATCCCACCGGCATTCCCTTTCGTCGATAAAGAAGAATCAACCGTGCCGCATCCGAAAACGACGGAGTTTTCGACTTTGCCGGCGATCCCTCCGAGGACGTTCGTATCGTCGGAAGAAGTAATGCTCGCGCTTTTTACGACGAGATCGTGTACGTAAGCGTTTTTCAGATAGCCGAAGAAACCGCCGTACTTGTCGGAAGACTCGTAAGAACGGTAAGAAACAGTGTATCCGTTGCCGTCGAATTGGCCGTAAAAAGCTTTCGGCGTCCGATAATTGATATAATAATCGGCGGTAATGTCAAAAGTATTCTCCGCAACGACGCTTCCGCTCGAATCGAGGAACAAATAAACGTATTTTTCTTGCCAGATCGAATTGAACTTCTGCTTATTTTCGCTGAGATCTCTATCGTACAAATCGCGAAGAGGAGTCGTCACGTCCAGATAAAGGTTGTAGTATTCTTCCGTTCCGATCGGCGTCCAGACGTGCCCGCTAAGGTCGATGTCGCTTGTTAATCTGTAAGAAAGAGCGGCATAATACTTTCCGTTCGTTTGCGCTCCGCCGCTTACCAGAGAGGATAAAGTCAATAATTGTTCCGCGGTGGAAATTTCGTACACGTCGTCGGCCGAATTATAAACGGGCAGGGTACTGTCGGCGTAGGCGGATTCTTCGCTTTCCCACCGGGCGGTAAAGGCAAAAAAGACGGCGACCAATACGATCAGCGCCGTAAGACAGATAGGTATGCGTATTTTGTCGACCTTTATCATACATTCTCCCGTCCGCAAAAGCGGAAATATCTTATATTGATTATAAGATATTTTTTCATTTTCGTCAATATAGGGACTTTATCTTACATATAACTTTCAGCATACAAAACCCACAATAAGAAAAAAGACGCGCCGCTTTTCAGCGTGGCGCGTCCCGTTTTTACTATTGAAAAAATTATTTCGATAATTTTTCGATGATGCTTGCCGCCGCTTTTTTGCCTGCGCCCATGGCGAGGATAACGGTGGCCGCTCCGCTCACGGCGTCGCCGCCGGCATAAACGTTTTCGATGCTCGTTTCGCCGTTTTCATTCGCAAGAATGGTACCGCGTTTCGAGGTCTCTAAGGCTTCGCAGGATTTGGAGAGCAGGGGGTTCGGGCTGGTGCCGATGGCGATGATAACCTGGTCGCAATCGATACGGTATTCGCTCCTTTCGATCGGGATCGGCGTGGCTCTGCCGCGTGCGTCCGGTTCTCCGAGACGCATCTTTAATACGGTCATACCCTCGACTTTTTTTTCGCCGAGGATTTCGACGGGATTATTTAACGTCAAAAATTCAATGCCCTCTTCGATGGCGTGATGAACTTCTTCCTTTCTTGCCGGTAACTCTTCCATAGAACGACGATAGACGATCTTGACGGAATCTGCGCCCATTCTCAATGCTGTTCTTGCGGCGTCCATCGCCACATTGCCTCCGCCTACGACGAGTACGTTTTTGCCGGTAACGATCGGCGTATCCGAAGTCCCGGTGTATGCTTTCATCAGGTTAACGCGGGTTAAGTATTCGTTCGCCGAGTATACGCCGGCCAGGTTTTCGCCCTTGATCTTCATAAAAGAGGGCAGGCCCGCGCCCGTGCCCAAAAACACGGCGTCGTATTCTTCGGTCAGTTCGTCGAGGAAAATAGTTTTGCCGATGACGGTGTTTAATTCAAACTTAACTCCAAGCTCTTTCAACGTATCAATCTCGGTCTGCACGAGTCTTTTTGGGAGTCTGAATTCCGGTATTCCGTATACCAAAACGCCACCTGCTTTATGAAAGGCTTCAAAAACGGTAACGTCGAATCCAGCCTTGGCAAGGTCCGCTGCGCAGGAAAGTCCGGCGGGACCGCTCCCGGCGATGGCTACTTTTTTACCGTTGGGCTCGGCCTTCTTATCCGGTTTGACGTCGGCATTCAAGGCATAATCCGCGCAAAATCTTTCGAGCGCTCCGATAGCGACTGCACCGCCCAGTTTTTGACGGATGCAGTTTTTTTCGCATTGTTCTTCTTGCGGACAGACTCTTCCGCATACGGAAGGAAGGTTATTGGTGCCTTTGATGACTTTTGCGGCTTCGATAAACTTACCTTGGGCGCAAAGGGAGATAAAATCGGGGATATGTACGTTGACGGGACAACCTGCCACGCATTTCGGGTTTTTGCAGTTCAGACAACGATTCGCTTCCGCAATGGCCATCTCGGCGTTGAATCCCTTATTGACTTCGTCAAAGTTATGACTTCTTACTTCGGGCGCTTGCTCTATGGGCAAGACCCTCTTTGCATTTTTATCTATCATTTTTTGCCCCCTTCAACAGTTCCGCGCAGGTTGCAATAGTGCGCTTGTTCTTTTTCTTTATAAAACGCCGAGCGGGCCGCCGCTTCCGCAAAGTCGACCAGGTGTCCGTCGAATTCCGGTCCGTCGACGCATGCGTACTTGGTTTCGTCGCCTACCGTTACGCGACAGCATCCGCACATGCCCGTGCCGTCCACCATAATGCTGTTCAAAGATACGATGGTCTGAATGCCGAAGGGACGGGTCACGTCGCATACGGCTTTCATCATCATGAGCGGGCCGACAGCCATAACGACGTCGCTTTTCTTTTCTTCGAGTATGGCCTGTAATTTTTGGGTAACGAAGCCTTTTTCTCCGCAAGATCCGTCGTCCGTCATGATGCAGAGATGAACGCCGCATTGTTTGTATTCTTCTACGTACATCAGCAGGCTTTCGTTTCTTGCTCCGAGTATGACCGTCGCTTTCTTTCCGATAGAAGCAAGGTATTTCGCTTGCGGATAGACGACGGCGCTTCCGATCCCGCCGGCGACAAGAATGATGTCGTCATAGGAAGAAAGGTCGGTTGCGTTGCCCAACGGTCCGACAAAATCGGCTATGGAATCGCCCTCGTTGAGAAGAGAGAGCTTATAGGTGCTGGATCCGACGGTTTGAACGAGGATAGTGATATATCCTTTCTCTTTGTCCATGTCGCAGATGGTAAAAGGCACGCGTTCGCCTTCTTCATCCACGCGCAGGATAATAAATTGCCCCGGGCGAGCGTTGCGAGCCACTTTCGGAGCCTCGATCGTGTATTCGTTCACGTTCGGCGCAAGTAGTCTTTTCGAAATGATTTTGTACATCGTTGCTTCCTTTAAAAAAAATTAGTTGTCTACAATGATATCACATCGAAAAAATAGATTGCAAACAATATTGATAAAAAAATAAGCGTATTTTCGTATTTTGCATTTATGCGCGTGCCGTTCGGCCGTCGGTAAAATGCGTATTGATTTTCTCTGCCGCATATGCTAAAATAAAAACAATAAAACAATAAAAAGAGGGAAGTCCGATGCTGACTACTTACAATCCGAAATTCAACGCCAATTACGAGTCCCTTATCCGTAAGTTCGAGCAATGCGGATTCATTCCCATCGTTACCGTAGAAGACGTTACGGACGCTTTACCGCTTGTAGGCGCATTGACTGCCGCGCACGTGGACGTTGTGGAAATAACCTATCGTAGCAACGTTGCCGAAGAAGTTATTCGTATTATTTCCGGGAAGTGCCCCAACGTGACCGTCGGAGCGGGAACGGTGCTTACCGCAGACCAGATCGCCCGCGCTCAAAGCGCCGGTGCCAAGTTTATCGTTACACCCGGTTTTAACCAAAAAGTCGTTGATCGCGCCATAGAGATCGGTTTGCCGATCTTCCCCGGTTGCAGTAGTCCGAGCGATCTCGACAGACTTTTTGAAAGAGGCTTACGGGTGTGTAATTTCTTCCCGTGCGAACAGATGGGTGGACTTTCGATGCTCCGCGCTTTATCCGGCCCTTATCCGTTTTTGCGCTTTATCCCAACGGGCGGTATTAATCTGGCTAATCTCCGCTCCTATCTCGACTATAATAAGGTGCTTTGTTGCGGGGGGACTTTCGTCGCCACGGGAGAAGACCTGAAAGAAGATCGCTTCGACCACGTAACCCGTAAAGCCAAAGAGGTCGTCAATACCGTTATGGATCTGGAACTTGATTCTTTCACGCTCTATGCCGATGGTAAAGAGGCTTCCGACGCGATGAGCACTATCAGTAAGTTCAGCGGCGCTCCGCTTTCTATCGGTATGCGTTCGGATGCCGGCCTTGAAGTCGATGACCCGGGTAAAAGAAAGGGGATCGGTTGCGTCTGCTTTAAAACAAGAGACGTCGAGCGGGCTCTGTATTATCTTAAATTGCGCGGTTGCACCGTGGACGAAAAAAGCGTTGCGCGCGACGGCAACCACATTAAAGAAGCGTTTCTCCTCGATAAGATTTCCGATATCGAGTGTAAGTTAGTTCGCAGAGAACAATAAGGGGTATTTATAATATGAAAATCAGCGTTTCTTCTTACAGTTTTGCCACCTACCAAAGAACGACCGGGTGCGGCTATGAAGATATTTGTCGTATAGCCAAAGAAATGGGATACGACGGCATCGAATTTACCGAATTACAACCGAATACGGTGGAGACGGCGCAGAAGATCCGCGCTTATTGCGACTCGATCGGTCTCCCCATTGTCTGTTATAGCGTCGGTGCCAATTTTGTTCGTTTTTTCCCGAAAAAGACGGTGAAAATGCTCAAAAAACAGGTCGATATCGCCGCCGCTCTCGGTGTGCCCGTCATGCGTCACGACGTTTGTTATATTCTTGCTCCCGGAAAATCATGGCAAGTTGCCGCCGATAAGATGGCGCCTTATATCAGAGAGGTCGCAGATTACGCGCAGTCGAAAGGCGTCCGCACTTGCACCGAAAATCACGGTTTTATTTTCCAAGAACCCGAACGCATGAAATACTTGATGGAAAAAGTCGATCATAACAACTATCGCTGGCTTTGCGACGTCGGAAACTTCCTTTGCGTCGGAGCGGAGCCGCTTTCGTCCGTTCAGATCGCCGCGCCTTATACGATCCACGTGCACGCGAAAGACTTTTTCAGGAGCGAAGATCCCATTAAAGAGGGATTCCGCGCCGCCGACGGTAATTATTTATTAGGAACGGTAATCGGCAGTGGAGTCGTGCCCGTCAAAGACTGCCTCGCTTACCTGAAAGAGTCCGGTTACGACGGTTACGTTTCGGTAGAGTTTGAAGGGAAAGAGGATAATCTGCCCGCTTTGCAATCCGCCCTTTCTTATCTCAGAGAAAACGTATAGTTTTTATTTCCAATAAAAAAGGACAGAGCGTTAAACGGAGCAGCGATATGGATTTATCGCTGCTCCGTTTACGTTCCGCCTTTTTCATTTTCTTCTATTGTTTTGTAATAACGGCGCCTTCGCGGGTGTCTTTTACGTTGAAACCGAGTTCCGCAATCTGTCCGCGGATAGCGTCCGCCAAAGCAAAATCTTTTGCTTTTTTGGCGTCGGCGCGCTTTTGTACGAGGTCGAGTACCTCTTGCGGAATATCTTCTTTCGGTTCATCCTGTTTGGGCGCGGCCGCTTTATCAAGGCTCAGGCCGAACACCTTATCAAATTGAAGCGCAAGTTCGTAGATATCTTTGCTCTTCGGTTCTTTCAACATATTGAAAAGAACGCCGAGAGCAAGCGGGATGTTCAGATCGTCGTTGATCGCCTCGCTGAATTTATTTTTATAGTCATTGAGCACGGCTTCGTCCGTCGTTGCGGAAGAAATCTTGTGTTGATACAAGGTCGTCATAATTCTTTCTCGACTGATCTTGGCCGCCGTCATTCCTTCGAACGTAAAGTTCAGCTTCTTGCGGTAATGAGCGTTCAGACAGAAGAATCGGAAATCGAGGGGATCGTACCCCATGTCGCGGAGTTGAGCGATGGTGTAGACGTTACCGAGACTCTTGCTCATTTTCCCACCGTCTACCATCATGAATTCGCCGTGCATCCAATAGTTGACCGTTTTCTTTTCCGCACGGGCTTCGTTCTGTGCAATTTCGTTTTCGTGGTGTACGGGAACGGCGTCGATTCCGCCGGAGTGAATGTCAAAAACCTCGCCCAGATACTTTCTGCTCATAGCGGAGCACTCGATGTGCCAACCGGGGAAGCCCATTCCCCAAGGACTCGGCCATTGCATGATATGGTTTTTGTCCGCCTTTTTCCATAGAGCAAAGTCGGCGGGATGACGTTTTTCGCTGTTTTCTTCTACGCGCGCTCCCGCTTCTTTTTCGTCAAGAACCTGTCCGGAAAGCTTTCCGTAAGACGGGAATTTACCGATGTCGTAATAGATGCCGTCCGTGATTTCGTAGGCGTAGCCCTTTTCTTGTAAAGCCTGCACGAATTCGATCATTTCAGGGATATGCTCGGTCGCTTTGGCGATTACTTCGGGACGACCGATGTTCAGAGCGTCGATGTCCTTAAAAAACACGTCCGTATAATAAGCGGCGATTTCCCACGGGGTCTTTTTTTGTTCGCGCGCGGCTTTTGCCATCTTATCTTCGCCTTCGTCTCCGTCGGAAAGGAGGTGCCCGACGTCGGTAATGTTCATGACGCCTTTTAGTTTATACCCGTCGTAACGCAGAACTCTTCTGATAAGATCCATAAAAATATACGTGCGTAGGTTCCCGATATGGGCATAACTATATACGGTGGGCCCGCAGGAGTACATGCGGACGCACTTTTCGTCGATGGGTACAAAATCTTCTTTTTTTCTGGTGAGTGTGTTGTAGACTTTTAACATTTACTCTTCTTCCTTATTGACGTTTTGTTGCTCCAATAATTCGGTGCAACTGTTTTTTATATTTAATTCTTTCTCGATCTGTTTCAGACGTTCGTTGATGCGTACGAATTCATCCAGAACAGGATCGGGTAACTTCTGATCGAGGTCTTTGTATTTTTCGCCGTGCATACGTACCACGCGCCCCGGCACGCCTACGACCGTACAGTGGGAAGGAACGTTCTTTAAGACGACGCTCCCGGCTCCGATCTTTGAATATTCGCCGATGACGACAGGTCCGAGCACTTTTGCGCCCGAGCTGATCATGACGTTATTTCCGATCGTGGGGTGACGTTTGCCTACGTCCTTGCCCGTACCGCCGAGCGTAACGCCCTGGTAGATGGTAACGTTATCCCCGATCTCCGTCGTTTCTCCAATGACGAGGCCGACGCCGTGGTCGATAAAAACGCCTTTGCCGATCTTGGCCGCGGGATGTATATCCACGCCATAACATCGACGCGCTCGCGCCGTGATAAGATAAGATATGAAAGTCATCTTATGCGTATAAAACCAATGGGCCCACCGATAGCAGCGTAACGCGCGAAACCCGCCGTAAGTGAATATAATTTCCGCTTTGCTTTTTGCCGCGGGATCGTTTTCCAACGCGGCGTTCAAGTCGGCTTTAAAAGTATCAAACATATGTATTTTCCGTTTTATTTGTTCCTGTTAAAGGGATCGTGTATTTTATTACCTTTCGGCAAACGCGTCGGTAGCTTCTTATAGCGATTCTTGAAGAGGAAGGGCAAAATAAGCATGATCAGACAGAGTACGGCGGGCAGGATGAAAATCAAAGTCACGCCGGCAGACGCCGCGTTGTTGGCAACGAATGCTTCAGTACCGTTTAAGCCGGTAAAATAATTAGAAAAAGAGGTTCCGAGCGCGGTGCCTTCGCAAGAAGCGAGCGCCGGACACAACATCGCGAGGAAAGAAACGAACAACGTAAATAAAGTTGTTCCGTGGATTCTTCTCGACGTGAAAGTGAAAATGCGGACGAAGTTGATGATAAAAAGCACGACCGACATTAAAAACGAAGCGATCAGGAACATAATCGTACCATATACGCCGATGTGATTATAGATGGTGCCGAAGTCGAATTGACCCTGTTCGTCCTGCTTGATGACGAGGTCGTCCGCTTTTGTCCCGGACAGGAAAAGTTCGTAATAAAAACTGCTGCCTTTGAAAAATTGAAGATCTTCCAGGAAGTCAAGTCGCACTTTGGCGAGCATCTTCGTTTTGAACCAGGCTTTGATGATATCGGAAGTGTCGATATAAATGGCCGTACAACCGCAGTCGCCGAAGAGAGATACCGTCTCGGGCGTGTTGCCGTCAATAACGTACGGTTTACGATCGTCCAGATAGAAATCTATAAAGTTATCGTTTTCGGTATAAAGTCCGCGCGGCCAGTTACCGTCGTTAGGAATGGTAATATCGACGACGTCGCCGTCGGCAGTTTCTCCTAAGCGATAAACGAAGAAAGTGCGGAAGTCGAGCGTGGTCGTTTCGGCAATCTTATCGTTAACGTCGCTCGGAAGGAAAAAACCGATAATGAAAGAGGCCATCAAAATAAGCGACAGAATGGTCATTACGATAGGAAGGGACACGCCGAAATATCTTTTTTTACGGAAAGCCGCTTCATAATCGAAGTCCATCGGGTCGTAACTCTTGTTGTAGACTTTGCCGCCGCGTACGGACGCGTGAGCACGAGAGGAGAGAGCTTGTTCCTGATGAAGGGCCGCCGACGCTTTCAGTTCGTTGAAGATGATATCGCCGTTATAAGAGCCTGTCTCGACCTTGCCGAGCATAGCCTTATAGTGGTCGCGTTGCTTTCTGAGCCGAGTGCGTTCGTAAGGCGTTTCGCATTCGCGCAGAGCGATGTTGACGTCTTTGATCTTACGACGCAGGAGAGTAAGCAATGCGGCGTCGTCTTGTTCATCCCACAGCTTAGCTTTTTTTGCGTTTCTGACGTTGCGTACTTTAACAGCCATCGAGGACCTCCGTTTTCGTATTATTGTTTTAAATACAACAATACATAATAATTATAATACGCCCGTGATGTTTTTGCAAGAGAAATATTTAAAATAAACCTGCCAAAATTTGTGCGTTCGGACAAAAATCAGATCTTGTTCTTTTTATACAGAATGGTGGTGCTGATACCGCTTACCGCCATCCCGACGAGAACCATTGTGGATTGTCCCAGGCTCGATCCGAAACCGAGCAGGTTGCCGACAACGCAAATGAGGATGCACACGACAAAGGGAATGAACGCGATTTTGAAGTATTGCGCGACGAGCACGAGGGTTAATCCGCCGAAGATAGCGGGGATTACGTACGGGGATATGGGACTGAGTACGGAGACTATCTGCGCGCGGAAGAAATAAAGAGGGATCAGTCCGATCACAATGATGACGGTGGTAACGATGGTGCTCACCGCAATGGAGATGGTGGTAATGAGCTCTTGTTCTTCGCTACCGGGAGCGGCCTTCGATAAAGAACGGCTGTTGATGGCGCAAGGCAGTTTCAGGTTGCTGATGTTACCGGTAATAAAGCTCATGTATTGGCCGGCTGTCCCGAGTAAGGGCGCATAGCTGATGCTCTCGATCAGACCGACGACAAGATAACCCAAAAGGAAAGGCAGGGACTTTACGACGGCTGTCCCGTCCGGCAGAACTTTGGCTTCCAGACAGTAAATGACGGGCACAAGCATAATCAGCCCCAAAGCGATCCACGTAAAAATACGTCCGATCGAATGAGTCTTTTGGTTGTATTGACTTCTCGTTAAAACAGGTTGTTCCGTTTTTCTCATAATTCCGCCTCCCGATCAGCCTGCAAAAACGCCGCTTGCCGTCAGCGCGTACGCGACACCGAGCGCGCCAAGGATAGTTAGGGGCAAAGCATAGCTTTCGATCCACTTTTGTTTAAACACTTTAAGTAACAATCCGCATAGGCCCATGATGAACATGCCCGCGGCGAGGGTAATAATCGTGATCTCCCCGTAAGAGGTGATACCGGAACCGTCCGTGACGGGAGAACCGATAGAAAAAATGCCGCCGACCAGAATAGAACTGAGCATACCGGAGAGCAATCCGCCGAGGAGCGCGCCCGTGATCGTGTTCATAAGTCGACCGTTTTTCTCTTGCAGATCGGCCAGTTTTCCCTGATATTTTTTATAAAAAACCGCATTGAAAACGGGACCGCTGACAATGGAGAGCGTCATGATGGTAACGGCGGTCGCCACAAAGACTTCTTGCGAGTAACCGCCGGCAGATTCAAGGGCGGTCTGCGCCTGGTTCATGGCGATTAGTTCGTATTGCAATGCGCCGATGACGGTAAGTCGTATCCAAGGAATGGCCAGTCCGAGTGACTGCATAAGAATGCCGATCCCGATGACGATGGGAATGCTCGGAACGATGGAAAAAACGGCGCTCGAACGAACGGTCTCGCGAATGATCTTTTTGTCCATACCGATCTGTTTGGCGCGTCTCGTCGCTTTTACGATAAAAAATACGCTCATACAGATAATTGCCAGAGCGATCGCGCCGCCTAAAATAAAAATAGATAAATAGCTCTCCGTCATACGTAATCCTTTTTACAATCAGTAATCGGCAATAATTATACGACAAAAACAAAAAATTGTAAAGGGATTGAAAACGAGTCCGTTTTATGCTATACTGAATCGTATTTTTTGCGGAGGTATCGGTATGAAAATTCTGGTTGCGGGAGGAGGGATCGGCGGCGTTTATGCAGCCGCGCTTCTGAAAAAGGCCGGGCACGAGGTAACCTTGTTCGAGAAAGAAAAAAAGGTGGAGAGTATGCGTTACGACTGGCACGACGACGTTAATCCGTCTGTGTTCAGACGTCTGTCGTTGCCCATACCCGAAGGTAGCTACCCGAAAAAGAACTGGACTTTCATCACTCCGTTCGAGAAAGGAAAAATGCCCTTAAAACAAAGAGAAGACCTGATCGATTGGTCGGTTCACAGAAAAAAACTGAACGCGGTTTTGTTCGATCTTGCGTCGGACGCCGACGTAAAATGGAATACCGAGGTCGTAGAAGCAATTTGCGACGATAATTCGGTTAAGGGTCTTGTTATCAAAAAAGAAGGCTCCCAAACGGAAGTTTACGGCGACCTGATTATCGACGCATGCGGAGTCTTTTCGCCGGTAAGAAAAAGCCTGCCCGCCTCTTTCAGCATTCCCGACGTTTCAAGAGAATCGGTCTTTTACGTCAAGCGCGCTTTTTTTAAAGCGAAAAAGGGCGCGCCTTTTCCCGAGGATACGAATAAAGTATACATGAAACATATCGGACAGAAGGGTATCAGTTGGTGCATAGCCTGTGATAACGGAGTCGTGGACGTCCTGATCGGAAGGGTCGGATATCTGGACGAAAAAACGTACGTCGAGTCTCTCGGCGATCTTAAAAAGCATAATCCCATACTATCCGATGATCAGATCGGCGAAGCTTCCTCCTGCGCTATTCCCGTTCGTCGGCCGCTTTCGAGACTGGTAGCAAACGGCTACGCTTGTATCGGAGACGCCGCCTGCATGACGGTGCCCATGATCGGCAGCGGCATCGCGACTTCGCTTCTTGCCGCGTCCTTCCTTGCCGGGGTCGTCGCAAAGGCGCGGTTCGCCACGGTGGAAGAGCTCTGGCCTTATCAGGTGGCCGTTTATCGTGAGTTCGGCGCGGAACACTGCGCGGTCGAAAGGATGAAGAACTGGCTTTTGGAACAGAAAGACGACGATATCCATTTCTTTCTGACTTCGGGGATACTTCGGAACGAAGATCTGCAACGGGCGAGCGTCGGAAAGATGATGAAACCGGAATTCCCGGACGTGCTTAAAAAAGGCTTTGTCGGGATGCGTCGACCGGCGCTTTTATTAAATACGTTAAAAATGCTTTGCGAGGCTGAATACGCGTCGAAGACGGCGAAAAAAATACCGGAACGTTACGACGAAAAAAAGGTCGCCGCATGGCAAAGCAAAACGGACGGTAACTTTACATGAAGACGTACGATCTGATCGTGATAGGGGGAGGCGCCTCGGGATTGGCTGCGGCGATTACCGCTTATCGGAAGAAAAAAAGCGTTCTCCTTTTGGAAAGAGAACAAAAACTGGGCGCAAAGATCCTCGTGACCGGGAACGGAAAATGTAATTTATCCGCGACAGACGTTTGTCCGGAGAAATATAATCATCCGGATTTTGTCCGGGATATCCTTGAAAAAGAAAACGTCGGCGACTTCTTCCGCTCTCTCGGTATTATGACAAAGAAGACGGATAAGCGGATTTATCCGTACAGCGAATCGGCACTGACGGTGGTAAGTAAGTTGCGTGCCGCCCTTCCCGAAACCGCAATATGTACCCGCGAAGTAAAAAAAATAACCCAAAAGGGCAATCTTTTTTACGTTGACGAGTTTGCCTGTAAAAAGGTTGCGCTCTGCACCGGAAGCGCGGCGACGAGAGGAAAAGCAAGTTACGATCTCGTTTCTTCTTTCGGACACACGGTCACTCCTCTCCGGCCCGCTCTCGTTCCGCTTCTTTGCGATACGGAATATACGAAAGGTTTGTCGGGATTGCGCGCGAAAGTTCGTCTCGACTTACTGCTCGAAGAAAAAGTCGTTGCGACGGAAGAGGGCGAGATATTGTTTAAAGACGGGGGCGTGAGCGGCATTGCGGCCATGTGCCTTTCTTCACATATTGCGCGTTATCCGAATAAGTACGTATTATCCGTTGACTTTATCGGCGATAATAAAGAAGAAGCCGCGCCCTTTCTGAACGGCGGTAAAGCGGACGGCGTATTGCATAAAGCGATTGCGCAGGCCGTCGAACGGTATGCGGAAAAGAAATGCCTTTCTCTTCCGGCGGCATTGTCCGGTTTTCGATTGGAAAACGTCCGATGCGGGCCTCTTTCTCAGGCGCAGGTCGTATGCGGCGGATTAAAAACGGAGGAATTCGACGGCAGTTTGCAAAGTAAACTCGTTCCCGGGTTGTACGTCGGCGGCGAAGCGCTGGATATAGACGGCGAGTGCGGTGGGTATAATTTGCATTGGGCGTTCGCGTCCGGCATAAGAATCGGTAAATCGGTGTAGTAATAAATGAAAGAAAAAAACAGCGGTGCCAAGAAAAAGATATTTACGGCGGTATTCTTTTTGATCGTCAACGTCGTTGTCTTGCTCGTCTTGATCCTGATTGAGGATAAAAGCGGCAATATTGCGGACGGTAAAGTCGTCTTTTCGCTTCTGAAAAAGAATTGGATCTTTACCTTTCTCGCTCTATTAATGTTTTTCGTGATTGTGACGGGCGACGTGGTCGTTTTCGGTTCGCTTTTGAAAAAAATGGGCAAAAAATCCCGATTGGGACTGCCTTTGACCGTTTCCGTTCTCGGAAGATATTACGATCGTATTACGCCTTGGTCAATGGGTGGCGAACCCTTTCAGATGGGTTATTTTATTGCGTCGGGCGTCGGTGCGGGCGATGGTTGCGCTATCACTATGAGCAGGCACATCATCCGTTTTTCGGCGACGGCCGTCGCCGTCATCGCTATCCTTGCCTCGTCCGGGGTGGCGGCGACCCTTTGGGTTATGATTGTAGCTATCCTCAGCGTCCTCGGTGGGCTGATCGTGCCTGCTTTTATGCTGATATGCGCTTTTAAGCCGAAGATCGGTTTTGCCATCGGAAGATGGTTTTTGCGCGTCGGCGTTAAAATAAAACTTGTCAAAGACTATCAAAAATCGGAAGAAAAGATGATGAAAGAAGTAGATAAGTTTTTGTCCGGAATCCGTTTTTTGAGCAAAAATAAACTCATGATTGTTCTGATCGGTTTTTGCGGACTAACGGAGATGTTCGCCTATAACTCCGTTCCTTATTTCGTGCTTCGGGCGCTGGACGTCACGGCGCTTTCTTATTGGCGCGTTTTCGTTCTTTGCATTTACGTCAATTACGCTTCTTCATTTGCGCCGACGCCGGGCGGAAGCGGTCTTGCCGAGCTTAGTTTTTATGCTATCTTTGCTGCTTTTATCGGCGGAGGTCAGTTATTCTGGGCGGTTCTGTTCTGGCGTATCGCCGTCTTTTACGTGCCCGTTCTTATCGGCTTTACGTGGCAATCCGTTTTGTCCGTTCGTTCTCTCGTCACGACTCTAAAAGAGAAAAAATCGACGTAGTGGAGAGGGAAGAAGCCCGATTGTATCTTTTTAAATGTATCAGCGACTTTGGATTCCCTTTCTCGATTATATTGACTCCCTGAAAGCATGTCAACGTCATTCTGTACCCCAGAGACAGCAACGTATTCTGCGCTAAGGTATTGTACCTGCCGAAGGGATAGGCAAAGACGGTGCAATTTACGCCGCACTCGTTCAGTTTGTTCTGTAACTTTAATAAGTCGTCGGTAAGGACCTTTACGTATTCGACGTCGTTTTCTCCTTTTTTTCTGCCGATACCGAATCGGGGAGAGTACTCGTGCATGTTATAGGTATGACTGCCTATTTCGATTCTTCCGCTTTCGTTTAAAGTTTTGATATCCTCCCACGTAAGATAAGAGTATTCCGGATGGTGACTTTCTTCCGGATGCTCCGACGCATAGGCGCAGAATTTTCCGATCACGTTGACTTCCGCGCAACAATTATATTTTTCGAGAAGGGGCAAAACTGCGGAAAGGTTATTGAAATGACCATCGTCGAACGTGATAAAAATAGGCTTTTTCGGTAAATTCCCTACACCGTCGACATAGTCGTATAATTGACGGACGGAGACTGTTTCGTATCCGTTTTCGGTCAGATGTTTCAGGTCGTTTTCCAGCGTTTTTTCGTTGATAATGTATTCGCTTTTTCCATACGACGTGACGGAGTGATACATGAGAACGGGAAGTCGAACTTTTTCCGTTTCGGGTGGAGCAAAAGCGGAAAGGGGTAGAAAGAATAAAACAAAGCACACGCAGAGCAGTATCTTTTTCATACTTTTTAGCGTGTGCTTCGAGTCTTTTTTTATGCGTTCGGAGCGGCCTTATTCGGCGTTGTAAGAAGGAGAGGGAAAGGAGAAAAAGTTATCCGGAGCTCCCTCGTCCGTCAGGAGACCGACGCCGATGCCGTTGACGAGTCCGTCGATCAGACCGTTCAGATTGAGATATCCGACGCCCTCTTCTTCCAACTTATCGAGGTCGATAATTTTTCCGAATCCGATCTCTTCGTCATAAAACGCTTTGATGGCAAGACTTATTTTACTATCATTGAAGAGGTCGAAAATGATCGTATCGTTTTTCAATAAAGCTTTTACCGATTGCGCGATCTCGCTCGGCGTGCCGGAAGCGATCCCGAGCGTTTTCAGCGCGCCGTTGTTCTTTAACGCGGGTATTTTCGTTATGATGCCGAGGATACCGCTTTTTACGATTTCGATCTTGCCGGAAGTAAAGAGCCCGGTCAGGTTCGCGGTTTTTTCTTCCGCGCCGTTTTCGTCGATCAATCCGAGATCGGACAGTATCTTCGTCTCGCTCAGTCTGTCCGCTGCGGCGAATACGGCGTAGGTAAATTGTTTGACGACGGGAGAGTCGATCGTCGCTTTTTCGTCGCCGGCAAAATTGCTTCTGATAAGTGAAGCGAGCATTTGTCCCACGGTTTGCGCGTCTCCGACTTTCGGAAGATCGTTGATACCGTATTTTTTACAGATAGATTCCAAAGAAGTCCCGTTATCGCCCTCTTTTTCATAAAGGGGCATATAGTAAAAATCGTTGACGACGCCCTGCGCCCGTTCTATCGCGTTTTCGTCGCTGATACCGAATATGGCAAGGATATCGTCCATATACAGCTTACCGAACATGTAGTGGGCGAAGCTGCTGCTTTCGTAATGCCAGACATAGGTGGGCAGGTCGGCGAGAATAGCCGCTTTTTCTTTGGCGGAATAGAAAGAGGGAACGTATTCTTCTTTGACGTATTTTTGTTGGGTGGTGGTTATTCTTATCGTCGTACCGTCGTCAATAAAATGTCTTATGGGCAGATTTGTGTAGGCTAACGATCCCGTTTCGATCTCATAATACACTTTCATTCCGTTTTTGTAAGAGGCGATATCCTGTTGATGCACGTGTCCGCAAAAACTGAACGCTACGTGTCCGTCGCTCAAAACTTCAAGCGTTTTGCCCTGCATATTTATGTGCGACGCGCTTCCGACCAAGGGCCCGATGTGAGAAAGGATGGGAAAGTGAGAGATCAAAAAAGGCTCTTTATGATCTTCTTCGCATTTTGCAAGTTGAATGGTAAGCCAATCGAGAAGGGATTGCGTAACGTTCGGATTATGACGGTTGGTAACGGAACGATCGGTACCGGGAACGAGATCGTATTTGGCGCAATCGAAAGCGATAAGACGGTACTTATCGGTCAGTTCTGCCGTGTAAGAAAGAGTGTCTTCATCCCGGACGAGAGACTCCGAAAAGCCGAATGGAGCGTATATCTCGGCAAATTTTTCGGGAGAAACGTTTTTGGCGTCTTCGGAAGGATGGTTTACATACGAGGTGGCGTGATTATTGATATCATGATTGCCGTTGACGACGAAACAACGTTTTCCCGCGGCCTCCGCGCGAGCAAGCTGAGCGGCAACGAACCGATGCGCCGTTTCCGCGCCGTCGTCCGTAAGATCGCCCGTCAGGACGAGAATGGGACTGTCGCTTGCGATAAAGTCGTCGATCGCCGTGCGGAAGATCGCTTCGGTCAGGCCAATTACTTTTTCGTTGCTTGTTAAAATTCTGTTTAATTCCGGCGTTATCGTGTCCCCGTATTGTTCCGAAGAAAGGATGTGAATGTCGGACATGACGGTTATGTTATCGTATGTCTCATTCTGTTTTTTATCGTCGTCTTTTTTGTTGCAAGCGGTAACGCTCAGAAGTAAAAACAGGACGACGAACGGAAGAAGAACCCTAAAAAAACGGTTTTTCATATCGGCCTCCGAGAGTAATTTTTTTTATATTATAGCACAAACGTTTTGTTTTGCAAGAGAGTAGATTTATTCGACCTTAAATACGCGCGCACGTGTTGACATATTTTTTTCTGTATGTTAAAATTCTAAATATCAAAGTGTGTATTTTTACCGGAGGTCTTTATGGGATTGAAAAAGAGATTCGGCATCGTATTTGCGACGGCGGTATTCGTTTTGGCGAGTTGGATGGTTCTGCTTTTTGTCGGAGCTGCCGATTCTTCGGTCAAAACGACGGCTCTTGCCGAAGACGAGCCTTATGTCCGTACGAGCAATACCGCTTCTTCCGTAAATCTCCATCAATGCGTTTCTTCGGCCGACTCTACTACCGATTTCGTTTCCAACGTTTGCATGTTCGATAGCACTCATTACGAAAAAAAGCCGACCGGTACCAGTATCTGTTCTTATACCGGCGCTCTTTTTAACAGCGGCGCCGGCAATTCCGGCACGTATAATTATTTCCGTTATAACGTCATCGGGGACGCGGTAAGGATGTGCTCCTCGTCTTCTTCGAACTCCCTTTTGCCCGCTTCCAACGTTTTTTTTGCGTCGGAAAACAGTAACTTCGACGTCGGCACCTACTGCGGCGTAGATGAAGATAATAAAGCGCTTGTGTTTTATGATTATCCTCCGTCGGAAATGGACGCGGCTCTCGTCGCCACGTTCAACCTCGGGCAGGATATCGTGGACGCCTTGGCCGACAGACTTCTGATCGTCAAGATCACGCCGTACTTTATTACCGCCAAAAAGGAGAGAGGCGGAGATATCGCCACCTACCTTAGCGACGAGGATAAGGATAACGTCGACCTGGACTGCTTTTGTTACAATGCCGGCAAGGTCTATCACGAAACGCCTCCGACGGTACAGATCCCCGTGAGCAGTAACAAAGATATGCTCGTCACCGGTAACACGATGACGCTTTCTTCCGGTGCATATACCACTTCGGACGCCGGAAACGATTGTTCTTTCATTCAGGTAAGTCTCTCCAAGTTCAGCGCCAACGGCGGCGTGGGCGCGGCGATCGCCGAGATCGGTATTAAAGTTACCGTCACGCCCAATAACAGTTTGGTTTTTCATAATTCTTCCACCTACACCATTACCGGCGAGAACAGAAACGAAAACGAGTCCATCGTTATGGACGGACTGAATTACGCCAAGCCCGGCGACGTCATCAACTTTAACATGAAAATCAAATCGGGCAGTATCGACGTCTATCTGGAAGACGCGGAAGCCGACGCCAACGGACAAAAGAAAAGCGGTATCGTGTTTCATAAACTCTTCAATTCCGGCGATCTGGTCGTAGAATATTATTTAAAAGACGAGGACAGCGGCGACATGAGCGTCGATCAGAGCGCTTCGTCCACGGGACAGTCGGCGTATATTACCGTCAAGAGCGGCAACGTGCAGAACCTGCTTATCATACAGGTCGCCATCCGATATAAAAATCTGAAATCGGGCGCTTACGTGTATATGGCGAGGAGAGATTTCGAAATATACGTGGACAGACAGAGTCCGTCCGCCCCTGCATTGGACGCAAACAGTTTTTACCTGACCTATCTGGACGAAAACGGAATGTTGTCTTTCTATACGTCGGGAGACGACGCCGATCAGGGCTATCTTGACATTAACTCTGCGACCGCCCAAAGCGACAAGATTCAGTTTACG
This sequence comes from Clostridia bacterium, assembly GCA_016297005.1. Taxonomy (GTDB): domain Bacteria; phylum Bacillota; class Clostridia; order Christensenellales; family DTU072; genus CAG-1782. The sequence continues at coordinate 67,891 of JAEDHK010000006.1, forward strand.
TCCGAGAGTCTGGATATCACTCGCGTTTCGTCGAACAAAAACTACGTCGACGTCAGGGCTTCGGGCGGAAGCGACCTTATCGTTTATTATTATGCGACGTACTATGGCGAGGGATATCCTGTCAGCAGAGGAGAAAAAGCATCCGACGGCAGAACGGTAGACGTCAACAACGTTGATCTTCAGAATCAGGGTTTTATTCATACGGTGCCGAGTTCGTCGGCCGCGAACGGCAGTTATCTCGGCAAGGCGTGCGTTTCGAGTGGGGCTTACGACGGCGGAATACAGTACGTTACCAACGATTACGACAATTACGGTATCAGACTTGATCTGTCTTATTACGATTCGGAGACAGGTCAGATCGCCTATCGTAAAAAAGGCGTATGGAGCATCGAGTTTTTTGCGTACGACAACGTCGGCAACTATAACTACTCGCCCATAAAGACTTTTATTAAAGTCGATATTACCGAGTATCAGTTCACTATTAATTTTTACGTCGGCGATCCGAACAACCAGGCGGACGTAATAAGCGGAGACAATCTGCGCTTGTATTATGAAAAAGTGACCAGTTCCGGCAAGTTGTCGGATAACGGCATTTTTACCATGAATCAGATCAAGAGCGACGGGTCGAGCGACGGCGTGTTGGATCTTTACCGCGGAGACCGCGTTTGCATTCAGGTCCGTTATTCCAGTAAGTCCGATTACGGCCGTTATATTCTGACCGGTTTTCAGATAGGCGGCGGAGCCAAGCAGGACTGTACCGGTTTCGTCTACCGCGATTACAAAACGGTGCTCGCCTTTACCAACGCGGATATCAAGACGATAACCGGAGATACGGTAAAGAGCGAGGATTATACCTTCGACGTCAGCGACGCGCTCTGTAAAGATATATACAAAAACGGTCAACTTCAAAACAACAGGGTTATTAATCTGTATTTCAAGTACAGGATATCCATTACCGCTACCGGGCTCAATCAGTCCTATTCGGGCGTCAGTAAAAAAATCATTCCTTACGCGACTTTCGAGTCCCAAAGACTCTCTTCGCTCAATATCAAGACGACCTATTATTCAGCCATTCCGGACGACGGAACGCAATATCTTTATAATCAAGAGATCGGAAGCGGCGTTTTCCGTACGAAGAACACTGTGGGAGAAATCACTTCGTCTTTGACTGACGAACAGTTTATACCTGCCACCGGGAAGTACGAAGAGGGCGTCGTATATTACAGAAAAGTCGATAACAGCGGTTCTAATCTGCCTCTGCATACCGGTAAGTACTATTGCGCGTGCGAGGTTACAACCAACATCAACTATTACGGCATGTCCGTTATTTTGTTTACCATCGTTCCCGGCACGCCGAGTCTGTCTACCTTGTACGGTTTACAAAAAAGCGGTAGTAATCAATGGATCGAGATCAAGTACGGAGAAAGCCTCTCTACGCTCGACTGGGATCCCGCACAGGTAGACGGTCTGCAACGATTCAATACCAATTTCTACGTTTTTTACGAGGACAACACGGCTTACGGCTTGTCCTCCAAAGAAGAGTCGTCGGATGGTACCGAAGCTAAGAGCGGCGTCCTCGGTTACTTTAAGATCGGCGTGGAAGACGAGAGAGAAAACGCCGTTTATAGGGCGAGTCAGGAGTATATCAAGCCTTCCGCCGGTTTCCATACCGTGAAAGTTACGTTCGTGCCCATCGTCGGAGAATTCAGTATCAGCGGCGACGAGATATCTTATTTTCCGCAATACGAAAACGGAAACTTTATCCGTAACTACGACTATAATACCCGAACCGTAAACGTTTCCGTATACGTTCTTCCCAGCAAAGCGGTGGCCTATTCTCTCAATCGCTCGGAAATGGATTGCGACATGATAGAAACGACGGATACGTACGAACGAGTCGTTTACACCTACACGGGCGGCGCACTCGGCATCAAGTATACCGTGCTGTCCACCTACGAAGACGTCAACGGCGACTTGCTCGAATTGGGCAAAGCCGATCCGCTCAATCTGACGGATAATTCGGGCTCTTCCAAAAAGATGACCGAAATTACGTACGCGGCCATTCCTTCGATGGATGCGGAAATCGACGGACTTATCTTTACCGGAGACGAACCGATCAAGGCCGGACTATACGCCGTCAAAGTCGACATTGTCGAAGCAAATTGTAACTATACCGGACAAAAGATATGGTATCTCTTAATCAACAAAGTTGCGTTGAACGTGACCGTAAACGCGTCGGAATGCGACTATCAATACGAATATATTCCTACCGTTGTCGTTACTACCGCGCAAAACCGGGAAGTCCAGGTCGAGATCGAATACGAGTATTACTATTACGATCCTTCGAGCGGTCTGACGTACGAAGAGGCCTGCAAAGAGATCCAACGTGTGCCGGATAATAAACTTCGTCCGTATATACATACTCCCGTGGACGCGAATACGTACGTTGTCAAGGCGGTCGTTGTCGATAACGACTATGCGGGAGAAGGATACGCCACGTATACGATTTTTCAGGTTTCGGACGGTAACGGCTATGCAACGAAAGCGTGGCCGAGCCTGAACGAAAGCACTCTTCTCGGAGGTTGCCACCTTTGTTACGGACAACCGCTGGCCGAAGCCAGGATCACAACCGGGACGGGGTATTACGTCCGTTATAATTATCAGAATTATCTCTCGGCGACCAAAAAGACGACCTCGTCCAATCTTGTCCCCGGCGCCTTCTTCGTCGCTTCCGAAAAGTATGACGATTGGCTCATCCGTAACAACAGAGTCCGTTCGGCAGCCAGCAGAGAAGAGTATATTCTCGCAATGCGCTATTACACCGCCGATACCGATTACGACGGCTATTCCGGCTGGTATATGTGCTTTGCGGCAAACGATAGCGTCAACTTCGACTTCCTCTACAAACAGATTACCGTAAAGATCGGAAACGCTTCTTTGAATTGGAGCAGGGTGCTCATCGATCCTATTGTTTACGAAACGACCGTCAGTTACGACTACCTCGTTCCGACGTTAAACACGATCTCTTTGACGAAAAAAGTCGCTTACGTATACTCTCAGAACGGTCTGCGTCCGACCGGGCTTTCCACCGACGAATACTTCGTATCGGGCAATAACGTTTACGTTTACGTTGACGACGGCGACTATAATCTGACGCTTGACAGTAAATTCTTCCAGCGGTACGAAGTCGGTTCTCATTATATCCGTTTTTCGTTCATTCCCACCGGGGAACAGGCGAATAACTTTAAAGTAGAAACCTATGATTGCACGTTGAACGTCCGTAAAAAAACGCTGGAACTTTCCGTCGTTTCCGATCTGACGTCGGGCTCGGTGTCGAGACAGGCAGGCGGAGCGTTGATTTCTTATTATAAGTATTACAACCCGACCGACGTTTATCCGTTTTTTGCGTATTCCGGTAACGAGATCGCGCTTCCGTCTCTCGTGGGGCAGTTTATTTATACGAAGAACGATAAAACCTATCGGTATAACGCGGCGGAAGATCGTTACGTCGTCACTTCTTCGCGTACGGCTACGGCTTCCGACGTCCGCTCTGTCTGGACGATACAGGTGCCGGTAACCGATTCTTCGGGTAATCCGTTATACGACGATCTCGGTTTGTTACGGACCGATATCGTTCGTAAAGAGATCAGGAACGAAGACGTCGGGTCTGACTTTACGTTGGTCGACTACGTTCCCGCTTTGCCCGCCGGACTCTATTCGGTCCGTTACATCGTCGACAACGCCAATTACATCGGGACGATCGATTATGAGTTTGATCTCAAAAAAGCGCCTCTCGAAGTCGCTGTTTCTCCCGAAATCGTGGACGAAGACAAGACACTCTGTTACGGAATGCGCTTTGCCGATCTTCGGTTCTTCGGCGGCTCCGTCGTAGCAAAATTGAGCGGAGAGACGGTGGCGGGTCGTTATTCGATCGATCCTTCTCAATCCACGTTAAGATTCGGCGACTATAACACGTCGATCGACGTTCTGTTCCTCTACACGCCGGACGACATCGATAATTATGAAGTGTACTCCGGCAGTTTAAGCAATAAAAAGGTCAATAAGGCCGACGTTTCCGAATTGATGGATCTCAGCGTTGCCAACTACGTCTATGCGCAAGGTCACACGACGGGTTCTACCGATTATATCGCGCTGACCAAAGACTTCTTGAAGAGCAGTTATAGCCCGGCAGGTAAAGACGAGTCCGTGAACACGTACGAAAAGTTTATTAAGGCTTTCTTCGACTATACCTGCGTGGTGCCCGCTTATTTGGAGGACAACTATCGTATCGAAATATCGGGATCCGCGGACGGAACGTTCGTCGGAGCCGGCACGTACAACGTCTCGCTCATTATCAATGATACGGAGACCATTTATTACGACAATCCCGAAGGAAGAGCCGACGAGTGGTATGACGCTGCTTCCGGAAAATACGCCCGTTTAAGAGAATTGAATTATTGCGGCGTCGTTACCGTCACGTTAACGGTTAGCAAGGATACCGCTTATATCGTTTTGTCGGACGACCTTGCGGAAGGAGAGACCGATTACGACTATATCGTAAAAAAGACGTTTGATTCAAGCGGTGCTTCCCGTTCGGTCACGCCGGTTTTGTACGATTCTCTCGGTAACGTCATCTCTACGGTGGCCGTACTTCAAAGCTATTATCATAACGGCGTTTCCGTTCAGACGCCGAGCGCCATCGGCAGATACGACGTTCGTATGAGTCTGAATAACACGCGTAACTATTCCCTTGTCAACGCGACCTACAAAAACGGCGTCTGGACGCTCGGCGCTCCCACTTCTTACGTGCTCGGCAGCCTGGTCATAGGTATTAACAAAGAAGAAATAACCTTTACCAACCTGACGCAGACGTATACCGAGACCAAAACGGTCGGTATTAATTTCGGCATCAATAACGCCGTTTGTACCCTCCAATACGTTCGCCTCGACGAAAACGGAGAAGAAACGGGTAATCGCTTTATAGAACGCTTCCCCACCGAAGCGGGATATTATAACGTCCATATGGTTTTTGTCGCCGAAGAGAACAACGGATACGAAGACGACGTTATTTGGGATCAACCTCTTGTCATCAATAAATACGTCGCCAGGATCACGAATTCCGATCTCGTTTACGCTTCTTATACAGGTCGTCCGTATGAAACGATGAGTCCCTTTACCGAGCCGTACGGATTGAGTATACGTTATTCCTATAAATCCGTGGACGAAGACGACTATACCGTTCTTGACAGGACCTCCGACCTGGGAGCTTTGCATGCTGGACGATATCTCGTTCTGATTGAGATCGTAGACCGAAACTATACCGGAAGCAAGGTTGTTTCGTTTGAGATGCTAAAAGCCGCACTTATTGTGACCGAAGCGCCCGAATTCAACGGGTACGTCTACCACTCCGACAACGTGCCCGAGGCAAAAGCGGGCAAAGGTAAAGTCTATTGCGCCGCAAATGGAATGGAGATTGCCGGCGTGTTCAGCCTTGCCTATCAAGATATTTCTACCGTGCCCGTCGGACGGCAGACGGTTCAATATACCTTTACGCCGGATCCGGACGAAAACGGTTACGTCGATTATGAGATTGTTCGCGATTACGTCAAAATAGACGTCGAAAAAGCAACGTACGATATGGAATTCGTCAGCCTGATCATGAACGGAAAAGCGGGGCTGCTTGTTTCGGACGATTATACCGTCGCTTATACCGGCGACAAGTACGAGTTCTCGTTGAGGTTCGATACTTCTCTCGTATACGAATACGGTTCGGTCAACTCCGACTTTCATATCAACGTCGTTCATTATTATAACGGCGGTCCTTCCACACCTCGCGGCATCGGCGCTTATACCGTTACCGCAAACGTCGTTTCGGAAAATTATACCGGTACCAGAACGTGGACGAGACAACTTATTATCGTAAAAGGCGTCCCTGTGATCACAGAAGCGCCCACCGTATCGAAAATAATAAAGGTAGACGACGTTGTACCTCTCGTCAGTAGCGATTTCGTCGGAGGTAAAGCGGTCGTTCAAGGCAAGTCGAACGTCACGATCGACGGTGTGTTTACCGTTACCGATACCTCCTTTACCAAAGCCAATCTCAACGAGGTAAGCGTCACGTTTACTCCGTACGATACCGATTTATACGACGTCGTGACCTTCCCGGTCTTTGTGAACGTCATCGGAAAAGACGTTTTCGCCATGACGAAGGCAACCGACGAAGATACGTTTGACGAGCTCTCTTCGGGGGAAACGATCAGCGGCGCCGATTCCGACTGGACGAGTACGACCATTCAGATTCCCGGTTATGCTTGCAGTCGTCTGCTGAAACCGATGTTTACGACGCTCGCGAGTACCGACGCGACGCACACCCACGGCGTGTATATCGCCATCTCGCCGGCCAACGGAGAAGAATTCCTTTCGTACGGCGTGAATTTAAAGAGCTTTTCGCTCGTCTTTAAGCCTTGCGTCGAGAATTGCTCCGAGTGTACGGCCATGATCAATACGCTCAATCAAAACGGCGTTCTCGAATTTGAGAACGGCGACGTTGTTCCGAACGTAGGAGATAGCGTGGCCGTCCGGTACTCTCTTTATAATAACGGTAACGTGGTCGACTATGCAAAGCTGAACGAAATGACCGGAAATATCAATCTCGGGAGCATTTTAAGAAAAGTCGGCTTCGGCTCGAACGTCTCTGTCGAACTGATCGGCTTCTATGGTAAAAAGCTTTCCGAAAGTCATCGTCTGATCATTCGGTCCGGCGGAAGAGAAATCGACGCCGATCCTACTTCGGTTACTTTCTCCGTCGATACCGTGCTGACCGAAGAGGATAACGGACGTACCGTGTTGCTGACCGGCTTTGTCTCGAAAAATTACGAATTTGCGACCTTGCCGAAAGAACTCCTTCTTAAAGTATATACAGGGCTGGCCGGCGTCGATATCGTCGTCGGAAGCAGAAGCAAGGTTTACGACGGAATGCCCCTTTCTTCCGCCGATCTTCAACTGTCCGTCGATAACACGGTCATGCCGATCCCGTACGAATCGTATAGTATCACCGTACTCGATATGAACGGCAATATCAGCTCCGGTTGCGACATCGGTACCTATCTCGTGTCGATTTTCTTAAAAGATGACGAGTATGGTTATTACGGCGAGACGCAAACGACGTTTACCGTCGAAAAACGCGATATTTCCGACGATATCCGGCTCAGCAAGACTTCGGATACCTACGCGTCAGAGACCTTTACCACGTCGCCGGACGTGATCTATAACGGCGAGATGCTTCTTTCTTCCGAAGTCGTCGTGAGGTATCGTTTGTCCGGTACGGACGATCCGTTCGTCAGCACCGTTTCCGACGCCGGATTGTATGATTTGCGCGTGACCGTCGATTCGGAAAATTATTATGCGGAAAAGATCTTTTCGTATCGTATTTTGCCGAAAGTGTTGACCGTTACGCTCGACAAGACGTCTTACGTTTTCGTATACGGTAACGAACGAACCGAAAACCGGACCATTTCCATGTTGTTCTCTAACGGAGAGGATATGGAACGAGTGATTTACTTCCGCAAAGAGGGCTATTCCCGCACGACCGTTCCGCCTACGGACGCCGGGACGTATATCGCCACCATAGAACTTACGAGTCCCAACTACACGCTTTCCAACGGTACGTTCGAGTACGTTATTCGTCCGCAAAGCGTTATTTTGGAAGAACAACCGGTAATACAGACGCAAGTCGACTCTACCGGCAACGTCTATCATATCAAGTACGGAACGAAACTTCGCGCGCTCAATACCAAGTTTATGCGCGGATCGGCCGTTTCCGCCGGCGAAAGCGTCCCGGGTAAGTTCATCGTCAATCCGGACGACGCGGATAAAAAGCCGAATGCCGGAGTCAACACGGCGACCGTCTTGTTCGTACCTGACAACAGTAACTATGCCACGATCTCTTTCACTATGAGCGTTATCGTGGCGAGCGTTCAGGTCGTGGTCGAATTTACCAATTTGTCCGCTTTTTATACGGGATATGGCGTTAAAGACGCCCTGACATACGTCATTTCCGGCGCAGAGGAGAACCTCGCCGTCGACGTTAAGTTCGTATCCGTTCTGGATGGAACGAAAACGAGCAATCCCGTTGCCGCCGGCTCTTACGAACTGGAAGTGACCTGCGCGAATTCGAATTACGTCGTGAAAACCACGACCATATACGGAGGCAATTCCGCTCCCGTCTTCGTTGTCAATAAGGCTTCCGTCGACGAATCGAGGGTCGTCCGTCCTTCGGCCGTGCCCGTCGCCGTTGGGGAAAGTTTAATGAAATCGTCGTTGAACGGCGGTCTGATTTACTATAATAACTTTGCGGGCGCGGTAAAAGGGACTTTCGAGTTTATACAGACGGCAAAATCCTTTAAGACCGCCGGAACGGAAACGGTGGAATACAGGTTTATTCCTATCGACAACAACAATTTCGACTCCTATCGCGGCACGGTCGAGATTACCGTGAACAAGGGCACCGCGACCATTCATTGGCGCGACGTTTCCGTAACGTACGGCACGCCCGCCGACTTTTCCGCGCTCAGAACGATGTTCACAACGTCGCCGAGCAACCTCTTTTACCGCGTCAGTACCTTCGACGTGCGTAACAACGTGCTGTATGACGACAGCGGAGACGAACCTCTATATATGAATGCGAACACGTATACCTTTACTTGCTGGATCGAAGACGACAACTACGTTTCTGAAGTATATCGCTTCAATTACGTCGTGGAAAAGAAGAAGATCGACATCGATTTCGTCAACGACAAGGGCGACGTCGTTACCGCTTATAACGTTTTGTACGCAAAAGGGTGTAACTATGGTTTCAAACTCTACGACAGTAACGATACGACCGGAAAGTCGTACTATCTCGCCCGAGACGCGGCGACGGTAGGAGAAAACGTGCAGTATTCGTTTGTTTCCCGCGATGAAGGCGTTGTGTACAACGACAGAACACCCCCCACTGCGCTCGGTAGCTATAATATTATCGTAACGCTTATTCATGATAATTACGTCGCTACGGCGACAGCCACGTATAAGATCGCCAAAGGTACCGTGGAGGAGATCAATTTCGACGTGGAAAGCCTTTCCGGACAGGTCTACGGTTCGGTATCGAAGCCCATCATCGTTACCGTACCTACCGACGTCAACTACTATATTATCTACCAAGGTTACGACAGGGTGATGCCTACCGACGTCGGCAGTTATAACATTACCGTCTATATCGATGACGAGAGTTATAACAGCAAGCAGGTCAGCGCCGTCTTTAAGATCAATCCCAGACCGCTTGCCGTCTCTTCGTTTACGGCGGAGAATAAAGTTTTTGACGGAACAAGCACCATTGCCGTTACCGGAAAGTTGAGCGGAGTACTGTTCAGTGATGAAGTTACGCTTACTTTGCGCGGAGCCACCGCCGACGGGAGCAGCGAACCCGGAAAACACGGCGTGATCATTACCGATTACAAGTTATCGGGGCTGAAAGCGGAAAACTACGTGCTGACTATGCCCGAATGTTCCGAAATTATCACGATAAAGACGTCTACCGTTCGTGCCAAGGACAGTAATTCTTATATGACGAGTTCGGACGGTTTCGAAGACGGAACGGGGATCGAATTCTACGAGGTGGATACGAAAAAGAACCAGACCAGCGTTGTTTCTAAGTCTTTGGGGGCTTCTTCTACCATCATCGGTTATAACGTGACCGTCAACGGAGAAGCGGCTATCACGACGGGACAATACAAAATCTGCGTCGAAATACCCGAGGAATACAGGAATGCGGAATTTACCGTCGATTTCGGCGATCAGACCGTTCTTGATCCGCACAGAGAGGGCGATATGTACGTCTTCAATACTTCCATATCGAGCGGACAGATCGCCTTTTCTAAGGCGTCGTTCAAGTTCACGTACGTCATTCTGATCGTGGCTGCGGCCATTGTCGTCATCGCGGTCGTGCTTGTGCTCGTTCTGAATCCGATGAAGAAGAGGTAAAATGACGAAAAGTAAGTTGCGTTTCGGCTTGTTTGCCGCGTTTATAATTTTTATCGTTCTGCTTGCCGCGGTTCCTGGCGGTACTACCGCACTTGCCGGAGAGTCCCGCCTGCAACTGACCTACGACGACGGAGCGATCGGATACGTTAAGGAAGGAACGGAAGTAAAGCGCACCGTGTACGTAAACGGCGATCTGTATCCGGATTTGTCCTATATTACGTACGACGTCGTTACGTCTACTTCCTCCGATATCATGTATCAGACGCTCCAAAAAAGCGAGGGAGGCGCGACGGGTGATAATCTGACGACGGAAAAGAACGACGTTCTCGTCCGAAAAAAAGATCTGAAATCTACCGGTCTCGCCGGAAAAAAAGCTTATTCTTTTGACGTGAAGTATGATCGTTGTTGCGCCTTTATCTTTACCGTATATTACGATACCGGCGAAGAAACCGACGTACCGAATTATGATAGCGAAATATTATACCTCGACAACGTGGACGGTCAGGCGCCTGCGGTCACGATAAAAGAGATTAATCCCTTTTTGAAATCGGTCACTTGCACGTTTTCCGACGTTTCGTCCGTTTGCGCTTCTTCCGGCGTTAAGTCGTATACCGTGTATAAAAAGGATATGGATACCGGAATAAAAACGGAGATTTATACGTCGAAAGATGGAGAAATCAATCGTAATACGGCCTCTTTTACCATTCCTTCCGACCCCGGTCATTATAACTATTACGTGACCGCGACCGACAAGGTAGGCAATACGAGTGCGGAAAAGCTTGTAGCGACGTACGACGTGGACGAACTGATCCGTGTCGCCGACAACGCTTTCAATACCATCGATTCTTCTTCGGAATATTGGTCGGAAGCGTTCAAAACCAAGCTGAACAACGCATACAACGAATATACGCTCAAAAGAAACGGCATCAACGGAGAGGTCTCCGAAGAAGAAAAACATGCCGCCGCGGAAAAGCTGTCGGCCGTTCTGGAAGAATATAACGGGTATAAGTCGGATATGTTGAACGGCAGAAGAAACGTGGAGTTTTCGACGGACAATGCGGAGACCCTTTCTTCCGGACTCAACGTTGATAACTTATATAAAGCGTGCGCTTTCGTTAAGTTCGGAGAAAAAGGCATCGTCCTGACCGGCGTATATAAGTCCGATTATTCGGACACGAGAAAGGAAGAATTAAGTCAAAGCGGCCTTGAAAGAGCTACGAGCGTATACGTTTTTTCGATGCACGTCTTCGTGACCGAGCAAGGTAACTGCGACAGAGCCTTTTCCGTTCCGTTGGAATTGTCTTTTTCGGTAGGTCCCTATAAGCAGATTGCCGCCGTGCAGATCGTGAGCAAAGGCGAAGAATCGTCGACGGTCCCGTGTCACGTTAAGGAGTACACGAACGGAAACCTTGTGCTGAGCGTGCCGAATACGACTGGGCTTGTGTATCTTTTCGTCGAAGAAGAACAGCCGAAGAAAGACAATAAATGGCTTTATCTGCTGTTTTTATTGATCATTCCCGTTGCGTCGGGAACGGCTTGTCTGATACTATATCAAAAACGTAAAAAATTGTTAAGGAGTAATGGCAATGGCAGAAAAAAAATTGATAATCAATAGGTATACCGTCTGGACGGTACCGAATATTCTTGTGTTTTTCCGAATCTTGTGCGTTCCCGTCTTCATGACGATGGTTATTCTCAGTGCGCAACCCGCTCATCCAGACTGGTACGTCTATATCGGACTGGGCGTCATGGCTCTTGCCGCCGTCACTGATGTTTTCGACGGCAAGATCGCACGCAAATACAAAAAGGGAACCAAGTTCGGCAAACACGTCGTCAAGCACGATCAAGCGACCTACGTAGGACAACTCATCGACCCGATCGCCGACAAGACGATGCACATCGGCGCCATGCTCGCCCTCGTTATCGCCGGGTATCTTCATTGGGCGTTTCTCTTTTTGATCGCTTTCCGCGAGATCGCTATGGTCGTCGGAGGGTCTTTTTTCATGAACAAAGTCAACGTTCAGTCCAACATGTTGGGCAAAGTGGCGAGCGCCATTATCAGCGTCGGTATTATCGCCTGCTTTTTCCATAAGCTCATCGTCGCCCATCTTTGGGACGTATACAGTCTCGATTGGATTATCGTCACGATCGGCGTTGTTCTGAATTGGACGGCGGCTGTCTGCTACTTGGTCGGCGCGGCAAAAGATTATAAAAAAGTGAAAGCGGAAAAGGCGAAAAAGTCTGTTTCCGTCGAAAGCGAAACAAACGAAGAAAACAATTAAATATAAGGATAGAAATTTATTATTAATAATAAAAGGATATACGTAACATTATGATGGACAAAACATTTACACCGCAAGAATTCGAAAAGCGAATTTATCAGAAATGGTGCGAAAAGAAGTATTTCACACCGACCCCCGATCCGAACAAAAAGCCTTTTACGATCGTGATCCCGCCGCCGAACATTACCGGGCAACTCCATATGGGACACGCTCTTAACAATACGTTGCAGGATATTATCGTACGTTATAAAAGAATGGACGGTTTTTGCACGCTGTGGGTACCCGGTACCGACCATGCCAGCATCGCGACCGAACTGAAAGTCGTCGAACAGATCCAAGCCGAAGGCAAGACAAAAGAAGAAGTCGGCAGAGAAGATTTTTTGAAGAGGACTTTTGCCTGGAAAGAAAAGTACGGTAACAGGATCGTAGAACAATTAAAGCGCCTCGGTTCCAGTTGCGACTGGTCGAGAGAAGCGTTTACGATGGACGATAAATGCAGTAAAGCCGTCCGGGAAGTCTTCGTCAATCTTTACGACAAAGGACTTATTTATCGCGGCAAGCGCATGACGCATTGGTGCCCCGGATGCGGTACGGCTCTTTCCGACGCAGAGATAGAATATGAAGAAAAGAGCAGCTTTTTGTGGCATATTCGTTATCCGTATACCGACGGAAGCGGCTATATGATCGTAGCTACCACTCGTCCCGAAACTATTTTGGGCGATACCGCCGTTGCCGTTAATCCCAATGACGAAAGATATAAGGATATTGTGGGTAAGACCATGAATCTGCCCCTGACAGACCGCGTTATCCCCGTTATCGCCGACGATTACGTAGAGCTGGACTTTGGTACCGGCGCTGTCAAAATCACGCCCGCGCATGACCCCAACGACTTCGAGGTAGGCAAGCGGCATAACCTGGAAGTTATTTCCGTCATCGACGACAAGGGTAAGATGAATGAACTTGCCGGTAAGTATCAGGGTATGGATCGCGCCGAAGCGAGAAAGGCCATCGTCGAAGACCTGAACGCCCTCGGTCTGATCGAAAAGATCGAGCCGTATACGCATAACGTCGGCGTTTGCTATCGATGCCATAACGATATCGAACCCAAAGTCGGAGAGCAGTGGTACGTCAAGATGGAAGACCTTGCCCGTCCGGCGATCAAGGCCGTCCGCGAAGGCAAGACTTCTTTCGTGCCTCAACGCTTCGAGAAGATTTATTTTAACTGGATGGAAAATATCAAAGACTGGTGTATTTCTCGTCAGCTTTGGTGGGGACATCGTATTCCGTGTTGGTATTGCGCCGATTGCGGCGAAATGATCGTCTCCAAGACCGATCCCACCGTTTGTCCCAAGTGCGGAAGTAAGCGTCTCGATCAAGAAAACGACGTTCTTGACACTTGGTTTTCTTCGGCGCTTTGGCCGTTCAGTACTCTCGGCTATCCGGAAAAGACCAAAGATCTGGAATATTTCTACCCGACCAGTTTGCTTGTTACCGCTTACGATATCATTTTCTTCTGGGTGGCTCGTATGATCTTCTCGGGTATCGAACATATGGGAGAAGTACCTTTCCCCGAAGTCCTGATCCACGGTATCGTTCGCGATGCGCAAGGACGTAAGATGAGCAAGAGTCTGGGCAACGGTATCGATCCGCTTCTTCTGATCGATAAGTACGGCGCGGACAGCCTGCGCTACTCTTTGTGTACCGGCGTCGCTCCGGGCGGAGACATACGTTTCTCGGACGAAAAGATCGAGTCCGGACGTAATTTTATGAATAAGCTCTGGAACGCCTCCCGTTACGTTGTGATGAACCTGGAAGGGAAAGAAACGGTAGATATTGATAAGGTAGATCTTTCTTCCGCCGATAAATGGATGCTCACCAAGTTGCAACTCGTTACCGCGGAAGTAAGACGTAACCTCGAAAAGTACGAAATCGGTATGGCTATCGGAAAGTTGTACGACTTTGTTTGGAGCGACTTCTGCGACTGGTATATCGAGCTCACGAAGCCGATGCTGTACAGTCAGGACGAAAAGGCCAAGACGGGCGCGCTCAGCGTTCTTAAATTCGTTTTATCGAACATTTTGAAGTTGATGCACCCGTTTGTACCGTTTATTACCGAAGAAATTTGGGCGCAACTCGGCATCAGCGAAACGATTATGCTCGAACAATACCCCGTTTATAATGAAAAACTGTGTTTCAACGACTCGTACGACGAATTCGAGGGAGTCAAAGAAACCATTGTGAAAATCCGTAATATCCGCGCCGAAATGGGGGTAGCCGCAACGAAAAAGGTACATCTTTTCGTTAAAACTGACGCGCAAAAATTGTATGAAAGCGCAGTGCCTTATTTAGAAAGACTGGCCGGAATTTCCGTACTTAAATTCGTTGCGGACAAGGCGGGCGCAGGCAACAAGGTTTGCGGTGCCGTTGCTTCCAATGCAGAGATATTCATTCCGCTCGGAGAGCTGGTCGATCTTGATAAAGAGCAAGCGCGACTTTCCAAAGAGATCGCCAAAGTGGAAGGGGAGATCAAGCGTAGCGAAGGAATGCTTGGCAACGCCGGTTTTATCGCCAAGGCGCCTGCCGCACTCGTGGAAAAGGAAAAGACGAAGTTGCAGGAAAACAAGAATTTAGTCGAAAAATTAAAAGCACAGTTGGAAGATTTAAAATAATGGACAGAATATTGACAGGCACCGTTTTCGGCGGCTATGCGCGAGTGGCCGTGATCACGTTGACGGACGCCGTAAACGAAGAAATAAGATTGCACGATCTGAGTCCGCTTTCGGCCGCCGCGCTGGGACGCGCCATGACGGCCGGCGCATATATCGGAGCCAATTTGAAAAACAAAGAAGACGTATTCAGTATTTCCGTAAAAGGAGACGGCTGTATCGGAGGGGTGGTCGTCGCCGGTAACGGCGACGGTACCCTTCGCGGGTACGTCGCCAACCCTCACGCCGAGTTGCCCTTAAAGGCCAACGGTCACCTGGACGTTGGACAAGGGATCGGATCGGGAACGTTTACGGTCTGTAAGGATCTCGGGTTAAAAGAGCCGTACAACGGTACTTGCGAATTGGTAACGGGCGAGATCGCCGAAGACTTTGCCGAGTACCTCGCAAAAAGCGAAGGCATAAACAGCGCCGTGGCTTTGGGCGTACTCAACGACAAAAACGGGTGCGTGTCGGCGGGCGGCGTGATAGCGGAGGCAATGCCGGGCATTACCGAAGACATGCTCGTTATGTTGGAGGACGTTATGAGTAATTTCGGCGCGGTCAGCACCGTTTTAAAAGAAAAAACGCCCGAAGAGATATTTGACTTTTATTTTTCGCACCTTGACGCGGAAAGGTTTTCCGCGAGAGAATTGAGGCTGAAATGCTCTTGCGGCGTAGAGAAGATCACGGACGCATTAAGGAGTATCGGGAAAGAGGAGTGCGAAAACATCATAAAAGAAAACGGCTCGATCGAAGTCAGTTGTCACTTTTGTGAAAAGAAATACGTTTTCACACAAAAAGACGTGGAGAGAATATGGGAAAAATAGAACTGAATCTGACTTTTCCGGCGCTTATTCAGTACGCGACTGCGGCCATGGAAAAAAAACAATGGTACCTGGCCGTACAAAATCTGAACGAAGCGTACGGGAAGATCGGATCGCTTGAAGAAGAAAAAAAATTATATCTGACGTACGCCGATCTGTTCCTTGCCGTCGGCAATTCGCCTCTTGCACGCTACGCTCTTTTCAAAGCGGCTAAGACCGAATATAAAGGCGGATGTTTTTCGCTTGATTTCAATAGATTTTTGCCGGAGATGTCCTATGTTACGCCGATCGAAGAGGAAGAAGAGACGCTCAGCGCCGATCACATCCTGATGTTCAATAAAATATCTCTTCTGATCTCGCAAAAGAAGTATACCGATGCGATCAAATTGTTTTTCAGCCTGCCGTTTAACAGGAGAAATATGGCCGGCGTGATCGACGCCTTATGCGTTGCGCTCAACGCCGACAGTAAGTTCGATCTGGATAATTATCTCGTTCCGCTTCTGCCG
Organism: Clostridia bacterium; assembly: GCA_016297005.1. GTDB lineage: Bacteria > Bacillota > Clostridia > Christensenellales > DTU072 > CAG-1782. The sequence continues at coordinate 84,225 of JAEDHK010000006.1, forward strand.
ATCATAGGAGAATATGCTTCCGGCGACGCCGAGTTCATTAATTTGCTTCTTTCCGGAGGAGAAAATACCCGTTTGCTCGCCGTAGAAGGGGTTAAGTATTTTGTGGACGACAACGAAGACGTCGACTTACTTCGGGATATGGGCGAAGTCTACTTCTTAGCTTCGGAATTTACATGCGCCAAACTTTTTTTCGAGAAGATTCTTTCTTTATGCGAAATCGACGAAAGCGTGCTTTATTATATGTACGCGATTTCTCTTGCGTTGAAAGATACCGAATCCGCGGTAAAGTATCGGGCAAGATATTTCGCCGTTTGCAGCTTTGCGCAACCGCCCATGCGTCTGATCGACCTTTGCGCAACGGCAACGAGAAAGAACGCCGCGACCGAATATCTTACGCTGACGCCGGAACTGGACGAAAAATTATTTGCGGAGATATTGTCGACAGGCAAAAGCGAGATTGACGAAGACGCTTTTTTAAAGATCAGACAGTACTGTTGCGGCGGAAATCTGTATAACGTCACGATGACGATCAATCGGATTTTCGAATCGAAGGACAAGACGATCGCTTTTCAACTCTGCGCGAGCCTGCTTGAATCGGCTTTCGTCAGCAAAGAGGTAAAAAGGTTACTCCTCGAAGCGATGATCGACAACGGGTACGAAGGCATTTTGTCTTTTTCCTTGCCGGAAAGAGCGATGATCGTGGAAGCGTCACGCTTCCGTCATCGCTATGGGATCTGGAATAAAGTTTTTAAAGAAGCGACGACGTTGATCCTTTCGTCCAAAGAATACGTGCCTTATCATAGCAACGTGCTCGCTTCCGCCGTGAAAAAGGGCTATGAAGTCCTCGGTTGCCCCGAATCGTTTGAAGAGGACGATTATCCGTTTTTTATGTTCGTTGCCATTATTACGTACGTCGATCGTCTCGGAGAAAACGTGGACGTGCGGGACGTCGCCTCATTCTTTACTTTTTCTCCCGGAGAAATAGAAAGTTGGCTGACCAAATACGCTTTGAAAACACCGGTGCTATGAAAAAAAAGTTCTTGTTTGTATTTCTGATCGTCTTTCTCGTTTTTCTCGCGGCATGCAGTCCGCGGGAGCAAACGTCTGAAACGGAACCCGTCGTCGTTCGTTTCGTCACAGACGGAACGAAGGTGGCCGCTGTTGTTGATCAATTGATCGAAGCTGAACCTTTATCGACCAAAGAGGGGTTTGTTTTGGAGGGATGGTACCAGGACAAGCAGTATGAAAAACGGATTGCTTTTCCGTTCCGCGCGCATGAGTCCTGCACGTTATACGCAAAATGGATCGACAAAAACGTCGGAAATGAAGAACTCGTTTTTGTCAAGCGTAGCGACGATACTTTGGAAGTAACGTCCTGCGATACCGTTTGTCCCACGATCTGGATTCCCGATCAAAAGAACGGAAAGATTATTACGTCTCTTGCCTTTAACTTTATAAAAAATAAGACGCATCTTACGTTTATTCATATCGGTAAAAACGTGAACTCGATCGGAGAGACTTTTTCTCGTTGTTTGAGATTGCAGGAGATCGAAGTGGAAGAGGGTAACGAGAGTTGGACGTCGGAAGAGGGAGTGTTGTATTCGGCCGACAAAAGCCTTTTATACGCCTATCCCGTAGCCAAAGAAGAAAAGACCTTTTCCGTTCCCGATTCCGTGACTGAACTCGGCGCCAACGCCTTTTCGTTTAACGTCTTTTTGCAGGAGTTATCCTTGGGTAAATCGGTCGTTATAAATCCCTCCAAACTGAAAAATATGGAGAGTTTGCAGAAGTTTATCGTTGATGAAAAAAACGAAACGGTCTCTTCCAAAGACGGCGTTTTATACTCGGTCGACGGAAAACAGCTACTTATTTTTCCGGCCTGTTATACGAAAAAAACGTTTTCGATCGCTCCCGGAACGGAAGAAGTCGCCGAGAACGCATTTTATCGTTGCAACCTGACCTCGATCAACCTGAATAAAGAGCTTTCCGTATTTAACGCGCCTACGTCCGCACCCGCATTGACGGCGTATACGGTAGAAGAAGGGAACGCCTACTTTGTTTCTCGGGACGGCGTTTTGTTTATTGACGAGGGCAAGACCCTTTATAGGTTTCCTTTGGGAAAAAGCGGGGAATACGCCATCCCGTCGAATACGGAGGTCGTTTTCGATTTTGCGTTTTCGTATAGTGCCGTAGAAAAAGTTTCTTTCCCGGCGACGGTGACGACGATAGAGCGTTTTGCTTTTTCCGAATGTCAATCTCTGACCGAAATATCTTTTGCAGAAGACAGCAAATTGGAAAGGATGGACGGATCTGCGTTTTCTCGCTGTTTTTCGCTGAAAAAAGCGTCTTTGACGAGCAGAGTGCCCCCTCAAACGGATTCCGGGTTGTTTTCTTCACACGCAGAAAATTTTACCGTGGTCATCCCTGCCTATACGGACGGACTTTATAAAGCCAAGTGGTCGTTTTTAACCGACGCTTTTTCGGCTACCGGCGCGGCGGTTATTCAATACGACCTTATTTTTGAAGCTCAGGGAGGAACTCCCGTTCCTGCGGTCCGCGCCGCGTATCTTCTGGAAGAACCGAAGACGACGCGAGAATCGGAAAGCGCAAACAATTATTATATTTTCCTCGGTTGGTACGACAATCCGGAGGGTACGGGAAATAAGATAGAATTTCCGTACGCGATAGAAGAAGATACGACGCTTTATGCGGCTTGGGATATCGGTTTTTATACCAAACCCAATCCGTGACGACTCTTGACAGGCGAGGAGATATATGTTATTTTATAACATATAGGATTATGAAGATGAAAAGAAAAGTTTTGTGTGTGCTTATTTTTTTGTTGGCGGCGTGCCTCGGTATAATTGCCGTCGGTTGTACCACGACCGATTCTTCTTCGTCGGACGCCGAAAAGACGCCGAAATCCCTTCTCGTCACCGAAAAACATGAAGGGAGCTACTATATCGGCGAGGATATCGACCTTTCTGAGATTAAGTTTGTCGTCAATTATAGCGACAAGACGACCGAGTCGGTCACTTTGACCGATATTATGATCTCAGAAAAGGACAGAGAAAAGTTTTTTATCGTCGGCGTTCACTCCATTACCATTTCTTACCTCGGACTTTCGACCCCCTTGCAGATATCCGTTTCGGAAAAAGCGGTCATAAACGAATATAAAGCGACCTTCTTCTCTCTCGGCGGAACAAACGTGGACGCGTTCAGTACCGATGTTATTACGGCTTTTCCCGTGCCTGAACGGGAAGGGTACATTTTCGACGGTTGGTACGTAGACGTTAATTTTAACGAGATCAATGCGGACGCGGCCTTTTCCGGCAAGCGAGCGAGAGAGCCCTATCGTTTATCCAAAGATACTTCTTTTTATGCCAAGTGGCTGGATAAAAGAACTTGCACCGTCACTTTTGTTTGCGACGCCGATATTATGCTTCCCATGCCGGCCGACTGGAACGTCCGTACGCAAGACGAACGCTTGCAGGTCGGCGACGTATTGATTTCTTATCTCAGAGACGAAGAAGGCCTGATCTATGCGCAGACCGTTTCTCGTCAAGGAAAGGGTCACGTCACTCTGCCCGTCGATAAGAGGCTTTGGGCGGAGAGATCTCCGACGGATATCATGCAACCCGGCGATACTGTTTCTCGCTTCCAACAAGATAAAGACAAAAATTACATCAGTATGCGCGTCGCCCGTAAGGACGCCGTTCTTGCCGATTTTTCCGTTCATTACGGCGACAAATTCGACGTGGAAAGCTTTTTGCTTCCGTCCATCGACGCGGAGGGGCACGGCGTGTATATCGAGGGCAAAAAATTCGTTGAATGGAACGTTACCAACGGAAACGCCGATAAGGTGACCATCGATTTGTTAGTTCGCGCCAGTTTTCAGACCGAAAAGTGCACCGTATGTATTTATTACTTCGATAGCAATAACAAAGAGATCAACGTTAATCATACCTACGATTACGGCTCGACTTTTGCTTACAGTTCTTATACGATGCCCACCAAAGAGGGACACACTACACGCTGGGTCGCTTATTATAATCATAGCAAAAAATACGTTTGTCCCAACTGTAACTATACGGAAACGACCGATTATCTTGCCAATACCCTCTGTAAGGCTTGCGCCGAGGCCGACATGGAAGAAACCGGCTTTGAAGAAATGCCGGATGAATCGGGTTCGGTCATACTGACCGAGGAATATACTCTTATTCAGGCGTATCACGTCATCAATACGTACGATATCGTTATTCAGAACGGCGTCCCCGAACAAACGCAAGAGGCTCTTCGCTCCGGTAATATTCAGATGGAATACGTCTATGAAGATAAAGACGCCAAAAAGAATTTCTCCGTCGATTGGAATTCTTCTTTCGATTATACGACGTATACGCAGGATCCGAAACTGAATACGCCGGCCGCCATCAGCGACGGGTATTCTTCACAGTGGTGTTACGTTGTTCGCGACGCCAACGATAAGCAGATCTGGTATAACGGCAGAGGTCAGATATGGTCCGACGCAGAAGAAGCTTTTGTAGAGCCGGAACGTCCGGAAGGGGAAGCGGAAAACTACTGGATACTCCGCGACGCACAAGGCGAATATCTCGCCACGATCAGGAGCGGCATTGCGACCGAGATTAAAGGTTCGGTCAACTTATACGCAAAATATCTGAAAAAGGACCGCGTCGTTAATCTCAGGCGCGAATACGAGAGCGTTCGGGGCGTTATGGTTCGATTGACTATTCCGTTCTACGACACGTTCAGCATGTATAATCCCTCTTCCTATGCCGATCCCAAGCGATATGTTTTTTCTCCCGATCGTACGCAGGAGAGCGATCCCGCCCCCGACCCGATTATTCGTGAGAAGTTAGAGGTTTACGAGCATGTCCGCGTGTATGAATTGTATTTGGCCAAACTCCGCTATGACGCTCTCAAGAGCATGATAGCCACATCGGCTTTTTCCGAAGAAAAACAGAACGATTTCGTTAAGTTCTTTATATGGATGTCGCTGAATGCCGAAGATATCGCCGCAATGAATACGATCTGTGCAACGGGCGGAAACTCCGGCACCTACGACGTGGTAAGCTTGCAAGCTGCGGTGGAGAGCCGCTTCGGCACAAGAGTTTATTTCAACGATAGTTTCACGGGGGTGTTTACTTCCTATCTGAACATGAAAAACAGTTATGGCGACAGCTTGTTTACCGCCGGGAACAGAGACGCGCTTATTGCGTTTTATAACCAACATGCCGCTATACTGAAAACTTATGAGCTCGGATATTCGGAAGATATTTTTACGCGTGATATTTCGTTTGAAGACTTTGACATGACGTTCTGTCGACTGGCATATTTGTACTATCACGACACGGCTGGGTACAGGTTCTATAACAGACAGCTCGATCGTTCCAACGACACCTTCCTGAATTACGTTCATGCGAAAAACTATCGCTACGATTATCTCGGACTGTATCTTTCCGATCCCATTACGTACGCACAGTATGCCGTGTACGAGCGGTACAGAGCGGATTATGAAAAGAATCGCCTCAAGAGTTGCTATCTGTATTATTGCGCCGGATTGGAAAACCGCGAGGACGACGATACGCGTATGATCCGCCTTTGTCTCTCGTCCAAAGAAAATATAGGAGAATTTTACTATTATTCCGACACGAACACCGTCGTTCAGGGCATGTCGGATTTTTACAGCGTAACGGACGGGTCGGAAGACTGGTCGATCGAGTGGTACAAGACGGCAGAAATGAACGTCTCCGGTAAAATCGACTTTTTACGCGACGCCATTACGGTTATCGACGATACAAACCTGTATTGTAAAGATATCGATAACCGCCGGTACGAAATCACTTTCTATTACGACTACGATTTTACAAACGGAAGTTATAACGAGGTAGAGATCTTCGAGTGCGCGAGTGTGGAAGAAATAAACCTTGCCGAGGGATTTGACGGCGGCGTCTTGCGCAACAAGAACGGCGTTATTTTGAACTATGACTTTATCGGCTGGTACGACGTATCTTATTACGATTATTTATTGACCGGTTACCGTGGAAACGCGCTACTCATCACTGCTTCGCATTCGGAAAACGTGACCTATTACGCGCATTATTTATGCACTACTACTTACACGATTAAGATTTCGGATACCACCCAATCTATGGCATATTCCGGTTTGGCTGAATTCAGCGACGGTTATGCGGTAGAAGAAAACACCATCGAGTATAATCTCCCCGCAGGCAGTATACTTTCTCTTGCAGATATTTATAAAGGTATCCGTATCGGAGAAAATTCTGTTGTATCCGGACAAGAATACTATCGTCAAAAGCGTTACGTCGATTATTACGAAGCCTACTACGATGTAAATAACGCGTCAACTCTTTACAATACGTTCTCGTTCTCGATAGACGTCTGCCGCGAGCTCATTGCCGCCTACCAAGGCTCTATCCGTAAGTATCAGGATATTCTGAGCTCGGTCAAGAAGCACGAGTATTCCGATTACGAATTAAACGATTACGTTTATTACCTGACAAAGTATTCTCAGGCGTCCACGAAAACGGGAGACGCTTATATCCCGGACAGACGCGCGTTCGTTGCGGACTTTATCGCTATACTCGCCGATCTTTCCGAAAAGAATTATATCGACGTTTCTACCTTTACGTCCGAATTCGCCGATTACCTTATCCATGCCCAGGAGTATAAAGACAGTACCGGTCTTGCCGCGTTGCAGATGGACGAGTGGGACGTTTTCTATAAAAATTATTACGTCAAAGAAGGGGATATGTACGTTCCCGTTGCTGAGAACGCGGACTTTGACAGGAACGTGCGGTATTATACCTATATCGTGACCACGGACTATGAGTATGATCGCATTTTGTGCGCTATTCTCGAACAATACGTCTTGTTCTTGGAAAAAGCCGACGAATACAAGACGAATTACGACAGTTACGTACTGCAACCGCGCCACCTGTATCTCGACTCGATGAACGATATCAACGCTTCTGCCGACTACGACTATGAAGGAGCGGGCGAAATGAAGTATAACTTCATTAATTGGTATCTCGATTCTTCTTACAGTACCGTATTCTTGGACACGTATGACGACGAATACTATTTGGCGAACGATGAAGCTTATTTGGACAGCGCTTCGTGGGCAGACGTCTACACTCGTTATATGGTCTATGTTCCCGGGACCGGTTTTGTTGCGGCAAGCAACGTTTATTCCTCGACGACGAAGTATTATCTTTACAGTAAAGACGCATTTTTCGCCGCGTCGTTTGCTTCGCTTTCCGAATCGACCTGGTCGACCGACCGGGAACTGTTTTTTACGTATAATGCCGCCGCGAGAAAGTACGTACCCGCAACGGAAACGTACGATTCTTCTCTCGTCTATTATACCAGATATAAGGACGTAACCAGCGTGATTTCCAATCGTCTGGTTGCCGGTTGGGACGTCAATAAAGCCAAGTATTTCACGAAAGAAGGCGACCTCTTCGTTAAGGCGACGGGCGCATATGATCCCGCTAAAGACTATTATGCGTCTTCTTCGATGTACATGTCTTTGGTGGTCAGTCGCGATATCGTTTTATACGCCAAGTGGATGGATATCTCCCGCGGTAGCGAGGGCCTTGTGTACGAGCTCGTCACGGACAGCGTCAGCGGCGAAAAGTATTACGTCGTCATTGATTACGTCAATTATGAAGAAAGTCGTCAAGAGGGTTATTATTCGACTCAGCATCATTATTATTACGTTACGACCAACGATAACGGCATGATCCCCGAGGTCGTTGCGCAAGAGAACGAAATGATAGAATTGCAGATTCCGGCGTCCGTCTCTTCTTACGAAGAAGCGACCGCGCTCGCTGCGAGCATTTATGCCGCCGGTACCTGGAATACGGATTATTTGCGGTTTTTAATCTACAACACGATCAGTTTCAGCTACGAACCGGCGACAAAAACGTATAACGCGAACGCGATCTATTATGATCGTAACAATCCGGTCCTTTATCCCGTCATCGGTATCAGGAAGAATGCTTTCGATAGATATAAGACGCATATCAACGTCGTCAACCTGCCGTTGAACCTTTACTTCATCGAGGAGGGCGCTTTTAATCTCTGTCCGATAGAAAACTTTACCCGGGCAAAACCGAGAACGTCGGAGACCGAGCTGGATTACGTCGTAGTGGATATTAATTCGGCCGAGATCGGTATCGCCGTCTACCAAAAGGACGCTTTTACCCGTACCATAATCGGTAGCGAAGAGACGCCGTACGTATATACCTTCCCGATGGCCAACACCCTCATTTCTTATGCGGTCGGGAATGAATCGTACAATAGTTACGGTGTGCTTGCCGGCACGAAAAACATCGGCGACGCCGCTTTCCGAAACAGCGTTCTTGTCAATATAGAATTACCCTCTACTGTGGAAAGAATAGGCGATTATGCTTACAGTAAGTCGTCCGTGACTGCATTCTATGCTTCAGCGGCTTTGACGGAGATCGGCGAATACGCGTTTTCGCAATGTCTTTCGCTTTCCCGTGTGACTGCGGCGGAAAACGCCTCTTTAAGATATATCGGGAAAGACGCTTTCGAAGGCACCTCGTGGTTTAATCATCAGAAAGGTATCGTTAAACTGACCTGGATATCCAATTCTGCGCAAACAGGCGCATTGATCGGCTTTAACGTGGCGACCGGCGGCGGCTTTGTAAACTATGATAAAGAAAACGGCGAATACGTCGTTTATGATGAAAACGGAAACGTTGACGCGAACGGCGAGTATTACGCCATTTCAAGCGGAAACGATAAGATCATGTTTAAGTACAGCAAGAACGATCTCGGACAGATCGATAAGGTCGCCATTTACAGCTTGATCATCGGAACGAAGGTAACCACGATTGCCGATTCTGCCTTTGACGTCAAGCAAGGATTTAAAGAATTCTTTATTGCGGCGCAGAACCTGCGCTATATCGGCGATAATGCCTTTAAGGATTGTCCGTTGCTCGAAAAGATCACTTTCGACGGCGCAACCGCCGGCGTGGATATTGGCCGCGACGTGTTCTCCGGTAAGGGCGCGAACTCCCTGACCGTCGTTGATAGTAGCGGCTTGGTCATGACCGGTAATAACTGGCCGGAATATTCTGAAATTATCCGTTAACGCAATAAAATAAAGGACCTGCTTTTAGCGGCGTAGCGATAGGGATTATCGCTACGCCGTTAGCTATATTTGCCTTATGGCGCGGTGTTTTGCTTTCAGCAAAGTTTTATTTTCCCTGTCGCAAATATAATATAACTTCGGCTAAATGCCAAAATATAACGCAAGTCCCTTGCATATCACTTTTAGCCAAAAGGCTAAAATATAGCTTTATTCTAAATCTTTTGCAGATAAGAAAAGCACACTACATTTCACCGTTGGCGAAGTTTAGTGTGCTATATTTTATTATGGACTAATAAATTCTTATGGAACCTTCGTATTGTAGCAGGTCCTTTGCTTTCGTCTGTTTTTTTACGATTAGTTAAAAGCCTTTCCGTTGCAGCCGAGCACGTTGACCAACTTGTGACGAACGATATCGGTAACAGCTTGTCTGGCAGGTCCGAGGTACTGACGGGGATCAAAGTGAGAGGGATTCTCCTTGAAGTACTTACGGATAGTAGCGGTAACGGCCATGCGGATGTCGGAGTCGATGTTGATCTTGCAGACAGCCATGGTAGCGGCCTGACGAAGCATTTCTTCCGGTACGCCTCTCGCTCCGGGCATGTCGCCGCCGTACTCGTTGATCTGTTCGGTCAGATACTGCGGAACGGAGCTGGCTCCGTGCAGAACGATGGGGAATCCGGGTAAACGCTTGCCGACTTCTTCGAGAATGTCGAAACGGAGTTTCGGCTCGCCCTTGAATTTATATGCGCCGTGGCTGGTTCCGATGGCGATGGCAAGACTATCGACGCCCGTTCTGGTAACGAATTCCTGAACCTGATCGGGATCGGTGTAGCTGGAATCCTTTTCGCTGACGTTCACGGCGTCTTCGACACCGGCAAGACGTCCGAGTTCGGCTTCTACGACTACGCCGTGATCGTGAGCGTACTCGACGACGTTTCTGGTAATTTTGATATTTTCTTCAAAGCTATGCTTAGAAGCGTCGATCATAACGGAAGAAAAGCCCTTATCAACGCAGTCTTTGCAAAGTTCAAAAGTGTCGCCGTGGTCGAGGTGCAAGCAGATCGGAAGACCGCTTTCTTCGACGGCGGCCTCTACCATCTTGGTCAAATAAACGGGGTTGGCATATTTTCTTGCCCCGCTGGAGACTTGAAGAATAAGAGGAGCCTGTTCTAATTTTCCGGCTTCTACGATCCCTTGAATGATCTCCATATTGTTCACGTTAAAGGCACCGATAGCATAACCGCCTTCATAGGCTTTCTTAAACATTTCGGTAGATGTAACTAATGGCATAAAAAACCTCCAAAGTTTTTTGATTACCAACATTATACTACTTTCTTTTGTTGCGGTCTATCGTTTTTTATCAATTATTTATTTCTTTTTTCGGCGATATTGACATTTTGTATCTACGGAAACATAACTTTTGTTTCACGCTTTTGACAGAGAATGAAATATACTATATAATAGGACGTATGATAAAAGATGGCGAAAGAACGGACGATCTGGAATGTAAGGGACTGCATATTTTGCAGCATCCCGACGGTTACTGCTTTACATCCGACAGTGTGTTGCTCGCCAATCTTTGCCGCGTAAAAAAGGGCGACAACGTATGTGATCTTTGCACGGGCAGCGGCGTCGTCGCATTGCTTGTAGCGGCTAAATACGAACCGAAAAAAGTGGTCGGCATAGAAATTCAGCCCCGACTTGCCGATATGGCGAAGAGAAGCGTCCTGCTTAATAACTATCAGGATAAAGTAGATATCGTATGCGCGCCCGCGCAAGGGGTGGAAAACTTGCTCGGCCACGGCGTTTTTAACGTGGTATTATGCAATCCGCCGTACGCTCCGGCAGAAAAGAAAGATGAATATACGGAAGAGGAGATATGTAAAAGCGAAGCGACGATTACCCTTAAAGAAGTCGTTGTTGCGGCAAGCAGACTTCTTACGTTCGGCGGTAACTTTTTTATGGTGCATAAGGCTTATCGCCTGACGGACGCGATCTGCGCCATGAGAGAAAACCATATAGAACCGAAAAAACTATGGCTGATACAACCAAAAAGGAGCAAAGACGTCGATTGTTTTGTTATCGAAGGAAAAAAATTCGGCAAGCCAAACGTCGTTGTTCCGTCGCCCGTCGTCGTTTATAACGAGGACGGAACGTATACGGATCAAGCGCGGAGGATATACGGAAAATGAGCGGTATTTTATATTTGGTAGGCACGCCGATCGGAAATCTCGGAGACATTACTTATCGTGCCGTTGAGACGATGAAAAACGTCGACGTGATCGCCTGTGAGGATACGCGCCATACCCTTGTGTTGCTGAACGAGCTTTCAATAAAAAAGCCCCTTATGAGCTATTATAAACAGAAAGAGAAAAAAGGAAGCAAAAAGATACTTCAATTGCTCGAAGAAGGGAAAAACGTCGCTCTTGTCAGCGACGCCGGGATGCCCTGCGTAAGCGACCCCGGCGCGGTCGTCGTGCAAGTAGCAAGAGAATACGGTTTTTCCGTGACCGTTGTGCCGGGTCCCAACGCCGCCGTTTCGGCGATCGCCCTTTGCGGGATAGAAACCGGTTTTACTTTCATCGGCTTCCTGCCGGAAAAGAAAAAAGACCGAGACGGTTTATTGAGCGACTATTTATCCGCTCCGTTACCTCTTGTTTTTTACGTTGCTCCGCACGATCTGGAAAAGACGATAAACAATTTATACGACGTTCTCGGCGCAAGAAAATACTTTGCCGTCAAAGAGATAACGAAGATATACGAAGGCGTTTTTCAAGGAGAATTAGGCGCGGAAGAGAAGCCCGAAGCCAAAGGCGAATATGTCCTTATCGTTATGCCGAACGAAAAAAAAGAAGCGACCGATGAAGAAATAGTCGCGGAATTAAAAAAGCAAATCGAGTCCGGCTCCGATAAAAAGACGGCCGTTTTTATCACAGCAAAGGCTCTTTCCGTGTCCGAAAACAGAACGTATAAATTAGCTTTGAGATTATAAAATTCTGCACAAAAAGCAAGCGAAAATTCCGCCGATGAGATTGGAAAAAAGCGCGATCGGAATTGCGCCGTACGACTTTTTGTCTTTTGATTTCGACAGATAAACGGCAACGATATAAAAGACGGTATCCGAGCATCCGGAGATGACGGAGGCACACCTCGACGCATATGCGTCGACGCCGTGTTCGGAAAATATTTTTTCCGTCAAAACAAGACTTCCGCTTCCCGAAATCGGTCGTATGAGTACCAATTCTATTGCTTCTCGCGGAATTCCCAAGATAGAGAACGGCTTTTCGAGCAGAGAACAGAGCTTCTCGCTCAGGCCGCTTTGATAAAAAATTTCGCACATAACGAAAACGCCGATCAGATAAGGAAGAACGGATACGGTAAGGTCGATCGCTTCTTTTGCGCCCGTAATAAAACCGTCGTATACGGACGCCTTTTTTATCGTGGAAAAAACGATCGTCAAGATAAGAATCGCCGGGATTACGTAGATCATTTTACGAATATTTTTACCAGGACGACGCCGCAAATCGTGGTAAGGATCGTGGCCAGAAGGGTAGGCAGAATGATATCCGTCGTTGCCCCGTACGAACTACGCAAAGCGACGATAGTTGTCGGGATTAGCTGAATCGAAGTAGAATTGACGACGAGGAGGGTCGCCTTGTTTTTTCTTTCTTTCATTTCGGCAAAGGCCGACATCCCCGCGGGAGTACCTGCGCCGCCCATACCGAGCAGGTTTGCAGAGAGGTTGACGGCAAGATGAGCGTAACATGTTTCGTTTTCTTTCGGAAAAAACTTTTTTAAAAGAGGTTTGATCTTGTTTGACAAAAAATGATCGAACCGCATTTTTCGCCATAAAGCCAGAACGGAAAGCCACACGGCGTAGATCGAAAACAGCTTGATTCCGAACCCGACGGCGTTTGAGCTTCCGGCTATCAAAGAAGAAAGCGCTTTATCCGGAGCGGTAAAAGTCAGTATGATCAGGCCGATGGTAAGTATCAAAGAGAAAACTGCGTTCACGCTACAAATTATATGTGAAAAAAACTCCTTCATGAAGCAATAAAGCGCTGTTTTTGAAACAGCGCTTTATTGCAAGAGGGAACGAATGAATCGAATGGTGACGTCTTTTGTACGGTGCGAAATCAATCGCAAATCCATTACGATCGCTATTATATATCTTTTTGAAAAGAAAGTCAATTTTAATTTGAATAAAATTTCATTTTATTTTAATAATATCCGCTATGTGCCCGAGTCGAACTTGCGATAATGCATTTTTTTACTGTTATTGTTTGAAAACATTTGTTTTTTAACCAATAATTAGCAAATTATATTTTTGGATTAAATCACGCGCGCGGGTGTTGCAAAATAATTTGTTTTATTTTATAATATATAGTATCTATAAGAATGAACCCGGAGAGTCCGCTCGTATGAAAGCAAAAAAGTTCTTATTTCTACTGACCGTTTTGTTATTGTTCCTGACAGTCGCCGCTTGTACGACCAAGATGGTGACCGTTTCTTTTTATGCGGACGGAGTATTATATGAAGAGATTCGGGTAGAAAAGGGAAGTTACGTTGAAGATATACCTCCCGTGCCCGAAAAGCCGGGTTATATCGGCGTGTGGTCGGACAACGAACTCGTCGAAGTCAACGACGATCTTCGGGTAGACGCCATCTATACGCGAAACAGTTATACCGTAACGTTCCGCGCGGACGGCAGAATAATCGCTACGCGTACCGTCGTCTCCGGCAAAACGATCTCGAATATCCCCGACGTTCCGGAGAAGGAAGGTTATTCGGGGGCATGGAGTATTTCTCAAACAGACTTTTCGTCTCTTACTTCCGATACCGTTGTCGACGCCGTGTACACGCGACTTGACGTTTACGTTACGTTCTACAAAAATTCTTTTACCTACGCCGTTGCGCCTGTAAAAACGGGGAACCCGGTAGAACCGAACACCTATTACGTGCTTACCGACGACTATGCCCTTACGGAGGACGCCGTTTTCCAAGACGGAGTGACCTATTATACGCGCACGCGCGACTTTTTCGGGATCATGTCCGCAGAAGAGGGCAAGCTGGTCGGGTCCCTCCCCGAACCTCCCGCACAAGAGGGCTATTCCGTCAAGTGGATGCAAATCAATTCCACCCCCACCGGAGACATTCTGACTACGCCCGATTTCAACAACGTGGAATCGAGCTTTTCGGTCGTTGCTTATCCCTATATTACCGTTTCTCTCGTCGATAATTTTACGAACAGGCGTTCTTCCGTTTCGTACGATATCGGGCAGACCGTTTCTTCCGTGCGTCCGCTCGCCGTGGCGCTGGCCGATTACGAGTTTTACGCATGGTATCTCGACGAAAGTCTGAAAGAGCCCGTCTCTTTCCCCTGTCTTTTCTCTCATAACGTCACTCTGTATGCCAAGTGGATCGGAACGCGCGCTACCGACGGCGTAATGATCGAGGACGGAAAGGTAGTAGGCTATAATGGGACGGCGACCGACGTATATATTCCCATAAAGTATTCCGTCGGAGAAAGTACGGCTTACGTCACCGGTATTTCCGCCGCCGCGTTTAAAAATTCTTCCGTCGTTTCCGTCAGCATTCCCGCTACGGTGACGGAAATAGGCGACTCGGCCTTTTACGGTTGTTCTTCTCTCGCTACCGTTCTTTTCCCGGACGGAAATTACGTTCGCACGTACGGAGATTCCGTTTTCCGCGGTTGTTCTTCTTTAAAGAGCTTCGGCTTTTCGGATAAAACTTCCCGTATCGGCAGTTACGCTTTTTACGGGTGTTCTTCGCTCGTTACGGTCGCCGGGCTGGAAAACAGCGCCCTTGATAAGGCAGAACGCTTTTTATTCGCGGGGTGCGGCTCCGTTACTTCGCTTTCTTTGCCGGCGGGACTCAGAATTATAGAAGAAAAAGCCTTCTCAGGTATGACGAACGCGGCGATCGTTTTTGCGGATCAGTCTTCGGTAGAACGTATAGGCAGCTTTGCTTTTGAAAATTGCAAAAAGTTCGTCGGGTTTATGTCCGAAAAAATGAGAGAAATGGGAGAGTCGCCTTTCCGCGGTTGTTCCTCTCTGACGTCCGCTACCGTTTTCGGCGCCTACAAAACGCCCGTTCTTTTCGGAAAGACGGCGCCCGAATCGGAAGAAGAAAACGCTTTTTATCCCGTGACCGCAGACGGCTCGACCTATTACGTCCCGAAAGCTCTGTTTAACGTGCTCGTTATCCCGACGCAGACGGGCGAGGTGATTACGGACGTATTGTATGATTGTTATACGGTCAAGAACGTGCGTATTGCCGATAGGGCTCAAAAAGTTTCTTCTTACGCTTTCCGCTTAGAACACTATTTGCCGTCTTCCACTCCCTTCAACGTGTATTTCCCGGAGACGCTGACTTCGATAGCGGCTTACGCTTTTTACAGCCGTAACGATCTTACCGCCGTCGAACTGCCCATCAGGTTAGAGGAGATCGGCGAATACGCCTTTTCCGGCATCGCTTCTCTTCGGTCGGTTACGCTGGACGCGCATGCGGAACTCGACGATATCGGCCGGGACGCTTTTTCCGGTACCTCCTGGTACAATACGTATTCCGGAGTCATAACGCTCGGCAAGGTTGTCCTCGGTATCTCCGAAGAGTATTGCAGAAAGGCGACTTATTACGAGATACCCGCCGACAGTTTCCGCTCTTATTCCGTAATCGCACCGTATGCGTTCGCAGGCAATACCGTTTTACAAAAAATCACGCTCAGCGATACTATTTCGCGCGTCGGCGATAACGCTTTCGCCGGTTGCACCGCGCTTACTTCTTTTGCGTTTAAAAAGTACGTAGCCACTTCGTTCCGTCAGCTCGGGACCACCGTGCTCGACGGTTGTTTGAATCTGTACGATCTGACCGTTTGCGAAGATATCGACGCGGATCTTTTGTTTTCTGCCGGTATTCCGGATTCTTTGCGTACCCTCAGAATTGAAAACAGTCTTCGTGACGATACGTTGTTTGCGAATACGGAAAGCGGTTTTTGCGCTTCGAGTCTGACAGGAACTTCGGTTGCCAATCTTTACGTCGGCGACGGTTTTACGCAAATCGGCGAATGCGCCTTCCGGAACGTGACTTCTCTTGCGTATTTGTCCATATCGGATACCGTAACCATGATCGGCGCCAATGCTTTTTCAGGGTGTACCGCATTGGAAGACGTCGTCGGCCTTGCCGGACTTGTTACCGTTTCTCAAAGCGCGTTCGACGGTTGTTCCGTTCTCGCGACCTTTGCGTTTGCGCCCGGCCTGACCGAAATAGGCGACTATGCCTTCCGCGATTGCGCCTTTTCTTCCTTTACCGCGCCCGCCGCTTTGTCGAATATAGGAGAATCGGCGTTCGACGGTTGCTCTTCTTTAAAGACCGCCGTTCTGAATGATAGAATCGTATCGGTTGGGGACTATGCTTTCCGTGACTGCGACTTGTCCGAATTGACTTTACCCGCGTCCGTTTCTTTCTTAACGGAAGAAAACGAATTTGTCGGAGAACAGATGCTCGCCGGCAATACGTCGTTTAAATCTCTTACTCTGTATACCGGCGTTACCGCCGCACGCCTGTTCGGCGCCGTCGTTCCGACCACGTTCGTTCGCGTTCTCGTCAATAATTGCGCCCTCGCGGACGATCAATTCAATGGTCTTTCCACGATTATGACGGTCAATCTCTCGAACGTTACGGCTATCGGCGACAGAGCGTTTTTCGGGTGCTCTTCTTTACAGCATATCGTCGTGCCTTCATCCGTTGTTTCGATCGGAGAAAGCGCATTCGAGGGTTGCTCGTCGCTTAATTCCTGTCAGATCGACACGGCCGGCACCGTCCTTACCGCCGTAAATAAGAAAGCGTTCAAAAACTGCTCTTCCTTAAAATACGTCGTATTCCCGAATACGGTAACGCAAGGCGATTGGACGGAAATCTTTTCCGGATGCGCTTCGCTCGTCAATACCAATATACCTTCCGCAATCGTTGAAATCGGAGCATACGCCTATTGCGGTTGCGAAAAACTGAGTTCTCTTCGCATGCATAATAACGTTGAGAAGATCGGAGACTCCGCCTTTAAAGATTGCCTTTTGTTGGAACTGGATAACGTCTCTTTTGACGCCCTTTCGAGTATCGGAGAAAACGCTTTCGAAAATTGCGAAAAACTGACCAACTTTCGTGCCGAAAACGTGGATTTTATCGGGGAGAACGCTTATAAAAATTGTCTTTCTCTGACGGAGATTACCGTAGGAGAAAACGCCGTTTCTTACTATGCGGGGACGGAAATACTTTCCGGTCTTTCCGTCATAAACGTTGCCGCACACGTCGGCGCCGTCGACGTGGATACCTATCTTACCGGTTGCACGTCGGTTTCTTCCGTCGTCGTTTACAGCGAAAACAGTGCTTTCCCCGCACGTTCTTTTGCAGAAAAACTAAATGATCTGACCTCGAACAAGGGGATTACGTTCCTATCCGTTCCGTTGTACGAAAACTTGGGTTCGGTCGTGCAAAACGTATTTTGTAAGCCCTCTCAGATGTCGTTCGAGTTCTCGTACGACGAAGAAAAACGCACGGCGACTATCGTTGGTTTGGCTTCCGATAGCTCAGCCGATCGGTACGTTTATTTGCCGGAGTCGGTGACGAGAGACGACAAATCGTATCTCGTTACCGCCATCGGGGGCAGCGCTTTCTTCGGTTCTCATTTCAGCTACGTGGTCATTCCTTCTTCCGTTACGGAAATAGGCAACGCCGCTTTTTCTCAATCAAGCGTAGAAACCGTCGTATTCGAGAGCGGCAGTAAGTGCCTTATCATCGGCGATAACGCTTTTAAAGAAAGCGCCGTGACCGCTATATCGGTTCCCAGCTCGGTAGAAAAGATCGGCGGTTCCGCATTCGACGGATGCGCTTCGCTGAGCCGCGTATCTTTCTTTGCGGGCAGTAATTTACGCATGATCGGCGATAATGCCTTTAACGGAACGACTTCTCTTACCTCCGTCATCTTTACCGGACCGATACAATACGTCGGTTCTTCCGCATTTTCCGGATCGGGCGTTCGGACCGTTGATTTCGGGTCGCTCGCAACCTTTACCGGTGTCAGCGAGTACGCATTCGCTTCTTCTCGACTGGAAAACGTCGTTTTACCCGATACCGTACAAAGAGTGGAAGAGGGGGCTTTTTCCGGTTTCGCCGGAGAATCGTTTGTTTGCCCCGACCGTCTTTCTTACATCGGGGCGAAAGCATTTTATAAGGCCAACGCCATGAAAAACTTTACTTTTGCTTCCGGTATGCTTTCTATCGGCAGCGAAGCGTTCTATGGTAATTCGGAATTAGAAAAAATTATACTGCCGGACGGTCTTACGAGCGTCGGCGCTTCGGCCTTTGCGGGATGTGAAAAAGTAACCTCTCTTACGATCGGGACGGAACTGAAAAGCGTCGGCGTCAGCGCCTTTGACGGATTATTGCGCCTTGCGCTCATCGAATATAACGCGCGACTGCTTTCCGACCTTTCTATAGATAACAACGTCTTCCGCAACGGCGGCGTTTCCGGCACGGGTATCAGCGTGCTTTTTGGACAAAACGTTACCGCATTGCCGAATAA
The DNA here is from genome assembly GCA_016297005.1 of Clostridia bacterium. GTDB lineage: Bacteria > Bacillota > Clostridia > Christensenellales > DTU072 > CAG-1782. The sequence continues at coordinate 102,989 of JAEDHK010000006.1, forward strand.
CTTATTCTATTCTTCCGTCATAGAATCCGAACTTCCAAAGATCGATAGCGTTCAATTCTGCGGTACGCCCATGATTGAGACCATCGGCGAAAACGCTTTCCGCGGCGATAAAAATTTATGCGCGATCGTTCTTCCCGCAACGATACTTTTTATTGGGTCGGGCGCCTTTGTAGGCTGCGAGAACGCGGTCATAGAATCCGAAAGCGCAAAGATGGGAAAAGGCTGGGCGCTCGATTATAAAGATAACGATAACAACGTGCTGTTCGGCGCGCGCAATAAACGCTCGGGCGACTACTCTTACGTCTTATACGACGACGGTGCTGTCGTTACCGATTATTTCGGCGGAAGCGACGTTACCGTTCCGTCTTTACTGGAGGGTAAGCCCGTCTTTGCTACCGGCGTTACTTTTGAAGATGGAACCGCGAGATTTATCGTCCTGCCCGATACCGTTATTCTGCCCGGCAGTTACGACGGTTGTTCTTCTCTTGTTGGTATCACGATGCAGGAAGGCCCGCTCGCCATTGCGAAAAAAGCTTTCAACGGCTGTTCTTCCTTGCTCTATTTCAAGTTGCCCGGTTCTGTCGTTACGATAGGCGACGGCGCTTTTTCCGGGTGCGACGCTCTTTCCACCGTATACCTTTCCAATACGCAAACGGTAGAAAAAATGAAGACGGAAAAGCTCTCCGAAACTTGCGGAGGACTCTTCAATTCGGCGCAATCGGTTTATATCCACTCGTCGCTCGACGTGACTTTGCCGGCGTCTATGATCGTGAAAAACGATACGACGAGGACGTATAATAAAGTGCTTTCGGACTTGAATGGTTACGCCGTCTGGTCCACCTTGTACTGGCGTTCTTCTTCGGCTGTTTCCGCGACATACGTTTATCTTTTGAACGACTGGACGCCGGACAGCGAGCACGACGAAATCTCTTCTCGCTATAACCTCTTCGTGGAAGGCATCGGCGCAATGAAAGAATACGGCAATTCTTTATTGATCCCGTGGAGAGAGTATTCTTCTTTGATCGGCACCGTTACCATCGGAAGAAACGTCACCTCTTTGGGCAGGTACGCCTTTAAGGAAATGTTGAATCTGACCGAAGTCCGCTTTATGGCCGAAGCCTGTGAAGACAGCGACGCGTCGAAGCAGATTTTTAGCTCGGAAGAGAACGCAACCGGAAGCGGCTTTAAATTAGTCGTCGGGAATAACGTCACAACGTTACCGTCTTATCTTTTTTACGGAAACAGGTACCTTTCTGCTATTGAATGGAATTCCGACAGACTCAGAACGATCGGCACAAGCGCGTTCGAAGGCTGTACGGGACTGATCTCCGTATCTATACCCAATTGCGTCACGTATATCGGCGCGCGCGCGTTTTTCGGATGCTCGAAGGCAGAAACGCTTACGATAGGCCAGGGCGTAAAATCGTTCGGAAACGCGGCTTTCGGCGACTTCGGCGCGGATATGGACGGCTTCTATCTCCAACAAATTTATTACAACGCATTGTCTGCGGAGAACGAATTGTCGGACGTCTTTTCGAGCAGCTATAAGCTGGGCGCAAACGATACGGGAACGGAACTCGTCGTACATAAGAGCGTTTTGTCCGTTCCGGACTATCTGTTCTGCGGTTTCGACCGTCTGATCCAGATTACCTTTGCGGGCGAAAGCTCCGTCCGTTCCATCGGGCAATATTCTTTTGAAAACTGCGTCAACTTGCGTTCCGTTTCGGTGCCGCTTTCCGTGACGACGATCGGTCGTCGCGCCTTCGCCGGTTGTACATTGCTTTCCGCTATCGATTTTGCCGATAATAATAAGATCAGCTTTATCGGAGAAAAGGCTTTTTACGATACGCAATACTATAATCTCGATTCGGGCTCGGTGTCCAACTGGGTCGACGGTGTTCTGTACATGAACGGCAGAAAATTCTTATTGGAAGCCCGTTCTTCGATCGGCGAAGATTATGCCGTTCTGGAAGGAACGGACGTCATTGCCGAAAAGGCGTTCGCGTCGAACGCGTATTTACGTTATATCACCATTCCGTCGTCGGTGGACGTTATTTGTTCCGAAGCATTCGTCAATTGCGTGTCTTTAAAGACGGTCTTTATTGTCAGCTCGGTCGTTATTTCCGGATTGTCCACCCGAGAGTCGCAAGGAGAACTCTGTAAGAACGCGACCGTTATTTATTGTCGTTCCGATCTGTTGAAGAACGGGAATACGAAAGTAGGCGAGTATCTTTCCGATACTTTCCATTTAGCCGAAACGGACACGTTACGTAACGGCAATCAATATTACAGCTTCACGAAGTTGTATTGGCAATGCGCGAAGCAAGAAACTGAGTCCACCGTTTACGCTTATCTTCTTAACGACTTTACTCATTCGGGGTATTATCGTATGGAAGTAGCCGGCGTCGGAGAAATGACCGATTATTCCTCTCGTACGGCGCCGTGGTATTCTTTTGAAGACGTCGATTACAGTACTCTTATCACTACCGTTACGTTCGGCAAGGCTGTTACTTCCGTCGGTAATTACGCTTTTCGTTCGTTTACGAAACTGGATAACGTCATTTATAACAACTCGGACGCGCTTGCTTCTATCGGCGACTTTGCTTTTGCAGGATGTTCCTCTTTGACTAAGATAGAAATCGGAAAAGCCGTCACGCACCTCGGAAAAGGCGCTTTCAGCGCTTGCGGATCGGTCGTTAAGATCTCTTTCAACGCCGTTGCTTGCGAAGATCTGACTGCCGATAACAACGTGTTCTACGGGGTAGGAGCCGACGGCGACGGAGCGGTGCTTGAAATCGACAACGAGGTTTTATGCGTGCCGGCATATCTCTGCTATCCGGCCATCTCGTCCAACGCCCCTCCCAAGATCATTGAGATCAAGTTTCTGAACGGTATCGGCAACCAATGCGCTTCGGTCGGAGACTTCGCTTTCGCTTACTGCGAAGACGTTCGTTCTCTCACGATGGACGGCAATAGTCTGAAAATCATCGGAGAGGGAGCGTTCTACTCTTGTAAAAAGTTATCCGCGCTGACCATTCCTTCCGGTGTGATTTCTATTGCCTATAACGCATTCGGTATGTGCGTAAACGTCGGGCAAATAACCCTTCGCGCCTCCGATTGCACCGTCGACAGCCGTGGCGTCTTTTATATGGTAGGAAGAGAAGTCGCCGCCGGCGTAATCGTTTCTTTTACCGATACGGTACGCGTTGTTCCCGAGCGTTTCTTGTACAATGCGGAAGATACCGCAAACGGGGCTAAGGTCACGTTAATTAACTTCCCCGAAGACGATAAGAGCCGTTGCGAGGTTATTAAAAAGCTTGCTTTCGGCTATTGCTCCGAGTTTACGTCGTTAACTTTGCCGAAGACTCTTACGACCATAGAAGAGGGCGCGTTTTATGGATGCACCTCCTTGAAGACTTTCGTGACGCCGTTTATCGGCGGCGTATCGAATGCGGTCTCCGCTTCGTATAATACGATGTTCGGATACGTCTTCCATACCGATACGGAGGACCCCGATGACGCTCATGTCGGCATGACCTTGACGACTCAGAGCTATAACGGTATTGATAAGTTAAATTACTATATTCCGGATAGCATACAATACGTTACGGTTACCCATTATACCAATATTTATTACGGCGCATTCCAAAATTGCGTCAATATCATCAACGTGGAAACGCAGCTTTCTTCGATCGAAATGATCGTCGATGAAGAGCAAAACGTCGCCGTCAATAACGGGTATCTGATCGGCGCTTACGCTTTCTCCGGATGCGAGGCTTTGAGTTTCGTTTCTATGACGGACGCCTTGACCGAGATAGGCGCAGGCGCGTTTAAAGACTGTATTAATTTGTCCCTCGTTACCGTTCCTCTTCGCGTAACGAAGATCGGCGCGTCCGCCTTTGCAAATACGCAAAAACTTCGTAACGTCAACTTCAACGCTCAGTTCTGCGACGATTTTGAAGAAGGGTCGGACGTGTTCCTCGACGCGGGCAAGATGCAATCCGGCATTGTCCTGACTGTCGGCAACGCCGTTCGCAAAATACCGGCCTACTTCTTCGAAACTTCCGGAGAAAGTAAGCTGAGCGAAATGAAGATGGTCAGCGTCGCCTCTGCAACGTTGCAAAGTATCGGCCGTAACGCTTTCAATAACTGTGTAAATCTTACGTCGCTGTCTTTGCCCGGTACCGTCACGCAGATCGGACAAAACGCTTTTACGAAGACCGGGTTCTATAACTCGCCGAATAATTGGAGAGGGAGCGCCTTGTATTACGAAAGTTCTGCATATAAGTATCTGCTTGCGTATAATACTGAAACGGGAGACGGCTCGTACACCGTCCTCAACGACACCCGCGTTATTGCCGACGCCGCTTTTATGGAGTCGACCGTTATCAGAGACGTTACTTTGCCCGAGTCCCTCGTTACGATCGGCGTCAATGCCTTTTCGGAATGTAAAAACCTCGGACAAGTCGTTTTCCGCGTAAACGAGAACACCAGGGAGTCGGCTCTTACCACCATTGGCGCGGGTGCGTTCAGAAACTGTAAGTTGCTCGAGGAAATTACCATAACGAAAAACGTAGAGGCGATCGGAGACGAGGCGTTTGACGGATGCGCCGCGCTTACCGTCGTGCGTATCGACAGCGTTGCGGTCAGCTCTTCCGTTTCTACGGAATCCGCCGCCGGTTATCTGTGTAATCATGCAAGATACGTTTACGTGCACGAGAGCATCAGCACCGAAAATACGGGTACATATATCAGAACGAGATATATTTCGCGCGAAAATCAAAACGGTTATAATATGTTTGAAAAGAGATAAAAGGAGAAGAAAATGAAAATTTATCAAACCACCGGGAATTCTCATCTGACCGAAACGCAGGTAAGCATGAAGGAAAGCGACCTCATCAAAATCAAGGTCACGCACCTTTTGATCTGCCCGTCGGACGTCAATCTTTTTTCCGGACAATGTAAGCTTATCGCGCCTTTTACGATCGGAAAAATCGCTATCGGCGTCGTGAGCGACGATCGTCCGGAATATGATTTGAGAAGGGGAATGAAGGTTATTCTTGATCCTTACGTGGAAAGGAAATCGGATCGAAGAGAAACGGAAGTATCGGTCAGAACGCGCGGCGTGGATATGGAGGGCTTTTTCAGCGAATACGTTTTTCTACCCATCGATAAGATCATACCGTTTCCGGAGGGCGTGGAAGAAAAAGAGGCTATTTTTACCGTCAACGTCGCCACGGCCTTGCGCGTGCTGAATACATTCGAGGGAGAAAAGGGCGATCATATAGCCATTTTGGGGAGCGACTCCACCTGCTGTATCCTTGCGCAACTGGCTATCTACTTCCAATATATTCCCATTTTGATCGACAACAACGAAAAGCAGTTGAAAACGGCCAGAGAAAAGGGCGTCTATTACACCGTCGACTCCACCAAAGAGGTGCCGTTCGATCGTGTGAAAGAAATTACCGGAGGCAGAATGGCAGACCTCGGAGTCATCAATCTGAATTCGGGAAGCAGTTGCGCATTTTTGTTCCCGATCACTAAAGAGGGCGGCGATTGCGTTATTCTGTGCGACGGAAAGACGTCTAAGACGGTGGACGCGGATATCAGCATGATCGGCAAAAAGCGTCTTCACGTCGAAGGGGTAACGGAAGGCAATACCGAGATGCAATCGGCCGTCAACATCCTTGTACAGAATATTCTGAATCTGGACGGGTTTATCGATAAAGAGGTTGCGTTCAAAGACGCCGAAGTCTGCATGAGAGAATTATCCGACAATCCGGAACACTATTACGGTCTCGTTGTAAAATTATAGAGATTATTCGCTTTTTCCGATAAGAAGATCGCAAATAACGTCAACGTCGCCCGCGCCCAAGACCAGCACAACGTCTTCGGGCGCGACTTTTTTTATTATTACGGCGGCGGCGTCCAATATCGTTTTGCAGTAGATTTTATCTATGTTGGTAAGATAATAAAAAAGTCTTTCCGCACTCATGCCGTTTTCTTCTTTTTCCCGAGCGGCGTATTCTTTGACCAAAAGAAGAAGATCGGCGTCGGAAAGAGAACGGACGAACTGCGGCAAAAGAGCTTCCGTCCGGCTGAAAGTGTGCGGCTGAAAAACGACGATCAACCGTCCTCGCCCGGAAAGAATTCTTCGTCCGGCTTCCGTCGCCGCAGCGATCTCCGACGGATGATGGGCGTAATCGGAATAGACCTTTGCGCCGTTTATCGTTCCTTTGAATTCAAACCGTCTTTTAACCCCGGAAAAAGAACTCAGCGACGAAGAAAGGATATTTCCGTCTATTTTCAATAAGGAGCATACCGCGGCGCACGCCGCCCCGTTTAAGAGGTTGTGTCTCCCGACGACGGATAAATCGAAAGAACAGACGGGTTCGCCGTAAAAAAGAACGTCGCAACCGTATTTACCGTTCCGTTCGCGCTCGTTAACGATACGAAAAAGATTATCTTTTCCTCTCCCGAAGGTCATCGGATTGTTCTGCAACTGCCGCGCAAAGTAATAGGGCGAGTCGCCACATAGGAGCCTGAGACTTTTTTTTCCGGCGTTTTGTAAATATAAATCGAAGGTATCGTATATCTCGGAAAGGCTTTTATACGTATCGGGATGATCGACTTCCGCATTGAGGACGACGGCAATATCCGGACGAAGAGAAAGTAAACTTTTTTTGTATTCGCAGGCTTCGCAAACAAAATAATCCTTTCCCGTAAATAAAAAATCGTTTTGATCGCGGCACTTACCGCCCACGTGAGAAAAAAGTTTTTTATTTGCGTCGAACAAAACTTTTGAGACCATGGCGGTCGTTGTAGTTTTTCCGTGCGTCCCGGCAATACCCACTACGCACGAAAAGACGCCCGATACCGCGCCGAGCAGATCGAACCGCTCGAAAAGAGGAACGCCGCAGGAAGAAAGATACAGATATTCCGGGTCGTTTTTTGCGATGGCGGAAGAATAGACGACGGCACCGGGACGCCCCGTTCGTTCGGGAATGAAGCCGGTCCACACGTCAAGACCCGCTTCTTGCAGAGAAAGAAGGGCCTCGCTCGCCTCCCGATCGGTACCCGAAACAGGCACGCCGCAACTATGTAAAAACCGGGCGAGAAGCGACGTACTGACCCCGCCGACGCCCAAAAAATGGACTCTTCCGCAATTAAAATAATCAAACATATTATTATTTTATGCAAAAGAGGTAAAATCCTTTCATTTTCGTTTGACAAAGCAGACACGAAACTTTATAATAGAAAAAAATCACAGTTTACGGCAGACCGTAAACGAAAGAGGTGTAATTATGCAAAAAGATATCCAACCCGCTTACAAAATCGTAGACGTAACCTGCGCTTGCGGCGCAAAGTTCAAGATCGGCACAACTAAAAACGTCGACACGCTTAAAGTTGAAATCTGTTCTCAATGCCATCCCTTCTATACCGGCAAAGTAAAAAATACGCAGAGCGGCGGCAGAATAGAGCGTTTCAATAAGAAGTTCGGAGCCAATTCCTTGAAATAATTTCATAAAGTAGCGTTTTCGTATTGTTTCGATAGGGAGGTTGCCACACAGGTAAGGGTAAGCTCCTTACCGAACGAAAAAAAAGGCAATATCCCGACGACGGGATATTTCTTTTTATAAAAATCGAGGTTTTGACATTGAAGAAAAAGTGTGTGAGTTCGATAGGCGGACAAGCTGTCCTGGACGGCGTAATGATGCGTGGTCGCGGGGCCATGGCCATCGCCGTGCGCGCCGCCGACGGATCCGTCATGATCGAGTCCGAACGTCTGAAGGACACGCCTGCGCAAAAAACGATCAATAAAATCCCCATTGTAAGAGGCATAGTCAATTTTGCCAGGTCGCTTGTCGTCGGTATGCGGACCACCACCCGTTCGACCGAAGTTTTCGGTATGGACGACGAAGAACCGTCTAAGTTT
>JAEDHK010000036.1 GCA_016297005.1 Clostridia bacterium
ACCTATTTGCTTTATTCTACGACGGGTTTTCCGAAAGACAGAGGAATTACCTTAAAGGGTTACCCTTACGGTTTATCCGAGAACGCAGACCTTTTCCGTGAAATATTGAAAACGACGGAAGTCTTACAGCAAGACATCAACGACGCCGTGCTGAACAAGCAAAGCGAAGTTCCCGTTATCGACGATACGGAAGAAGAAACGGTTACGGACGAACCCGTGATTCCAAAATCGGACGAAACACCCGTAAAAACGCAAGAAGAAAGCAGTGTTACCCCGTTCTACCGTAGGTATTTGCAGGTACAAAGGGACAACCCCGACAGTATCGTTGCATACCGAATGGGCGATTTTTACGAGATTATGGGCGAAAAGGCTGAACAAGCCGCAAATATTCTCGGTTTAACGCTCACAGGCAGGAAAGTCGGACTTCCCGAAAGAGTGCCGATGTGCGGTTTTCCGTATCACGTTACGGAAACATACCTTGAAAAACTGCTTGAAAGAAGCAGCGTGGTGGTAGTCGAGGGCGAGAACGAGCCGATAAAAATTCTATCCCGCGCCGAAGCTCTCGGACAAACCGACGAGCCGGAGAAACCGAAACCCGAACTCATCGAAATAGACGATGATGAACCGAATCCGTTTGACACCGAACAGGAACAAACGGACGAGGAACAGCCTGATTACGTCGGAGAGATTGACACCCGTTTCCCTATAACGGACGACTACGGCGACGAAGAGGACGAACCCGACGAAGAAGATTGGAATGAAACCGAAGAATCGGACTACAACGAGGACGAAGAAACGGTTGACTACGATTACGAAGAAGAAAAGCAAGCCAAAAAGGAGGAGAAAAGCGAAAAGAAAGGGCGACCGATATGGGAACGCCGAAACAAACCGAGCAGACAAAAGTCGTTCTTTGACGAGTTTGAAAAAAAGACGCCGGAAGAAGAGCTTACGGAATACATACTCAAAGGCGGGAGCAACGTAAGCGGCAGTAAGATACGCATTTACGATGAGTATCAGAAGAACCCGTATGAGCAGGATTTTGTTCGCTTTTTGAGTAAAGAGTATGGCGTAGGCGGGCGTGGCGGTCCTGACGGCATCGACGAAATGCACGACGGCAAGGGTATCCGTTTCAGTAAAAAGGACAAGGAAACGGGAGAAACGATAGCCGTATCGCTGAAATGGGATCAGGCGGCAGTCAAAATAGCCAACCTTATCGACGAGGACAATTATCTCAATGAAGAAGAAGCGAAAGAGTATGCAACCCTTGTCCGATTCCGCAACGAGCGAAAGAGTGCAAACGGCGACGATGAACTTGTCAAAGTAATGGCAAGGCAAATCGTCGAGTACGGCACGGCGCATACATACAGCGAAAAGTATAGCGATTATCCGGGATTCTTGGACGAGGGCTTGATATTCTACTCTCAACATACGGAAGAGATTATAAAAGAAGTCGAAAAATATGACGAAGTAATTTCTGCCGCAAATACGAATTATCCCTATCTGAGCATATCGTTCAAACTTCCTTATTGCCCGGTATGGCAAGCGAGGGAGGAAAGAATCCGTCAAAGAGAAGAAAAAGTGAAAGACTACGTTGACCGTTTTACAAGGCAATGCGCAGACGGGTATAAACCGTCAAACGAAAAAAACGTTGTCCTGACGGTAACGGCAGACGAACTTCCCGAAAACGAATATCTGTTTCTGAAAGACTACCGCGACGAATTTACAAAATATTGCTTAAAGCAAAAGGGCGTAGAAAACGTTGACCTTTCCATGCAAAGGATAGAGATAACGTTCGACAGACGGTATATCGAATCCCTGATTGCAGGAAACGAGCAAACGCCCGAAGAAAGAGGCAGAATCCGAAAAATCGCAAACGGCATCATTTCCGAAGGGATAAGGGAAAGCACGGAAGGCAACTATTGTGCGTTCTTTGACGAACTCAAAGAACACGAAGAATTTGCCCGTATCCACAGAAAGGAAATAGCCGAAGAACTGTGTCGTCGTGAAGAAGTATCCGACGTGGAA
>JAEDHK010000017.1 GCA_016297005.1 Clostridia bacterium
CAAAGAATAACCAAACAGGCTTAAGGTTTCAGCCGAATAATTAAAATTGAAACCGTTTTCAAAAAAATCATCTGTTTTTGCTTAATTCATCCGCTTTCAATTTTGTATACTTTTCGTAGCCCTTTCACAAAAAAAGACCTGAAACAGATTTGTCTCAGGTCTTTTTTATACACTCCGCAAACGCGGCAAACGTCGAGTATATCCGTTCCGCTTGACCGAGGAACGCTCCTCGAATATAATAGACGCATAAGGAGATAGCAATGAAACTACTGATAGCAAGCGATGTACACGGCTCTTATTCCGCAATCAAATCCCTGCAAAAAAGGATGATCGAAGAAGACACGAAAGAATTGGTTTTGCTCGGCGATATTTATAATCATGGCCCGCGCAATCCTTTCCCGGACGAATATGCGCCGATGAAAGTTGCCGAAGCGTTAAATAAAATCGAACGTCTTACCGTCATCAAAGGAAACTGCGACAGCGAAGTGGACGAAATGATCTCCTCGTTTACCTTTTCGGAAAGCGCTTACATTATTATCGACGAAAAAAAGATATTTCTGACGCACGGACATAAATATAACGAAAACGCTCTTCCGTCCGGTTGCGACGTCCTGATCTACGGTCATTTCCACGTCGGTTTTATCAAAGAAAAAGATGGCCTGGTCATTGCCAATCCGGGTAGCGTTTCTTTACCGAAGCAGAATTCCGACCCGAGTTATCTTATCCTCGGCGACGGATATCTGCAACTAAAAAATCTTCATACCGGGGAGCTATTGAGTCAAAAAAAACTATAAAGCGATATTATGCACGACGCCGTTAATGGCGTCTGCGATCGCATTCGCATAGTCCTGACATAAAAAGTCCGTTTCTCGCGCGGCGACGACCAGATCCTTAATCGCGTCGTCCGTTTTTATTTTTCCCAAAGAATATTCGCTCAGTATCCTCGTTGCATAAATCACGAGCGGCACGCCTACCGCCAGAACGGGCACTTTCAGGGTATCGTACGTCAGTATTTTTTTCGCATTGCCGACTCCTCCACCCGGCTCGATCCCTCCGTCGGAAAACTGCACCGTACAACCCAGTCTCGAAACGGACGAACAGGCGAGCGTATCGACGGCGATCACCATGTCCGGCTTGATCTGGCGGATCGTTCCCATGATCATGTCGTAACTTTCGATTCCCGTCACGCCGCTTACCCCGCATTTAAGCGCGCAAAGGTTCCCCAATCGTTCTTTGACACCCTCTTTGTTATACATATGAGAAGTAACGATCAACTTATCCGCGACCTTTGCGCCGAGACTGTCGGCTGTTATTTTTTCATTTCCCAAGCAAACTACGAGCACCCTCGCCTGTTCGGATATCCGTAATTTTTTAAAATAAAACGAAAAACTCTTTTTTACTTCTTCCGCAAGCCTTTTTTTTGCGTCCGGGTTCCCGAACAACTCTTCTTTCGTTGTTATGGTAATATACGAATGACCGTTTTTCTTTCCTTCGGAAAACGTCGTGATTATTTTTCCGAAATGTTTTTTTTCCGTTTTAATATCGAATTCTCCGTCGGACAAAACGGCGTCTTCCGACAGCTCTCTGAAAATTCTCGGCATATTTTCATTATGCCCTTCTTCCTTTCTTTCAATCAGCTTTCCTATAAAAAAAGCAAGCCTGAAAAGGCTTGCCGAATCGATTTTTAAGTTTTATCTACAAAATGGCGTTAACAAAATCCGTCGCGTTAAACGGGAGCAGATCGTCGATCTTTTCTCCTACGCCGATATAAACGACGGGCATTTCGTATTCGGCGCTGATGGCCATGACCACGCCGCCTTTCGCCGTTCCGTCCAGTTTGGTCAGGATGATACCGTCGATATCGATCGCTTCGTCAAAGACTTCAACCTGGCTCACGGCATTCTGACCGGTTGTCGCGTCCAGAACAATGTAGTTTCTTCTGTCCGCGTTCGGCAGTTCTCTATCGATAACGCGATTGATCTTAGAAAGCTCGTTCATCAAGTTCTTCTTGTTATGCAGTCTGCCTGCCGTGTCGACCAAAATAACGTCGGTACCTTTGGCCTTGGCGGAAGCGATCGCGTCGAAAACGACTGCGGCCGGGTCGCTGCCCTCTTCGTGTTTTATAATTCTTACGCCTGCTCTTTCAGCCCAGATTTCAAGTTGTTCGCTTGCGGCCGCACGGAAGGTATCCGCGGCGGCGACGATAACGCTTTTTCCTTGCGATTTAAAATAATTGGCCAACTTTCCGATGGCCGTCGTCTTTCCGACGCCGTTTACGCCGGCAACGAGAATAAGCAGCGGATACTCGTACTCAGGGATTTCGTAGTCGATAGAGTCGATCAAAATTTGCCGTAAGAGATTTTTGGCGTCCTCCGGCGCGGTAATTTTTTTTGCAAATACCTGTTCTTTCAGTTCTCCGATGATCTGTTCCGTCGCCGTAACGCCCATGTCCGCCGCAATAAGCGCCATCTCAAGTTCTTCATAAAACTCATTGTCCAGTTCTTTTGCTTTAAAGACTTCGAATAACTTTTTGGCGATATTGTCTTTCGTCTTTTTCAAACCGTCTCTTATTTTCGAAAATAAACCCATTATCAGTTTCCTCCTTTATGCGCCATCTTCAAAGCGTCACTGAGTTTGATGGACAGATGTTTGGATACGCCCTGTTCTTGCATTGTGATACCGTATAGCTCGTCGGCAAGTTCCATTGTCGGTTTACGGTGGCTGATAATAATAAACTGCGTGTTCTTACTGTATTTCTGCAAAAACCGAGCATATATGCTCGCGTTACTGTCGTCAAGCGGTGCGTCGACTTCGTCGAGAACGCAAAACGGCATCGGATGCAATTTGATAATAGCAAAAATAATCGCAATCGCAGTCAACGCTCTTTCGCCACCCGACAAAAGGGTAATATTCTGCAACTTTTTCCCCGGAGGTTCGGCCTCGATGATAATACCGGCGTCCAGAACGCTCTGCCCGGGCATGATATCGAGATCCAGACGCCCTTTACCGCCGTCAAACAGCAAATTAAATATTTCGGAAAAATTCTTTTTGATCTGCTCGAAGCTTTCGGTAAAAATACTCTCCATCTTATCGGTCAAGTCCTTGATGGTATCGTCAAGCATCCGTTTGGCTTCCAGAACGTCGTCGTAATGGACTTTCTTTTCGTCATATTCTTGTTGACGATCCCGAAGCATTTCTTCCGCTTTCTCGTTAATAGGACCAAGCGCGGCCAATTCTCTTTTCAGAACCTTGTTTTCCGTCATTCCGGAAGTATCGTTATAGTCTTCCAAACGGAACGCGCTCGCCTCTTCCACGCTTAATTGATAGCTTTCCTGAATATTGTTCCGCAACGTGGCAATCTCGGTGTCAATGTTCTCCAATTGCGTTTCCGTTCTCGCTTTTCTGTCGGACACCCGAGATATTTCTTCGCCGAGCGTTTGAGATTCTTTATAGCTCCTGTCGAGCAAAGTATTCAATTCAAACTTTTGCGAATCCAGTTTATTGATCTCTTGCGCGACCGCTTTTAACTCCTCGCTTTCTCCGGCAAGCGCGGCAATCCTCTTAATCTCTTCCAAAAGGGTTTCGCGCTCCTTCGTTCTCTGATCGAGCAGAATATTTTCGTCCATGATCTCTTTGGTAAGACGATCGACGTTTTTCTGCGCCGTCTGTAAAGAAGCTTTGAGGCCCGCAAGTTCCATTTCAAGGCTTTTAGTCTTCGTTAAAAGGACAGTACGGTTCGCGTCCGCCGCGGCGAGCTCTCTTTTCAGTGCGTTCAATTCGTCCGCAAGTTGAGTCAACGTGTCGGTACTTCCGCTACGCGCCTGCGATTGAGAATCCGTTTCTTGGCTCTGAACGAGCAAAATAGCGTTCTTTTCGCTTACGGCTTGTTTATCGGCGTTGTTTTCCGAAATCAACTTATCAATCTCGAATTCATACCGAGCCTTCGTCTGCGCCAAGAACATCTTTTGTTTTTCCGCAGCCTCTTTTTCGCCGCGCATTTTAACGATGATGTTCCCTAAAACGGAGATCGCCGTCGTCATCTCCTGCTTGGCCCCGCGCACTTCGTTTATGTCTTTCGAGAGCATTTCGTACTCTCTCATTCTCACTTTCAACTGACGATTTACTTCGGCAATATCGTTTTCAAGGCTGAGTATCTGGGATTCGCTTTGACTTCTCGAACCGCCGCTGATAGCGCCGCTGACAGCAAAGTTTTCTCCGTCGAGCGTGACGATTCTGAAACCGTTTCTGTATTTTTTTGCAATACGTATCGCCGACTCTTTGTCCTCTGCTACAACCACTTTGCCGAGTAGCGTCTCCAACGCGGGACGATACTTAGCGTCGCAACGGATCAGATCCATCGCAAGGCCATAACAACCGTCCTCTTCCAGAGCGGTTTCATATAAAGGATCAAGCGGTTTCGGTCGCATCATGTCAAGGGGCAGAAACGTTCCGCGGCCGGCGTTCGCCTTTCTGAGAAGGTCAATAAGATACCCGGCGTCTTCTGCCGTTTCGGTAACCATATTGTTGATATTGTTACCGAGAGCAATATCGACGGCTGTCGCGAACTTAGGCGACATTACTTTTATAATCTCTCCCAAAACGCCGCACACTTTCTGATGCACAACGGGATCGGGATGCGTCATCAAAAACTTGACCGGATTATCATAGTTACTGAAATTATTTTTTCTGGATTCAAGCAGATTCAATCTACCTTTCAGGTTGGCGATTGTACCGTAACTTTCTCTGTACTTATCTTCCGCGTCGATCAGCTTCGTGGAGATCGCGTTATACTGCTCCTGTAACTTGTTTTGTTCGCCGAATTTTTTTTCGATCTCCTGCGTTTTTTGCGCGATGAGTTCTTCCGCCGCGGCAAGCTCTTTTACGCACTTTTTGATATCGTCCTTGCGTTCGGCGATTTCGCCGTTTCTGCGTTCGATATTCTCTTCAAGAGCCGTCTTTTGTGCGGTAAGCATAGCGATATCGGCATTGATTGCTCCCGTTTTATCGGCTGCGGAAAGAAGCGCCTGGTTTGTCAGATTAATCTCGTTTTGCTTAACGGCGACGGCGTCGCTGAGCGCGGTATATCTTTCTATCTCGTTTTGCTCTTCGCACTTAGCTTCAAAGTGTTCTTTCGTCTTGATCTCGCTCTCTTTGGCACATTCGACCATAAACGAGCGATTGATCTCCAATTGGTTCGTCTTGTTTTCGATGTCTTCAACATATCTTTCGATATCTGAAGTAACTTTTTTCAGACTTTCGGAAAAATGTTCTCCGTCTTTCTTACGAGAAGCCTCTTCGACGCTGAGTTGTAATCTTTTTGCGTTCAGTTGTTTATAAACCTCGTCAAGACTATTCAGTTTTTCCTGTGCGGCGGCATATTCTTTATTGACGTCGATTTGTTTTTTCGTTACCTCGTCCAATTCCACCGTCTCGCGCGTCAATTTTTCGCGTAATTTTTTGCGTTGTTCCTCGCTGTGATCGGATACGTATAAAAAGTGGTTGATATCCAGAAGACGGATCCTTTCGTTCAGCCCTCTCGCCTTGGCCGCGACTTCCGCTTGTGCGCGCAAGGGCTTAATGACGTCTTCAAGCACGCGCATTTGTTCTTCCAGAGAGCGGATGTTCATTATAGACCTTTCCAGTCTGGTAAAGGCTTCTTTACGGTTAGCTTTGTATTTGGAAATGCCGGCGGCTTCTTCGAAAATCTGACGTCTGTCCTCCGGCTTTGCGCTCAATATGGCGTCAATCTGTCCCTGACCTACGACCGAATAACCATCCTTACCGATGCCCGTATCGCGAAACAGATCGATGATGTCTTTTAGTTTGGCTTTTTTTCCATTGATATAATATTCGCTGTCGCCGCTTCGAAACAGCTTTCTCGTAATAATCAGTTCGTCAAAATCGACCTTGTAGGCTCTGTCTGAATTATCGAAAATAAGCGATACCTCGCAGTATCCCATGGGCTTACGGTTATTCGTTCCCTTAAAAATAACCTCCTGCATGGTTTTCCCTTGACCGCCGCTTCTGATGTTACGGGCATTCTGCTCTCCGAGCACCCATTTGATAGCGTCGCAAACGTTGCTCTTTCCGCACCCGTTCGGTCCGACGATACAAGTAACACCCGTCGTAAAGTCAAGTTGCAGTTTGTCGGCAAAGGATTTAAATCCGTATGCTTCCAACCTTTTCAAATGCATTCTTCGTTCCTTCTCCGTTTGCTATAATATATTATAGTATATAAAAAACAGATTGCTTTGTAAAGTAATTTTTCGTTTTGCTCCCTCTGCACGACGGCACGGTCAGCGTTCTCAAATACAGTTTTTGTTCCTCCGTGATCCGGTAGCTTTCCAACGCCTTTCTAATCGTTTTGTTGTGCACCCATTTCGGCAGAGTCTTGCTTTCAATCATAGATATCGTCGCATCGTACTGTTTGGCCAGCGCCGTTGCATAAAACCATGCGATCATCATATTGACGTAGTACTCTTCGCTGATTATTTTTGCCGGAACCAAAAGGTATTCTTCTTTGAAATCCTTATCAAGAAAATGCGTCATCAACATTTTAATACCGAATCGACAGGTATAGACTGCCGGGGAGTTTATCCATTCATCAATTTTAATCAATAATTTTGTCTTGTTCTTTTTTAGAACGTTCGGACAGGTGCAATCGCATACCGCCCAATTATCGACATAGGGCAAAAACCGTTCCAATTCCGCAATACACGTTTCAAAATCCTTTATTTGCGAGATCATTATGCCGTGAAGCATGTTCTCTTCGTAATATTCATGCGGGAGCGTTGATAAAAAACGTTCGCCCTCTTCCGTGCCTGCGTACTTCTTGGCTATCACTCTCAAAACGGGAACGCGGACCCCAATGAACGACGAACGCGGCACTCCGGGCGTTAATGCAGACTGAAATGTCGCATACGATTTTTCCGAATGATTCTTTAATTCTTCTAAGATCATTTACGCAACAACTTCTCCGACCGTCTCCTGCGCCGATTCAGAGGTTTCTCCGCCGTCGTTGTCCGACGGACCGTCGACAGAATCATCCTGTTCTGCGTCCGCTTTTCGCATTTCCATGAGCTCAGCCAGAATTCTTTCCCTTCTCTTTCCGCGGAAATTATCAAGCAACGTCACAAGTCCGGGCAAGAGGTTACCCGCAACGCCGGGGACTGCAACCAGATAAAAAAGTCCTTTGAGAGTTTCCGACGACTGTTTTACCGTCTCTGCCCCATCGTCTTTACTGACGTATCCGATCAAACCAAGTCCGAGCGGCAACAAAAGATCCTTCCAGAACCCGTTGATTCTTCCCGCCATCGAGTTAACGGCAAAGACCATCCCTTCCGAACGAGTACCGACGCCGTATTTCTTTCTCATTTTCCAATCCATATAGTCCGCGGAATCGGCAAGCTGAATCCTTCGGGAAGCGCCGATGGCCCCGTTCGGAAATCCTCCGAGAGCGATACAAACCCCTGCCAGCGCAATAAAGCCCATATTCCCGGAAACGTTTCCCGAACCCAAAAACATACTTCCGAAAATCAGCAATATTATGTAAAAAAAGGACGTATACAGATAGCCTCCGGCAATAATGTCGCGCGGGGCTATTTTTTTACCGATAAACGGTATCAATACTATACCTACGTAACTTAGTGCGGAACTGACTGCTCCGATGACGGTAGAAAGCCACGCCGCGCCGAGAGTATGCGTATAAAAATATAAAAGCGCGCCGTAACATATCTGTCGGATACTATCCAGTATCTGCGCAAAAACGGCCGTAATAAGAGGTCGGTTTTGCAAAATCGCTTTTACATTTATTTTTACCGGAGTCTCTTTTATATTGACTTGCACCTTCTCTTTCAGCGTAAATCCGGGCATGAGCATCGTACCGAGACCGACGACGCCGAAGACCACAGCACAAATAATATAGATCCACTCCTGCGTTTGATGATCCTTGTATATGCTCATAAACATGGGAATAACGCCGCCCGGAAGCATAGAACCGAGAGTGGACGCAAAAGACGCTACCGTATAGAAATTTTTTCTGTCGTTGGGGTTGCTCGTCATTCTGGCCGACGTCGTCATTAGGGCCATATCGTAAAAGGCGTCAGACAAGCAGAAAATAAGGTAAAAAACAAAAACGTAAACTATCCTTACGGTCATGCTCGTTGCAGGGACGACAAACAAAAGCACCGAAGTAATGGATAGTGGGAACGGAGTAAGAAGCAAGAACGGTTTTACCCTGCTTCGTCCGTTACGAGGCGGCGCGTCGTAGATTCCTCCCGCAACCGGATCCGCTATAATATTGACAATTTTGGCCACTAACGAGATCACAAAAAGCATTTGTGACGTGATACCCATAAAATCGGTCATGTAGAACATGAAGAACGTACCGATCATGTCTTGTCCCATGCAGTTACCGAATGATCCGCTGGCAAAACCAAGCTGTTCTTTCAACGTAAACGATGGATTGTTTTTTATACTATTCCAGCCGTTTCTTACCTTTTCTTTAAAGCTTCCTTTCATAAAACTATTTTATCATATCATTCCTTATTTTTCAATACGAAATTTTTTCGCCTTATGAAGACTCTGTAAAGTTACAATTGATGTGAGACTGAAATAAAAATAAAAAAAGTGAAAAAGCTTACCGGATCTCTATATAATGAGCAACAATTCTATCAATATACATAGATGAAGCAACCAAAAAACGCTTCATCTATGCTTATTCAAAACATAGTAGCTATTCCACAATAGACTTTGTTAAACGTGCTATAAAGTATTCAAATTATCCAAACAGATAATGGAACTGAGTTTACTCACCTCGTAAAAACCGAATCCCCATGAGTGCGCTCAATTGGTGAACACCCTTACAGAACGGGGGAGGAAATACGGCCCGCGTCAAACGCGCGTTTCCTGCGTTCACTTCGTTCGTAACTCCGTTACTCGCTTCGTTCACACAGGAAACTTTATTCGGACAATGGTTCTAACTTTGAAAAATATTTGGTCTCACATCATTGACAAAT
>JAEDHK010000013.1 GCA_016297005.1 Clostridia bacterium
TTGTACTTCTTTTAGTTCTTAAACCTTTCCGTTCAGTTTTTAAGGTACGTGCGCTCTCTTTTTTTGAAAGCCCTATCATAATACATCAGAAGATTAATTATGTCAACTGATTTTTGCATCTTTTTAAAAAAAATTTAAGCTTATTTTTTTCTTTCGGAAAGCCGCACGAAGGTCTTTGTCAATACATACCTTGTACGTTATCGGGTGTGCGACAATTATTTCTTTTTTGAAATCAAAAAATGCTCCGATCGGACCTGATCGGAGCATTCTGTTCAGTCGTTATTAATATATAAGGAATAGGCCGTTAGTCATCGTCTTCTTCATCATCGTTGGCTTGATGAATGGCGCGGACAATCATGGACTGTATATCGAACATCTTGCGCTCGGTTCTGGTCATGAGATCTCTGTTCTTAACTTTGATACCATAGACCAGTTCTTTGCCCTCTTTGACGCATTCGGCAACAATCTCTTCGCGCTTGGCAATGCGCTTCTTGGCTCCGCAGATGCGGATGAAAGCGATCAGGCAGACAACAAAGAGGATCAATCCGACTACGCCGGCAATCAAAGGAATGCCAATGAACATGACGAGGGGCTTATATCCGACGAACTGTTGCAACATCGTACGAACGAAACTATCGACGTACTTATCGATAACAGCCAAAGTCCCGGCTTTTACAGAATAAACATCATTATCCTCGTCATAGGCAACGGAAGAATCGTATTTGAGAGGGTCGACATCTTCTTTAAGGAATCCGAGATCTTCGAGCTGAGCAATATAAGCTTCGGCAAATTCATTTATCCACGCATCTTGATCAAGCAAGTTGCAGTTATTGACGAATCCTCCAAAAGAATAAGCAACGTATTTCTTGATGAAAGCATTATAGCCGTCCGTTTCTTTTAGCGCTTGGGCATCCTCGTCATAAGTGCAGGGTTCGAGCTCGCTGACGCCTTCAAAGTCTTCCGCAGAGATCAGATCGGTTTCAATTGCCGCGTTGTAAATGGCGATGGACTTTTCGTACGCATTGCCGGAGATGAAATTATCGTTCAGACCGATATAAAGCCCGACGAGAGCGACCGCAAAGAAAACAACCATAAACAGGAAAGCAAAAATACCTCCGATGGGATTCTTCTTGATTTTTTTCTTTGCCCATTTTTCATACTTGGACTCAATAGGCTTTAATCCGGGAGTACGAGAAAGCGCGATCTTCCGACGTACGTTGACAAACACCTTTTTCTTGATGGTACGGGTCGTGTTCTTGACTTTGTTCCAACCGAACGCGTTGAGTTCAGCAGCCTTTTCAGCGAGAACTTGCTTAACCTGATAGCCATCTACAATCTTGACTTTACCGGCCATAATTCCTCCATTCTTTTTTTTAGCTTAAAAAACAACTTCGTTGTTGATTATATCATTGTAATTCAAATCTTGTCAATATTAAATCTTTAAAAATTTGAATTATTTTCATCTTTTTTTATCAATTCATGACACTTGAGGACTTTAACGTTTTCTGCGTTTTAATCTTCATCGTCCCGAGCGTCCATCACCTTGGTAAACATGGTCTGAAGGTTGTAGATCTGATCGTCCTTTTTCGTGCGTAATTCTCTATGTTCAGCCTTCATATCGAACAGAGCGCTCGATGCGTTCCTCGAACATTCGATCATCAGTTCGGCGCATCTGCGCCTGTTTTTTTTCTTCTTTGATTTGCCGGCTATCGATTCGATCACGACCATAATGATAAACAAAACGATGGCCGCCGCGCCGGAAACGCTGGCGGTGTTGATCCAAAGGGGCATTTTGTTAAACAAATAATCGAAATTAAGGAAAGCAAGCACTTTTCTGAGTGTATCAAGCAAATCATCGATCCGATCGGTGCGCGCAACGTAATCGTCACTTCCTACGTTGACGGTCGGATCTGCCTCGGCAAAGGATTCTTCATCCGCAAAATCGGCTTTGCCGAATTTAAACAACCAATTTTTATAAGATTGCAATAAATCATCGTCGCTTGAAGCACTGCCGGAGTCGGAAGCAATTTCGCATAACTCGGAATAACTGTCCAAAGCCGGATTCTTTTTGACAAATTCAACGTATTTTTTAGTGACCTTATCGACGCCGACGGTTTCTTTATCCGGAATAGCCTCGTTCTCGACGGCCGCGTTATAAAGCGCTCGCACGATACTTTCTTTTTTCAATCCGTCGTAAACGCCTACCGTCATCTGCGCTAATCCAAAAAGAAGAATCGCTATCGTAATAAGAATAACAAACGTCTTGCCGACGCCTTTTAAAAACGCATGGGATTTATATTTTGCAGGGATCCGCCCCTTTTCAAGCCGTAAATATTCTTTCTCGCACTCGCGAATTGTCGGGTTTGCCCCAATCAGAAAATCACGACGCAACGTAACGACATCGCAATTATATTTGCGACTGTAATGCTTGCTGCGTTTTCCGATCAACCAACCGAACGAAGCATAAGCCATTGCCTGACGAATGGGCGCCTCTTTATATTCGTAACAATCGTTGATTTTCTTAGACATGTACCCGCCTTTTACCCATTATACATACTTATAATGATATGTTAAAAGTATAGCATCGTCAACCGCGCCTGTCAACCCCTTCCGAAAAACTTTTTCGTCTCATTTTCACGTAAAAATCCCTTTCGTCCGCTCCCGTCGATATAAATAAAAAGTGCGTTTCTTTCTTTTGGAAACGCACTTTGAATTTTCCTGTCGGTTTATTGAGAAACCTTATTCATAATCTTCTCCATTGTCCAGCACACGGCGCATCGTCATGCCCAGCTCGTTCATTCTTCTATCGCTCTGAGTCATCAAGGCTCCGTTTTCACTCTTCAAAAGATATAAACGATCGGCGCCCTTTTTCAGAGCACCACGAGCAATGGAATTATATTTTTTGGCATACGCTCTCTTCGGGCAAGAGCTTCTCTTTTTATACCTTGCAGAATTAATAAAGATTGAAATAAAAGAAACGCCTCCGATAGCCAGAAACAGATAAGGGACGTACTCTGCGATCATTTCGGAAATTTCGGCATTGTTCATAATGGAATCCACAATATTCTTAATCATATCGTTGAGCGTATCAACAATCCCGTCAATGGGCGCAAAAACGCCTTTCAAGAAAAATATGCCGCCGGCAAGAATACCGACAACCGTAAACAATATGGCAAAGAATTGACCCCAACCATGGCGACGCTTCATCTTCTTTTGCGCCTTGGTATTGAATTGCTCAAATTGTTTTTCCGCTTTTCTGATTACCGGATCGCCGGCGATCTGCAAATCGCGACGAATAGTATATACCTTTTCGCCTTTTTTATTTTCGTGCTCGCTTCTTTTCCCGACCAGCCAACCGAACGAACGAAGCATGTACGCTTCTTTGGCATTTGCCTCGCTATATTGGTAATTACCTGAAACTGCTACTCTTCTCGACATATATTCCTCCGTTCAATTGCGCTGTTACTAATATAATATAGTTTCCGGTTAATTATAACATCCGTTTATTTTTGATGTCAATGCGTTTTCTGCGGAAAAACCGTTTTTTTTGCTTTTATCATTTTAATTCGATTGTGACGGGACGCGCCCCCGCTAGTATTTGCTTTTCCGTTGCGGCGACCGAGGAAAGCAGATCGCGTTTTTTCGCGTTACGGATCACGTCGACCGCTTCGCCGTAATTCTCCGGCCGCTTATGGAGATTATGACAATCGGATCCGAGCAAAGAAACCAAACCCTTTTTTAAAAAAGAAAGCGCTTTCCTTTTCGATCTTCCGTTGATAAAAAACTCGGCGTTCGACTGCAAGATCGCGCCGCAATCGACCAGATAGCCAAAGTACTTTTTATTGCCGAATCCAAGATATCTTTCTACGTGCGCAAGAATAGGGGTCAGTCCCGCCGTTTTCTTGACGGAGATCACTTCTTCCACTTCTTCCGAAGTCCATTTGTCAAAGGGCATTTCGATCAAGATATAGTCCGAACCGCCCAAAGAAAAATCGGATAATCCGTCGAAATGCGACATACCGTAAAAAAAGGCGACTTCCGCCCCTAAATACAGGGGAATCTTATTTAATATTTTATTGCCGGAAGACAATAAATCGCGGACGCTATGATTGCGCCTTTTAAAGAAATCCTCCGGATCGTCCCGCTTGGGATAAAAATGAGGCGTCGAAAAAATCCCTTCGACGCCCTGCTTATATGCTTCTTGAAGTAAGGCGATAGATTCCTCTCTGTTTTGGCTACCGTCATCCATTTTGGGTAGCACGTGAGAATGAATATCTATCATATTATTCTTTTTCCTTGTTTGTTTCTTCCAACGGTCTGAAAAACGTTTTTACAACGAGTTCTTTAAAAGATTCGTCGTCTATCATAAAAGCGTCCGCGTCTTTTCCGTAGGTTTCTCTCGTTTCGTATCTACCGTATTTGTCCGGTACGATGTTAACGACGTCGCCGTACTCGTATCTACCGAACGCTTCGAACATCGTTTCCAGATCGGCAAGGAGCTCGTCGATGTTGCTATAATCGGTTGCGGTATATTCTCCCACCGCTTCGTAGGCGTCCCAAAGATACTTTCTGCTCCACTTTTTATCGCCGACCGCTTTTAACAAAGATTTTAAAAACCGGCTCTGACGATCGATACGATCGGCGTTGCTTCCGTCGACCAAGGTATCGCGGTAACGAATAAATTTCAACGCGTTGTCTCCGCTCAGGGTAATCGTTGCGCCCGCCGTCCACGAGGGATCGATAGAGGCGAGATCCTCCTTTTCGTTCAACGTGACCGTTACTCCTCCGAGAAAATCGGTAATAGCCTTAACGGCGTCCATCTTCATGGTCAAGAAGTGATCGATCCTTACTTTATCATAAAGAAGATGATTCACTGCATTTCTTAGATTTTCTCCGCTTTCTTTCTTACCGTCGCCGTAAGTATGTGCAAGACATAACTGTTCTTTTACTTTTTTCGGCGTACCGTACTTGTCGGCGGGGACGTCTACCGTTGTATAGGTGTCGCGGTTGAGGTTAATAAAATCAATCCTGCGGGTGGACTTATTGACGATGAGCAACACGATAAAATCGGCTTGATTATTGTTACGACCGCCATAATTAAATTCTGTCGCGTCGTTTTCGTACTTATCTAGCCCCGCGATCATGTAGGTCTCGACGTTATTACGCATATACTTAACGCCGTCGAACTCGGCGGACATCAGTTTTTGTCTTGCCGCTTCAAAGGTTTCCGCCGGAGTCTTTTCAGGGGTCAGCATCCTGTCTAATAACAGGATGCTGACGCCAAAGATGCAAAATATTAATATGACTCCAACGACTTTTGCGGCTGTCGTTATAGATTCTTTAGGCATTGCTTACCGATCCGAAAAACGATTTGGTCGATTATTCTTCTTCCTTCTTCGTTTCTTCTTTCTGTTCCACAGTCTCTGCGGTATCGACTTCTTCCGTCTCTGCGGCGTCGACTCCTTCCGTCTCCGCGGCAACAACTTCTTCCTTCTTGGCGGCAGCAGCTTTCTTAGCCCTGCTCTTGACGATAACAAGCGCGATAACGAGAGCAACTAAGATAGCGACAAGCGCGATCGCAACGTACATGGTCCAGCAGTAGCACTTTCCGTCTTTGCAAAGGAAGGAGCAGAAGGGGCAGCCCTTGACGCAACACTTGCAGCAAGCGTCCTTTCCCTGGGCTTCATTTGCTGCCTTGATCTCATCGGCCTTGTCCTGAGAAAAACCACCGAACATAACGATACCGGATCCAGGGATCTTAAAAGACATGCTATCGTTGCCGGCGGCATTTGCAGCGGCGGATGCGGCAACTTCCGGTTTGATTACTTCCCATGCGGAAGAGCCTGTGGCCTTAAACAAAATGAAGTCAACCGGGTTGGTATAACGGCTCAAGTCGAAGGTGACAATGGCGCCGTTCTCGGCGACAGCGGTCATTTCGATGTTCAGGGGATCGCCGTAAACCATCGCTTGATAGTCGGCGGTCGCATCTTCCTTCTGAGCGATCCCGGTAAGAATTTCTTTTAAGGAGTCAGGAATCTGTCCGTTTTCCACTTTACTCTTTTCGTTCCTCAAGGTGTTTTGCTCGTTAATGTTGGAGGGAATATTGAGTACAACGGCATCCTTTGCTAACTCCGTTCCGTCTATTCCGTAGATTTTGTCGATCTTAATCTCGGGACTGGCGGTCGGACTACCGGCCGCATTCGCTAAATTGCCTTGTATCGCAACACCGGCAAACAGACATATGATTGCCGCAAACACGACTAAGTACGCAAAAAGCTTTCTCGTCTTTTCCATGATAAAAAATCTCCTTTTTTTCTTCTTGTTTTTTCTTTATTACTTGTTTTCTTTTTTATTTTTACTATCCTTATAATAATAAGAGTAGTGATTTTTGTTGTAACCGTACTTTTTATAATAAGAACCCTTATAGTTCTTACCGCGTCCGTGGTTATATCCGTTGTACACGACGCCGAGGATACGGACCTGAACGTACTTCAACTTTTTGATCGCCTCTACCAGTTCTTTTCGTCTTGTCATTCCGTGACGAGCGATGACCACAACGCCGTCCAAATACTTACTGACGACGAGCGCGTCGGCGACGACGTTAACGGGAGGAAGATCTACGATCACGTACGAAAACTCTTCCGCACACTTATCGAGGAGTTCTTTCATCTTCTCCGTTCCGAGCAATTCGGACGGATTGGGCGGGATGACGCCGGCCGGTAAAAACTTCAAATCCTCATGCAGTCCGCTGTCGATGATCGCATTGCCCTCTTCCCCGACCAGAAGACCGGACAGACCGAACTTTGCTTTGATACCAATGGTGCTCTCTATGCTTGGCTTACGCATATCGGCGCTGATAAGAAGAACAGAGTGCCCTTCTTTGGCAATCGAATAGGAGAGATTGATGGCAGTATAGCTCTTGCCCTCGTGCGGCACGGAGCTGGTAATACCGATAACTTTACCTTTTCCCTGCTTATCCGGAATCGAAAAGAATATATTCGTGCGGAGCAGGTTATATGCCTCTTTGGAAGCAAAGTCCAGGTATCTGCCGAGAACCGCGGCTCTTTTTTTCTCTTCTTCCTGCTTCTTTTTAAAGAAGTTGAGTTCTTTCCCGAACATTTTCATCTTTTATTCCCTCTCCTTTGCATCGGCTTCTTCATTCTCCACCGTTTCCTGATAATAGGAATAAGTATAGTCATGGGAATAATGCCCGTATTTTTTGTAGTACCCGTACTTGCCCGTCGTGGAAGTATCCGTATCGGGAATAACGGCAAGCACCGGGATGTCGTCCGGCAAACATTGTTTCAAAGAGTCGGTGTCCTGGAAAGTATCGCTAACGTAGAAGTCAACCAGGAAGATCGCGGCCAAAGAAAGGATCAGCCCGACCGCAAAACCGATCAGGCTCATTTTGGTAAACCCGCGGGAAACGGGCTGAGTTTCTACCGCATAGTCGACAATCTTGGCGGAAGAACCGTTAATAATGTTGCCGATCTGATTTTTAAAGACGTGCAGGGTAGTGTTGACAAGGATTTTTGCGTCGTCGGGGTTGGTGCAAGACACGCTGATATAGCAGACTTCGGTGTTATTGACCGAACCGACGGAAATCATATCGACAAGCTGATCGTAGGTGTATTCTTCTTCCGTTTCAGCCGTTTTAAGTACGTCGTCCAGAATAAGGTGCGTTTTCAGAATAACGGCATAAGAACTGACCAAAGAACGACTTGCCGACATATCGCTATTAGTAATGGCATCGATAGCGTCGCTTACAGACGCGCCCACAGAGGAGTTATTGACGTACATCTTTGCCGTTGCGGTATATTTTTGGTCGGTCGTGAAGAACGTATACAAAAAGAGAGCGCACGCTCCTAAGACGGAAGCGATCAGAATGATCCACCATTTATGTGCGAAGTCCTTCAATACGTCCAGCACGTTGATAGAAATCTTACTTTCTTTGTTTTCCATTGAACTTCCTTTTCGTTAGCCGATACACGCGCTTACGCGCAGTATAGCATTATATGAGTATATATTACTTATTATTTTATTTCTTGTCAACTTTTTTTTCCCATTTGGCCACAAGAATCCTTCTTATCGTCGAAAAATATGTCAAAATGTCGAAAATATGAAAAATCTTCATGAAAATACCGACAAAAATGTATTGTCGATAAAAAGGCGGCCGGAACCGCAAAGTTCCCCCGCCCTCAAAAATTTTTTTTCGCAACGAAAAAAACGGGGCAAGTCGCCCCGTAATTTTTCGTATCGGAAAGCTAATGCTCCGTTACGGATATTTTATTATCAGACGAGAAGGTCGTCCACAACCACGAATGCCTCCGCTTCTTCGCCGGTTTTCACGTCGTAATAGACGTAATAGGTTTCTCCGTCGCAAGTCCCTTTAATCTCGACGCATTGTATCTCAGTACCCCACTCGGTCGGAATAATACAATCGCGCGTTTTTTCGATTGCGATCTTGTCGGAAAAGGCGATCTGCACTCTTTCCGTGGCGAGAGTCCGCTCCTTGTGATTGTACATATAATTCAATCCTTCCATTCCGGTGACGCGACCCGTCTGCGCGCTGACTTTGACCTTGATAAGATCAGGATAACAGATGACGCCTTGCAGACTGTACGCGAAATTAAAATAAACGGTCGAATCGCTGTTATAAGTCCATACGCATTCCATATCCTCGTATCCGACTTCACGCAAAAACTTTTTCGCCCTCTCTGCGCACTCCTCGACGGTATACTCGGGATCGATCGTTTTTTCGTAAGAAGAGTACTCGACAAGGTACCCGCCGGCTTTCGATATCTGCGCCGTTCCTTCAACGCCGGCTATCGTAAAAGAATAAACGTACGCCGGAACGGAAGAAGCGTTATCTCCCGTTTTCTTCACGTTTTCAGCGTCTTTAAAATATGTTTTTAAAATTTCCGAAGCTTTTTCTTCGGTTATTTCCTCTTTGCCTTTCAGAAACACGGCGTCGCGCTTCTTTAAGCCGTCGGAGAAAGGCCCGTCATATATCAGCTCCGGATAGTCCACGTCGGAACTGTTTCTGATAGCTTCTCCCACCGCGGACATATCGGACAACACCGACGCGTCGATCCCTTTATCGGTAATCGTTTTTTCTCCGACCCCGGCAAATGAAGCGTTCAGTTCGCTCACGATACGTTTGAATTTCAGAAGATTATTCCGTTCTTTTTCGTCGATGGGGTCGGTTTCCGCTTTGCGGGACAAATAATAACAGTAGTCGCCCGTTTTATTCAAAAAATTGACGATGGTTTCCGCCTGTTCTCCCTCGTTTGCCATTTTGGAAAGACAGGTCACTGCGACGTTACATTGCCGCCAGACGTCGTATAAAAATTCCTGTTGCAAGGTAGGTTTTGAAAGCGCGGTCACCTTACCGAGTTTTCTTTCCACGTCCGTCATGTTGTCTACCGCTTCGTAATATGCCGTCTCGTACATGCGATCCACGCGACCCTTATACGCTTCCGCTTTTTCGTTCTTCTTCCCGTACAATACGCCCATGGTAACGGCCGTCGCTGCCGCCGCAATAAACAGGAAAAGAAGCAACGCGACGATTATTTTTGCTTTTTTCGATATTTCTTTCATTATTGACTCCTTTTACAAGCAAAACGCGTGATTCCCGATGGATAAGTGGACGGTTTTGGAAAGCATCCACTTACTCGTTGCCGTTCTCGGGTTGTAATAGTATAAGCAACCTCCCGTCGGATCCCATCCGTTCAAAGCGTCGCGCGCGGCGCGCTTGGCAGTATCGTTGGGCGTCATGTTAATTTGTCCGTCGGAAACCGCGTCGAAGGCTCCCGCCTGATAAATAACGCCGCTTACCGTATTGGGGAAAAGAGGGCTGGCAACGCGATTCAAAATTACCGCTCCTACGGCAACCTGTCCTGTATACGGTTCTCCGCGCGCTTCCGCGTAGATGATGCGAGCAAGCAAGCTTTCGTCAGAGCTTCCGGATGTCGAAGAGCTGATTCCGAGCGCCTTCAACGTGACGGGTCCGACGATACCGTCCACTTTCAAACCGTAGTCCGACTGAAATCTTTTTACGGCGGCCGTCGTCAGCTTTCCGAAAATCCCGTCTACCTTCCCCGTATAATAACCGCGGTTTTTAAGCACCGTCTGAATCTGTCGGACGGTCTGTCCCGTGCTCCCCGACGAATAGGCCGTTCCCGCTTCCGCTTCCCGTCCGTCCGGACGGAACAGATCGGTAAAAAGGTATAATCCGCTGATCGCCACACAGAGCATAAGCAAAACGCAGATTGTCGGTAATACCGCCTTCTTTACTCTTCTCATTTTAATTTCTCTCCTCCACTTTTTTAACGATTTCATAGAAAAAGGAACCATATCCTGCATCCTTATATTCCTCCAAAGACCGATTCACGTCAAAAGGATAAGCCACGTACTGCCATCCGCACGAGCCCTCTCCGACGCGAAACGTCGCGTAATACCCCGCTCCGAAGTATCTTCCGCCGTAAAAACGCCGTTTAAAGAACTCTTTCGTCAAAGTATACCCGGCGGATGTAAGCTGTTTTTCGCATTCTTCCCGACTTTCCGCACCGTCTAGAATTTCGGAAACGGAAGCGATCAGGCGATCCCGTTCTTTCGTATCTCCGGCAAAAACAAGCACCCGAACGACCTCTTTTTCTACCTTGCTCTCACAAGAACAAGTTGAAATTAAGGTCAGAATCAGCAAAAAAACCGATAAAAACTTCTTCATATGACCTTGTTATACCCCCATTCAGGCTTTTTAAAACGAAAAATTTTTTTTTGGCTCAAAATACTTGTAAAAAACAGACCTTTGTGATAAAATCATTTACGCTATTTCTTTATGAGGAGTGAAAAATGTTCAATAGCTTGATTGCCGCGACAAAAAGCGACGTATTCTTTGGATTTTGTATCGCGTTCTTCGTCCTGATGGTTTTGTCCAGCATTTCGATGATCGTTATCGTTATTATGCAAAAAGGGACCGGAAACGATATGAGCGCCATTACCGGCGGCTCCGATTCTTTCTTTTCCAAAAACAAGATCAGCTCTTTCGAAGGGAAACTGAGACTCTTTACCGTCATCATCGCCGGCTTGATGCTCGTCTCCTCCATCATGTTCTTCGTTTTTACCGTATTGCTCAACACTCTGTAAAATGTTTTGTAAAAGAACCGAAATGCCGTCGAAACCGACGGCATTTTTTTCTTCTTTTATCATAAAGATTTAAAAAAGATTTAAGAAAAAAGACGCAAAATAAATACCGGAAGAGGGAGGTTAGTCTAAGCGGTGAAGAATTTTAAAAAAATCGTCCTCTTGTTGTCTGTATCTGTTGTTTTTTGCCTTACGGCGACCTCCTGCCTTCCTTTTCTTGCTACGGTCGGGAGCATAATCTTTAATTATTCCGATCGACTTTCCGAAAACAGAATCATCGTCTATGGTAGCGAAAACGATCTTGCGGTCACTTTTCAGGGAGAAAAAATGTTGGCAACCTGGGACGTCTCCAACGCTTATTCCTATCTTCTGACCGTCGAAAAAAACGGAGAAAAAACGGAAATAACTCCGACGGAAACCGGCTACGTCGATCTGACCGAGTACGGCTATACCTATTCGGACGAGCTCTCTCTTGATCTGCAAAAATCGATAGGAACGACTGTTTATCACTACTCGTACGACTATTCTCCTCTTTCGCAAGATCAATATAATGCATATACGAAAAAGGTCAACGCCGGGTTTGACGATATCGACCGCTATATAGCCACCCGTGCAGAGTGGTTCGACTTTTTTAGTTACCTGATTATCTTCCGCGAAGGCGCCGAAGAGACGGCCGAAGACGATGGAACGAAATCCTACCTGTTAGAAACAAATTGCTATCTTGCTTACGACTACGCCGGGTTCGACGCATACGCCGGACTCGACGAAGAAGAATGTCTGGAAAACGAAGTGTGCAGCGCCATCGAAGCCTATGAGGATTCGGCCGCTTATGCTTATTCCTATAATCTCGAATCGGATAAAAAGACGACGAAAATATACCTGAAATTTTATTACAATACCTACCCGGACAAAGAAACGGACACGTCGGAACGCAACTATACAAACGTTACGCGCACACTGCCGCACTACGGCGAAGTAAAAAAAACACGAACTTTTCCCATTGATTCGGTAGAAAAGACCATACCCGTCGAGAGCACCGATCAGTTGTATTTCGCGCTGAAAAAAGGCTATCGTCCTTTGCCTGCGTCGGGCAGTCGAGCCGAAGCAATTTATGATAAAATGCGTTCCGTTCTTTCCGGAATCAACCGCGACAGCGACAGCGACTATAACAAGCTCCATTACATCTACGATTATATCGTCGATACCGTACTGTACGACTACGCCTTTACCCAAGAAATCATGGAAGACGAGGAGTCGACGGCGCTCTTTTCTTATAAGTGCCTCTACCTCGAAGGGGTGTTCGGCCTGCAAGAGGACGGAACCTTCGACGAAACGAAACGCGTCGCCATTTGCGACGGCCTGAGCAAAGCCTATCTGTGTATGGCAACGATAGAGGGTATCCCTTGTCTGAAAATTTCCGGCACGGTAAACGACGAAGGACACGCATGGAACAAAGCCCAACTGAACGGCAGATGGTATATGATAGACGCCACGTGGGGAAACGAATTAAAAGGAACGTACGAGTATCTCAACCACGATTATCTGTTGAAAAAAGACGATAACAAACACGTAGAAAATCCCTATATAGGCTATCCGAGCGCAACAAGCGATTACGGAAAACCGTTTTTCTCGGCGTTTGCTTAATAAATATAATCTTTAACGAAATCGATCATTTCTTCAAACCAACCGTACGCTTCATACCCATAGGCAAGTCCCAATCCGTGGCCGCCTTTTTTGTATGCGCATAATTTTGCGGGAACGCCATTTTCGACCAGAACACGATATAACGCGTCCGAATTGACGGGAGGAACGGCCTTATCGTCTTCGCAATACCATAAAAAACAGGGAGGAAAATTTTCGGCGTGTTTTTCCACCGAATAAGCATCTTTCAGCTCCTCGTCGCCGCCGGTCAATTTCGTCATGGTTTCTTTATGCGTATTTGCGTCCATGGTCAGAACGGGATAACATAGGACGCTCGCGCGAGGTTTCGGCAATCCATAAACCTTATATCCGACGTTCTCCGTCGAAAAAGACCCTGCCAGGTGTCCGCCGGCCGAGAATCCGAGCAAGGAATAATCGTCTCTTTCTATACCAAACCGACGTTTATGTGAAAAAACGTATCTGATAAGCGCCGCCATATCTTCTTGCGGATTTGGTGCGTGCGCGTTTTCGCCCACCCGATAATTAAGGACAAACGCGTTGATTCCTTTGCGATTAAACGCTTCCGCAATAAACACGCCCTCGTAGCCCATACAAACATTGCAATAGCCGCCGCCGGGCGCAATAAAGAAAATCGGCGCCGTTTTGTCGGTGACGAATGCATACGCATAGGGGATATTTTTGCTCGGATCGGCTCTTTTTTCGTTTTCCGAATAAAACGTAAACTTCCTTTTTCTGTAAAAAAACGGACGAAAAACGGCTCTTCGAGAAAGATGATTTTTATCTAAGCACATTTTATTATTCCTCCTTTCCACGTTCTGTCGACGCCGCTCGCCATTTTCCGAACGCCGCTTTCAGCGCGTAAAAAGATTTTTTTCTTTCGCCTTCTCCGTTCAGTACGCCCCAACCCGTCTCCACCGGGCAGTCGGCCTGGCCGCATACGTAACACCTTTCACTGTCGCTGAGACAGTACATAATGGCCCCGCAGACCATCTCTTGGGGAATGAGGACTTTATCGAAAAAGTCCGTAAAATACTTGGCCTGGCCCTCCGGCGTATGCGGGTATCCTTTAAGAACCACGCCTTCTTCGAGTTCCGTATACAGATGCGCTGCATAACTGATGCCAACGCTTCCGTCGCCGAAAAGCAGCTTTGCGAGGGCGTCTTCGTCCCGACCGCAAAGAAGATATAAACGTTCTCTCAAACTCGGCGGGAAATCCTCGTCTTCGATAAAGCTGATTATATGCGCTTTGGCATAGCTTTCGGCTGCCGAAACGGTGTCGCCCTCCGCGCCGTATTTATGAAGAAGCGCAAGCTTGCTTTCTTCGCTCAACCTTTCTCCCGCGCTCAGATATCCGAATTCGGTAAAGATAACGGGCCTATGAGCGCTTTCCCATACGAGTTTTACCCATTCTTTCGCAAGGAGGAATCCGGTATTGCTGGTAAAACTCTCGAAACAGCCCAGATACAAGTCGATGCCGATATAATCGCAATAATCGTTATACTTGTCCATCTTCGTTGCGAAGTTGAAATCGGTCGCCGACATATTGTAGCCGATCAGGATATTCCCGCGATAACGGTACATTGCTTTCAGTTGCATCCCGATAAAGTCTTTCGCTTCCTCCAAAGTAAGAGGCGCTCTGAATTGCGGCTCGGTCATTTCGTTCGTCACCTGGATTGCGGAAACGAGACCTTGCAGGTCCTCGACGTAAAACCGCGCCATTTTCGCGATCTCCAAAAGGTCGTTTTCGTCCTTGATATCATATCCCCAATTTACATAATCATATGGGTAAGGAGTAACAGCGAATACTTTCAAGCCCTGACCGGCGTAACCGGCTATCTGTTTTTTCTTCCACTCGTAAATGTAATTGGACGATCCGTCTTTATTATACGCCGGGCAACTGATATCGATACGCACCCAATCGCCTCCCATATCGAGCACGTCCTGTCCTCTGTCCTCGGGGTGGCAAGCACCGCAGATTACTCCATCCGAACGCTTTAAAAACTCCTCGCAAGAGATCGGTTCGGGTATAAATTCCTCCTGATACCAATATCTATCCTCGAAAGCGGCCGCTCTGTCCAACCAGCCTTCGGCGGACGTACCCATGGCGATCCCACAACCGTGATCGACGCCCGGGCATCTTTCATAAACGTACTCGACGCCGTTTTCTTTCAACGCCGTTTCCATCAGATCGCCGTTATCCTCTACCGGCAATACGGAGTCGCTGTCGCCCTGCATAATATAAGTACGCGGGTAATCGGGCGTTACCCACAAGTTGACGCACATATCTTCAATGGAGTAGTTTTTTCCCAGAAAGGCGGAGGCTCCGCTGTGATTGATAGCGGTGCGATAAATAGCTTCTACCGGATTCCAGGTATTCTGCGGGGTTGGACTGATCCACGGATAGCCCATAATGATGGCGGAAGGCTTTTTCAGTCCTTCGTAATTGGGATAACCGTACTTATCCGTTCCGAACATCCCTACCAGGTTTCCTCCGGCGGAAAAGCCGCACAAAGCGTACAATCCCGAATAGATCTTATACTTCGACGTGTGCATTTCAATATAATATAAAGCCTCGGCGAGATCCTGCAAAGGATCCTGAAAACCCGAACATTCCTTCCCGACTCGATAGCGCAGAACGAACGCGTGATAGCCCAGTCTGTTAAATTCGTTTGCGACTGCGCGACCCTCCATATCTTCACTGCAGGCGACGTATCCGCCGCCGGGACAAATAACGACGTATTTTCTTCTATTTTCTCCGCTTGCCGGGTAATACGAAAGCTCCGCTCCGGTATCGAGTTCAATGAGATCGGACGCTTTGGACGGTATAGAGTCCTCCCGATAACAGGCTGTTTTGTTAATACGCGTCATTTTTATCATGGGGATGAAAGTAAAACCGCAACAAACGGCGACAAAAACCAGAATCGCTCCGAAAACGGACGACAAAAGAATGGTCACTATTGCTTTTTTTGACAGGGAATGCACTTTTTTCATGCGATCAGGCTCCTTTTGTTGTAAGAAAACACTTTCTTTATTCGTTTAAAACGCTTCTATTATATCATAATTTTTTTCACTTGCAAGGGTCAATCTGCAAAGTCCCCTCTTTACTTTTAGCTAAAACATGAGTATAATAAAGGTATTCTCTTGTAAAGGAGGTTTTGCCTTATGCTGCAACATGAAATCACTGAAAAAACCAAACTTCTGGACGAAAACGGAAACGTTCTCGAACCCGGTTACGCCAAAAAAATGCTCTATGAATACAACCGCGAAAACGTCGCCGTTTCGAAAGCCCTATTAAAAGAGTGGGATTATTACTACATCGGGAACGAAAAAGCGGCTATCTGCCTGACGATCGCTGATATGGGATATATCGGAGCACTCTCCGCGACCTATCTCGACTTTACGGTGCCTACTCAGATTACCAAAAGTTCCGTTCTTCTCTTCCCGATGGGCAAAATGCGTCTCCCGCGCACGACGGAAATCGGCGACTCGCATTGGAAGAACGGCAAAGTGGAAATGACCTTTACCAACGACGGAAAGGTGCGCCGCATTTACGGCCAATACCCCAAATTCGGCAAGAACAAAGAGGATCTTCTTTTTAATATCATGCTGACCGACTTCCCCGAAGAGGGTATGGTCATCGCGACCCCCTTCGAAAAGCAAGGCCGCTTTTACTTTAACGAAAAGATCAACTGCATGCGCGCCGAAGGTACGTTCAGCGTAGGCGACAAAGAATACGTTCTCGATAAAAGTGACGCTCTCGGCACCCTCGACTGGGGCAGAGGAGTATGGACGTACGACAACACCTGGTACTGGGGGAGCCTCCAAACTCGTCTCGAAGACGGAAAGACGTTCGGTTGGAATATCGGATACGGCTTCGGCAATAACCACGCAGCCACCGAAAACATGCTTTTTTATGACGGAAAGAGCCATAAATTGGACGAGATCACTTTCAATATCCCGCAAAAAGACGGAAAAGAAGACTACATGAGCCCGTGGACTTTCACGTCCAACGACGGAAGATTCTTTATGGACTTCACGCCTCTGATCGACCGGTACGAACCCTTCGATCTGAAATTCTTCGCCATGATCCCTCATCAGGTCTTCGGCTACTTCACCGGGAAAGCCATTTTAGACGACGGTACCGTGATCGAAATCAAAAATAAACTTGGATTCGCCGAAAAAGTGCGTAATAAGTGGTAAAAAACAAAAAATAATTCAAAACCGCCGGACGACCGGCGGTTTTATTTTTTCACGAAGTATCTTAACTTCTCTTACCCCGGACTACGTCCGTTGACGGTGCATTTCGTCATATCGCATCCGACGCCTCGGATATAATCGACGTAAGCGGAATATCTCACTTCGGGCACGTCGAAACGGATGGCTCGATCGGTCGGAAACACGCCGGATTTGATAAGCGCGGGCGGTTCTTCGGCGGTCATTGTCACCGTCGACAGCTCGCATCCGGAAAAAGCCGTCGTCCCGATAGCGGTCAACGCTAACGGCAAAGTAATAGTCGTAAGGACCGAACACCCGTAAAAAGCGTTGTCTCCGATGGTTTCCGTTCCATCGCCGAAGATCACTTCTTTTAAGGCCGTACAGCCGGAGAAAGCCCCGTCGGGAATGTTGACGCAACGCACGGTCACGGTAGATAAATTCTTACAATTCTTAAAACATTCTGTTCCTATTTTCATGCCGACGGGTATCTCGAAAGAAACGACGGCGCTGCTTTCCAACGCTTTAATTCCTAACGAAGTAACCGACGACGGCAAGGAGAGCGCGCTGCCCGCATAACCGCGGAATGCGCCTGTGCCGATAGCGGTAAAGGTAGAATCAGAGGCGAAAACAAGAGTAGAACGGCAACCAGAAAAGGCGTCCGCCGAGATGCTTTGCAGGCTCTTGGAAAAGACAAGACGTTCTGCCAGACACTCGGAAAATGCGAACGGCGAAATCGTCGTCATTCCTCCCGGCAAAGAAAGAACGCCCTCAAACCCGGCGAAAGCGTACTGTTCCGCCGTCGTAAAGGCCGCGCGCGAAAGATCAATCGTGGCGCGCACACCTGAAAAAGCCCGCTTCCCGATCGAAGTAACGCCATCCGGCAAAGAGATCGAAGCGAGAGAACTCAGGCCTTTAAAGGCTTCTTCCCCGACAGTCAAAGACTCGGTGACGGTTATCGAGGAGATTGCATAAGAAGAGTATCCTTTATTCCCTCCCGCTCCGAAATACCAAGAAGCGGAAACAAAATCTTTTACCGTCAGGCTTTCGAGCGATACACATCCGGAAAAAACGTTCTGACCGTACGTCGGAACGTTCGGTATGACAACTTTGGTCAAAGACGAACACCCATAAAAGGCGTAAGAACCGACTTCGGAAACGCTACTCCCGATCGTAATCTTTTGCAGATACATCTGACCGTCGAAGGCTCGCTCCGGGATCGAAGAACAGTTTCTTACGGAGACATAAATCAAACTTGTGGGTACCGAATTCTTAAAAATCCGGTTCAGAGAGTAATACGACGGAAGAGAAAGTTCCGTCAAAGAAAGCGTACCGAAAAGCGACCCGTCGGCAAGTACGGTCAAGCTGTCCGGGAGCGTCAACTTCTCCACTCGTTCGGCCGCGGCAAAAGCATCCTTTTGTATGCCGGTCGTGCCTTCGGGAACAGAGACCGTCCGGTCGCTGCCCTTATATGCCGTCATCGACGTGGTACCGGGCGCATATGAATACTGCGCCGCATTATAGACGTAAAGATCGACGTTCGGGTACGCCGACGTTCCGCTCAGATAGTATCCGGGTCGCTTTTCCTGTTTCAGTTCGAGCACAATCCGACAACTATGCTTCCCGACGGAAATAAGATCGGTCCCATCCGTTGCCGTAACGGCGGCGATCAAAAGATCCTGCGCCTCGGCGCCTTTAATCACCGGAACGACGGTTTGTCCGGTATACGCCACGAACTGATTCGGCACCGTCACGCCGCTGAGGTCGATCTCTTTTTGATGGACGTATCCAGTAATAGTAAACGGGACGTCGTAATGGTTTTTCACGTCCACGTTATAGATTAGTGACAGCGTAAAGTACGCCGTGTGCGCGTCCGCGTTGTATCCGGTCAACGCAATTTTCTTTTCGGCGGCTTCGCAACGTACGTAACCTTGGTCGTTACCGCTTATTTCGATATCGCCTGCGGTCAGTTCTTCCGAATAAACAGGAATCGAAGCCTGCTCGTACCGATTCTTTATTTCATTAGTCAGCGTTATTTTCTTCTTATCAATAAAGAGTACGGCTGTCAGTCCGTAAAACTCTTTTCCGGCGTCCGTCATTAAAATAGGATACTCTTTCCCGGAAGCGTCCTTTAAAACGAACTTATCCGCAAGCCAGTTTTTATACCGGAAAGCGGCCGTCACCCGATACGTTCCCGCGTCGGTGTAGGCAACGGCGGCAACGTCCTTATCAACGCCGCAAGAATAAACGACGGAAAGGTCTTCCGGGAGGTTGCCCGAGACTTCAATAGCGTGCGCGGTGCCGTCGTAGACGGCGTCTACCGATTCGAACGATCCGTCAAAGATAACGACTTTTTTGTGGATGACGAAATGGACGGTCATAGAATTGGGGACGGCGTAATTATCTTTATCGTTGCCGATCAGCGTAAATACGGCGGTAATATCGTATTCTGCCGGAGCCGCTATCGCCTCGGAAGCAAGCATCGTCAAGCCGTTCTTCTTGCGGACGTAATCGACTTTCAATATCTGATCGAAGCCATCCATTGCCGAACTGTCCACGGAAAATTCGTACGTTGTTCCGTCGTATTCCACCGAGGCGGGATCGGCCGTAAAAACAAGATCCGAAACGTCAATAACGCCTTTTGCAATCATCAAAGAATAGTACTGTTCGGGGATCGGATTATAGTTCTTTTCCGATCCTGCGGGCATCTCGAATGTGGCGGTCACGGTATAGGTTCCGCTGTTGACGTTTCCGTAAGAATTCTTAACCAGAGAGCTTGCAGAATACCTGATACTTGCTCCCTGCGTAAATTCTTCTCCCTCCAATCCGTAAGATTTTCCCATAAGTCGCAACGTATACGCTCCCTCTTCTCCGAGGGAAATTTCTTTTCCATAAGGCACGCTGAGAACGGATTTTCCGCTCGGATCGGTCAGACTCCAACGATAATCGTAATAGAAACTTCTTTTTCGGACGGTCAGAACGGCCAATGCGTCCGTATCCGCGTCAGATACGAACAGTCCGCCCTCAGAAGAAAAAGTCATCAGTCCGTCGGCATAGAAAGAATAATTTCTATACAAAAACGGCGTCAAAGTGATCGACGCGTAGATCGGGTACTCGCCGCTGTCCTTAAACGTATAGTTGCCGGCAAGAGGAACTTTCGTCTTATTATCATAAGTGTAATATTCCACTTCCATTCCATCGAGTTTTTCGTTAAAGCGTACGGCATGCTCCTTCCCGTCGTACAAATAATCGGATGAAGAAAACCCAAGCTTCTCGATATTGACGAACTTTTGGCGAATGACAAGGTCGGCGCGCATCGGGGAGATCGGATAATAATTCTTTTCGTCCGGAACGATAAAGATGGCTTCGGCGCGGTAGATTCCCGCTTCCGTACCGACGTTGTTTTCGTAACGGACGTTCAGCCCCTCGGGAAGATCGCCCGATAAAAGAATCGATTTTTCTTCGCCGTCGTAGGTATAGACGCTCGACGTAAAATAAACGCCCGAAAGATCAAACTGCTTCGGTTCAACGATATAAACGCACTCTTTTTTTTGATACTCGACGTAATAGGGGGCAGGTACGGAAACTTCCGCGGTCAATTCGTATCGTCCGGCGTCCCTCGCCCCGGAAAAAGGTTCTTCCCCAAGAAAAAACCGTACGGAAGAGCCTTCCGGCAACTTCCCGACGACGGTCGGAAGATGCTCGTTGCCGTCGTATTCGATCTTCCCGTCGAGGACGTTTACGGATACCTTTCTGGTATCGATAACTTCTACTTCGATACGCACGATAAATCCGTCGCTTTCCACGATCACCGCGCCCTTTC
The DNA here is from genome assembly GCA_016297005.1 of Clostridia bacterium. Taxonomy (GTDB): domain Bacteria; phylum Bacillota; class Clostridia; order Christensenellales; family DTU072; genus CAG-1782. Next base: position 20,843 of record JAEDHK010000013.1, read on the forward strand.
CCACGGCTTTTCCACGTAGGATAGAACCGTCTATTTCAAGGACTTCCGGATTCTCAACCGAGTAGTTCAGCTGCCCGTTGCCATCTCTTTCGACATAATCTTCCATATTGACTGACCCGTTCAAAGCCAGAAAGAAGTGAGACTTTTTGGCATGAAGCGACGTTGTCTCTTTCGTACAGGAAACAAGTAAGAAACAAAGCAGAATGATGGCGAGCGCAAATATTTTCTTTTTCATAAGAATGATCTTATACTAACGTTGTTAATCGTCCCTTAATTCTGCTCCGACGATTCCTTAAAGATCCGTTCCAACTCTTTGTCGTCGACGGAAAAATCGTTCGCCGCAAGAATGCACGTCTTCCCTATTAACGAAACGATAGCGTCGAGGGCCTTTTCTTTCGGCAATCCGGCGCCGTGCGAAGCGGCAATCTGAATAATCCATTCAAGATACTTACCTGTTTTCGGAGAATCGTGAATGCTCTGAAAATCAATCTTCTCTTCTCCGAGAGCCGCCACCATGGCGAGAATGTTCTCTTTCATTTTGTGGGGTAGAACGAAAACGCCGAACGCGCCGTAATAATCCGGCTGATCGAAAAGAACGTTCGCTTTACCCTTTTTCAGCAACGCGATATCGGCGATATAACTGGTCTCCGTGCAGTGGAAAAGGGGATAGACGATATTGTCTTCGCTGTAATTCCGCCAGTACTTCATAACTTTGGAAGCTACGCGCACAAGATCCTTCTTGATGTATCCCTCGATCCTGAGAACGGAAAAATTCCAATCCAGAATGGAGACCTTATAGTCCCCGTCGAAAACAACGCGCTTTATCGGACGGGTAAAAATGGGAAGCACCCTCTTGGCTCCGAACAAATAATCGTGCTCTTTCGGCTCGAACGTCGTGCCGGCAAAACCGGCGGGCACCTTTTCCGCAAGATCGGCGAGAGCAGCCGCGATACGACCTTCTCCCGAGGGACGGTGTTTGCCGGCGGCGGCAATAAATTCGTCCGCAACCAACTGTTTTTGACGATAATAAAAATACCAGGTTTCGCCATCCAGATCAAACGGAAGAACGCGCTTCGCATATTGCGCCGGTTGACCGGGCAAGCCGCAGAAACCGATATTTTCCAAACAATACTGACATTTCGGATAGTAACCGCTTTCCGATCCTTCTCTGTCTTCGGACGGGACGACGACGGTAAAGTCTCCGTTTCTGCCGACAACAGTCCAGCCCACCGTTCCCGGCTTCGGTTTCTTCACGTAACGAGAGGCTTTCGCCAGATAAGAAAAATATTTTTCGGCCGCAGCTCTTCCTCCGTCGCGGTGCAACCGGGAATACGTATGCGCCGCGTCGTCCTGCGAGGGCATCACAATGTTCATCAGAAGATCGGGGAACTTATCGGCGACCTCTTCTTCCACAATACCGTTTTGTACGGCGTAAGAGGTCAAACGGCTCAAAACGGCGTCGATATCCGTTTTTTCTATCGAGGGTTCTTCTATCGAGGGTTCTTCTTCCGACGGTTCCGTCTGCAATAACTCGAGCAGACGATTTCTGGCGAACGCCCTGCCTTCCGGGGACAGATTCAATTCGGTTTTTCCGTAAAAAAGTAAAGCTTCTATATCTTTATTCACGCTTTCCATTTTGCCTCCGTATCAAAAAATCCGCTTTTCTCTTGCGAACGCGCTTTATATGTGGTATACTTCTCAAAAAGCTAATTTATTATAACATAAGGAAGGGCGCTATGGCAAGAACTTTAAAAAAAGAAACATTATTATCCAGCGCGGTTTTCCGGAAGGAAGCCGGTCTTTTATATACCGCCGATTTCGACTCGGTTTGCGAACGTTATTCTTCTTTAACCGAGGGAATGGACGGAAAAGTATTCCTGTTTTCCTCTCCCGGACGTACGGAGATCATCGGCAACCATACCGATCATAATCACGGCAAAGCCATCGGCGGAAGCGTCGCCATCGACATTGCCTGCGCCGTCCAACCGTGGGATAAGGACGAAATTCTCATCGAAAGTCATGGTTTTTCGCCTTTCTCCGCTTCTTTGAAAACGGAAGAACCGACCGAAAAGGAGTACGGCACCTCAATGGCCCTTTTAAAAGGCGTCATTCGCGGCATGAAAGATCGCGGTTATAAAGTGGGCGGTTTTTTCGCCCGTATGCAGAGCGACATTTTAAAAGGCGCCGGCATTAGTTCCAGCGCCGCGTTCGAACTTCTGCTTTGCGAAATCTTCAATTCTCTTTTCAACGGCGATAAAATTTCTTTTACCGAGTGCGCCATCATCGGACAGTACGCCGAGAACGTCTATTTTGGCAAACCCTCCGGCTTACTCGATCAATTGACCATCGCGCGGGGCGACATCAGCATGATGGATTTCAAAAAGCCCTTCCCCGACTCTTTCGCGGCGAAATGGCGCTTCAACGACCTGTGGCTCGTTATCATCAACTGCGGCGGAGACCATTGTAACCTGACCGGAGAATACGCCGCCATCCGTCAGGAAATGAATGCGATCGCCGGTTACTTCGGCCGGGAAGTTCTTATCGACGTCGACAAGAAAGAGTTTTTTGAAAACGTCGTCGCTCTCCGCAATAAGTTCGGCGGACGGGCCGTCCTTCGCGCCATTCACTTTTTCGAAGAAAACGAACGGGTGGAAAAAGCATGCGAATACCTGGAAAAAGCCGATCGGGAAAACTTCCTGAAAGTCGTCAACCAAAGCGGAGACAGCAGCTATAAACTTCTGCAAAACTGTTATCCTGCCGGGGACGCCGAACAAAGCGTTCCTTTCGCACTTGCGATGGCGGAACGCGATCCGGCCGTTCTTGCCCGTCGTATTCACGGAGGCGGTTTTGCCGGGACCATTCTGACTTTTGTCGGGGCCAAGGACAAAGACGCTTACGTGCAAAGAATGCAACGTCTGTTCGGCGCCGAAAACGTCTTCCCCACCACCATCCGCGGCGTGGGAGCCATCGAAGTTAAATATTAATTAAAAAATAACCAAAGGGGATTCAAAAAAATGAGAAATCTCACGCTTCTTACCGATTTGTACCAATTAACGATGATGAACGCCTATCTCGAGACGGGCAAAGACGAAACCCTGGCCAACTTCGACGTTTTTTTCCGTCCGAAAGAACACCTCGAATACGCTGTCTGCGCCGGACTCGAACAAGTGATAGACTATATCAACAATCTTCATTTTACCGAAGACGACATATCTTACCTGCGCTCGCTTAATCTTTTCGGAGAAAAATTCTTCGAAAAGTTGAAGGCCTTCCGTTTTACCGGCTCTATCCACGCAATCAAAGAAGGCGAAATCGTATTCCCCTACGAGCCGCTTTTGACGATAACGGCGCCGCTTTTCCAGGCGCAGCTGGTAGAAACGGCTATTCTCAACATTATCAACCATCAGACGCTGATCGCCACCAAGGCGATGAAAATATGCAAAGAGGCCAAAGGCGTAGTCATGGAATTCGGTCTGCGCCGCGCACAGGGTCCGGACGCCGGCATTTACGGCGCGCGCGCAGCGATCATCGGCGGCTGCGGATCCACGTCCAACGTCCTCGCCGCTCAGATGTTCGACGTTTCTTGCTCGGGCACGCATGCGCACAGCTGGGTCATGAGCTTCGAGTCCGAGCTGGAAGCTTTCCGCGCTTACGCTCGTATTTATCCGACCAATACGCTGCTTCTTGTCGACACATACGACACTCTTCACAGCGGCGTACCGAACGCCATTAAGGTATTCGATGAAATGAAAGCGCAAGGCTTAAAGCCGATCGGTATCCGACTCGACAGCGGCGACCTTGCGTACCTGACGAAAAAAGCAAGAAAAATGCTCGACGACGCCGGCCACTCCGATTGTAAGATCTGCGTATCCGGCGACCTGGACGAATACATCCTTTCTTCTCTCCATCAACAGAACGCCAAGATCGATTCTTACGGCATAGGAACCAAGCTCATCACCTCTTCGGACGTACCCGCGCTCGGAGGCGTCTATAAAATGTCCGCTCTGCAAGTCGACGGTGTTTGGGAGGCCAAAATTAAACTTTCGGATACTGCGGAAAAGATAACCAACCCCGGTATCAAGACGACTTATCGTCTCTACGACGAAGAAAAAATGGCTGTCGCCGACCTGATATGTCTTCGCAACGAGGTCTTCGATACGACCAAACCGTTAACTATCTTCCACCCCGTCGAGACGTGGAAAAAAATGACGCTCACAAAGTACACTATGCGCAACCTGATGGTAGAGGTATTCCGCGACGGCAAGCAGGTCTATAACTCGCCTTCCGTTAAAGAAATCGCCGCTTATTCACAACTCGTCCGAACCGAATTCTGGGAAGAGTTCGTCCGTCTCATCAACCCGTCCGAATACAAGGTCGACCTGTCCGATCAACTCTATAATCTCAAAAAATATCTCACTTTTTCTCACGCAAACGTAAAACAATAAAACTCTGCGTCCATACGTTTTTTTAGCGCGTCGATCTCGATCGGCGCGCTTTTTAACAGACAAAATTTCGGTTGTTGACACGTTTTACGTTGCGTGATACAATAATTTATTATCTGAATACAGTAAATGATTTTTATTTTTTATTATTAAGGAGTCCGAAAAGTGAAAACAGCAATCCGAAAAAAATCCCTTTCCGTCGCCGTTGTTCTTGTCCTTCTCTGCGCTTTTATCGCGGGGATCGGCCTGTCCGCCGCCAAAGCGGAAGCGACCGCAACGCAACAGAGCATTCGCATCGCTCATATTTCCGATATGCACGTAATGATTGCAGAATATTGCAACGTCTATTCGGAAAAATACATCGCCGAAACCAAGGTGACGAAACTTCTTGAAGAAACGCCCATGATTGCCGAAGCGGTCTTCGATGAGATTTACGATATGGGCGAAAAAGCTCCCATGTACGTTTTTATTACGGGAGACATTACCAGTAACGGCGAATACGAAAACCACGTATGGCTCAGCAAATTATATACGGCGTTTACGCAAAAAATGCGTTCTCGCACCGATTATGACTTTTCCGGTTTTCAGATCTTTTTGGCTCCCGGCAACCACGACTTATACAACTGCAAAGCCAAGTCCTTTATGCCGACGCAAGAAGAGTTAGCCGCCTGCGCGGACGACGCGGAAAGAACGGCTCTTCTCCAAGGCTACGGATCCCGATCCGTTCCTTCCATTACCAGCAAGCAATTCATGGACCTCTATGCCGACTTCGGTTATTGTTCCTGTCCCAACCGTAAAAACGGCCAGCATCTTTCTACTTGCGGAATGGCGGAAGGATGTCGACTGGAATACTTTTTCGAAAGCGACTTCTGGTACGATAATTCCACAAGCAGAGACGGCGCCGGGTTGGAAGTAAAAACGCCTTCCGATAAGACGCTCGAAGCGTTTAAAAGCAGCGACAAAGACTATAACGTTCTGAATGCGGACGCTCGCTTCGGCGCTTGCTCTTACATCGCCCGCATGAATGATTTTGACGTGATCACTTTTGACGCCAACACGCGCGGATACGAATATGAAGATTGGGCGACGGACGGCAACGCCGCCGTTTACTCCTGCTCCGGTTGGCACGAATCCACGGGCGGCATGATCAGCGATGATCAGCTCCGTTGGGCGATTTCTTCCGTCAAAGACGACGTAAATGCGAATAAAGCCGTCTTTGCTCTCGGCCATACCAACTTCTTGCCGCACTTCGACTCCGAAGATGAAGTTATCAGTCTCTTTACCTACGACAACTGGGAACAGGCCTCTTACACCCTCGCCGATAACGGCGTCCGTTATCTTTTCAGCGGCCACCAGCACTCTTCCGACGTCACTTCTTACGTCACCCAAAACGGAAACGTAGTTTATGACATCGAAGCCGGCTCTCTCGCTTCTTACGGATGTTCCTGGCGCACGATGGAGTTAAAAAGGACGATCTCCGACAACGTCGTAACGGAAGACTTCGAGTCGCTGACGCATAATTTCAATACCCCGTCTTTCGAATACGGCGTCTATAAACTGTCCGCGGACGTAACCGCGCCGGCAGGAAACGATCCTTATAATATCATCCCGAACGATCACCCGAACGGGTATATGACTTTGGAAAAGAAGATCACCGCAGATGGACTCGGGATAGCCGATTATCTCGCGGCGCAGATGTACAATATGGCGTCCTCTCTCGAACACGGCATAGCAGGCGAATACGTCGGCGATAATATTTTTAAATTATTAAACGGCCTGACCGAAAAACTTTCTTCCATGACCTATACGCAAGGCATCGTTTCCGCCTTAGCGGACGGACTTTCTTCCGTTGACCTTTGTAAATTCAGTTACGAAGGCAACTCTTATTCCGTCGCGCAAACTCCGACCGCGGATTACAACCTCGGCGACTTCACGAAAGACCTCGCCGAATACCTGATGCAATACGACTTTTCCGGAGCGGAAAAGAAAGGCCTGACCTTGGCAAAAGCCCTGCTCGTTATTTACGGCGGACACCTCTCCGGCGCCCATTCAGACGTTATGGACGAAGAGATCAGCCCCCTTATCGATATGCTCAAAAGCGGACGATTCGTGCGCGGAGCGATTACTTTGCTCGAAGACGCCCTCCTGCCGCAATTGGAGATCCTGCTCGATACGCCGATTCGTTTCAATTCCGCCACCCCGGCATTGACCGGTCCCGGGTTCGATATCTCTTCCGCAGTCTCGTCCACCTCCTCCTCCGGCACCGTTGACTCCGTCGTAATGCTGCTCATCAACAAAAAAATCCTCTTTCAGAACACGAAAAACGGTTATAGCTCTTTACGTCTGCTTCTTACTGATCTGAACGACGTCCTGGTCGACGTTCTGGTCACGCCCGAAGACGAGATCAGCAATGATACCATCCGTACCATTGCTTCGATGTTACGCGGTTTTATCAGCAATTCGTCCTTCAGTAAATACGTCGATCTTGCAAAAGAATACCTCGATCGTATTTCTGCAGGAGAATCTCTCCGCGCCATCATCGACGGAGAACTGGTCGACAAATACGTAACCGACGCCTTCTGCAAGAGTCTCGGCATCTATGGTGCGAACATCCTGCTCGACATGAACGTCGACGAAACGTCCGACGGTTCCGCATGGATCGAAAACGGCGATCGCTATACCCGCTTCCCCGTTCGCAACTATTCGTACGTTATGACTGTCAAAAACGAAGACGGAACGGTCGCCTTTGGCGGACATACTTATCAAAGCGACGTTCGACTCGCCGTTACGCCCTCCGCAGAAAACGGTCTGCTCCCCAACCTTATTTCCGTCTCTTTTAATAACGATATCTACACCGAAAAGAATCTGTCCTGGTTCACCGCCGAACAAGTGGACGTCTTCCATCAGGTAAACGGCGAATACGTTTATGCCTTGCCCGACAGCTATATACGCTACTCGCTTTCACCTGACATGTCGAACGCCGTTACCGTAAAAGCCGTCGGCGAAAACGTGGACAGAGTTCTGCCGACCATCGACCTCGGTATTATTTTTATCAATATGAACCACGTTCACAAAAACTACAACCGTTATACCGTCAGCCTGACCGGTCTTGAAAAGGGCACGACTTATTACTATCAATTGGGTAAGGAAGGGGCATGGACTAAAGTCTTCCGCTTCGCAACCGCAAGCGACGGCGAATTTTCTTTCCTGGCCATTACCGATATTCAGGGTTCCGTAGAAGAAAACTATACGGAATCAAAGGAGTACATGATCAAAGCGCAGGAATTCTTCGGGGATACGCCTGCCTTTATCGTCAGCGGCGGCGATAACGTGGACAACGGTCGCAATATCATGCAGTACACTTGGCTCTTAAACGATCAACAAGAAATATGGGCGAACAACACCTTTGTTTCCGCCGTCGGAAACCACGAAAAACATGACCATGCGCTCGACAGTATTATCGCCCTCCCGAGTTCAGCGACGATAACCGACGATACCGGCTACTATTACAGTTACGATTATAATAACGCCCACTTCGTCGTCCTTAACACCAACGATCTCGACGAAAACAACTATCTTTCGGACGCCCAACTGCAATGGCTTAAAGACGACCTTGCCGCCAATGAAGAAAACGAAAAAACCGACTGGACGATCGTGATCATGCATAAAGGTCCCTACACCGCAGGCAGTCACGCTTTCGATGCGGACGTACAGAATCTCCGGAAGCAACTTCGTTTTACCTTTTCCGAATACGGCGTCGATCTCGTCCTGCAAGGTCACGACCACACCTACTCCGTCAGTAACTTCCTTAACGAAGAAGGCGAAAAGATCGCCTCTTTCTCGAACAAGACTTTCTATAAACAGGACGGCGTCCTGTACGTCAATCTCGGTACCATGGGCGACAAGTTCTACGATTATATTTACAGCGATCAGGTCAGTCTTGCAGATCGCGACCGCGTCAGTGCGGAATTATCCGCTTACTTTACCGCCGACAAGAAGTTGGAACTGACCGAAACGCCTGTCTTTGCCAAGATTACCGTAGACAGCGACAACCTGACCGTGAAGACGTACACCTTTATAAACGGCGAGGTCGTCCCCGTCGACGATTTTACCCTGTCCCACCTGGAAGAACCGGCCGAAGGATTATCCGTCAGCGCTATCGTGGGGATAGCGGTCAGCAGCGCTATCGTTGCGGCATTGATCGTCTTAGGCGTAATCTACATCGTCAAAAAAAAGAGAGGTAATAAATAATGCTCGCTATCATCTTTACCAGTTACGTAAAAAAAGAAAACCAGGACGCTTTTTTAATCCCGGCCAGACGCCATGCCGAACTGTCGAAAAAAGACGCCGGATGCATCAGGTTTGACGTTCTTTCTCCTTGCGGAGACGAAGTCAAGTTTATCGAAATGTGGGAAAGTCAGGCTTGTCTTGACGCTCACGCAAAGCGTTCCGCCGCCGGCAAAGAAGGTCCGGAGATGAACGCTCTGCGCTACGACAAAAAAATGGAAAAATACGAAATATTATAATCCTGGTTCTGAAATCGTGATATAATATAAGTAACAAATCAAAAAGGAGAACCAATTATGGCTAAAAACAAAAAACAGTCTTACGATGCCATCGTCATGGCGATACTGTACATCGTCATCGGCATCTTGTTCATCGCATTCCGTTCCTCTCTGCTCGATTGGATGCTGACCGTCTCCGGCATTCTTGCCATCGCATACGGAATCTATCAGATCATCAAGAAGAATCTTGTACCCGGCATTATTTTCGTCGTGGTCGGCATTCTGCTCATATTGGGCGGCTGGTTGTTCTTGGAGATAGCGTTGATAATATTCGGCGTTCTGTTGATCGTCTACGGCGCAAAAGAATTGGTCATGCTGTTGCAGGCAAAAGGTAAGACGCCCATCTTCCCCCTTCTTGTCTCCTGCCTGGCCATCGTTGCCGGTATCTTGCTCGTCGTCAGTAAATGGGCCTTCTTCGATTGGTTCTTTATCGTTATCGGCGTCATTCTGATCATCGACGGCATTTTGGCTCTTATAAAGAAATAACTATCTTTAAAGCGAAAAAACGACCTGCCGACAATAATACCCATAGGGATTTTTGTAAGGCAATTCACTAAAAAAATGAAGCGTGGCAATTTGTCACGCTTATTCTTTTTCCCATAAAAAATACGCCGGGCCTGCGCGCTATAAAGTATTTTGAGCGTAACAGGAACAGAACAACTTTTCCGTATCTCGTAAAAACCCGTCTTTTTACAGCGCAAAACGTTACATTCCGTGACGTCGTCACCGCTTTTCAATAAAAAAGCAACGTACGTCGTCGTTGCTCTTTTTTTTGTGGCAGGAGTAGTAAGAATCGAACTTACGCCGAAGGAGTCAGAGGCCTTCGTGCTACCATTACACCATACTCCAGTAACGATATGTATTGTATACCATAATTTTTCAAAATGCAACTGTTTTTATTAAAAAATGTTCTTGCGTATTTTACTTTGTTATCTCGTTATGGTATCATTCTGTATATGAAGACCTTATCGCAAGAACTTTTTAATCGGTTGCTGGATTGGTATGATCGTAACAAACGCGTTTTGCCCTGGCGCGGCTCGCCCTCTCCTTATGAAGTGTGGGTATCCGAAATCATGTTGCAACAGACACGTGTAGAAACGGTTAAACCCTATTTTACCCGCTGGCTTTCCGCCTTCCCTACCGTCCGAGACTTAGCCCAAGCGGACGAAGAAAAGGTCCTGAAACTTTGGGAAGGTCTGGGCTATTACAGTCGTGCGCGCAACCTGCGTAAGGCGGCGGAAATCGTGGTGGAAGAATACGGCGGGAATTTACCGTGCGATAAAAAACTCTTGCAAAAACTGCCCGGGATCGGGGCTTATACGGCGGGTGCCATCCTGTCCATAGCTTTCGGTAAAACCGAACCGGCTGTCGACGGAAACGTTCTTCGCGTGATCTCCCGTCTAACCGCCGACCCGTTCGATATCATGCGCGACGACGTACGCGCCGCCATAGCCGACCGCCTGCGCCCCTTTATGCCGGAAACAAAAACTTCTGAATTCACCCAGGCGCTTTTTGAACTCGGAGCCTTGATCTGCCTGCCCGATCGCGACTATCGTTGCGGCGCTTGCCCGGTACGGGACTATTGCGAAGCGTACGACAAAAACGAGCAGGATAGGTATCCGGTAAAGCCTATTAAGAATCCTAAAAAAGAAGAAGTATTGACCGTCTTCGTTCTTGAATACAAAGGAAAATTTGCCTTGAAGAGACGGCCGGGCAAGGGCCTCCTTGCCGGGCTGTACGAACTTCCCAACGTCTACGGCGACCTGAAAGAACAAGACGTGTTTTCTCTCTACGACGGAACCGTACGCGCCCTGCCGGCGGCAAAGCACATCTTTACCCATATCGTCTGGAACATGAAAGGTTTTTTCGTCTCATTAAAAAAACCTCCCGAATCGGAAGGTCTGTTTTTCGTTTCTCCGGAAGAACTGAATCGGGAATACTCTCTCCCGTCGGCTTTTTCCGCTTACAAAAAATACTGCAAATAACTTCGTTTTTTAATCGAATAACCGTTTCAGCATTTCCACAAGCAGGTTTTTCATCTGCGGGTAAGAAAGATACTCGTGATGATCATAAATGTATTCGTGCGCGAAATCCTGTATACACCGCATGGCAAGGTGCACCTTTTCTTTCAGATCCTCGGACCGATAACCGCCCTTTTCCAAACATTCGGCAACGCGGATTGTCATTTCATTTTCCAGTTCCGTAAAACGTTTTTTGACCAATTCGTCGCTATGCGTCAACGAGTGGAGCGCCGCGTGAATGGCAGAATTATCCTGATGCACCTGCACTACGCTCTCTACCGTGTTTTTCAGTAAAGAATCAAAATCAAAAGGCGCTTGTATCTTGCCGAACATTGCGAAAACGGGCTCGAAAACCTTATTGACGTAAACGTTCAGGACTTCTATAAGGATATCTCTTTTATCTCGGAAATAGCCGTATACAATACCCGTCGACACGCCCGCTTCTTTTGCGATCATCGCCGTATTGGTGCTGTAATAACCGTTTTTTGCCAAAAGACGATAGCCCGCTTCTATAATGCGGTTCTTTTTATCGATCGATCGCAGTTGTTTTGGATTACGTACTGTCTCCGCCATTTTTTACCTTCCGTCTTTCTTCTTTTCTATTATAAATCTTCCGGCCGGGAAAATCAACCTCCAATTTCGGATACGAATATTTTTCTCATCGTTTTACGTTTTTTGACGACGATTTTTCGCAAAAAAGGCCCGACAGAAGAGGGCTTAGTATAAGGCCCGTGCCGCGGACGTATCCCAAACAGTTGACGACAACAATCAAAAGGGATATAATAGATAAGGTGTTTTTATCCATAGGATAAAACAATAACGAGTATATTAAGAAAAAATCTTAGGGAGGTTTTTCAAATGAGTACAAAAATGACCATTGATGGAAACATGGCCGCGGCGCATATTGCTTATGCGTTCAGCGAGGTTGCGGCTATTTATCCCATCACGCCGTCTTCCCCCATGGCGGAAGACGCCGACGAAATGTGCGTTCAGGGCAGAAAGAACATCTTCGGACAATCCCTTCGCATTGCCGAAATGCAATCGGAAGCAGGCGCCGCAGGTGCCGTCCATGGTTCTCTGACCGCCGGCGCGCTGACCACGACCTTTACCGCGTCGCAAGGCTTACTGCTGATGATACCGAATATGTATAAGATCGCGGGCGAATTGTTGCCCTGCGTTTTCCACGTTTCGGCTCGTGCTTTGGCGGCCCACGCTTTGAACATTTTCGGAGACCACGCCGACGTTATGGCCTGCCGTCAGACCGGTTTCGCTATGCTCGCCAGTAACTCCGTACAAGAGGTCATGGACCTTTCTTTGGTGGCGCACCTGGCCACGCTGAAATCCAAGGTCCCCTTCCTTCACTTCTTCGACGGCTTCCGTACCAGCCACGAAGTCAGCAAGATCGACGCCATCGACTACGAGGACATCAAACCCCTCGTCGATATGGACGCCGTCCGCGATTTCAAAAACCGCGCACTCAATCCGGAGCACCCCGTTCAGAAAGGTACCGCGCAGAACGGAGACGTTTACTTCCAGAACCGCGAGGCCTGCAATAAGTATTACGACGCCGTTCCGGAGATCGTTGAAGAATACATGGCTAAGGTCGGCGAACTGACCGGTCGCAAATACAACCTCTTCGATTACTACGGCGCTCCTGACGCAGAAAAGATCATTATTATGATGGGTTCCGGTTGCGAAGCCTGCGAAGAGACCGTCGACTATATCAACGCTCGCGGCGGTAAAGTCGGTCTTGTCAAAGTCCACCTCTATCGTCCTTTCCGCGCCGATAAGCTTATTGCGGCCATCCCCGCTTCCGTTAAGTACATCAGCGTCCTCGACCGTACCAAGGAGCCCGGTTCCCTCGGAGAACCGCTCTACCTCGACGTTTGCGCCGCTCTGAAAGGCAAGGACGTTACCATTCTCGGCGGACGTTACGGTATGGGCAGTAAAGAATTTAACCCCACCATGATCTACGGCATTTATGAAAACATGGGCGGAGCCAACAAAGATCACTTTACCGTCGGTATCGTAGACGACGTGACCTTTACTTCTCTGCCGATGGATAAACCGATCGACGCCGCTCCCGCCGGCAGCATCTGCTGCAAGTTCTGGGGACTCGGCTCCGACGGTACCGTAGGCGCCAACAAGAACAGCATCAAGATCATCGGTAACCACACCGAAAAGTACGCTCAGGGCTACTTCCACTACGACAGCAAGAAGAGCGGCGGTATCACTATCTCCCACTTGCGTTTCGGCGATAAGCCCATCAAGAGCTCCTATCTTATCGACAACGCCGACTTCGTCGCCTGCCACTGCCCGAGCTATATCTATCGTTACGACATGCTCAGCGATATCAAGGAGGGCGGCACTTTCCTTCTCAACAGCATTTGGGAACCGGAAGAAATGGATAAATTCCTCCCCGCGCACGTTAAGAATCAGATTGCCAAGAAGCACGTCAGGTTCTATACCCTGGACGGCAACAAGGTCATCTCCTCGATCGGCGCCACCAAGGGCGTTAATACCGTTATGCAGGCCGCTTTCTTTAAGTTGACCGAGGTTATCCCCTACGCCGACGCCGAAAAATACATGAAAGAAGCCATCAAGAAGACCTATGGCAAGAAAGGCGACGCCGTCGTCAACATGAACTATGCCGCTGTCGACGGAGCCATCGCCAACCTCAAAGAAGTTAAGTATCCCGAAAGTTGGGCTACCACGACCGAAGGCGCTCCGATGGTAGAAGTCCGCGGAGACGATTTCTTCAAAGCTAACATCAATCCCATCCTGACTCAGAAGGGCGACAGCCTGCCGGTCAGCGCTTTCAGTGCGGACGGCACCGTACCGGTCGGCACGACCAAGTACGAAAAACGCGGAACTGCGGTCAAAGTTCCTTCCTGGGACATGAGCAAATGTATCCAATGTAACCAGTGCTCCCTCGTTTGCCCGCACGCGTCTATCCGTCCCATCCTCAAAACGCCCGAGCAGATCGCCGACGCGCCCGCGACCTTTAACGTTAAGGACGCTAACGGCTATAAGGGTTATAAGTTCAGAGTTCAGGTCAGCCCCTACGATTGTACCGGATGCGGCTCTTGCGCAAACGTCTGCCCGGCCAAAGAAAAAGCTCTTACTATGATCCCCGTAGCGCAAGCTATCGACGAACAGGCCGCCAACTGGGACTATGCCGAAAAGCTCCCCGAAAACGACAAGATCTATAAGATCGACAACCCGAAGGGCAGCCAGTTCAGCAAACCTCTCTTCGAGTTCTCCGGCGCCTGTGCGGGCTGTGGAGAAACCCCCTACGTTAAACTCGTTACGCAATTGTTCGGCGACAGAATGATCGTTGCTAACGCCACCGGTTGCTCCTCCATCTACGGCGGAAGCTCCCCGACCTGCCCCTATACCGTCAACGATAAGGGTCACGGACCGGCTTGGGCGAACAGCTTGTTCGAGGATAACGCCGAATTCGGTTATGGTATGAACCTCGCCGTTACCCAGCGTCGCGCTCGCCTTGCCGAAAAGATCGCCGCCCTGAAAGAACTGTGGGCGAACGAATGTGCAGAATGCGCTCAGATTCTCCAAAATTGGCTTGACAATATGGAAGACGCCGAAGGCAGCAAAGTCGCCTCCGAAAAGCTTATTGCTTGCTTGGAAAGCTGCTGCGCTAAGGAAGATTGCGCTTCTTGCGAATGCACAACGCTTTGCAAAGAAATCCTCGAAGAAAAAGACTGCCTCGTTAAAAAGTCCGTCTGGATCTTCGGTGGCGACGGCTGGGCCTATGATATCGGTTACGGCGGCGTAGATCACGTTCTCGCCATGAACGAAGACGTCAACATCCTCGTCCTCGATACCGAAGTATACAGCAACACCGGCGGCCAGGCCAGCAAGTCCACTCCTACCGGTTCCATCGCCAAGTTCGCCGCAAGCGGCAAGAAGACCAAGAAGAAGGACCTCGGCATGATGGCTATGAGCTACGGCTACGTTTACGTTGCTCAGATCAGCCTCGGTTCCAACATGGCTCAAGCCGTTAAGGCTCTGAAAGAAGCGGAAGCATATCACGGCCCGTCCATCGTCATCTGCTACGCGCCCTGTATTAACCACGGTATCAACATGAGCGGTTCTATCGCCGAGATGAAGAAAGCAGTCGATTGCGGATATTGGTCCTTGTATCGTTACAACCCGGCTCTTGCCGACGAAGGTAAGAATCCTTTCACCCTCGACAGCAAAGACCCGACGGCCGACTACAAGACCTTCCTCCTCTCTGAAACTCGTTATTCCAGCTTGAAGAAGCTCTTCCCCGACAAGGCCGAACAGCTCTTCGAGATCAACGAAGCTCAGGCAGCGGAACGCCGCGAGAAGTATAAGAATCTCGCCGGTCAAGACTAATCGGTCCTAAAAATCAAGAAAAACCGCTTTTATCTTCGGATAAAGGCGGTTTTTTTATGCGTTAGTAATAGGGGATTTTCGCCCTTTCTTTTTTCAAAACCCCCATTCCGACCTTTGGTCGCAATCGAGCCCCCTTT
>JAEDHK010000002.1 GCA_016297005.1 Clostridia bacterium
GCCCCTTAAAATTAAGCAAATCAACTCCTGTTATATAATGCTTTTTTCTATAATATATTTCATCAACAGAGGCATTGAGAAACTCAATCGTTTTAATGTTATACTTTTTCTTCTGCATTATTTAATCTCTCCTAACATAGTAAATATGATAACTTCCGTCATATTATTTTTCTGTTTCAACGATTTCTATTATATCTGCTATATCGCATTTAAGTGCAGAGCAGATCTTTACAAGCATTTCAGTATTAACATTTTCGTTTTTACCAAGTTTAGTCATAGTGTTGGTTGAAATGCCTGCGGCGATACGTAAATCTTCTTTTTTCATATCTTTATCTATAAGAAGTTTCCATAGTTTTTTGTAGCTAATTGCCATTTTTACAACTCTCCATACTGTAGTTTATATTATTTTAGCATATATAAAAATAAAAATTAAGAGAAACTTTGCGTTCGCCAAGATTTTTTGTGTAGAGTTGCAATTGATGTGAGACTGAAATAAAAATAAAAAAGGCGATTGACCTATGTTAAAATAAAGCTTGCTAAATACCCACATATATCAATGTAGAATGAAAGATGAAGCAACCGGAGAACGCTTCATTTATGCTTATTCAGCACAAAGCAGCTATTCCACAATAGACTTTGTCAAACGTGCGATAAAGTATTAATGTACAATTATTTAGCGCGGTTGCGCCCATGACGCAACAAAAAAATCCCAACCTCAGTATAAGGTTGGGAAAACGGCTTTTCTCAGGTGTTTTTATTTTTTAATAAATCCCATCTTTTCAAGATACGTGCACATCTGTTCGGACGTAAAGACGGCGGTGTTTTGCAAAATGCGGTAGCAGATGCTCGCAAGTTCCTTTTTGACGCCTTCGTGTACGCTTCTTTCACTCAGATCATTACCGCATAATGCCGTCACTTCGTCGAAAAGCAGCTTAAAATCGGCAAGTTCTTCGGAGAGTCTTCCGCAAGAAATGCTTTTTTCCAGATCGGCAAGCTGCTTGACGAGACGACCGGGCAGAATAAACAAACCTTGCGCTTCGATCAAGCCGATAGACTCTTTTTTGATAACGTGGAATTCAGGATGGGCGTGGAAAATACCGTCCGGATACTTTTCCGACGTGATATTACTTCGCAGAATAATATTGAATTCGTACTTTCCGTTACGTTTGACCACGGTGGGACTGATAGAGTTATGCTGTCCGGCTCCGTCCTTACAGACGATGGAGAGCGTTTTATCGGTGTAGGTTATCCAGTTAGCGCGTACTTTTTCGCATACTTCGATGATCTTATTTCTGTCCGTTCCGACGATACGCAAGACCGTGCCCGGCCAGTCGAGAACGCCCATTTTCAGATCTTCGTATCCGGGCAACGTAAATTCTTCTTTGATTCCGGCTTTAAACAGAGGCAATACTTCGCCGCCGCCCTGGTAATGATCGTGCGCAAGAACGCTCCCGCCGATACGTTCCAGACAAGCGTTGCATCCGATAAAATAGTGCGGAAACATATCGACGAAATCCATCAGGTTGACGAAGGTGTCGCGGTCGATGTGCATGGGAATATGCTCTTTATTGACGCATATACCGTGCTGATAAAAATAACCGTAGGGAGAAAACTGCCAAAACCACGGTTTACCGTTAAGATTTAACGATACCGTCCTTAAAGTGAACTTTCCGCGAGGAGCAAATCCCTCGTTGTCACGGCAAATGACGCACTTGGGATAGCCTCCGGCAACGGCGTTACCGCTCTTTGCCTTATTCGGATCGCGGAACTCCGGCTTAGCGAGGTTGATCGTGACGACCAGTCCGTTATCGGCGTCGAAACGGGGGTTCTTATCCAGTACCGCTTTCTTGACGTAGTTATTATCCACGCAATAGGCGTATAGCCATTCAGTCGCCTGCTCCGCGCCCTTTTCTTCGTACACACGATGAAATTCTCGGTCCAGATAGGAAGGACGCAGGGACAACATCCCCATGATCTTATCGCAAAAATACGGCGCGAGTTCGGCGGTAAAAACTCCTTCTTCCACGCCGACGGCGGAGAAGTCGGCAAGCACTTCGGATATGTCGCAATGCGGCGCCTCAACGTCGCTTTCTTCAAACGTAGTCAGTCCCAACGTATCGATAATACTGTTCCGTACGAAAGCCTCGTCCGCGGATGAAAGCCCTAAACGAGCCTTGGCAAAAGCGATTAAACGGCTTATTTCTTTATAAATTTTCATAACAAACACTCCATGATCGATATATTCTTATTATATCACAACAATTTTCCCTCTTCAAGCCATTACGGACGGTCCGGAAACATTCGTCTTCTGCTATTCTTTAATTTGCGCCCGACATTATGTGAATCGGCGTATGCGGGTTATCAATTACAATTCAATAACTGCTTTCATAAAAAAAGTATACGTAAAATCGGAACCGTAAATTTCGCCGTTCCGAAGGTAATTTAATCAAAAAAGAGCCGAAAATGGTTATCTCGGCTCTATTGTGATTTTTTTGCTTCCTCTTCTATTACTTGTTGATAATCGGGAGCTTGGAGAGAGAGGCTCTGATCTCTTCGTCGGTGGGGATGTAGTCGTCCATAAGGCCGTCGTTAAACTTTTGATAAGCGACGAGATCGAAGTATCCTGTGCCGGTAAGTCCGAAGACGATGTTCTTTTCTTCGCCCGTTTCTTTGCATTTAAGGGCTTCGTCAATGGCAACTTTGATAGCGTGAGACGATTCGGGAGCGGGCAGAATACCTTCTACTCTGGCGAAAGTTTCGGCAGCTTTGAATATATCGGTCTGCTTGGCCGAAACGGCTTCCATATAGCCGTCGTCGTACAGCTGAGACAGAACGCTGCTCATGCCGTGATATCTCAGTCCGCCGGCATGGTTGGGGGCGGGAATGTATCCGCTCCCGAGCGTGTACATCTTGGCAAGCGGGCAAACCTTTCCGGTGTCACAGAAGTCGTAACGATATTCGCCGCGGGTCAAACTGGGGCAAGAAGCCGGTTCTACCGCGATGATACGACAGTCGCTCTCGCCTTTAAGCTTGTCTCTCATAAACGGAGCGATCAATCCGCCGAGATTGCTTCCGCCGCCGGCGCATCCGATGATGATATCGGGTTTGACGCCGTATTTGTCGAGAGCGGCTTTGGTTTCAAGACCGATGACGGATTGATGGAGCAAAACTTGGCTCAGAACACTGCCGAGAACGTAACGATATCCTTCGCTAGTCACAGCTTTTTCTACCGCTTCGGAAATAGCGCAACCGAGGCTACCCGTGGTGCCGGGGAATTCTGCATTGATGGCGCGGCCGATATTGGTTTCCATAGACGGAGAAGGAGTAACGGAGGCGCCGTAGGTACGCATAACTTCCCTACGGAAAGGCTTCTGCTCGTAAGATACCTTTACCATGTAAACCTTACAATCGAGATCGAAGTAAGAGCAAGCCATAGAAAGAGCGGTGCCCCACTGACCTGCCCCCGTTTCCGTCGTAACGCCTTTCAAACCCTGCTTTTTGGCATAATAAGCTTGCGCGATGGCGGAGTTCAACTTGTGGGAACCGGAGGTGTTATTGCCCTCGAACTTATAATAGATATGCGCGGGGGTGCCCAATTTCTTTTCCAAAAAGTAAGCTCTGACAAGCGGAGACGGACGATACATCTTGTAAAAATCAAGGATATCTTGCGGAATGGGGAAATAAGCGGTTTCGTTATCCAATTCTTGTTTAACCAATTCCTCACAGAACACGCCTGCCAGTTCTTCCGCTTTCATCGGTTCTCCGGTACCGGGGTTCAGTAAGGGCGCGGGCTTGTTTTTCATGTCCGCACGAAGATTATACCAAGAGGTAGGCATCTCGCTTTCTTCAAGGTAGATTTTGTAAGGAATGTTTTGTTTTGCCATAGTTTACCTCCTATGATTTTTTTATTTGAAACAGGATATAAACATAAAAAAATCCTGTCCCCTGCGAAATAAGTTTCGTGCTGGGACAGGAATTACTCTTTATCCTGCGGTGCCACCCGGCTTGGCGATCTCTCGCCCACTTTCGTACTACCATACGGCATTTTTTGTTCACGAAGAAATGCTCTCTCCGTCTCCCATACTCCGCCTCGTCGGCGTTTCCGTTCGCCCTCGGAAGTCCATTCCGCTTTCTTTTCTCCATCGCAATTCCACCGCCTGCGACTCTCTGTGTGAGAAGGAATAAAGCGTACTCCTCTTCCTCATCGGTTTTCTTTACAATAAACCTTTCAAAATCGAATGTCAAGTTTTTTTACAACTTTTTTTTAATTTTTTTGATCTTACCTTACCCGTTACGCTCTTTCCGTTATATTATATAATTCAGTTGTGTCGCATCCTTATAATAGCATGGTCAAAAAGAGAATGCAATGGTTTTTCTGCGCCGCTGTTATGTAATAACGAGAACAAAAAAACTGTTTTTTGACAAGAAGAGTAGCTGTTTTATAAAAAAAACGGTTAAAAGACTCATTCGATAACGAGGTCTTTTATCGTCTGTCCGTCGCGGGTAGGTTGCCACTTGTCGGCAAGATCCACGTTGTTTTTTTCTCCGAGAAACCGAATGCGTCTTACGTTTTCACAGAACGAAAAAGCATAGGCGTCGATTTTTTTCAAGGTGGAGGGAAAGGTGACGTCGGTCAGTCCGTAGCAATAGGTAAAGGCGTCTCTGCCGATGCGCTCGAAACCCTCCGGAAAAGCGACGTTGCCCATTTTTTCGCAACGATGAAAGGACATGTCCCCAATCTCTTTCAGAGACGCGGGAAAGGTAACCTGGGTCAGATAGCCGCAACGATAAAAGGCGCGGTTTGCGATCCTTTCCGTGCCTTCGGGGACGGCATATGTCGTGGTATCCGTCGTCTGGCCGTAACGGTCGACGTTGATATTTTTGGCCGTGGGGTAACATACGAGGGTCTTTTTATCCTTGGTAAAAAGCACGCCGTCCTCGGCGGTATAGTATTCGTTTTCGGAAGAGACGACGAATTCTTGCATAGATTTATTATTGGTCAGCGCCCAATCGCCGATCTCGCGGACGTTTTTTCCGATGATGATCTTCTGCAACGTATCCGTATTAAAGAGGCTGAAATTTTTGATGGTCGTAACGGGATACCCCTCGATCTCATCGGGGATGGTCACTTCGGTACGCGAGGAAGAATCGGTGTAGGCTACGATCTCTATCGTACCTTCCGCGGTCACGTGATACTCCACTTCTTCGGACGTCTTTTTCGTCTTCGCAAAAAACGACGCGATATCGACGGGCGTCGTCGTTTGCTCCGGGGCGCCCGTACAAGCAACGAAAGCAGACAGGACTGTCAAAACGAGAACGGCGATCAAAACTACTCTGATTTTTTTCATCCGACCACCTCCGCCGGCTCGGGAGATATGGGGTCGTCGGGCTCGGGAGATTCTTTTTCCGCTCGCGCTCTTTCTGCGATCTCCGCAACGTATCTATCGTGATCGGCCTTTTTCATATTATAGAAAAAGTAGGGTATAGTGGATATGGCGATACTGATAACGCTGAGCGCGATATACACCTTCATGATAGGATAAAAAAGATTGGGATCGAAAAGCACGTCCCAGTCCGAAGTGTAGCCGAGCTTTGCGAGAAGCCATGGCGCGACCAATCCGAGCCCCGTGCCGATGGGCGTGGTAAACCATCCGAAAATATTACGCATGTTATCGGCGCGTTCGCCCGTTTTCCACTGATGATATACAAGAACGTCGGAAGACATATTGTTTGTGATGTTATTACAGGCGGCGCTGAGTATGGAACGGAGCGCGAGCAAAACGATAAAGATGGGTATGCTCTGATATCTGAGGGCAATAAAGTATCCTGCCGTTATTCCCAGCCACGCGGCGCGCATAGAGAGGATACACGTCCTTTTTTCAAAACGCTTGACAAGCATAGGCGTGATCAGATTCCCGAGTACGCTGGTAATCCCGAAAAGAGAAATAACCCCGGTCAGCCACGTCGCGCGCATTTGATAAATGAGAATAAGGTTGATGATATTATCGCCCAGACTCATCCACGTCTCAAACGGTTTTCCGATCTCAATGAGCCAGAAGAATTTGTTCTTTAACAGTTCTTTTGCACTCTTTTTGAATTCCACCTTGGGCGCGTCTTTCTTGCTCTCTTCCGTTACCCGTTCTTCCACGCCGACGAAAAGCAATCCCATCAGCAAACTGACGACGGCGAAAATCGGTACGAACATTCTATACGAGCGGATATCGAAGTATCCGCCGGTAAAAACGATCAGAATGGGGAAAAGAATACGGAAGATGGAACGTAACAATCCGAGGAAGATCGCGCCGAGAGAATAATACTTTTGCCTTTCGACCATGTTGGGCGTGATCAGCGCCACGATGGCAGTGGGCGTGTCTGAATAGCAAGCGGTAAATCGCGTCCGGAGCGTTACCAAAAAGTGCAGAAGCACGATCTTCCACGAATACTCCATAGTGGCGGGAACGAAAGTCATTGCGACGGTAAGAAGCGTGATCGGCACACCATAGATGAGCATAAAGGGCTTATATTTTCCGTATTTAGGGCAAAGTTTTTTCCGCAAAAACCAGTTGACGAGGCCGCCTACGCCCATAATGACGAGGGTGTTGCCCACGATTCCGGGCAGACCCTTTATGATCGCCTCAAACGGTTTTGACGGGATAAAATAAAACGCCGCGCCCACAACCGCGCACAGAACGTACGCAAGGACCGCGCTCTTTACCTTGTTTTTTGGCAGATTCCCCATGTTCTCGAAAATCGTCATAGAGATCGACTCTATATACAACGTGGCGTACTTAACGATCAGACTGATGATGGAAATAATGGTAAAGTCCATCAATTTTATCTGCATGATGGCACCGCAGAAGTAGCCGGAAGCAAAGTTGACCGTTTCTCCGCAAAGGAAGGTAAAACCGCAGATCCCCATAATGCCGAAACAGTAAGAAAAAAACTCTTTCAGCGTGGTATATTCGCCGGGCAGAGGCGTTTTCCAGTTCTGTTTTAATTTTTCCCACTGCCGTTTAAATTTCGTCATCGTTGCTCCCCTGCTTATAATTTGCGCCGTCTTTGATATAGTCGAGAAGTCCGCTGTCTTCCATTTGCTTTTTATACCACCGATAAGAAAATATCGGTCTGCCGCATAAAAAATGATTCCGCCCCGTTTTCCCGTCGGCGGTTTCCCAATGGATCACGAAAAACTTTCTTCCTCTTCCGTTGAACGATCCGAAAGATACGGACTGCCCGGCTATCGCCGTCCCCTTCCCTCTTGCAATTATTTTTCCGTTAACGCTGACGGTATACCGCGTTTCCGTATTTTCGTTAAGGTCGCTTACGGCAAAAAGCTCTGCCCGACTCCCCGTTTTGTCCATCATAAGACACAACGGTTGTTGACTGTTCCTGATATAATAATACGCCGATTTTTTATCAAAATAATAATCGACCACGGCGTCGGAAAACTGCGGCCAACAATCCATGATATTCCACCAGATCAATCCCGTACGTCGCCCCTTCCGGCATCGGAAACTTTCCACAAAATATTTTACGGCCTCCGCCTGTACGATCTGACTCATCGCTGAAAAACTGTTCAACGATCGAGGCGTTTCTCCGAAAAAGCATCGTATTTGTCGTGCCATCAAACCGATCCGGTACGTATACGGAGAGTTTTTGAGTTCGGGCGAAGAGGCGTGATAAAGCCACATCTTATTGTTTTTATACGGCCATAGATATTCTTTCGGAATAAACTTTTCGATCGAACCGACCGAATTGCAGCCATGGTATCCCATTTCGCTGGCGAAAGTAGCGGTATGATTGCGATAAAATTTACCTTTAAAATACTTTCTCGGTCCCCATAGATGCTGTTCCGGCGTTTTCATTCCTTTTTTGGCTGCCTCTCCCGATATATGCGGAGAGCTGGGAAGATAGGGACGAGAACCGTCTTCTTTCTCCAAAACCTCAGGAAGAACTTTCCGGGTTAAAAGGTTCTCCTCCGGGTTTTTCCTGCCGAACCACGAATACGCAAGGTCGCATTCGTTATCCCCCGCCCAAACGCACAGAGAGGGATGGTTCCGTAGCCGCCGCACAACGGAGATCGCCTCCTCGCGCAATTGATCTTTCATCCTGTCCGTCTGCGGATAAACGGCGCACGCCATCATAAAGTCCTGCCAGACGAAAACACCCTTTTCGTCGCACAAGTCGTAGAAGTCGTCGCTCTCATACACGCCTCCGCCCCAGACGCGTAAAGCGTTGCAACCGCAATCCAGCGCAAGGTCCAGGATGACCGGCATACGCTCTCTGTCACGGGAATGGAATGCGTCGCAGGGCACCCAATTGGTCCCCATAATATAAATATCCTTATTATTGATTCTGAAAAGAAAGCTCCCGGGCTTTTCCTTTGTCGTTATTTCATCCCGGATCAGTTCTGCCGTCCGTATGCCGTAGCGAAAAGCGTATTCGTCCGCAATTTCTCCATTGTGCGTCAGGGTTGCTCGCACGTCGTATAAATTCGGCTTGCCGTAGCCGCGTACCCACCAAAGTTTCGGGTTTGCGACGATAAAGCCGCATTCTCCGCGCAAAGATTTCAGTTCCTTCTCTTCAAAAAATACGCTCTCGTCGCATTTTCCTTCTATTTTTATCGAATAGCCGCTCGGAAAATCGTCTCCTATCTCTGTATCGTAGGATAATCTCAGTTTTGCCGCTCCGTCTGATAGCTCGGCGACGGATAAAAAGACGCTATTAATGCGATTCTTTCTTTTTTGCACAGCAGAAACGCCCTTCCAGAGACCGCCGCCCACGATACGCGGACAGATATCCCATCCAAAAGAATGAGCGGCTTTTCTGAAAACAAGAGAGGGATCGTTGTATTTGAAAGCGACCGCACCGGCGAGATCATATTTTTTTGCTTCTACGCACACGGGCAGCAGTTGAACGATAAGTTCGTTTTCTCCTTCTCTGAGTCCGTCCGCAAAAAATTCATGTTCAATAAACATATTCTCCGCATGACCGATTTTTTTCCCGTTCAAATAAATATCGGCAATGGTATCGATCCCGTCAAAGCGCAAAAAAACATCTTCGATCGATCCCGCCCAAGAAAAGGTCGTATAGTAAAAAACGTGATGACTTTCGTATTCCGTTAATCTGAGAAAATTATCTCCGAAATAGGGGTCGGGCAACAGTCCGGCACGAACTAAATCAAGCGGCCAGTCTCCGGGTACGCGAGCCGGAACGCAAGGGGCGGGCAGAGCGTTCCACTCCGTTCCGTTTCGCACTGCTTTTGCATCGTTGAAAGGCACCGTCTTTAACCGCCACCCCGTTTCAATTTTCTGCTCTTTCAGATACATGCTTTACCCCTTATGCTCTGATAAAACCATTATAGCATGACAAGGGAAATATGAAAAGTCCCCTCTTTGGGGAGAACACGAAGACTATTTTCGGAGGGTTATCTTTTCCGGAAAGGCCAGACTGTATCCCGTTCTTTCCTCCCTCTTTTTTGCAAGGCGGCCGTTGAGCCAATAGAAAAAGAGCAAAAGGAATGTAAAAAGAATGGACACGACGACAAAATAAATCGCGGTAAACAGAGGCGTAACGACAAGCGACGGGAAAAGGTAATTCAGTATAGAACCGTCGGTAATGCGGATAAAAATCAGTTTTCCGTACAGTTCTGTATACGGAGTAAACAAGTGCATAATCCAGGAATATCCGATCATAACGGCTATGCCGACAAGGTTGCACCACCACGTCTTTTTAATCTCAAAACGCCGAACGTTGGCGATCATCAGAATGGATCCGAAATAGAGCGCATGATGATTAACGATCGCCATGATAAACAGGAAAATAGATTCTTGCAGACCGTTGTTGACAAAAGAATCCGGCGATACCCAGGACGCAACGGAATAAAACATACCGGCAAGAAAACCGCAAAAGGCGCCGAGAACGTCTAATTTTTTGATACGAAAAACGATCGTTATGCCAAATAAAAAGTAGCTGATCGCCGAAAATTCGACGGGAACTTTCAGATGTTGCCCCACCGCTTGCCAATAAATATATTCGGACGTTTTGTATAAAATAAGGAAAAAAGCGATCCCGTACGCGATCTTATAGGACAATTCCGGTTTATCTCTCAACGTAAAAACGGCGACGTTCAGGCCGACAAACAACAGTAAAACGGCCAATCCTGCCCACCAATAAGTATTTCCTCCGAACATTTCTTCTCCTGAAAAAACGTGTTTTGCTTATCATAGCATGAATTACTTAAAAAGGAAAGAATTTTTTCCCTCGAGTCCAAAATCGAGGCCGGACGCTTTCCTTCTTTTACTGAAAAAATCTTTTTTTCACTTTTTGATCGGGACGACAACAAAGGATCATCGCGGCGATCTGAACGAGCGTCTGCGGGGTGTAAAACTGTATGTCAAGCAAGGAAATAGCGAAGATATGCAGAAGAATGGCTCCGATGACGTAAGCCTTACGGGAATGCGCCGAACAAACGGTGCATACGGCGGTCACAATGTAAAAAACAAACGCCGCGGCACCCACCGCTCCGAATGTGGCAATGGTCTGCACGAGCGTATTATGATACCAGAAAGGTACGAAAGACGCAGACATCTGACCTTCGATCCCGTATCCCATATTTTCTCCGAAACCGACGCCGAAAATCGGATGCTCCAAAAACTTCTCCCAGCCCTTTTGCCACAGTTCGAAACGATGATAGTCGGCAAACTTCCTGTCGATCATTACGGAAAGGAGCCTTTTTACCGCGTCCATTTTCAAAACCATAACGGCAACGGCCGCGGCGATGAAGATGAGGAGCGTTATGATCCATCCCGCCTTTTGTTTGCTTTTCGCAATGCAAATAGCGGTAAAGACGATACAAAGGAGGCCCGTCATAAGAAGCGTCGCGCGTGAATTGGTCAAGGCGACCAAAACAACGGTAATAACCACCGGGATCAGCCACAGGAAAGAACCTTTCCTTTTGCTTACGGAAAGATAAAAATAAACGGGCAACGCGCGGGAAATCAGATTGGCGTACTGATTGGCGGTTGTTTCTCCGGGCAGAATTTTGTGTTCGAGAAATACGTCTATACTCTCCATGCGAAGCAGATGCGTAACGAATTCCGCCGCGGCGAGAAGAGAGGCGAAAACCACCGCCCACATCACAAGATTCAGCGCCCTGTCTCTGCCGTCCGTGCCGATGCCGAGAGAAAAGAAAACGGTAAACAAACCGAACAGAAAGGCCAGCCCGGCCACGGCGAGGAACAATCTTACGGTCCACCACTCGGTAAGTAAGCCCGACAAAGCGATGGCAAGATACAAAGCAAGCGCACCGAAAGTAAACAGCGGCAGGCCCTTTTCTCTCTTCCCCGGGCGAAAACGCGCCGTATGTACGACGATACCGATCAGAATCGCAACCACCGCCAACACGTATACGTACAGCGCATAGGGCGCGTTATAGCTCTTATATAAAACGAGCGTAAATAAAAAAGGATAAATAAGAAGTGCCGACAAATCGCGACAGCAAGCGAAAGTAACGCCTATCATCAAGCCCAAAAAAGCAAATCCGAATACGGCTTGGTCAAAGTACCAGAAAGCATATGCGGCAGCCGTCAAAAAAGCAAAATACAGCGGAGAATAAAACACTTTTTTTTCTTTATAATTTGCGGCGGCCATCGTATTTTTTCTCCTTATGCGTCGTCACTTCGACGTGTTTATTGATTATACAATATTATTCTGCGTTTGACAAGCGCCGCCGTTTACGCAAATTTTTTTGAAAAATTTTTTCCATATTATTGACAAGCGGAAAAAAGAAATTATACACTATAAGGCGAAAAAAAAAGCAATCATACCTTAGGTATGAAAAAAGGAGACTATTTTTATGAGCACCGCACATCAAGCAATGGTTGAGGTTTTTGAAGAAGTCAAAAAGCGCAATCCGAACGAACCGGAATTTCATCAGGCGGTAAAAGAGATATTGGAATCCCTTGAACCCGTGGTTGAAAAACACCCCGAATTTATCGAAAGAGGGATCATTAAATCCATCGTTGAACCGGAAAGAATCATTAAGTTCCGCGTACCGTGGGTCGACGACAACGGTAACGTTCAGATCAACCGTGGATATCGTATTCAGTTTAACAGCGCTATCGGACCCTACAAAGGCGGTTTGCGTTTCCATCCCTCCGTTTACGAAGGTATCATTAAGTTCCTCGGTTTCGAGCAGATCTTCAAAAATTCTCTTACCGGACTGCCCATCGGCGGCGGCAAGGGCGGCAGCGACTTCGATCCCCACGGCAAGTCCGACGCCGAAGTCATGCGTTTCTGCCAGAGCTTCATGACCGAACTGTATCGTCACATCGGCAAGGACGTTGACGTCCCGGCCGGCGACATCGGCGTAGGCGGCAGAGAGATCGGCTTCCTTTACGGACAATATAAGCGTATTACCGGACTGTACGAGGGCGTCCTGACCGGAAAGGGTCTTACCTTCGGCGGATCCCTCGCCCGTACCGAGGCTACCGGCTTCGGCCTTTGTTACTTTACCGAAGCTTTATTGGACGACCACGGCGACAGCTTTAAGGGTAAAACCGTCGTCATCTCCGGCGCCGGCAACGTCGCTATTTTCGCTCATCAGAAGGCTACCGAACTCGGCGCAAAGGTCGTGGCTATGTGCGACAGCAACGGTTATATCTACGACAAGAACGGCGTTGATCTCGACGCTGTAAAAGAGCTCAAAATCAAGAGCCGCAAGCGTATCAAAGAATACGTCTCCATTCATCCGGAAGCCGAATACCACGAGGGTTGTAAGGGCATCTGGACCATTCCCTGCGATATTGCCCTGCCCTGCGCCACTCAAAACGAGATCGACGAAGAAAGCGCAAAGATCCTCGTCAAGAACGGCTGCAAGTGCGTTTGCGAAGGCGCCAACATGCCCTCCACTCCCGAAGCGATCGCTACTTTCCAAGAAAACAACGTTCTTTTCGGACCTGCAAAGGCCGCTAACGCCGGCGGCGTAGCCACTTCCGCTTTGGAAATGAGCCAAAACAGCCTTCGCATGAGTTGGACTTTTGAAGAGGTAGACGCCAAACTGAAGAACATCATGGTCAATATCTACAAGAACATCTCCGCAGCCGCCAAAGAATACGGAATGGCCGGAAACCTCGTCGCAGGCGCTAACATCGCCGGTTTCTTGAAGGTTGCAAACGCTATGATGGCGCAAGGATTGGTGTAATAATAAGGACCACGTAAGATGCAAATCGGATTCGATAATCAACTTTATCTGAAAAAGCAGGAAGAAAACATCCGAAAGCGGATCGACATGTTCCATAATAAACTTTATTTGGAATTCGGCGGAAAGCTCTTCGACGATCTGCACGCAGCGCGCGTTTTGCCCGGGTACGATCCCAACGTCAAAACCAAACTGCTCCTTAAATTTAAAGACCAAGCGGAAATCATCTTGTGTATCAGCGCGCGCGCTTTGGAAGAACGCAAACGCCGGTCTGACTTCGGGATCACTTATGACGTAGAATTGTTCCGTCTGATGGACAATCTACGCGCTCTCGGTCTGACGGTCAGCAACGTGGTTATCACTATGTTTACCGGTCAGCAAAGCGCTATCGAACTGAAAGAAAAGTTAGAACGCCGCAAGGAAAAAGTCTACATCCATAAGCCGACCAAAGGCTATCCCAACGACGTAAACACCATTGTCAGCGACGAAGGGTACGGCGCAAATCCCTACGTGGAAACAACCCGCCCCCTCGTCGTCGTTTCCGCGCCCGGTCCGGGCAGCGGAAAGCTGGCGACCTGCCTGAGCCAACTGTACCACGAATACAAAAAGGGCGTCAAAGCCGGCTATGCCAAGTTTGAGTCCTTCCCGGTCTGGAACCTGCCTCTCTCGCACCCGGTCAACATCGCGTACGAAGCGGCCACCGCCGATCTGGAAGACTTTAATATGATCGACTCTTTTCATCTCAACGCTACGGGGGAATTGGCCGTTAACTACAACCGCGATATGCAAGTATTCCCGGTCGTCCGCAATATTCTCTCCCGCATCCTCGGCAACGACAGCGCCTATCCCTCGCCCACCTGTATGGGCGTCAATATGATAGGTTATGCCATCTCCGATCAGAACGTCGTAGAAAACGCGGCCAAGCAAGAAGTCATCCGCAGATACTTCTCCGTCCTGTGCGACTACAAGCAAGGCACGGCCAAGCAAGCCGCCGTCGACAGAGTAACCATGCTCATGAGCAATATGGGCCTGACCGGGACCGACCGCGCCGTGGTCAATCCCGCTCGCAAAAAATCCCAGGAAAGAGGCGTGCCCGCCTGCGCGTTGCAACTGCCCGACGGTTCCATCGTCCGCGGAAGAAACGGCAAAGCCTTGAAGGCCACTGCCGCCGTCGTCTTTAACGCAATGAAAAAGCACTTCGGCGTGCAACAAAAATTGAAGCTTCTTTCCCCCATCGTCATCGAGCCCATCGTGCAGATGAAGCGGGAGATCTACGGCATGAAAGACACGGCTCTCACCCTCAGCGAAGCTCTTGTCGCTCTCGCTGTCAGCGCCCCTACCAATACCACTATCGACGAAATCGTCAAAGGTCTGGATCTTTTGCGCGGGTGCGAGGCTCATAGCACGGTCATGCTTCCGCAAGCCGAAATACAGGCCCTACGCAAGCTGGGTATCAACATTACCTGCGATCCCGAATACGATCAGAAATAATCGAAATCGGCAGCAAAAACATGAGCGACCGAGAAAAGGGATCTCCCATAGAGATTTTTTAAACGACATAAAAGGCTAACGAAATTTCGTTAGCCTTTTACTTTCTGCCTTGCAAAACACACAACTTTCATTAACAGTAAAGTGCGCTACATTTGTCCAAAAGGATTAATAACTCGATAAATCGGAACTTATTTAACCGATTTTTTTCTCTTTACAGGAATCCAAATCTCACAATAATAGTTCTCGTCCAACGTTCCCTTGATATATTTTTGGGGGTCATCATACTTCTCAACACAATATCCCGCCGCAAATTCATATTCACTAATGGGTGGCAGCCATTCTGTGAAGATTTTTGTATAGATATCCTGCAATGCATCCGGCATAGCGCCCTTGCACGGGAAAATCGCCCAATCAAACGAAGGAATAGTACGCAAAACGAAACCCTCGGGAATCTCTTGTCCCTTGTAGGCGTCAGCTATCAGATACTCAAAAGAATCCGTCCCCATCGTTTCATCAATGTTAATTCCGAATTCTCCGCATACCGTCTGTCCTTTGCCCAAAGTATAGTGTTCCCGCCAGAATTGCGGAATAACCTCTTTTGCGTTCTCGTAGGCAAATGTTTTTACGTTGGCAATGACGGTAAACTCACCTTTTTTTTCAATTCTGTAATCCATTAGATATCCTCCTTCTAAATCTACCTTAATTTTTAACGGAGCAAAGGATTTCAGCATGACATTATCCTTTCGGACGGCAGTCGGCGTTGAGCCATGAAATCTTGTAAATGCTTTTGTGAAACTGTCGGGAGAATCGTATCCGTATTTCAGAGCGATATCAATGATAGTATGCTCAGTCCCGATGATCTCATTCCCCGCTAATGCAAGTCGGCGGTTACGAATGTATTCGGCAACCGTGAAACCGCACAGCATAGAAAATCCTTTTTGATAATAAAAAGGCGATATACCGATATGTTTGGCAATCTCTTCCACGGAAATGCTCTCTAACAAATGATTCTCAATGTACCGAATAGAATCTCCAATCAATTTCACCCACTCCACGAGTTACTGCTCCTTTGCCGTTATGCCTCTATTATATCAGAACCAAAATTGTGCGCCTCGACTTTTTATGCCAACATTTGTCCGATTCAATTCTCATAGGTTCAGAAAAATACTTATTTACCGGTTCTTTTATAATATCCAAAAAAGTAGTAAAATACAATCGGTTTTGTGCGCGGAAAAGATACCCCCGGTAAAATCCCGATCGCTTTTTTTCGTTATGAATGGGAATCCGTCCGAGAACGAAAAGGCTACCTATTAAATTTTTATAAAGAGAACAGAAAAGAGATTATAATTTGTTTTTTTGCAACCAGATCATCAGCACGACGATGTCGGCGGGGTTGACTCCGCTGATACGCGAGGCCTGGGCAAGAGAAAGCGGCTTGACGTCGTTGAGGCGCTGGCGCGCTTCGATACGAAGGCCGTCCACTTCGTTATAGTCAAGATCTGCCGGGAGCTTCTTTTTCTCCATTTTCTGCATTTCTTTGATCTCTCGTTGCAGTTTGACAAGATACCCTTCGTATTTTATTTCCGTTTCTATACGGCGGAGCAAGAACGGGTCCTCGTCCTTAAACGAGGGATCGACGACGATCAGGTCTTCGACGGTCAAAGGAGTACGTTTAAGAAATTCTTCCGCGCCGATACCGCTTGCGGGTACGGTTTCGCCTTTTTCTTCCATAACGGCGGCGATTTGTTCCTTTTTATAGCGGATCGACCTCAGTGCGGCGTAAATACGTTCTTTTTCTGCCTGCATTTTTTGATACTTCTCGTAACGTTCGTCGTCGACGAGGCCGACTTGGCGACCGATCTCGGTCAGTCTCTCGTCTGCGTTATCCTGTCTGAGTTGCAGACGGTATTCCGCGCGGGAAGTCATCATACGATACGGCTCTTCGGTTCCCTTGGTAACGAGGTCGTCTACCATTACGCCGATATAAGAATTATCGCGGGTAAGGACGAGCGGTTCTTTCCCTTCCAAAAACAGTCCCGCATTGATGCCGGCCAGGATCCCCTGTCCGGCGGCTTCTTCGTAGCCGCTGCTGCCGTTGATCTGCCCTGCGGCGTACAGTCCGACGAAATTTTTGACGGCAAGCGTGGGGAGTAGCGCAAGCGGATCGAGGCAATCATATTCTATTGCATATCCATAGCGCATAATTTTGGCGTTTTCCAACCCGACGACAGAGTGAAGCATATCCTCCTGGACGTCGAAAGGTAAGGAAGTAGAAAGCCCCTGAACGTACATTTCATCGGTGTCTTCCCCT
Organism: Clostridia bacterium; assembly: GCA_016297005.1. GTDB lineage: Bacteria > Bacillota > Clostridia > Christensenellales > DTU072 > CAG-1782. The sequence continues at coordinate 17,004 of JAEDHK010000002.1, forward strand.
TCCGGTTCGATGAAAATCTGATGGCGGTCGTGATTTGCAAAGCGAACCACCTTGGTTTCTATTGACGGACAATAACGCGGCCCGGTCGAAGTAATGGAGCCGTTATAGAGGGGGCTTCTGTCCAGATTGTCCAAAATGATCTTATGCGTTTTTGCATTGGTGTAGGTCAGGTAGCAGTTGCGCACGTTACGGACCTTTTCTTCGGTCATCAGACTGAAAGGATAAATGTTTTCGTCCCCTTTCTGCACGATCATTTTATCGAAATCGACCGAGCTTGCCAAAACGCGCATCGGCGTACCCGTCTTGAAACGGCGCATGGGCAATCCCATCTTTTTGAGCGACGAAGAAAGGTGCGTCGAGCGACGGTATCCCGCGGGACCGCATTGCTCGGAATAGTCGCCGATAATGATGCGGCTATCGAGATAAACGCCGGTTGTCAATACCACGGCTCGACAAGCAAAGACGTCGCCGAGTGTCGTACGAATTCCGGTTACTTTGCCTTCTTCGGTCAGTATCTCAGCCGCCTCGCCTTCCAGAACGTCAAGGTTTTTTTGCCGCTCGATGCGGTTTTTCATCAAGCGATGATACTTATCTTTATCGATCTGATTGCGAAGAGAATGAACGGCGGCGCCGTTGCCCAGATTGAGCATGCGAGTCTGTAAAGTGGCCATATCGGCTACGCGACCCATTTGTCCGCCGAGGGCGTCCACTTCGCGTACGATATGTCCCTTTCCCGTGCCGCCGACGTTCGGATTGCAGGGCATAAAGCCGAGCGCATTCAACGTCAAGCTCATTAAAAGAGTCTTATGACCCTTTTTCGCCAAGGCAAACGCGCTTTCTATTCCTGCGTGTCCGCCGCCGACGACGATCGCTTCGTATTCTTTCATCTTTTTGTTTATTTTGTGGCGAGATAGCTTTCCACAAGGCCGTTTACTTTGCTCTTATCAAATTGTCCGGCAATCCTGGGCATAACCGCTTTAATGATCATACCTTTAGTCTTGGGAGAAGCGTCCGGATAGACGTCGGCCTCTTTAATGAGCGCAAGAACCTCTTCTTCCGTCAGTTGCTTAGGCATATATGCGGTCAAGATAGCCACTTTTCCGGCGGCTTCCGCTTCTTTTTCGGCATTCTTGCCCGCCCACATTTCGCGCACTTCGTTCTGCACCTTGATCTCTTTTGCGATCCCTTCGTACATTTCGGCGTCGGTCACAACGTGACCGGCTTCCGTCTTTTCTTTGGCTATAATATACGCGACGACGGCTTCCAAGGCGTTTTTTCTGGCGGTATCGCCCGTTTTACGGGCGTTCATAAAATCTGCTCTGATCTGATCTTTTAACATAGTGACCTCTTATTTGTTTTCTGCTTTAATTCTGACGGTAACGGTATACTCTCCGATCTCCGCTTTGTCTTCGGCGTCGGCGTTTTCCACCGGACCGAGAGCGACGGCGAGGATATCGGAACGGATCTTTTCGGCATAAGCGGCGACGGCGGCGTTTGCGTCGGCGTCGTCCGAAGAAATCTCCGCATAAATGCGCTGTTCTACGGCATAGCCGGCTTCTTTACGCATGACCTGAATCTTACGAACCAGTTCGCGTACGAAACCTTCTTTGATAAGTTCGGGATCCAGCGTGGTATCGAGAGCCAGCGTGAACTTCTGTTCGCTCTCCACAACGTACCCGGCTTTCGGACGATCGTGCTTATCGAAGAGTTCTGCGCCGAGTCCGGTAAAAGACCCGATATCAACGGAACCGGCCGCAACCATGGCGGCAAGAGAACGCATGCCCTCGCCGTCCAGTCCGTCGACCAGACCTTTCAAAGTCTGCGCGTCTTTTTTAAGCTGTTGACCGGCAATACGGAAGTTTACGGTAAAATAAGCTTCGTTGAATTCTTCTCCCGCCTCGGAAAACAGGACTTCTTTTACGTTAAGTTCGTCGCGGACGACGGAAATCAGAGGCTCAACGATTTTTTTATACTCTGCGGACGTCTGAATAAACAACGCGCGTAAGGGCTGTTTGACTTTAAGTTGGACGGCGTTACGCATACGTTGTCCGCAAGCAATGACCTCTCTCGCAGCTTCCGTTTCATTCAAAATTTCACCGAAATCGGGACACGCGATCTTCGTCGGATATTTCGTCAAATGCACGCTGACGGGCGCGTTCTTTTCGAGAGCGCGAACGGTATTCTGATAAATATGCTCGGTAAGGAAGGGAATAATGGGCGCCATGATACCGAGGGTCGCCTTAATGGCGTTATATAGGCACCAGTAGGCGTTCATCTGATCGTTTTTATCAACCGACTTCCAGAATCTCTTACGATTGATACGAACGTACCAGTTGCTGACGTCGTCGCAGAAACTCTCGAACTCCTTGGTAACGACGGAAGTACGGAAGGATTCCATTCCGGCGGTGGCCGTTTCGATAAACTTATTCGTGCGGGCGACCAACCACTTATCGCTGTTCGTAAAGGTAGCAAAATCGGGCTTGAAATTTTCGACGTCCGGATTATCCAGACCGGCATACAGATTGAAGAAAACGTAGATATTCCAAAAAGAAAGGATCTTTCTGCGCGTTTCGTCGGTCAGATTATAGCCGAATCGAACGTCTCCGGTATACGGCGCGGCGCAATAGAGATAACGGACGGGATCGGCGCCCATTTTTTCGGCGGCCTCGTCAAACTTGATCATGAAGCCCGATTTATGGAACTTACTGCCGTCTTCCTGTACGACGGACGAGTGCGTTACGACTCTTTCGTACGGCGCCTTACCCGTCAGAACGACGCTCATAAAGAGCTGAGAATAGAACCACAGACGAATCTGCTCTTTCATCTCGATAACCAATTCGCTGGGGAAATTCTTCTTGAAGTATTCCGGGTCGGAAAAATATTTTTTGGTAGAGAACGGCGTAATGCCGGCGTCCAACCAACAGTCTCCTACTTCCGGGATCCGCTCTACGAGCTCTCCGCAATGGGGACAACGGATTTTGATCTTATCGATATAAGGGCGATGCAAATGGGGCACGCCTTCCAAAGAATGGTTTTCGGACAGTTCGATTAATTCTTCTTTGCTGCCGATCACGGTCAGATGACCGCATTTTTTACAAGGATAGAACGGAAGCGGCAGGCCGTAAAAACGCTTACGGGAGATATTCCAGTCGCCCATGTTGGTCAACCAGTCCTCCATGCGCTTGCCGGCATAATCCGGTTCCCACTTGACAGAGCGGGCGGCGGCGATAAGCGCCGGTTTAAGGCTCTCGGTCGCAATGCTCCATTCGTCGACAAGCTTAAACACGACGTCGTGCTTACATCTCCAACAATGGGGGTAACTATGCGTAATAGGTTCGGTCCGGTAAAGAGTGTTACGCTCCGTCATGATGCGGACGACGATGTCCAGGGCTTCTCCCGTCGCTTTTCCGGACAACTCGCCGAAACCGGGCAGAATGATACCGCTATCGTCGATGGGGCAGACGGCAGGCAGGTTTTCGCGTTTACCTAAATCGAAGTCTTCCGCACCGCACCCGGGAGCGATATGAACGACGCCTACGCCTTCGGTGGCGTCTACGTCCTCCCACGGCACGATCCTATGCGGGAACTTCTGACAATCGAACTCGGGGAACACGGTGACGTATTCTTTGCCGACGAGCGCCGAGCCTTTGAATTCTTCCAATACGGCGACAATGTCCCCTTTCAGTTTTTTGATAGCGTCTTTGATAAGAATAACGGGCAATTCGTCCGATTTGACCTGCACTTTTACGTAATCCATATCGGGATTGACGGCGAGAGCCACGTTGCTGGTCAGCGTCCAGGGCGTCGTCGTCCAAAGGAGCATCTTTGCGCTTCCGTCGACAAGAGGCAACTTTCCGTAAATGGACGTATGCGTCACTTCGCTATAGCTACCGCTCATTTCGTGTTCGGAAAGAGAAGTTCCGCAACGAGGACACCAAGGCATCGGACGATGACTCTTTACAAGCAAACCGCGGTCGTGGCAGACTTTAAGAAAGTGCCAGATAGAAGTGATATTGAGGTCGGTATTGGTAAAATAGCTATGATCCCAATCCATCCATTGACCGAGGCGCTTGCTTTGTTCGGTAATAACGCCAGAATACTTACGGACTCTTTCCATGCACTTTTCGGTAAAGTTATCCATGCCGTATTCCATAATGCCGCGCTTATCTTTGATGCCGATCTCTTTTTCGGCTTCTACTTCCACCCACAATCCTTGCGCGTCGAAGCCGTTCTGATACTGACAGCTCTTTCCATGCATGGCGTTGTAGCGGATGAAGCAGTCTTTCAGCGTTCTGCCCCACGCATGGTGGATACCCATGGCATTGTTGGCGGTGATCGGTCCGTCCAGAAAACGGAATCTTTCTCCGTTTTCGTTCTGTTTGACGAGCTTCTCAAAACATTGATTCTCATCCCAGAATTTCATTACGTCGCGTTCAAGCGCAATAAAATCGGGCGACGGGTTTTCTTTTCTCATTTCTGATGTATCCTCACTATTGCTTAATTTTCCAATATCTGTATTTTTTCCCGCCCGCTTCGGTCAAAATATCTTTGTTCGGACAGGTATAATGCTCGTTAATATAACTCAGCGCATTGACTTCTATATTCTCCTCAATCCACAGTTCGAAACCGTTACCGGAGCCGTACAACCGAGAAACGTTATTGCTCGTCGTATTCGCAACGGTCGTGCTGTCGATATATACTTTCTTCAAAGAACAGTCGGCAAAAGAATTGATCCCCAAAGCAACGACGTTTTCTCCGACGTGCACCTCTTCGAGCGCGGTACACCCTTTAAAAGCCCCCGTCTCCAACGTGGTAAGATTGATGGGAAAATCTATCTTTTGCAAAGAGTTACAGGATAAAAATGCGTCCGAAGCGATCGTCGTTACCTCGCTTCCGTCTCCAAAAATGAATTCGCTCATTTTATAACAACGGCTGAATGCGTTCGTTCTGACGGTCTGCACGCCCGCAGGCAAGCTGAAAGCACGAAGTTCGGTACAGGTATCGAAAGCATGATCTTCGATATCGTTCAACTTCGAACCCTCCGCAAAATAAATCTGTTCTATCCCGGAATTATAGAAAAAAGCATATTCTTCTATCTTTTGGAGCTCCGCCGAAAAATACAGTTTTTCGATCAGCGCCGAACAGTACGCGAAAGAATACGAGCGTACGTTTTCTCCGCCCGTTACGGTAACGTTCCGCAAAGAGTCGACGATCGAAAAATACGTCTTTTGTCCGTCTTCTTCATAAACCTGAGAATAACTTTCTTCCGTACCGACGCCGAAAATGCTTCCGAACGCGACGTTGGCGCCTTGCCGGTCTTTACTGCCGATAAACGGCAACGTAAGATCGCGCAACCGATCGCATCCGGAAAAGACGTTATTGCCGAGGTACGTCAGACCGGCGGGAATAGTAACGTCGGTCAGCTCGCTGCAATTTTTGAAAGCGCCGTCGCCGATCGTACGGATGCCGTCGGGGAAAACAAGCGTTTTTAATGAGGAACATCCGAAAAACGCTTCTTCGCCGAGGCTGACGATAGCCCCGGAAATCGTCACTTCATACAAGCCGTCGGCGCCGTAGAAAGCCTTGGCCGGCAATCCGACGTTTCCGATTATGCTTACGGTCCTGAGCCCTTTTAGATAAGATTGCCACTTCACTGCCGCGTCGTCGGAAAACACACCGTCGCCTTCGAACCGGAAGGCGTATAATTTTTCATTGGAAACGTTAGTCGTTTCGTATACTAATAACGTCGCGCCGTTTCCGGAATGAACGGTTGCCTTTGCCGGCGCATTGGCACCGCACCACCGACAGACGTTGTTGCGATACTCGTGACCCACCGTAGCAAGAGCCTGACGTTCTTCCGCACCGCACTTTGAACAGATATAAAGATCGTACCCTTCTTGCTGACAGGTCGGTTTCAGTCCGTTGGCAGACATTACGAAATTGTGCTCGCACTCCTTTTCTTCGTCTTCCGGTTCTTCTTCCGGTGTTATTTCGCCGTAAAGATAGTCGTAAAGATCGCAGGAAGAAAGCGTGACGACCATAAAAATCGCCGTCAGCAGCATCATTGCGATCAAAAATACGCCTTTACACTTTTTCATATCATATATTTTACACAAATACGCGCGTACTGTCAACTTAGATACTCTTTATTTTAAGAGAAAAGGAGAGAAAAGCCGTTTACTCCGTACAAAAGCCCTATTGTTTCACGTGAGACAAAAACCCCATTTATCGACGGCCACGATCGAGCCAAAAAAGGGACGAACAACAGGCTTTTTTCGTAACGGTTCGTATTGACGAAACGATTTATACGATGTACAATATACGAAAAACGATTTTTTACAACAAAAAAGCGAGGTCCGTGTTATGAGCGTCAAAGCGATCGATAAAACGAAAAAATTTGCCCTTTACGAGATAGAAAACAAGACGGGAATGCGCCTGCAAGTGACTTCTTACGGAGCGCGTATTCATAAAATTCTTATCAAAAATAAAAACGGAAACACCATCGACGTCGTGGCGGGATTCGAGACGCCGGACGGTTTTTTGGGCGATAACCCCTATTTAAACGCCGTTATAGGACGAGTAGCGAACCGGATCGGCGACGCAAAATTTACGTTAAACGGCAAAGAATACAATCTCTTTAAAAACGACGGAAACAATAGCCTGCACGGTGGAAAAGAGGGCTTCGACCGTAAGATCTGGCAAGCGGAAGCGGTCGGCGAAGACAGCGTAAAAATGACCTATTTATCTCCGGACGGCGAAGAAGGATACCCCGGAAACCTGACCGTAACGGTCGTCTACCGTCTCACCGACGAAAACGAGGTTTGCATCGCATACGAAGCAATCTCGGATCAGGACACGGTTTGCTCTTTGACAAATCACGCTTATTTTAACCTGGACGGCGATTTTGCTACCGTTCTTGATCACGAGGTTTTTATCGATTCCGATAAAATAACGACGATCGACGGCAATTTGATACCGCATGGGGATTTTACTTCGATCAAGGGTACCGCGTATGACTTTTCCGTGCCGAAAAAGATCGGAAAAGACATAAAGACAAATGATTTTATGCTCAACATAGCGCGCGGATACGACTTCAATTACGTATTGAATAACGATCTCATCCATCCCGTTGCAACCGCTTATTCATCCGGATCGGGCGTAAAAATGTCCGTTTTTACCGACCGTCCCTGCATGCAGCTTTATACCGGAAACTTTCTGGACGGGTTAAAAGGGAAAAAGACGTACGGCTATCAATCGGCCTTCTGCATGGAAACGCAAGGGTATCCCAACGCTTGCAACGTGCCCTCGTTCCCGACGATCACGTTAAAAAAAGGCGAGCGTTATTCCGCCCGCACCTCCTATAAATTTTCCGTCGAATAAAGACCGGTTTATTTCAGAATGAGCGCTCCGCGCTCTTTCCATACTTCGATCGCCCCGGGCAATACGGACGCCGGAAACGGCTTCCCGTGTCCCGGATAAATTGTCTCGATTCCCGGCATTTTAAGGATTTTTTCCCAGCTTTTAACCATTTCAAACTTGTTTTTGATCCACATCGGAGCATATTTTTGCGCACCGACGCCAGACATGAAAAGGTCGCCGCAAAAGAGTTTATTATCCATTTGCATCACGACGTCGCAGTCGGTATGCCCCCTCAGGATTTTAAACGTGATCCCTTCTCCCGCAAGCGGTTGTCCGCTTGGATCGAGCGAGGGTCCGGTTACCGGCGGAAAACATTGCGTCATGCCGACGAACGCCACCGACAACTTGGATAAAACGAGCAGAGGAAAAGAAGAAATATACGTCTGCATATCGTTCTTTCCTGCGGCAAGCCGGAGTCTGTTACCTTCGGCGGAGATCAGCTTCGCTCCGGTTTTTTCGAGCGCATTCCGTAAAAAACCGGCATGGTCGGCGTGATGGTGCGTCAAAAAAATATATTTGATCTGATCCGGAGAAATGTTTTTTGCGGCTAATTTCTTCCAAAAGGTCTTTTCTTGCTGTTTGTACCCCGTATCGACCATACAATAGCCCTTGGCAAGAGGTACCAGGTAGGTATTGACATGGTTGCTCGTGATCGTAATGACGTCCATTTTCTGCCTCTGTTTTGTTATGAGTTATACTTTATCGCCATCTTCTTGACGGCTTCTTTTATGGTTTCACGCAAAGAAAGAGGCTCTAACACCTCTACGTTTTCGCCGTATTGGAGCGCCCAGTATTTCAGTGCGTCCGGCGGCGCGGAAAGCGTTATTTCGACGTAATCGCCCTGACTGCTCATGACCGTGAAGCCGGAGCCAAACCAGTCCACAAGATCGCTGAAAACCTTTTTTCCACAACGCAATCGCACCTGCTCGGGACGGCCGTCGAGAAGATAGGGGAAAGTAATATTGAGCTTATCCGGTCTGACGTCTTCGGCTCCCTCCACGTCGTCAAGCGGCCGGGCACGCTCCCGACACACTTCGATATTCGTGATCCTGTCCACGCGGAAATACCCGATCGTATCTTTGCCGTCCTCGCAACAAATGAGATAATATCTTTGATTGTGCAAGAGCAAAAAATAAGGACTGACTCTCCATTCTCCTTTCCGAAGCGGAACAAGTTGTTTTTGAAGGTTATATCCGTTATAGACGAAGCGAACTTTTTTCGCTTTGGATATCGCCTCGTCAAGCAGTTCTATCGTAAAAAAAACGGCCTTATTCGGCGTCTTATCCCATTGATGATTATACGCCAGCCGATTGGCTTCGGAAAAGAAGGTGCCGCCTTCTTTTTCGAGCTTTGCGATCAGGTCTCCCGAGTGCTTATTATCGATATATCGGGAAGAAAGCACCGCGTCGATCAATAGGCGCAGTTCGCTTTTTTCAAAGCGTCGCGTAAACAGACAGATACCGTTTCTGGCGGAGTCTATTTCGTACCCCGCCCGGCGTAACGTTTCCAGATTTCTTCCGACGGCTTTTCTTTCGCAATCAATATCGTATTTTTCTTTTAAAAGTTTTACTATATCCTGTTGCGACAAGCGATGCTCGCTATCGGTATATTCCTCTAAAATTTGCAGGACCCGCAAAATTGTGATTTTTCTTCTCGGCATATCATTCGTTATCGTACAAAAAAACGATCGCGCGCAGATTTCCGCCCTCTTCCGTAAGATCGATGAATTCTTCGGCATGCTTGCCCGAGACAAGAATGGTCTGAGAACACTTGTTGCGCAGTTCGGCAATGCTTGCGGCGACATCGGACGTGCATTCCATTTCGATTGCGACCACGCCCTCACGCTCTACCGAATTCAACAGATCGTCCAACGCCTGCAAACTATTGACGTAAACGGTGCGACCGCGTACGGAAGCATGGACGTAAAAATCGTAATCGACGTCCGCGTCGGGCAACAGACCGAAGATCTCCGGCGTGCGACCGGTTCGATCTTTGCAGAGTTGCTCGTATTCTTCGTCGTCCATTAAGAAGCATCTGTGATCGGGATAAACGCGCGTACCGGACTTAGCCACGCCGTACGCTACGTCCACGACGTACCAATAACCGTCCAACAATACCTTGTTATAGACGCGATAAGAAGTCGCCGACGTCTTTGCGACGGCGCTCCGACAAGGAATGCCGGCAAGAGCGCACAATGCGGAAAAAGCCTTTGCATATCCGTCTGAAAGAGCGTGACGCGCGTTGACGTTCTTTAACGTAAAAATGCCCTCGAGATGGTAAGAATCATAATTGTTCATTTCCAGGCGCGTTTTCGTCCCGGAAAGAATTTCCGTCGCGCTGTCGTAAGAAACGGAATAGCAGAGCCAATCGTAGAAAGCAAGCGCCTTTTCACGATCCGACATCTTTTCGTCGATAATGGAAGAATAGGTCCATTTAATCTGCTTGTATAATTCGGCGAGTTCGTCGTTCCCCGACGGTACGGGACGGTATCCGCGTTCCATAACGTAACACATTTGATCGGAGGTAGAGACGTAAACGCCCATCGCGTTGTCGATCGGATAAGCGATATCGATCACTTTATACGGCGACTCGGAGTAAAAAGCGGACGTAACGTCCGGATTCTTATCCACCGTCGCGGGAGAAGCGAAGCGCGTGACGAGACTGCCGTGGGGTACGGCGAAAGTCACGACGTAACCGCCGTCGTCCTTTCCGGATATTTCGGTAATCTTAAAGTCTACAACGTACGGCCCTTGCTGTTGTTCTCCGCAGATCATGCTGTACATATCCGCAAATTCGTTACCGATCCAGTCGGGTATAACGACGTCGAACGCGTTCATCATTTCTGCCGTATACGTCAACGTACTGAAAAAGCTGACGGTAAAGGTATCGTAGAAAATCTCTTCTTCCCCTTCCGTTAGCGTCACGTTGCCTTTTTTGACGAGATCGTTATTCGACGGCTGATGCAAGAGGATATATTGCACGAGATCGTACAGTTCGTCAAGCGTAGTGACGTAACCGTTGACGTTGTTCGTAATGTTGGCAAAATAGGGCGTCAGCCTCTCCTGAAGTTGCAGAATATGCGTCGCGTCGCCCGCGCCTTGCGCATTAGGAATACCGTAATGGCAGACGTCGGAATATACGCCGTCTTTCTGTTTGACCCGTACGCTGAACTTATCGGCAAAGCCGGCTACTTTGGATGGAATATAGAAATAATTGTCTCCGAAAACGATCGACTTGTCCGCGCTATCCAAAATAACCACCCTGTTATCGTCATAGAAAACGAGTTCCGCTTCATAGCGGTTGACGCCGGCGCAGGGCGCCCAATGAACGTATAACAGGTTTTCTCCCATGTATTGTCCGCCCTCGATGACCAGATCGCTGACGCGACTGTCGGAGATCACGACGAACGGGTGCGACTCGGCGCTGTCAAAGTCGACGAGATCGTCCGTTTGCGGAGCAAGAGAATCGCTCGCCTCGTATACGCGGAGCAACTGGCTGACGTGGTTATAGACGACTCTCTCGCCGTCCTGCGCCACGGTGGACAAAACGCCGTTCGTCGTGGAAGTCACAAGCAAGCGGAAATATCCCGCGGTGCGCAACGGATAATAGAACATTTCTCCTTTGGCGGTAGATCTTATTTCTCTCTTTTGCGACGGATCATAGTCTCCGGCTTCGTTACAGGGCAGATAGTACCAATGGTAGCTGTCCGGCGGCAAACCGTTCCCTATGACGGAAGGCTCGACGCTGAGCGTATCTCCCACCACGAATCGCTCGGAGCTGAACATGAACATCTCTTGTTTTAAGGGTTGGTTGTCCGCGCTCATGGCTTTCACTATCATTTGATAGTCGCCGACTATGTTCATCCGACGAACAAGGTCTCTGTCGTTTACGGGCGTATTGGCCACGAAATATTCGTTGCCGTCCCCACCCATTTTTTGGAGATACCAGTTATAAGAAACGGTATTGGCCGTGGATGACTCCAGCAAGCGGAAAATCGCTTCGTCGCCGTATTGGTACGGCGTATAAACGGAAGAAAGATTCTGATAATTCAGATCAAATCCCACGAAGTCTTCATAAATGGTGATCTCATTGCTATAAAGCCAGACCGGCTGACTCTCTTTGCCGCGGAAAGTCACGCTGACGTAGATGCAGTAAGAAATAGGCGTCGTATCATCCGGGATATAGGTAAATTGTTGCAGATTATCGTTTCCGTTGATGTGCTTACCGCGATCTTCGCCGCCGTAGGGGCCCTTCCACCACTTGATATCGGGATTCGGGTCGATACTGTCGCCGAGAATGCGAAGAGTAAAGTTGACGGCCGAAAAGTTGTTGATCGTTTGCGTCCATTGCGGCGTGCCGGATACGCTGAGCTGGCATTGCGCTTGCTTGTATTCGACGACGACGGGCAGTTGCGCTTCCGCCACCGTCTGTTCGGTCGTGACGGAAGTAGCCTTGACGTGCGCGTGCCCCGCCCCGACGGGAGTGATAAGGACGTGTCCGTTTTCGAGCGTTTCAACCGTAACGACATTTTCGTTATTACTTTCGTACGTGACCGAGCGACCGTCGGAGGCGTGAGAGGGATAATAATCCACCCATGCTTCGGCGGGCTCGCCCAAATACCATAAAGAAAGGCTATCCTGATGGAATCGGATACTCTTTACGGGCACTTCTTCCACAATGACGCCGATCGTCAGTTTGGCTTTTTCGTTGGTCGCGCTGGTTACGGTCAAAGGAACGGTCTTGCCGTCCGTGATTTTATGCGCGGTCAAAAGACCGGTATTACTTACGGTAACGTAATCCAGATATTCCGAAGGAATATAGTATCTCAGTTTTCTGTTTGTGGCGTTGGCAGGTAAAATTTCTACGTTCAGTTGATAGACGGAAGCGTCGCCGAGAGGCGCCAGAGCAACGGAAGAAATATCCGTCCGCAAAGCGGCGACCTCCACGTAATCCTCGTCTTGCACGGCGGTCTTGATGGTACATGCGGTCAAAAGACCGGCAATAATCGCCACCGCCACGACCAAAAAAAGCAATCCGAAAACTTTATTCTTACCCATAATAATTATATAATAAAGCTAATCGGTCTATTTGTCAATGCTCAAAAAAGTTTTATACTTTTTTATTCGACGCTGCCGGTAATGCTCTTGATGCTGTAAGCGACGTTCTCCAAGTGGTCGCCCACACGTTCGAGCGAAGCAAGCGCGGTATAAAAATAGGTGCCCGTTTCTATAGTGCAGGCGCCGGCGTTCAGACGCACTACGTGACGAGAAGCAAAAACCTTTTTCATATCGTCCACCTGTTGTTCGTATCGGCTGACGCGCGCAAGTTCTTTTTTATCCCGCTTAGAAAAAGCTTTCAAAGCGGAATCGTGCAGAAGTTGCACTTTATCGCGCATTGCGGACAATTCCGACAGTGCTTCGGCCGAAAATACTACGTTTTCTTCCCGCATTTTCACGCCCATTTTCATTAAGTCGACGCCGTGGTCGCCTATTCTTTCGATATCGTCGACAACGTGGTGCAAAGTTCCGACCAGCGTTTCATCCTTATACGGCAGGTTCTTTCCGGCGAGTTGCACAAGGTATTCGCTGATCTTTTTGGTAATGAAATCGATCCGTTCTTCCTCGATCTCGACGCGCTTTCTTTTCGACTCGTTTTGCGTGGACAGAATTTCGAATCCAAGCAGCAGGTTCTGCTTCGCGAGATCGGCGAGGTTTTCCGTTTCTTTCAAAACCTGTAACAACGCGACGGCGGGCGTTTTCAAAAATTTATCCTCGATAAAAAAGCACGCGTATTCTTGTTCTTGCTTTTTTTCTTTGACCACTTTGGAAAGCAATTTTTGCAAAGGCGAAATAAGCGGCAGGCAAATAAGCGAAGCGACCAGGCTATAAACCACGCCGAACAGCGAAAGCTCCCATTCGGGCGCGCCGATATAAGAAAGCCCGAGAACGACGAAAGGTCGAAGTATCCATACCAATCCGCCGACGACGATCGCGCCGATGCAGGCGGTAAGGACATTGAACAAAGCGACCTTCTTCGCCTCTCTATCCGAGCCGAGAGCGGCAATCAAAGAAGTAACGCAGGTGCCGATCGTGGCTCCAATCAGAATAAAGACGGCTTGCGATACCTGCAAAGTGCCGGCGTTGATAAGCGTAATAAGAATACCGGTCGTCGCCGAAGACGACTGAATAATCCCGGTAAACAGCGCTCCGACCACCGCGAGAAGAAGGGGAAAATCGATAGCTTTGAACAGGTCGATAAAAAATAAACTTATCTGTTCCTGCTCGGCAATGGACTGCGTCATGATCTTCATCCCGGCAAACAGCACGCCCAATCCCCCTACGACGTAACCGATCGCCCTGGCCGTTTCGTTGTTGACGAAAAGGATAAGACAGATACCGACAAAAGCCAACGCCATCAAAACGGGCGTGATGCTGACGGACGATAAAGAAACGAGAATGCCGGTCACAGTCGTGCCCAGTCGTGCGCCGAGAACAAAGGCCGACGCCTGCGCCGTCGACATGATACCGGCCCCGACGAGGCCCATACTCATGACGGACGTCGCCGAAGACGACTGAACGATGGCGGTAGCTCCCGCGCCGATGCCGTAAGAAGCGAACTTGTTGTCGCTGATTTTATTGAACAACGCGCGGATGCTCTTTGCCGAACCTTTACTCAGTCCGTCCCCCATCAGCTTCATGCCGGTCAAAAAAACGCCGACGCCGCAAAGCAATAAACAAATACTTTCAAAAACGCTCATAAAATTCCTTTTTATCGGATAAAGTTAGTCCTTATCACAGCCTCTTTCTCCGGCAGTCCGTACTTATCCTTACCCAGGGCGATACTTTTCATCAAAAAAGACATATTGCGCGCCAGAGTCCGCATCATCTGCATGCCTTCTTCATCGCGAGACGCCTGTTCCGCCGTGCTGCCGTGAACGCCGTTCCAGTATTGACCGGAAGCAACGGGCATACCGCTGATAAAAAAGTATTTATTCAGTTCGTCAAAAGTCGCCGTCAATCCTCCGCGACGCGCGGAACACACCGCGGCTCCGACTTTCATCGTCTTATCGAATCTGGCGCTCATGAAAAGCCTGTCCAGAACAGCTACCAGAGTGGCGTTTGCCGAGGCGTAATAGACGGGGCTGCCCACCACGAGACCGTCGCACTCGAAAAACTTTTGTGCAAGCTCGTTCACGATATCCTCAAACGCGCATTTGCCCGTTTTTCCGCACGCACCGCAGGCGACGCACCCGCGCGCCGGCTTGTTGCCCACCTGCACGATCTCCGTTTCTATTCCTTCTTCCTCGAATACTTTACGCATTTCGGAAAGAGCGGTAAAGGTGCATCCCGCCGCATGTGGACTCCCGTTTATCATCAATACTTTCATTTTACTTCTCCTTATTCGCCGCTGCCTGGCGCATAGATCGTCAAACCGCGATTTTTTCGTTTATTGTATCATGGTTTTTCAATCCTATCAAGCGATAACGATCTTGCCTTCGGGTGTTTCCTCTTTACATTTTCGTTGCGGTAAGCTATACTTATTTTATTCTTGTATTAACTATTCAGGAGCAATTCATGCAAAAAAACGAAAAACCGAAAAAAGTTTTTACGATAGCAACCGCCCACCTCGATACTATCTGGAACTGGTCTTTGGAACGCACCATCGGGACGTGCCTCAAAAACACCCTGCTCGAAAACTTTAAACTTTTCGAGAAATATCCCAATTATAAATTCAATTTCGAAGGCGCCTACCGCTACGAACTGATGGAAGAGTACTATCCGGAGTTGTTTGCAAAAATGAAAGAGTACGTTAAGCAAGGTCGTTGGTATCCGTGCGGCAGTTCGTACGAAAACGGCGACGTAAACATCCCCTCTCCCGAGGCTCTTTTCCGCAACATCCTGCACGGCAACGGTTATTTCGAAAAAAAATTCGGAATGCGCAGCAAAGATATCTTTCTCCCCGACTGCTTCGGCTTCGGTTGGCAGCTGCCCGCCGTTATGCGTCACGCCAACCTGATCGGTTTTTCCACCCAGAAACTGACCTGGGGCTCGGTGCACGGCACTCCTTTCAATTTAGGCAAATGGTACGGCAGCAACGGCGACTTCGTGTACGGCGCTATAGACATGGGAAGCTACACGACCTGCCTGAAAACGATCCGTAACTTCAACTTCGTCCGCACCCGTCTGGAAAAAAACAAGCAGTACGGCATCAACGCCGTGGCCATCTATCACGGCACCGGCGATATGGGCGGCGCGCCGCAGGACATGTCCGTCGCCTGTGTGGAAAACGAAATGAAAGAAAACGGCACGAGCGACGTCCAGATCCTCTCCTCCCGTATTGACGACGTATACGAATATCTGAAAGAGCTGGACGACTCCTACCTTGCCAAACTCCCCGATCATAAATCGGAACTGACCCTCGTCTTCCACGGCGTAGGCAGCTATACTTCCCGCGCCGTCGGTAAACGTTGGAACAAGCGGAACGAAATCTTAGCCGACGTTGCCGAAAGAACGAGCGTCGCGGCCGACTTCCTCGGCGAAAAGGAATACCCGGCCGAAAATCTGACCAAAAACTGGAAGCGCGTCATTGCTCACCAATTCCACGACGATATCACCGGCACCTCTCTCCAACACCTCTATAAACGCTGTTGGAACGACTATATGGTTTCTCTCAACGGTTTTTCACAGGAAATCGATTCTTCCGTAGCCGCCATCGCGCGCCGTATGAATACGGACGGCGAAGGAATACCCGTCGTCGTCTGCAACAGTCTTGAAACAAAAAAGAGCGGCGCGGTGCAGGTTTCCGTACCCGCAACGCACAAGTATTTTTCCGTCGTGAACGCAAAAGGCGAAGCGGTGCCCGTTCAGACCGTCGGAAAGAAAGACGGAAAGACCGTCCTCGTTTTCATCGCGACGGTAGCCGCGTTCGGTCTGGAAAAATACACCGTGCTTCCTGCCGATAAGCCGTACGAAGACAATAGTATGTCCGTCACGGAAAAATCTTTGGAAAACGGAAAATACGTCGTTCGTCTCGATAAAAACGGCGACGTCGCTTCCGTCTTCGATAAGACTTTGCAAAAAGAACTTCTTTCCCGTCCCATACGTTACGACGTTTTTAAGTATAAGGGCAGTAAAAAATACCCCGCATGGGAGATTCCGTACGAAGCCTGCAACAAAAAGTCTCCGGACCACCCCTCGTTCGTAAGTTCCCGCGTCCTGGAAAAAGGCGCTGCGCGCGTAGCGGTGGAAGTTGTTCAAAAATACGGAGATTCGCTGTTTACTTCCGTCCTTTCTCTGGAAAACGGCGGCGAAAGAGTGGATGTACGTTGCGAAACCGATTGGAGAAGTTTCCGCAGGCTCCTCAAAATCGATTTCGGCGTTACCTGCCCCGCTCCGGAAGCTACTTTCGACCTCGGTATCGGAGTGATCAGACGCGGTAACAACAATAAAAAATGCTACGAAATGTCGGCGCAGAACTGGGCCGACCTGTCGGACGATAATTACGGCGTGTCCATCCTCAGCGAATGCAAGTACGGCTGGGATAAACCGGCCGACGATACTTTGCGTCTGACGATCTTGCACACTCCCTTGTATTACTTCCATATGAAGGACAGTCAACAACACAAAATGGAACTTGGCCTCAACCGCTACGCTTACGCCATCTATTCTCACGCGGGCAAAGTCGGCGCAGATACGCAAGAAGAAGCAAAACGCTTCCTTACCCCTCTGCCCGCATACATTACCGCAAAGCACGACGGCGACCTCGGCGCGGCTTATTCTTATTGCGACTTCAACGAAAAAGGAGTTTTCATTAATTGTATTAAAAAAGCCGAGAACGGCGATGAGATCGTCGTTCGCTTCGTCGAAAACGGTAACGCCGAGCACGGAAAGGTTTCTTTTTCCATCGCCGACGGCGTCCTCTCCGCCAGAGAGATCTTCGCATCGGAGGAAGAGCGAGGAGCGGCTACGGTGGAAAACGGAAAACTCATCTTCTCTCTCCGTCCTTACGAAATAAAATCCTTTGCTCTGACAATCGAAAAAGAAGTCAAAAAGACAAATACCTTTACGCCGATCGAGCTGCCCGACGTGATTAACGTTACCACGAGCAACGAAAACCGCTCCGCGTCCTCCCTGCCCGGCAGCGAAGAGAGCATTCCCGAAGAACTCTGGAAAGACGAACTCTATTCGGGCGGCATTAAATTCCCGATGAAGGGCGCCGTCGCCTGTAAAGGTCAGAAAATCACCCTGCCCACAGGTGCGAAAAACGTCCACCTGGTTATGACCTCTTTGGACGCTCCGCGAAAAGAAACCTTCTTTTTAGGCGAAAAAGCGCACGAAATAAACGTAGCCGGCTGTCACGAACGCATCGGCGTCTGGGATCTGATCTCTTCGGAAGAAACCGCCCATATCCGTACCGACCACGTCGTTTACGAGTATACGCACACGCATTCGCCCAAAGGCGACAATATTGCGAAACAGTTCTTCCTGTTCCGCTACGATCTACCTTGCGAGGGTCAGACCGAACTGACTTTACCCCGCGACGAAAAGATTCTTCTTTTTGCCGCCGTATGCGACAAAGAGGATAAAGCGTGTACACCCTGCGGCATTCTGTACGACACCGCTGAAAAAAGACCGTTCGACTATAAGATGGATCTTTGTACCCGCTATAACGATTGGATCCGTACGCGGTACGGCACCAAAGAATATTGATATGCCATGAAAAACTACCTGTATATTCCCATCATGATGTCCACGATTTCCGAGCACACCCGCCCGGCGATCTTTTCCGCTCTCCACGCCGCTAAGGCAGATTACGTCTTCCTTTCTTCGGAAAATCTCTTTTATCCCTCGAAAATGGAAAAAGATATCGCCCGACTGAGAACGGAAATACCTCTCTTTGAAAAAGAAGGCTTTACCGTAGCCGTATGGATAAATTCTTTCGGATTCGGTCTGCCTCTCGATCAGGAAGCGAAAAAGCAGGGCTGGACGAAAATAAAAGGAATATACGGTCGAAAAACGGACTCTTTTTGCCCGACCAACAAAAAATTCCGCGCTTACTATGCGCGCGTTCTTACTTCTCTTGTCAAAGCGGGCGCGAAGATCGTTCTCCTCGATGACGATTACTGTCTGTCCATTCGTCCCGACGTCGGTTGTTCGTGCAAAACGCATAGCCGGCTTCTTCGTAAAAAAACCAGATTGCCGCTGCCCGGCGCCGCTATCACGGCTATCTCCGTCTTCGGAAAACCGGGCCGGTTCCGTAAACAATGGTTGGAAGTAATGGGCGGCTCTCTCCTCGATTTCGCGCGGGAAATGCGTTCCGCCGTCGACAAGACAGATCCGAACGTCAGATTGGGTCTGTGCGCCGGATATACCTCATGGGATTGGGAAGGCGCCGACGCATATGAAATAGCGAAAGCTCTCGCCGGCAAAACCAAACCGTTCTTACGTCTGACCGGCGCGCCCTACTGGATCTATACGCGTAGGTTCGGCAACCAAAGCCTGGTCGATATCATCGAGTGCACCCGCATGCAAATCGCCTGGCTGAAAGAAAAAGACGTCGAAGTCTTTGCCGAAGACGACAGCTACCCACGCCCCTGTTATCACGTCCCGGCGGCCTATCTCGAAGCGCTCGATACCGTCGTACGCGCGCAAGGCGGTTGCGGAACACTGAAATATATGTTCGACTATAACATGTTTCCGGATACCGAAAATGGATATAAAGATTCCCATAACAGAACTTTATCTATATATCCAACAATCGATAGACTGTTCGGAGGAAAAGAAGACGTCGGCGTGCGCGTTTACGAATATGCCCGAAAGGCAGCTCTGTCTTATACGTCGCTGAACCAAAATAACATTATGGAAAGGACCTTCTTTTCCCGCGCGGCCACTATGCTCGGCAATGCGGGCATCCCGACAAAATACGAGGGCGACGGCATAGGCGTCTGTTTCGGCCCGAACGCCTTTTACCTGACCGAAAGCGCCTTAAAAGACGGTCTTATTCTGGATTATCCCGCCGCGTTGAAGCTAACCTTATCGGGCGTCGACGTCGGTTTGCCCCGTATAAAAGGCGACTGGTACGACCTGCTGAAAAAAACGCCGAAACTTTCTTCCTCTTCCGAAACGGACGAAGAGACCGGCGAACGCAACGCTATCAACAGTACCCCGATCCCGGCGACCTTTCCCCTCTTTGTTCCGTCGCCCCTGCTGTATGCGGTCGAGCCGAAGCAAGAAGCGAAGATACTGTCCCGTTACGATAACGGCTCTCCTTCGTCCTATCTGTACGAAAACAAGGACGGACAACGCTTCCTCGTCTACCTCTTCGAGGGCGCGTCCGTTCCTTTCGACAGCGATCTGCTCCTGTCTTATCCCCGTAGCCGTCAGCTGAAAAAAGCCATTCCTTATCTGCACAAGAAGCCCCTTGCCGCATACGTAGACGGCAACGTATCCGGTGTGTATATGATGACAAAAAAAGAGGGAAAAAATCTTTCCCTCGGATTGTGGAACACTCGTCCCGATACTTTTTCTTTTTCCGTCGCCATCGGCGACTTCCTGTCCGTCAACCAAGCTCCCGATAACGTCTCCGCAAACAATAACGGCGTTTGGGTAAAAGACATGCCGCCCTACTCGTCGTTATTTTTATCCGTTACGCTCCGATAAAGCTTTATTTACAGGCTGTTTTCCATGGCCTCGATCAGGGGCAATTTTTTCCCGCTCAAAAAACGCACCATGGCGCCGCCGGCGGTACATACGTAGTTTATTTTTTTCGTGTCGATGAACTTGGACGCGGCGGTCACGGTATCTCCGCCGCCGATGACGGTATAGGCCGGCGTCGTTTCCATTGCCTTCCAGATTCTTTCGGTGCCATAAGCAAAGAGAGGGTTTTCGTACACACCCGCAGGGCCGTTGGCAAATACGGTCTTCGCATTTTCGATCTCTTTGGCAAAAAGTTCCGCCGTTTTTGTTCCGACGTCCAGAAAAGAAGCGTCGTTTATCGGCAGGTCCGCTACGTCGACCTCTTCTCTCTTGCCGTCCTTTTCGTACGCGAGGTCGACGGGCAGAACGAATTTATTGCCGTAAAGAGACAGAAGTTCTTCCGCAGGCTTGACGAAAGCAAGCAGATCTTTATCCGCCAGCCATTTTTCGTACTTCCGGCCTACTTTTACGCCGCGCGCAAGGTGCATGACCACTCCGGTCACGCCGCAAGCGAGTATTCTGTCCGCCGTTCCCTTTTCGAGCACCTGTTTCATCATGCCGAACGCGTCGGATATCTTGGCGCCGCCCAAAACGAAAACGCATGGCTTTTCCGCTTCGGTCATGACCTTATGAAGGGCTTCGTATTCGTTAAAAAACAGCGGACCGGCATAAGACGGCAGCAACCGTTGAAAAGCCACCATGCTGGGACAGGAACGATGCGCCGCACTGAATGCGTCGTTAACGTACAGATCAAACAGCGGCGCGAGCCTACGTACAATCCAGGTGTCCGCCATTTGTTCGGACGTCAGTTTGACGTCTTTTTCAAAGGTGGAAACTTCTTCGGCAAGATACCGAACGTTCCCGAGGATTACCGCTTGCCCTCTTTGCAGAGTCTTTACGGCGTACATCGCGGCGTCGCCGCATACGTCGTCGATATAGCTCACGGGATAGCCCGTCAGCTCGCTCAGAATCTCCGCATGCTCGCGTAAAGGAATAAGATTCTGATAATCGAGAGTGTCGCCCTGATGGGCGATGACGGCAACGCGCGCGCCACTTTCCAGAAGATACCTGAGGGTAGGCGCCGTCTTGTTCAGACGATTGCGATTGACGATCCTTTTATCCGGGCCGATCGGGGAATTAATATCGGGGCGAAAGAGCACCGTCTTATCCTCCACGTTGACGCCGATAACGTTTTTTATTTTCAATGCCATAATTTACTTTTTAAAACAGGTTCTCCACTTTCCGATACCGAGGTATTCGTTGGTTTTTTCCGTCGCTTCTTCGCCGGTAAGTTGCATACCCATACAAGCGCGAATACCGTCCATTGTCTCGGGAATGGTAACGGCCTCTTGCGGAATATTGATAGCGTACATGATGGAGTCGCCCGTTTCTACAATGCTATCCTCCCACAAAGCGATCTCGTACATGTCTCCACGCGGATTACCGAGATCGCGGGCATACTTAAATAAAGACGCGTTGCCCTTGAACCCTTCGTCAATGCTGACGACGCGGATACGCGGATGCTTTCTGAACGCTTCAAGAGCCATCTTTTTAGTGATCTTTTGTTTGCCCGTTGCGACGACGGTAATGATATGTCCGTGCGTAATAGGGGTGTGAACAAGAATACCGGTCGCCTCGACGTGAGGCATGATAGTCATGAGATCCAACGCCTGATGCGAAGGAGCCTTGTCGATCTGTAAAGCGTTGGTCAGGCCTCTGTGATAGTCGCCCGGGTCAGCCACACGGCGAATAATGGTAATGGCCACTCTTTCGACGCCGTAGGCACGGTCGAGGCAATCGACGCTTCGGATAAGACCGGTCGTATTGCAGCTGGTCAGTTTCAGATACCGTTTATGAAGCCCTTTATCATAGTTGGCGTAGCCGTGAAAAAACACGTCTGCGACGTCGTTTTTTTCTCCCCCTTGAAAGATAGCTTTCACGCCGTACTTATCATAAACCTCTTTATTTTTTGCACCGATCCCGCCGGGAGCGGAATCCAACACAACGTCGACCTTTTGCAACAAATCGATCAGCGATCCTTTAACCGGAATGCCGAGCGCGTCAAATTCCGGTTTTTTCCCCATGTCGACCAGATATAAATCGTAGGGCATACCCTTTTCAAAAAGCGCACGTACGGCAAGGGTAGGCACAAGATCAACCACGCCGACCAGTTCCATATCCTTTTGCAAAAACACGCCGTCAGCAAGCCTCTGTCCTATGGTCCCGTATCCGACCACCCCTACTCTTGTTTTAGCCATAATTCATTCCCTCCTTATTCATGGATTTCTTATATAAAAATAGTATAGCATGCTTTTTATTTTTTGAAAAGATTATCTTTTTAATCTCGAATAATAAATTTCGGCCATAAAAACAGGCGTCGGACGGAATTTTTCTTATATGACGATTACCGTTTTACACCTTGCCTGACAGACCTATCGAAATAAATCATAACGAGTAAAGATGTCAACTATTTATAGAAGATCTATCATTTTATCATTCCATAATCATCAAAAAGGATATCCTAATAACAAGTTATAGAAAAATATCGAAGAACTTTTGCAAGTCTTTTCTACGAAAAAGCTTTTATTCTCTTTCGGTTTTATTCGACAGAACGTAACGACTTTTTATGAGCCGCACAGGCGTAATATATTACCGAAGAGAATATTATACTGTAACTATCGGAATATTACCGCAAAATTACATCTTGTCAAACTTCTTTATTGCTTATATAATTAAAATATAATCGTTATTTCCGACGCGATCGTAAGGGGGAACATCATGGAAGAAAGAGTCACGCCGGCACAATCGAAGAATTATATTCCCAAAAAGGAGTTTTGGATATACGGCATAGCTGCGCTCGGTCAAGGCATGATCTATGCCGTCATGAGCAGCTACATTTCCGACTTTTATCTGAACGTTATGAAGTTGACGCCGCTTTTCGTTCTCCTTCTGATGTTGATCGCACGTATCTGGGACGCCGTTAACGACCCTTTGATGGGTATGATCGTCGATAAATGCGACTCGCGCTTCGGCAAATATAAGCCCTACATCGTTTATGCGGTCATTCCGATCTCTCTCCTGACCTTTTTTATGTTTTTCGTGCCGGAATTCGCAGACGTCGATTCCTCGTCATACGACCCGACAGGCACCTACGTATGGGTATCGTTTATTTACGTCTTTTGGGGAATGATCTACACCATGAGCGACGTACCCTTCTGGAGCTTGCCCAATGCGATGACGCCCGACGCGCACGAACGCGGCAAAACCATCGGCTTTGCCCGCACGCTCAACGGTATCGGCAGTTCCGTTCCCATGGTCATTTATATGACTTTGGGGTATCTGCACGTCCACGACCGATCGCGCTATATGATCATGGCTATCGTTGCCTCGGTTTGCGGTTGTATCCTTTTCGTATCCAGCTACCTGACTGTAAAAGAACGCGTCAAGATACCGAAACCGGTCAAGGAAAAAGGTCAGATCTCGCCGTTAAAACTTATCTTTACGCACAAAGCGCTTATGATGGTCGTTTTGATGGGCGTTATTTCCAGCGGTAGATATATGCTTCAGGCGGCCGCCGTACACGTCTCTCGTTACACCTTTTATTTAGACGGCATGGATATCAAGACGAGCCAAAGCACCGTTCAGCTCGTTTTCTCCATTTGTACTGCCGCCGGCATGTTCGGTGCCATGATCGCCTCGCCGTTCTTCTTTAAAAAATTCAGCTACAAAGCTCTGGTTATTTTTTCTTCCATTCTCGGTGGTATCGCCGCCCTCGTCGGATATGCGGTCGGATCGCTGACGGACTTTAATCTGTGGGCGCTGATCCCTTTCCTGTTCCTTGCCAGCGTGCCGACGGGCGTTATCAACGTCGTAAGTTACGCTATGATCGGCGACTGTCTCGACCAGATGGAACTGGAAACGAGCCGACGAGAAACGGCTTTGGGGAACGCTTGCCAATCCTTTGTCAATAAGCTCGGCAACGCGCTTGCGACTACTATGATTATCGCAATGTATATGATCGTGGGATTAGACGTCAACGCCTTGACGGCAAGCGGACAAAGCGTAGAAGCCATCAATCCCGTCGATCTCAGCTACGGCATCCGTAACGGCATGTATATGCTCGTTACGCTGATTCCGGGCGTTTGTCTGTTACTTTGTTGTATCCCGATGGCTTTCTACGATATTACCGGGAAGAAAAAGAACGATATGCTGGCCGCTCTCAAACAAGCCCGTTTGGACAGAGGCGTATCCATAGAATAAAATACTTTTGCGAGGTAATAAAATGTTTACTTATCCGGAATTCGATAACAACGGAGAAAAAGTTCTTTGTTCCGTCCGGGACTATCCCGAATTAATGCAGGATATCTCCGTTTTTCAGCTTAAACCCAATCAGGAAAAGGTTTTTTTCAGCGATACCAACGAATGCGCCGTGCTTCTTATCGACGGCAAAGTGCGTATTACCACCGACGGCGTCGACGAAGAAGCGGAACGGCACGGACTTTTCGACGACTACCCGACCACCGTGCACGTCGGAAGAAAAACGGCTCTGACCGTCAAAGCGCTGACCGACGCACGGTTTATTTGGCAATCGACGAAAAACGATCGCGACTTTCCGGCGAAAATCTATCGCAAAAAAGACGTCATCCGTACCGTCAGTTGCGAAGGCATGTGGGAGAACACCGCCGTGCGCGACGTCAATACCATTTTTGATTACGATAACGCCCCGTACAGCAATCTCGTCATCGGCGAAGTTCTGGCAAGACAAGGGCGGTGGTGGAGTTACGTCCCGCATAGTCATCCGCAACCGGAAGTATATTACTACGAGTTTTTACGGCCAGAAGGCTTCGGCGCCTGCTTTATCGGGGACGAGGCGCACACGATCAAAGACGGGAGCGTGGGCGGCTTTATCGGCGGAAAAACGCACGTACAGGTAACAGCGCCCGGCTTTCCTATGTATAACGTATGGATGATACGGCACCTCGACGACAACCCATGGAAAAAGACCCGCGTCGTCGATCCCCAATACGAGTGGTTGGACAATAATCCGACTTTCAAACCCATTGAAGAAAAATAATATCGGAGGCAATATGGCAAAAACGATCAAGATGACGGCCGGCGAAGCCGTCGTACGATATCTCGACAATCAGTACGTCCTGTTTGAAAAAGACGGCGTTATGACGGAAACTAAATTCGTAGAGGGCTTTTTTACTATTTTCGGGCATGGATGTGTTCTGGGCGTGGGGGAAGCTCTTTCGCAAGCGGAACACTCGCTGAAAGTCTACCAGGGCCGAAACGAGCAAGGCATGGCGCAAGCGGCTATCGCCTATGCCAAGATGTACAACCGCAGAAAAATTTTACCCTGTATTTCCAGCATCGGGCCGGGTTCTGCCAATATGGTCACCGCTGCGGCGACCGCCACGGTCAACAACATTCCTCTGCTACTCTTTATGGGCGACGCATTCGCATCGCGCCAGCCCGATCCCGTTTTGCAACAGGTAGAACAACTTTATAATCCGACCGTTACCACGGCTGACGCCTTTAAGGCGGTCTCCCGGTACTTTGATAAGATAACCCGTCCTGAAATGATCATGAGTTCTTTAACCAACGCCATGCGCGTACTAACCGATCCGGCGCATACGGGCGCGGTCGCGCTTGCGCTCGCGCAAGACGTCCAGGGCGAAAGCTACGACTACCCGGCGGAATTCTTCCGAAAACGCACCCATCTCATCTCCCGTGCCAAACCGGACGACTATGCGATAAAAATTGCAGCGAAGGCCATCCGCAAGGCCAAAAAGCCTCTCCTTATCGTGGGTGGCGGCGTACGATATTCGGAAGCGGGAAAAGAAGTGGTGGCCTTTTGCGAAAAACATAACATACCCTTTGCCGAAACGCAAGCGGGTAAAAGCAGTATTCCCTCGTCTCACCCTTTGAATCTCGGCGGTATCGGCGTTACCGGTAACGGATGTGCCAACGGGCTCGCCGCGCAATCCGACCTGATTATCGGCGTGGGCACACGCTTTACCGATTTTACGTCCTCGTCCAAATGGCTGTATTCAGGCGCAAACGTGGTCACGATCAACGCGTCCTCTTTCCACGCAAACAAATTGGACGCCATCCCCATAGTCGCCGACGCGCGAGAAGGCATCCTCGCCTTAAACACCCGCTTAAAAGACTATCAGGCAATATATAATGAAGAAATACAGGCTGCAAAGAAAGCTTGGGATAAAGAATATACCCGCCTCGCTTCCGTCCGTTATACGGGTAAGGATTTCGTACCCGAAAACAAAGTCCGCATGGACGACGCATTGGAAAAATTCAGAGAAGCTACCGGCGGAGAAATCTGCCAAACGGCTGCGCTGGCACTTATCCGAAGTCTGATCCCAAGTAGCGCCGTGGTCGTTGCGGCGGCAGGATCGCTCCCCGGCTGTATGCAACGGATGTGGACGACGGACGAACTATATTCTTACAACATGGAATACGGCTACTCCTGCATGGGGTACGAGATCGCGGGCGCTTTCGGCAGTAAGCTCGCCTGTCCCGACAAAGAGGTTTACGCCCTGTGCGGCGACGGCAGCTATAATATGCTCCACTCCGAGATGCTTACCGCCTTACAGGAAGGGAAAAAAATCAACGTTCTTCTGTTCGACAACGCTTCTTTCGGTTGCATCAACAACCTGCAAATGGGCCAAGGCGTCGACGCTCTCTGCACCGAAGCAAGATACCGCGACGGCGAAAAACCCATCCGCGACGGCAACTTTATGAATATTGACTACGCTTTGTCCGCGAAGGGCTACGGCTACGTTACCTATACGGCTAAAACAATGGAAGAACTTGAATTCGCCCTCAAAGACGCCCTCCAACAAACCAAACCTACCCTGATCGACATCAAGGTCCTGCCCAAAACCATGACCGACGGCTACGGCGGCTGGTGGAACGTCGGTTGCAGTACTCTCCCGCGCACCGACCGAGGAAGAAACGCCCTGAAAGAACGTAAAGAAAAACTATCTGAGGCAAGAAAATACTAACAAAAAAAGGAAGCACGCCGTGCTTCCTTTTTTTTGAGTTGTTGAGATGATTACTTGGCGTATTCCACGCTTCTGAGTTCTCTGATAACGTTGACCTTGATTTGTCCCGGATATTCGAGTTCGGCTTCCAATTTCTGAGCGATCTCTTTAGCCAAGAATACCGTGGCTTTATCGTCCACCTGTTCGGGCTTGACAATGACTCTGATTTCTCTGCCTGCCTGAATGGCGAAGGACTGTTCAACTCCTGCGAACGAGTTTGCTAAGGTTTCTAAGTTTTCTAAACGTTTGATATAATTTTCGAGCGATTCGCGTCTGGCGCCCGGTCTGCCTCCGCTGATAGCGTCGGCGGCCTGGACGAGGACGGCCTCAAGAGTTTCTGCCGGTACGTCGCCGTGGTGCGCGGCGATACAGTGTACGACGGCTTCTTTCTCTTTATATTTCTTTGTGAGCTCCACACCGATCTGAATGTGGGTCCCTTCGTATTCGTGATCAATAGCTTTTCCGATATCGTGAAGAAGACCGGCTCTCTTACAGACTTTGACGTCGGCGCCCAGTTCCTGCGCCATAAGACCGGCGAGGTGACTGACTTCCAAAGAGTGCCTGAGGACGTTCTGTCCGTAGCTGGTACGATATTTAAGCCGTCCGAGTAACTTCACGAGTTCGGGATGTATTCCGAATATTCCCGCTTCAAACACGGCGCCCTCTCCCGTCTCTTTGATCTGCGCCTCGATATCGCGTCTGACGCGCTCGGCGACTTCTTCGATACGACCGGGATGAATACGACCGTCGCTGACCAGTTTTTGTAAGGTCAGGCGCGCGATCTCTCTACGCACGGGATCAAAGCTGGAAAGCGTCACGACGTCCGGAGTATCGTCGATGATGATATCGACTCCGGTGACCGATTCGAGGGCCTTGATGTTACGGCCGACTCTACCGATGATACGTCCTTTCATTTCTTCGCCGGGCAACTCTACCACGCTGACCGTGGTTTCCGCCGCATGATCGACGGCGCATCTCTGGATGGCGAGCCCAACGATATTCTTCGCGCGTTTTTCGCCCTCTTCTTTGGCGCGCGCTTCGATATCTTTTATGACGGCTACGGCGTCCTGTTTGGCCTGTTCGGTCATTTCGGTAATCAAAATGCTTTTCGCTTCGTCACGGCTCATACCGGCGACTCTTTCGATTTCAAGAAGGACTTCCTGCTTTTTCTCCAGTATTTCTTCTTGCAGGGCCTGAATTTCTTTTTTCTTGTTTTCCCATTCGGCCTTGGTCTTCTCGGCGGCGATGATCTTATCGTCCAGAATCGATTCTTTTTTGTCTAAAGCGTCCTCTTTCTGATTCAATCTGTTTTCTTGCTTTTGCAATTCGATACGTCTTTGTTTAGACTCCCTTTCAAACTCGTTACGCAACCTTATCTGTTCATCTTTTGCTTCAAGAAGTGCTTCTTTCCGCATCGTTTTCGCTTCCGAACGTGCTTCTTCCAATAAGCGATCAAC
Organism: Clostridia bacterium; assembly: GCA_016297005.1. Taxonomy (GTDB): domain Bacteria; phylum Bacillota; class Clostridia; order Christensenellales; family DTU072; genus CAG-1782. The sequence goes on from JAEDHK010000002.1 coordinate 45,639, forward strand.
TTCTGTTTTCGCGTTTCCTATTTTCTTATCCAAATATTTTTTGTAAAGAAAAACTGCGAGAACGCCCAAGCCGAGCGCAACAGGAATACAAACGATCAGAGCAATGCCTTCCGCTGTCAGGACGGAAATAAGATTGCCTAACATTTTTTAAACCTCCTGTATTCAGTTATTAAGTTACGTGATGATATTGTCGTTCGCCCACAATACCACATTATATCTATTATAGCCTACTCTTGTCATTCCGTCAAGACCTATCTTTATCGTAAACGGGACGTCTCGTCCTAAATAAGCCGTCCGCAATTTCTCATAAAACGCGGCGCGCCGTATCCAGAATACGACGCGCCTGTCTTTGACTTCTGATATCATGCTTCTGCTTTTTATTTATTCAGGATATCCAGAACAAGATAGATGGTAAGCGTCTTCGTTTCCGGCGGTGTTTCATCGTCAATGACCTCGTCGAACTTATACGTACCGATTTTGATAAGGCTGACGTCTTTTCTGGTATGGTCTTTGTACGTCATCGAGTCAAGGAGATGATAGTATCTGTCCTTTTCGTCCATATTCGGATCGGAGATCAAGCTGTTCTCGTCGCAACCGTTGCCATAATACAACGTCGCCCAATCCGCCGCGACGAATTCTCCGCCCGGGGCAATTCCGTCTATACCTGATTTGATCTGTTCTCTCACAATCGTTATGTACGATTCGAGCGACTTGAACGTCGTTTCTCCCGTTACCTTTACCGTTTCATGTTGCATGTGTTCGCAATTCGTGCACTTAATTGTAAGGAATATAGCTTCATAATTGGCTATGATGGCATTTTCTTCACGTAAGAACACGTCGTTTACTTCTTGCGAGGAGGATGAGGAGGATACGGCTATATTAAGACGGAGATTTGTCACCCATTTGTCAGGAGCGTCTTTGTATGCAAGCGGCAAATAATAGTTAGCTCCCGCAAACCATAACAAATCTTTTCTCGAATAATACTTTTCTTTCAGATAAGTGTGAATAAGCGACATAATAGTGTCTGTTTCTTTCATCACACCATCTTCGTTATAGAACGTAAAGTCCGGCAAATCGCTTACCACGTCTGCTAAGGTCGTCCTGTACCCGACGTTATAATCCAGTATACTGCGATCGCCGTTGATCTTCGCATATAAGAAAAACTCTTTAAGCGTTCTCTGCCCTTGGTTTTCGGATTCTTCGCCCAACTGAGAGCCGTTTATCAATCCGGCTTCTATCTCCGCCACGTTATTCATCTGATAACAAGCCACGTCTACTTTGGCGTCGCTTTCCGCATTCTTGAAATAACCGTAATCAGGGGCGGCAGCGTCTTTCAACGCAAGGATATACATAACGGGATCCGTCGAAGCCGATCGTATCGTGCATGCGGACGCATATAAAAGTCCTCGATTGTCGAAATAAAGGGTGCTGCCGCTGTGGCTGTAGATCGGGATCACGTAATAGGTATCGCTGCCCGACGTCAGCGTCTCAAACGTCTCTTTCAGACTTTCGATGGTCGCACCCGATCCGAACGCCGCATTCGTTGCGAGATAGCCGGACGCCGTAACGGGGAAAGAGTAGGTTTGTTTCTCCTGATATCCCCAACTTCCGGCGACGGTACCGTCTACCTTTCCATTCGTACCGGAAATATCCCAACCGGTCTTACCGATCAGATAAGTCGTCAGAGCGTCTACGGTGGTATTACCGTTATAATAGAATACAGCGATACCCTTCGTGTTTTCTCCGGTAATTGCGGCGTACGCCTTCCCGTACTGTTCCACCGTCTCGGTCGCAAGTTCGTATCCTTCGCTATGGACGTTATGCATAATATCATCCATAACGAGATCCCGATAAGAAGTAAATTCTAACGGTTGATCGCCAAGCGTTTCGGAGTGGTAGTAGAAATACCCGTCCTTTGGCGCCGTCGGAGAATATTTCGCCAACAGATAGAATACGGGCAGGGTGGTTATTGCGCCGTCGTCGACATCTCCGGTATACTGTTCATTCGAATTGAATCCGAAAGAAACTTGCGCGCGATACATCGGCAACCGGAAGTAACATTCGCCTCCGAAGAAGTACCTGTCGTCCACGCTCGCGATCAACTGGGAATCATTGATGAAAGAGTTGCCGCATATGTAGCCTTGCGCCTGGTATTCAAAATACCATCTGTCGGGAGAACCCTCCTGGGACGTGTGCCAGAATTGCGGTTTCCAAAGAGTCAATCCGACAAAGTATTGCGTCACGTCGTTGATCGTCGTTTCCGGACCGAATACGAAAACCAACGCGTTGTCGTTGCCGCCGTAGGTAGCAAGTCCGTTCGCCGTTTTCGTTCTTATTTCCGTTTCGTCTACGGAATCGTAATTATACCTCTTTGTTTCGCCATTCACTTCCTGAACGACGGAAAGACGATCGAGCGCGATCCTATGCCCGGTAGAATAGGTATATCCGCAATCGGAGCAGATCATTTTGTCTTCGTAATTTTCAGAAGAAATATCATACTCCATATGATGTTTGAACTTAATCAGCACGTATCCGGCAACGACCGTTCTGTTTGTCGCCGTTGTTACTTCTACCAGATAGTAGTCGCCGATTCCGTCTCCGTTCACGTCGATCGACGGATTATAATCGCCGCCTCTTCCGTTAAACTGACTGAAAGCGACGGTATAGTCGTCGTTGACGTAAGCGGCCTTCTTATAATAGTCAAAACCATAAGGCTGTAACAACGAGCCCAGCGTACCGTTCGTCGTCTGGTCGTTCATCTGATAGGTTACGGCGACCGCCTGTTTGCAAAGGGTGCAAACCTGGCAAAGGATCATCGTTCCCAACTCTTGATTTTCTACCAATCGGTAGGTACCGTCAAAAACGTGGTCTTCGTCATACGTTTTTCCGCAACCGTTACAATAAGCGTGGTGCTGTTCTGTAAAGATACCGTTATAGAATGACGTGTTGCCGGTTGGCGAATAAATAATGCGTTCATGCGGCACAAAGTAGACAGCCACGTAATAGGTCGAGTCGCCGTATCCGTTCACAGGGACCAGAATATGCTTCAACGCGACGTTATCGTTTCCGTTGTATGCCAACGTCAACGTTCTTTCCGAGAAGCTGTTACTATCCATGTACTGATAGAATTTCTTATTCGTGGACGCCTCTTGGGAAGTCAGTCCGTATACGGAAAGCATCGTATTGAACTGAGCGATAGTCTTGTCGTGATCCAGCTCGAAGTGATACGGGATGAATTCGCCGCAGTCGGCGCAGACATAACCGAGAACGTTGCCGTTCTGAGTGATCGGCCCCTCGGTATGCGCCTCTTTCATGCTATAACTACTGCAAACGGTACAGACCTTGCTATGGTAAGTCACGTTGGAATAAGTTATCGTCCAGGTGTGCGACATCAGGATCAAAGCGTACCCCGTTGCCTCCGATTCTCCCGTCGGACATACCGGTACCAGATAGCAATCGTCTTTTCCGCTATATTCGACCAGCTGCGACAGATAGTCCGACACGCGGTCGGTTCCGACATATCCGGCCACAGTATATCCGTACGCGCTTAACTTTGCGGAAAGCTCGTTTATCGTCTCGCTGTCAGTGACGTCGACGTAGCAAACGTAATAGTTGCCGCAAACTGAACATTGCCTTGCAATGACGTTATCAAAGGCTATCTTGCCGGGCTGAGAATGATTATAACGCACGTACTTCGCGGCGGTACTGAAAGAATGTGTTCCGCTTACGTTACCGGAAGAATCGGTACAATCATTACAAGTACCGCCATGTTCTTCCGCGTCAGCGTCCAACCAATCGTAATAGACCTTGTGACCGGTTTGTTCCAGACCGAGAACGTAACGTTGGTTGCTGCTTCCGGATATTTTGACGCGTAGCAAATAATAAGTCACGCCGTTGATCTCCTTTTTCAACGCCCCGCTCTTACCCGATCCATATGCGGTACGGATATAGCTGTCGTCGTTTACGATAAACGACGACGTATACCCGACGTAGCCGGTACCGGATAAGAAGTTTGTCAGATCGCTGATCTTCGAATACTCGTCATAGCAGAACACAATCAGTCCCGATTGAGCGCAGACCGTGCACTGACCGGACAATACGTTATATTTGGACGGATTTGTTGTGGAACTACCGAAGGTATAATAGGTTTCTCCCGCCGACGTCCAATACTCCACCTTCGTATACAGTCCGTTCCCGGCGTCTCTGTAATAATTGGTCGGGGCGCTGACGTAATTGCCGTTACTATACAGATAATACGGCCCCGTACTACCCTCCGTCGCAAGCACGTATTCTTCTCCCGACAACACGTAGCAAGGTCCGTCGGTCGTCACTGCCGTTGCGGTATAGTAAGTCGTCCCGCTTTGATACAGATACCCCGCGTCCTGATAGTTATCGCCCGACTTAACGTAATAGGTGTTATATAAAATACTGGGAATATCAACCGATGAATATGTATGTTGTTCGTAAGAGAAATACCCTTCGTTTTCGATCCATTGTTTAACGTGCAGGTTGCTGTTCTCCACCGGTTCGTATCCGTAATTATAGTCATACCACAGTAAAAGGTAAATCGTTTGTTCTCCGTTGGTTATCGGTAACAAATAGTACTTCGTCGAGTCAAAATCCGTCGTAAACTCTATCTGTGACAAAACGTCGCGTATTTGCGTCGTGTTCTGAACGCCAGTCAAAGAACAATGATATCCGAATCCCGCGACATAATCGTTGAGGTCGCCGACGGTAGTATTATAAACGCATTGATATACGAAAAGGACTTCTTTACCGCAGTCGTTACATCTTCTGCAAACCATCCAATAAAGTTTATCCGTTCCCGACGCCATTATGCTTCTTTCGCTGCTGGTAATGCGCAAATCGCCCAAATCGTGTTCCTCTATGGAGGCGGCGGGTTTTGCATCTCCGCATACGGCGCAGGAATACTGATGGGTAAGAGAACTCAACTCCGTATCTCCCGGGTCAGACGTCGCAACGTATGTGTGCGAGGCTAAGGATTGATCGATCTCCCAACGAATGATTTTCGGATCGACAAAATCAAATTGCATATGGAGCGTGCCATCGGTATCCGCATTCGTGTACTTGATCGTCTTATGATATGCGCTTTCGACATATCCTTTCACGAGACAGGTGGTTTCGACGCGATTGATCTGCCACAAAAGGCTGTATCCGTGCAGCGTCGTTACGGCGAGCGTTCCTATCTGAGAATAATTCTCGTCCAGGCCGATCTCGTCGTCCACCCTCAGGTATGCCCATTGACTGTAATAATAAGTATCAGGTTGCCACGTGGGACAGCTACCCGATATCGGCTGTCCGGGAGCCGTATAATAATGATTATAAGCGGTTCCCCAGTCGGAAGGCTCTTCTTCCAGAACGGCATACGAAGCGTTATTTACTTCATAGACGACGCCGTTGCGGCTTTCGATTTCTTCCAGAAGATCGGTCTTCAATGCGAACGTTGCGCCTAGATAGAAGTTGAGCGTACCCGTAATGATCACGTTTTCGGTCGCGAAAACAATCTGTCCGAAACAATCGATAACGCCGCCCGAAGTAAACGAGGATTCTTGATAGAACAGTACTTTCGCCGAGCTACCGACCGTCAGCGCGGCTTCTCCCGCGTCGACCGTGCCGCGCACGTCAAAATCCGAGAAAATCTCGACGCTCGAACCGCTTACTGCACAGACGATACTTCCGGTAGCCGCCACGACAACATTATCATTAAAGGTCAGCTTGCCGGCCGAAGAGGTCAATGCGCCGCCGATCGTAATCTTGCCGTTAAAGGACATCTGATTCTCGTTTATTATGTTCGATCCGGCTGCCATCATCACGGTAGCGGCCGCATAGAAGAAGACGTTGCCTTCGTTTCTGATCGTTCCTTCGATCAGGACGCGCCCGTTGGTAAAAGTAAGCGAAGCCGCCTGACTGCCGCCCTGCACCGTTATTGTACCCGTGGGACGCAACGTCAGAACGTATGCGGTCGGATCGGAAGAGTTACTTTCGATCGTCACGGTACAACCTTCTACGTTCAGTTCGCCCTCTATGATATAAACGCTGTTCTTACCGATCTTCTTATTGCGTTCGCTGAGCGTTATTCTTCCGGTTTCTTTAACGCGAACCTTAATGGGATCCGATTCGTTTCCTGACGGATGGATCGCCGTGACGACGTTCGTTGCGATGATCTCGCCGCAAACAACCGTCTCTGCCGATAAAATCAGTTCTCCCGTCGTCTTCAATACGCAATCGGGAGGCACGATGATCTTTTCGTCAACAGTTATGTCGGCCGCGGCAAAGATATACGTCTTTCTCCATTCTCCCACGTAATAGGAAGAATAGGTCGTTGCCCAATCGTCGGGTTTGCTCGTCACCGCGTTATATTCGGCGTCGTAATACTCTTTTTCTCCGCTCCATTCGGCGGAAGTGTTTTCTACGTAAGCGTATACCGCTTTCGAGTCGAGAACGTAATAATTATTATAGTTTGTATCCCAATTGCTCGGTTTTTCGGGCACTTCGGTAAAGTAATAATAATAGTATTTTTCTCCGTATACCCACTCGGGGGAGGTGTTCTGAACGTATTGACCGCCGACCATTACGTAATAATCGCCGAACGTCGTCTCCCAGATATCGGGTTTTTGCGTGGTAAGGGACATTGTTCCGAACGCGTATACTTTTGCGTTATCCCACTCGGCGGAAGCGTTCTTGGTATAAGATGGCTTCAAGACCGATTTTAAAGAATCGGTATACGTAAGATAAGCATACTCTTCCGAAATTTCTTGTCTCGTATAGATGGGGAGGACGTATTTTGCTTTTGTATAGATGCCGTCGTTGTTATTGTTGTCGCCGTTGTACGTGGTCAACTCGGCAAAGGAGCCGATAACGGTCGGGTTCTTCGCAAAGGAAAGAACGGGTTCGATACCGCTACGCCTGTTATAATGCAGAATGGCGTCGTGATCGACCCCTACGTTAATAATATAAACGCCGTCGCCTGCGACTTCGAGCGTGGCGCCCGTATTGCCCTCTGCAAGCTCGTTCAGGACGATAGCGCCGTTCAAGACGGAGATATCGCTGCTCCTTCCCTCCGAAGCGGTCACGGTAACGTATTTATCCAACGTGAGCGTGCCGGCACTGTGTACGATACCGGCGTTCACGCCCTCGATACGAACGGAATATTTACTCGACCCGGAGAAGATCGCCCGATGAACGAGTCCGTCGATCCTTACCGCGACTCCGGTTGTCGACGTGAAATCGGTATAACGCATCGTCGCGCCTACCGAAACGGACGCGCCGGAATCGGTCAAGTGAGTTGTAGCGAGAGCAACGCCCGTCGTCGTTACGTCGCTGTTATTGATCATCAGGTTGCCGCCGAGGAGCGTAATACCTTCTTTCCCCGAGAAAGAAACGTATTCGAGCGTCGTATCGCCGGAAGTGTTCATAAACTTATCGCCGGACACGGTAACGCGCGTTAGAGTCAACGTCGTCGCCGAGGCGGTCTTGAACAACGTGCCGGAATAAGAAGCGATCGCCCTTTCGACGCGGAGCGTTCCGCCCACGACGTTAAAGAGCGCGCCTTCGGTGCCTTCGCCGATGATCGAACCGCCGCGCATGGTAACGGTCGCCACACTTTCTTGCCCGATGGTAATAAGATCGCCGCTACCCGTCATACTGAGCGTATAACCGTTCATATCGACGGTTACGGTCTTATCGAAAGCAAGGTTATTTGTCGAATAATTCTTGGTCAAGAGAAGCGTCCTGCCCGAAGCAATCTTATTGAGAGCGTACGGAATGGAACTGTAATACGTTACCGTCGAATCGGTTACGGACTTGATGGGAGCGGAAACGTTTTTATCGAAAGTGACTTCATCCGTTGCGGCAATAAAACCGGCTATGCTCGACTCGCCGCTCTTCTTTACGGGGATCAGATAGTAAGAGCGACCGGCTCTTTCAAAAGTACCGTATAACTGTTCAAATACGTTGAGTCGTGCAGAAACTATCGTCTGAGCGTCGTAACCGGAAGCATAATAGACCTCGTACGAAGAAGAAGCCAGCGCGTTATTGATATCGCCAAACACCGTTCCGGAAGATATACCGAAATAGACGGGCTTGTCAGAAGTAAGTCTCAGAAGAGATTTTTCCGGTCCGGACGAAGTACGGAGATTGTCCCCGTCGTAAATCGATTCGGCGGTAAGCGGCAGATCTGTCTCGCATTTCCTGCAAATAAACTTACCGTCATCTGCCGAAGAATCGTATCTTGCAAGGATATAACCGACGGGTTCCGTTTCGTCGACCGACGTTACGCTATCGCCGGTATAAACGCAGGCATAGAGCGGCAACAGATAGTTGACGTAAGAGTCGAACACGACCTTTGCGCTTTCTGCCACGTCGGTCAGAAGCGCGTCTTGTTCGGAGGTTTTACCGCAGAAGAGTCCGTTATAGACGCCGCCTGACGTTTCTTTCCGGGCCGATTTCAGTTTTTCGGTCACGTTCTTCATCCGGGCCGTCACGCCGTACAGATATACGGGCGATTGCGAACCGCAGACGTGCAGATCGTCTCTGAACGCATACAGTAAGTTCGCGTTGAGATAGACGGCCGCGTCGCGTCCTGCATCGGGCAGAGCGTCGTACGTCGTCTCGCCTGCTTGATAGTAGAGATTCAACTTTTTCATCGTGATCGCCTTATTGACCGTCAAATCGCCGTGCACGTATACGACGTCGGCCGTTACGTCGTGTCCGACGATGAATTTGCTGCCGTCGGCGATATTGAAGACGTCGCCCGTTTCGAAAGAGAAATCGTTGATCGTCTGCGCTTGTCCGTCAAGAGTAAAGTAAATACCGGCGCTCAGCGATCTGTCCGCGGAGGAAGACAACGCGCTGACCGAAACCGTTCCTCCCTCAATATAAATACCGTTCGTCGCCGTACTTGCGTCAAAATAGACCTTTCCTTCGACGGAAAGTCCCGCCGAACCATAAGCGATGACGCTTCCATATGCGAGCAGATTCTTTTTATCGGTTAAAACCAACCGTCCTTTTATTTCCAGATTGCCTTTGCAAACAAAGGTTTTTCCTACCGTCAGCTCGGCGCCGCTCTGCACGGTCAACGTCTTGTCGGCGCTCAATTCATACTCGCCCTTTTGCGACAGGTCGATATTATTCGTCAACGAGAAAGAATCCGCTTGTTTTAAGTGGGTATAAACGGTACTCTCGCCGTTCTTGTTCCGCAGATCGTCCTCGGTATAAACGTGACCGTAAATATTATAAGTCTTTCCTTCGACAGCCCTTATGATATTCCCGCCGGTATTGCCGATACCCATCGTGCCGTGCACGTTCAGGTGGTTGCGCAGTCTGAGCGTACCCGATACGGTAAAGTCGTCCCCGCGCGCTACTGTGAAAGCCGTCCAATCGCCCATCGCAAGGACGTACATTTCGGAATTGACGTCCAAAACGTAAGAGTGCGCCCCGTCGTGGTAGGTTGTCGTGAACGTTCCCGCGGTGATTTCCAAAGGCACGGACTGTCCGGTGTACGTAAAGCCGGGATATGACAACGAAGTAAAGGTCGTATCCTTATTGATACTGTTGACGCCCATAACGAACGTGCCGATGTCCTGCGCTATGGACAAGTTCCGCAAAGCGCTCATTCCGAGCAAAGCGCCGCTTCCCAACGTGAGCGAGGACATCTTGCCGAATTCGAGCGAAGTAACGTTCGATAAGCCGTTGAAAGCACCCGAACCGACGGTAAGGTAAGCCGAATCATCGTCGCTTGTGATCTGCGAAAAGTCGAGCGTTTTAAAGCCTGTCGCGCCGCTGAACAGGTACGTCGGCAGGTTATGAACGGTCGCGCCGAAGACAACGGTCGCATTCTTGCCGGATTCGTTGAAAGCCAGCGTCGAAGACGTCGTACCCACGACGGATTCCGCATTATATTTAACGGTCGAAAGCCCCGTCATGCCTGAGAAAGCTCCTTGTCCGATCGTTTGAACGTTGGCACCCACGGTCAAAGTAGAAACCATGGTCATATTGCTGAAAAAGTTATCGGGAATAACCGTGGTTTGCGGTCCGATTACCAGTTCGCATTCACTGCTGACGTTCGTCGTCTCCGACAATGAGAACAGATTGGCTTCTTCCCCTTCCGGATAAACGACCGTTACCGTACCGGAGACGTCGTATCCGAGATAAGTCAGTGTCGCCTTACCGCTTGCGTCCGCAAGATCATAGAAAGCTTTTTGTCCGATCGTGAGATCGTTACCGCCTAAAATAAGCTTTTCTATCGCGCTATGCGCGAAAGCCGTCTTTCCGAGCGAAGTAACGGCGGCCGGTATTTCCACAACGTTGCCGACTTCCGTCTTTCTCGAAAGGGGCAGGAATCTCTTTAAGCCCGATCTCGCCGAAATCAGTCCCGTACTGCTCTCCCCTCTTCCGAAAGCGTTTTCGTCGATCTTCGTCAGGCGGACAACGACGCCGTCCGGCTTATAATAAACGGAAGTAAGAGAACTCGTACCCGCAAAAGAGTGTTTGCCGATGGACTCGATCTTCGCCGGCAGTACGATCTCGGCAAGCGAGGTACAGAAGAAGAAACAACTGTCGGGAATGGTCGTCAGGTTGCATCCGTCCGTAAAGTTAACTTCGGTAAGAGAAGTACACTCGCGGAAAGCGCTCTTACCGAGAATGGTAACTCTGCCGCCCAGAGTTATCGACTGCAATCCGGACATTCTGAACGCGCCGTCCGGGATCTCGAGATCGGAGCCGTTGTCTTCGATGACAACGTTGGTCAGATAGTCGCCGTTACCGGGCTGCGCTTCTTTATAGCCGAACATATTGCTGTCGAGGAACAGGGCGTTTTCGCCAACGTACAGCGTCACGCCCGCGGCGGCTGTCGAGCCGGAACCGCGGAACAGACCGCCGGAAGAAAACGAGGTCGTCTGATTGGAGTCGGCACTCTTACTGTTGGCGTCGAAGTATACCGAACTCAGCGGTTTGATATAGGAAAAGACTTCGGAACCGTATTCGCGTAGCGTCGCGCCGTCGGGCAGATCGTTTCCGATCGAGATCGAATCGAACGCCGTTCCAGAAAAAGCTTTATCGCCGAATCTGACGAGAGAAACGGGGAAGTTGAAAGAAGAAAGGGCGGAACAGCCTTCAAAAGCGCTTTTCGCGATTTCCCGAACCCCTTCTTCTGCGGTAATGGTGGTCAACGCTACGCAATTTTTAAAAGCGTCGCTATCAACGTATCTGAGATCGGGACCAAACGTAAGCTCTTTTATTTTATCGCTATTTGCAAAAGAGTACTTTTCGAACGTAGTATCGGACGTAAAACCGTATCTTGTAATGACGTCGTCATTATAAACGGTAGGTACGACAAGAGAATCCACGTTCCTTTCATATACGTCGCCAAAAGAATCGAGAACGTATTTGTTAAAGCCGAGGGCTACTTCATTCGCGCTTGATTGTACTCGGAACAGATTCAGTATCAAGCCGTAAACGACAAGGTTCGCTCCCTTGTCGATATGACGATAACTATCCAGTATATCGGTTTGCTTAACGGAAGACGTCGGTTGCGACAAGAACCAGTTGACCACGAGCATATTGTTTCTGTTGCCGCCGGCAAAGCCGGAAATCTGCTCGTCGGTAAGTAACGACAATGTCTCGTTTCCACTCAAGAAGTCATTGAGGCGGAAAACCTTGTCGTAGCCGATGCGGAACTTGTTTTTCAACGTATAAAGACTTCCCTCGTTGACCGATTCGTCAAGGTCGAGCGTGATCTTGTTCTCTTCCGAAAGATCGTCCGTGGTATCCAGATCGGTATAAAGGACGTACGATATTTTATACTCGATATCGGTCAGTGTCACGACGATAAAGATATTCGCAGTGTAATGACCGGTAGTGAAATCGGTCGTCTGATATTCGTACGTGTTGGTGTCGATAATGGGATTAAAGGTCTCTTTTCTCTGATCGGCATAATCGTTCACGTCGAACGGGAGCCCATCGTTCTTATTTGCATAAACGGCGACGGAAGATATCTTTTTGCCGTCGGCGATACCGGAAGAAAGGATGATGACGTCGATCGTGCTGTAATACTCGAACTTGATCTGATCCATTTTGAAGTTACCGGAAGAAGATCCCGTCTGTCCGATGGAAACGACGCCGACGGTGCCGTCGATCACTTTAATCTCCGCCTTGAACGTGTCTTTGGCAAATTGAGCTTCGACGCGGATATTGGCCGTTACGAACAGAGTGAGATCGACCGCAACCACCTTCTTGCCCGGTTGGTACCAATCGGGCGCGACGACAAGACGATCGTACTCGCCGTACGCCGTATCCCAGTCGTCCGGACGATCGGTCAAAGATTCGTATCCGATATACGCGTATTCTTTGCCGCTATCCCAGACAGAGGACTCGTTTAAGATATAAGAATTGCCATTCCTGACAAAATAAGATGAATATGCGGTCCCCCAATCGCTCGGGCAGGCGTCGAGCGCGATATAGCTTTGCTTGACGTAGATTGTGCCGTCGTTCCAGACGGGATCGACGTTTTTTACGCGGATAAATAATCCGTAACGATCGGCTTCCGTCGTTTTGTCGGCGGAATCAAGCGCCGACTGATAACCGACGACTTTCGCATAACTCTTTTCTTCGTTCCATTCGGCAGAACGATTACGGACGTATGTGCTTCCTTCCATCACGAAATAAGAACCGTAAGCCGTCGACCAATCGTCGGGCCTGTCCGTAATACTTTCCAGACGACGATAATAATACCCGCCTTCGTATTCGTTTTCCGTCACCACGTAGCGATAAGCGGAAGCCGCCGCCTTATAATATTTTGCGTAATTCTGAGTAAAGTCTCCCGGCTGACTCATCAAACGGACAAGGCCTTGATAATAATAAGAATTAGCTCCATTCCAGACCGGAGAAGTGTTCTTTTCGTAATTGCTTCCGTCGCCGATATAATAATCCGCGTATTTCGTCAACCAATCGGCCGGCTTTTCCGAAATCGGAATGTAGGTCAGCTCCGCATAGAAGAAAGAGCTGTTTTCCGTCCACTTCCAGGTCGCGTCCGTGTTGACGCCGAAAGCGCAGAACTGATAACGGTCGTCCCATTCCACTCTGCCCTCGGGGAAAGAGCGCAACATATACATGCCCGAGAACTTATAATAATCCTTCGTCGCATCCCACGAAGAAGCGCTGTCGGGATCGTTATTCGGCACGTATTTGCCGTCTTCTCGCAAAACGTAATAGGTACCGTATTTCGTCGACCAGTCGCTCGGCCTCGACGTCAGCTTCTCGAAAGTGCGGCGGAAATAAGCGCCGTTCTGTAAAGTGGTCTTGGCCCCGGTACGGGTGTTCGTTACCGTCCAATTCTCGAAGTGATATCCGAGAGGCAAAATATAGGAGAAGTTGAAAGCCGTATAGTAGTCGTAAAGAGGAATATTCGACGAGCTCGAATAAGAGAGGGGCGCGGACGTCATATAGACGCCGGTTTCTGATCCTATGGGATCGAAATCGTATACGGCGTCCGTCGGGACTTCGACGCCGAACGTCTTGATGGCGAGGGTTGTATAAGCGATCAGGTCTCTGTCCGGCATCTTCGAACTCGAATAAGGAACAAAGACGTCTTCGTTCCAATAGCCGAACCGCCACCCGCCGAACGTATAGTTACAGGCTTCCAGCAAGGACGCGGAAGGTATTTCGGTATGATCGGCCAGCACGTCCTCATACCGCATCTGATCGTCGATACGGAAGAAGTAATACAGCTGAGAATCTATCTCTAAGACGCGCGTCACGTTGACGTTCAGACCGGTCACGCTCAGCAGATATTCGGTCGACTCGGCGTTTTCACGATCGACGCGCAGGTAGGAGGTTAAAGAATACGCGATGGGCTGGGATCCGAACGTGTACGTTACGTCCTCGCCGCTGTCAAAAGTAAAGTTGATTTGATAAACGTAGTTTTCTCCCGAAGACTGATCCAAAGGATACTTAGTCGTTCCGTTTTGCGAAATATAACTTATTTTTGTATACGCATAACCCGTTTTTATCTGGTATTCGACGCGAACGTCGGAAGCGTAAGGAATTTCAAGAGAGAGCCCTTGCCCTTCATAATAGGACGGCTCGCGACCGTTGACGGTAACGTATTTCAGCGTGTTTGCTCCCATGCCGCCCATTGCGATCGATAGGGTATATTCAGAAATGGTAAAGGTACCGTTTATCATCACCGTACGCATCGGCATGGTAAATGCGGTCGGGTTTTGATTTGCTTCGCTGTAATTCGCCGTCCAATCGGAAAAACGCCAATACACGATATCCGCGGCATACGGCAGATGCAATTCTTGCGCGGTGGGCGCGGCGGCAATGGAGGTAACGGAATTATACAGGGCTTTTTTGCGGGCGGTAACGGCGTATCCCTCGTACCCCAAAAGGCCTTCTTTATACGTCTCCGCCTGTTCGACGACGTAATCCATCTTATCCACGTCGTAATATGTGTAACAAAGAATAAACTTATCGCCGCCCTCTCCGCTTACGCGCAGCTTATAATATTCGATCCTGTTGATAACGACGGTCTCAGCCTCGGCAAGGTTCACGCGGCCTTCTGTAATGGCGCCGCTATACTCGTACTTCACGCCGAGATGCTTCATGGCGGCGTTCAGAGTCGCTACTTCCACCTGCCCTCCGGCCGAATAATAAACGCGATAGTGCTGACTGTTCGTCTTTTCCAGATCGTACGTCAGACCATCCTTGGTAAACGGGGTAAATTGCGAAACGAATCTGTCTTCTCCCGTAACGTCTTCATCGTCGTAGATATAATTGATACGATATATAATATCGTATTCTCTTTCGGTAAAGTTACACTTGATCGTCTTATCGTCGTCGCTGGCGTCTCCCGTGATGTGGTAAGAATAGTAATAAATGATCGTTTCTTCCATCGTATCGTCGTCGGCAAACTTATCCAGGATCGAACCGTTGCCTACGGCAAGAACGTTTCCGTCGCCGTAAGTCCAGTTACTCAACTGATATCCTGCAAAAGCCGTAACGTAAATGCGAATGGTATCTCCATAGTTGTAGTAGCCCGATTCCACGCCGTTCGTAGAACCGACCCGCGCCATACCGTTGGCTCCGCTAAGAATGGTAATAAGATATTTTTCGGCCGAGAACGTGCCCACGACGGATAACGCTTCTCCCTCCTCCACGCGCGGCATAGTGACGGGCCTTTGTCCGCCCGAAGAAAGTTGCCAGCCGTTGAAAAAATAATGCGTCACGCCGGGCAAAGTCACCCACGGAATAGTCTCGTTATAATGCAGATACTGGCTATAAACGAACAGTCCGTCGTCCGCGTCGAAGAAGCCCATGGCGTTCAACGCGTCCTTGACGGCGGGGTTATCGTCCGAAATGCGGTTGTTTCCAACGTTCAGATTGAGTTCATAACGGAGTTCGTATTCGGTCTGCTCGAATTCGGCTTTCAATTTACATCCGCCTTGGATAGAAACGCCTGCTCTCACGAGATCGTCCAGGCGGAACTCGTCGGTGGCGGAAAAATAACTCCCCGCCGTCGTATAATAAGAACCGTAAGAAGTCGCCCAGTCGGCAGGTTCCTCTTTCAACGCCACGTATTCGAGACGATAATAGGTATTTTCCGCCCAACTCGGATCGTTATTGAGCTCATATTCGCTCCCCGACCGAACGTAATAACGCCCGAACGCGCCGTTCCAGTCTTCCGGCTCTTCTTCCAAAAGAACGTATTCTGCGCGGTAGTATCTTTTCGTTGCGGAAATCCATTTGTAATAAACGACGTCTTCATTCCATTCCGCAGAGGTTTGCAGAACGTAATCGCTGCCGTCATGCACATAGTAAGAACGATAATTGCTCTCCCAATCGGCGGGTTTTTCGGTAAGCGGGAAGTAATAATTCGTAACGTATCGTCCCGCGCCGAATTCTTCCCGATCGTTGGCAATAAACATCGGAGTCGTTTGCAAAACGCCGTTATCGAGATATCTCAGAACGATTTCCCCACCCGGAAGAACGTAAGCCACGCCGACTTCTCCGCTTTCTCCGTAACGAACGAGATAATAGGTGGTTTCCTCGCGCGTCAAAGACCACTTATCGAAAGCCTTGCCGGCGGTTACGATGGCGCGGAGCGATATCGGTTCTTCGGCGACGTAATATCCCGTACCCATACCTCCGCTGACCGAAACGCGATAGGCTTCGCGATAGATTGCGACGCATTCAATCTGAGTTTTTTCTTTCATACCGGTCAAAATCACGGTCATAAAAGACGGGTTGTTTGTTTTGCTCATTCTGAAATCGTGATAAATTGCGTTCGGTTGCCACACTTCGGAGGTGTTCGGCACGAAAGAAGCGTTGTAGTAAGAGGCGTACGCGGTCGCCCAATCGGAAGGAACGTTTTCTATGCGAGAAAACTTTTCTCGATAATATTCTCCTTGCTTCCATTCGTCCGAAAGGTTGGACGCGTACTCGCCGTTCGACAGAACGAAATAATTTCCGTAAGAGGTTTCCCAATCGTCCGGCTTTTCGCCAAGTAAAACGTAAGACTTCTTAAAGTGCGCGACGCCGTGCCAGAAATCGGTGTCGTTTTGCGTAAGAGTCACGACGTAATAGCGATTAAAAGCGGTTTCCCAGTCGTCAGGTTTTTCCGTTACCGACTTACCGCCGATATATAAATACGCGTAAGTCGCTTCCCGATCCCACTCCGCGTCGACGTTCGGGAAGTAAGAATCGACGCTTAGCTTATAATAGCGATCATATCGCGTCGCCCAGTCGGCAGGTTGGGCGGACAGGGGCAGGTATCTTGCCTTTTCTTCCCAGACGACGCATTCGTGATCTTCGATCGCGTCCGCCGTAACGTACACGGAACCTTCTTCCAGATAATGTTCGGAAACGTCGGCCTGAACGACGTTATCGTCGACGTCACGGTAGGTATGTAAAAATACTTTTCCGTTTTCCGCATAGCGTGCAGTCAGAGTAATATCTCCCGACGAAGCCTCCAAAGAAGCCCCTCTTTCGTCCGTAATCTGCTTTTCTCCGGCGTACCAGCCGATAAAGGTATAAAATTCTTTCTTCGGAACGGGCAGCGTAAAGTAATACCCGTTGATCATAACGAGAGAAGCCCTTTTGACGATTTTTTTATCTCCGACCGCACCGGACGGGACCAGTTCGGGCGCGCTGCTGACGGCGGCGGCCGTAGCGACCTTCGGGGTGGGAGAAGAAAACACGGTGCCATAATAACCGGACTGCCCCGTAACGGCAACGCGGACGTACTTGCCTACGTCTTCCGAAGTCAGAGTGTACTCGCTTTCGTTGGCGTCCGTAATATCGACGTATCCGCCCTCTGCTGTCTCGGACCGTTGCCACGAATATCCGTAGACGAGGCAATTGCCCGTCAATGCGGACAGATTGACTTTCAACGTCTTGGTCGCGGCCACGACGCCGGCCACTTCCGGCGTTCCGCCGATCTCGAAAACGGGTTGCACGCGATCGGAATGATCGCTGCTCTTGACGACGGACCCGGTATCGCCGACGTTCATCAGCCCTTCTGCGGCGTCAATGTTGATTTTCGTATTGGTAGAATAAATTGCTTTGAAAACACAGTTTTCTTTCACAACGTAATACAAATTCTGATCAAAAGAATAGCTTTGTCCATTCTGATTCCAACAAACGAACACCTTTCCTTCCATCTCATCCGCCACGGCCGTAACGATGGCGTCGGAGCGATATTTATCGACGGAGACGTTAACGCCGTTATAAACGGCAACGGTATATTCGTTCACGGATACGGTATTGTCGTCGGGATTGGGCGCGGGCGTTTGGGGATCCCCGGCGTTCGTACAAGCCGCGAACGCAACCAAAAACAGACAAGTCAATAACAAAACGACTATCCTCGCGCCAAATGATTTTTTCATATACCGAATCCTCCTTACGCGTACGTTCACACGCGTACGAAAATATATATTCATAATAGATTATAAATAAATAATCCTTTTTTGTCAACCCCAATTTACACGGGACGCTTTTGTCCGGGTGCGTCGCGTAAATAACTTATCGATCGACCGCAGAATCATTTGTTTTTCTTTCGGAAACCGGAAAAATTGACAAACGCCGAATTTATTTTTATAATTGAGCGGTAAAATAATTTTAAGGTGCGTTCCGTATGTATAAAAGATTTTTTTTGATGGCCAAACCCTGGTGGAAGAACCTGCTTCTGACCGTATTTTCGCTGATCATGGCGGCTCTTCTTAACCTTGTTGCGCCCGAGCTCATCCGTATCATGACCAAAATTCTTTCCACGCCGGGCGCGCTGACGTACGAAGTCGTTTTGCTTTTCTTTTTTATTCTGACCGCTTCTTATCTTGTACGCGGCGTTTTCCGTTTTCTGGCGATGTGGCAAGCGCACGTCGCCGCCTGGAACTTCGTCGCGGATACGACCTTGAAAGTCTTCGGAAAACTCGAAGAGCTGCCGATGAGCTTTTTCGCCGGCAAGACGACGGGCGAAATTATGAGCCGCGCCATCAACGACACGCGCAACATGGAGACGCTGATCGCCCACGCTCTGCCCGATCTTTTTTCCGGACTCTTTATTATCGCCGTCATCACCGTACGCATTTTCTTTATCAATCCGGTGCTCGCCGCCATAACTCTTATTCCCGTACCCGTGACCATGCTCATCAGCACCCAATTTTCCAAACGCGTCAAGCCTCTTTTTAATCGTAACCAAGCCTTCCTCGCCAAGCTCAACGCACGATTTCAGGAGCAGATCTCCGGCATAAAGGAAGTAAAGGCTTTTAATAAAGAAGAAGCCGAATACCGGACCATGAAAGAATACGCCAAAGAATACGCGCGCGTCAACATCCGCGCCAACTTTGCCAACGGCATCTATCAGCCGTCCGTCGAAGCAGCTATCTCGATGGGGACCGCCATCGTTATGGGACTGGGGGGCGTATTGGCTCTGAAAGGCTCTCTTCTTACCGCCGACATCGTAGGATTTTTCGTCTATCTGTCCATGTTCTACACGCCTTTATCCAATCTTGGCCGCATCGTGGAGGATATTCAGAGCGCACGCGCCGGCGGAGTACGAGTTCTTGAAATATTGGATGCCGAAATTGATATTAAGGAACCCGAAAATCCGGTATCTTTATCAAACGTTAAAGGCGACGTCAGCTTTGAGAAAGTATGCTTTTCTTACCGCAAAGACGAGCCCGTCCTAAAAGACGTTTCTTTTACGGCAAAGGCGGGAAAAACGGTCGCCATCGTCGGAGCGACCGGCGCGGGAAAGACCACGCTCATCTCTCTTATAGAGCGATTTTATGACCCGACCGAAGGTCGTGTTCTTTTAGACGGCGTCGACCTGAAAGACCTGAAAACGTCCGATCTGAGAAGCAATTTATCCATTGTTCCTCAAGACGTGTTTTTATTCGACGGAACTATTTACGAAAACATTCTGTACGGCAAAGAGGACGCAACCGAAGAGGAAGTGTATGCGGCCGCCGGGATCGCCTGCGCGGACGAATTCATTCGTTCCTTTCCGAACGGTTATGCCACGAAGATCGGCGAGCGAGGAACGCGGCTGTCCGGAGGGCAAAAGCAGCGTATCGCCATCGCAAGAGCCGTCTTACGGAAAACGCCCGTTCTGATCCTGGACGAAGCAACCTCGGCCGTCGATAACAAGACGGAGGCGGAGATTCAGAAAGCCATCGACAATCTGATCGGGACGCGCACCGTCATCGTCATCGCGCACCGTTTGTCCACCGTCCGGAAAGCCGATACCATCCTCGTCCTGCACGAGGGAGAAATCGTCGAACAAGGCAATCACGAACAACTGATCGCAAAGGGCGGTATATACTCGGAAATGAACAAGATCGTCGACGTTACCCTTTCCGAAAGCTGAAATTATGCCGCGAGAGGCGCATTTTTCTTGTCGTTTCCCTCTTGAAAATAATGAAAAGAGGATTTATAATAGTATCAAAAATTATTTAGGAGAATTATTTATATGCGCAATTGGTCTTTGAAGAAAAAAATAGGCATGGGCGCTTTGGCCCTTTTCGTTGTTCTTTGCATCGTCGCCGCGATCGTCGTTCCCCTCGAATTCTGTATCCGGTTGGGAGAAGAATCCGAGTGGATGTGGTCGCCCGAACAGGAATTTTCTGTCGAATATGCCGCGGGAACGCTCCGTAAAGATCCCGATAAGGACTTCGTGATCGTAAACTTTACCGACACGCAAGCCTATTTGCCGTCCGACTTCGACAGCGTCGGAAAAATCTATAAAACAATGAAAAAAGTCATCGACGAAACGAATCCCGACCTGATCACCCTGACCGGCGACCAAGCCTGGTTTCCGCCCACGCGTCAAAGTTATGCGAAGCTGGCCAAGGTGCTGGATCGCTTCGGCATTCCGTGGACTTTCGTCTTCGGCAATCACGACCACCAAGGCAACGCTGATCTCAATTATCTGATCGAAGTGGCTCAAAAATCCAAGTATTGTCTGATAGACAAAGGCCCGCGCAACGTAATGGGCGTCGGCAACTGCTTTATCAACGTTGTGGAAAAGCAACCCAACGGTCAGGATAAGATCGTTCACACCCTCATCATGCTTGACTCCGGCAACAGCGGTTACGACTATACCGAGGAGCAGACCTATTATGACGAGACGCCCCTCACCGAAGAGGATATCGTTACCATCAACGTCAACGCTTCTTCCCTGAGCATGAGCAAGGCGCTCAAAGACTGCACGATGGACTTCAATGGATATCCTTACCTTAAAGAAATCTCCAAGGAAGACGAAAAGGGCAATCAGATCACGCCCAGGGTCAAAGTAGGCACGTCCTACTCTGCGATCGACTACTCCCAGATCGCCTGGTACGAATGGGTGCTCAAAGGCGTCGAAAAAACCAATATCGATAACGGCTTCACATTGAATTCTATGCCCGAGTCAACCTGCCTCTTCCATATTCCTCTCAATGAATACTACGACGCATATAAAGAATGGTTGACCGCCATCAGAGACAACAACGTCGAAAAAGTCAACCTGATGCAGGCAGAAGGTAGAATGCGCATGCTCGAAGGCGTCGCCTCCGCCACGATAAATACCGGAATGTTCGCCAAGATGAAAGAGTTGGGCAGCACCAAAAACGTCATCGTCGGCCACGACCACATTAACGACTTTTCCCTCGTTTATCAGGGTATCCGCTTAACGTACGGCGTTAAAACGGGTAATAAGTGCTATTGGACGGAGGACGGCTCTATGAACGGCGGCACGAAATTGACAATCTCCGCCGGAGGAAAAGCCACTACGCTCAAACAAGTCTACGTTGACGACTACAAAAAATAAAGAGGAATCCACCGCCAACGCAACCGTCGCAAAGCGGCCTGCCCGGAACGAACGTTCTACGGCCTCCTTTCTATACAAACGCTAAGTTTAAAAAACAGCTCCTTCATATCGAGGGAGCTGTTTAAAATAATTCCGATTTCTTTTTATGACCCGATTGCGCTGCTTCGTGGCGGTATGGCGCCGATCGCAAAGCGCGAGCGTAAGAGGTTTTATCTGTATTTTTTTCTGAATCCGCGGAAGAACTTTCGCCAACCGCCGCGCTTTTTGTTGAACACATCCACGAGGCCGTCTACCGAATAGGGAGAAAGCACACCTCCGGAAAATCCGCTGAACGCGCGCAAAGGGATAGAAGTGACGGTATTGACGACCATAGCCGCGTTCACTGCGTCGCCGGCCATCTTCTTACCGAAGAACTGAATGGTCTTGCATAAGAATCTTCCCAGCCTCGTACAAAGCAGATCGGACAGAGTGCAATTTTGATGGAATTCTCCCACCTTATACGGCTCGTTATCCGGAAGCCTCTTGCCGTACAGCGCCTCGAACTGGTCTTTCGTAATCTCTTCGACCGCGCCAATGTTCCCGTAAACACGGACGACTTCTTCGTCATACACAGGCAATTCTACCTCAGGCGCGGCGACGCTAAGATCGGTCGTCCACAGGATATCCCGACTCGACGTGCCGACTGAAATACGATAGGTGCCTGCCAGAACCGACCAGTCGGAAACGGCGGTATTATAGAAAGAAAACGCTCTTTCGTTCAAAGGTATCTCCACCCGCTTGCTTTCGCCGGCGGCCAGATAAACGCGCCTGAATCCTTTTAGTTCTTTTTCCGCCTTGAATATGGGCGAGTCGACTTGTCCAACGTAGATCTGCACTACCTCGCTACCCTCTCTCTTTCCTGTGTTCGTTACGGTACAGGAAACGGTAAATTTTTCGTTATAGGCTCCCGAAATTGCAAAGTCAGAAACCGTAAAATCGGTATAACTGAGACCAAAACCAAACGGATAGGCGACGTCCTTTTTCGCCGTATCGAAGTATCGGTAACCGACGAAAATGCTCTCTCTGTACTCTACCGTTTTCGGTCCCATAGGAAAGCATTTTTGCGCAAGAACGTCGTCGGACGACAGCGGATAAGTCTCGGCCAGCTTCCCGCCCGGATTGACGTCGCCGTACAACACGTCCATAGTGGATTCTCCTACCGCTTCGCCTTGCAGATAGACGTTGAGTATCGCCGCGACTTTGTCTTTCCAGGGCATCGTCACGGGCGATCCGCCCTGCAACACGACGACAACGTTATCGTTTACCTCGCACAGTTTTTCGATCAATTCGTTATGCCCTGCCGGCAGATCCATGCGGGTGCGGTCGAATCCTTCGCTTTCATAAAGGTCGGTAAGCCCGATGACGGCGACGACCTTGTTCGCGCCTTTGGCCGCTTCTACGGCTTGAAGGAGCAGATCATCGTTCTTTCCTTCCCCTTCCAGAACGTATCCGGGATAGTAGTCGAAACTTCTTCCGCAAGCGGAAAGAGCTTGCGTCAGATGGATCAGGCGATTGCATTCAATGCGAGAGCTACCCGCGCCCTGGTATCGGCTTTCTTCGGCCAGCTTGCCGACAAGAACGATCTTTTCTTCGGAAGAAAGGGGTAACGCGCCGTTGTTTTTAAGCAAAACGGCTCCCTTCGCACCCACTTCGCGGCATAGTGTACGATGTGCGTCATAGTCGGCTTTGAAGGGTTTCTCCGGTTTGTTATCAACGCATTTTTTGACGTAATCAAGTACTCTTTCGGTGGTAACGTTCAATTCTTCCTCGTTGAGTTCTCCCGCCTTGACCGCTTTGACGATCTTTCTGTCATCGGCACCCTTGCAGGTAGGCATTTGCAGGTCCATCCCGGCGCGGACGCCCTCTACGCGGTCGTTGGTTGCGCCCCAGTCGCTGACGACGATACCCTCAAAGTTCCATTCTTTCCGCAAAATATCGGTCAGCATTCTTTTATTGTCGGACAGATAATCGCCATTTAACTTATTATACGAGCACATCACTTGCCATGGTTGCGCGCGCTTGACGGTGTTTTCAAATGCAGGCAGATAGATCTCCCGTAAAGCCCTTTCGTCGATAATCGAGTCGATGGACATTCTGAAATATTCCTGATTGTTGCCGCAATAATGCTTTAACGAACAACCGACGCCGATCTCCTGCATGCCGTTTACGTATGCCGCGCTCATTTCTCCCGCCAGAAACGGATCTTCCGAAAAGTATTCGAAGTTCCTGCCGCACAACGGAGAACGTTTGATGTTGGTACCCGGTCCCAGAACGGTGGATACGCCCTGATCTTTGGCTTCTTCGCCGATCGCCTTCCCGACTCTGGCAAGAAGTTCGGGATCCCACGTGCTCGCCGTCGTAACCGCCGTGGGAAAGCAAGTGGCCTTTTCGCTGCCTTTCATGACGTTCGTTAAACCCTTCTCTTCTTCGGCACCCTGCTCTTTCCGTAAACCGTGCGGTCCGTCGGTCATCAGAACGGACGGCACACCCAGTCTTTCTATCGGTTTCGTCGTCCAGAAGGTTTTTCCGCTGGCAAGAGAGGCTTTTTCTTCCAACGTCAATTCGGCTAAAATCTTTTTACTGTCTTCCATTGTTCCTCCGCTTTTCACGTAGTAATAAATTAATTATAGTTTACACTATTGATATTGTCAATAATGGGTTGATTTTATCCGCACCGTTGATTATAATCGTTATATGTCTACAAAAGAACCTAAGAAGAAAGGCGCGTCCAAAGCGCAAAAAAGAAAACGCCTGCAAGCAAAGAAAACGGCGACCATCGCTGTCCTCGTGATTATCGCGCTCGTCTCTCTGTTCTTGCTCGTCCGCTACGGCGTTATCGATATCAGCGATCTTATAAGGAACGACGATACCGATCACGGGACGATCAATAACGGCACCATCGCCGCCGGCAGGCTGGAAGACGTCGATATGAACGCTTGCGTCAAAATACACTTTATCGACGTCGGTCAGGGCGATTCCATTCTCATTGAGCTGGACAAAGACACCACCATGCTTATCGACGCCGGGCACACCGGTACTAATGGAAATAATTTTAATAAAGACGTCTATTTTTCTTATATTGACAGCATATTGGAAAGCAGCGGCGAAGATATCGACTATCTCATCGCTACCCACCCGGACGCCGATCACATAAGTTTACTCCCGACCGTCTTTGATCGCTATCAAGTAAACAACACCTATATGAACGAATGGTATCCCAGCAAAACGGCGGAAAACGTTCACACAGCCGCGGAAAACGAACCGAATAGCACGTTGAAAGAATTCAACACCGACAATGACACCGTTATTCGCCTGCCCGGGAGCTATTATTCACTTACCATTTATTCCTCCGGCAACGACGGCTTTTCCGGAAGCGGTACAAAAAGCAACAGTATGTCCATTCTCTGCATGCTGGAATGCGGCGGCAGAAAAGTCCTCTTTACCGGAGACGCCGTTCAAGAAACCGAAGAATGGTTTATTGCAAAAACCGAATATGATCCGTCGTTCGACATAGACGTCCTGAAAGTGGCTCATCACGGAAGCAAAGGTTCTTCTTGCGAACAATTTTTAGACTACGTAAAAGCCGAATATGCCGTCAACAGTAGCGGCGTGGGCAATACGTATAACCACCCGAATCAGGAAACGCTCGAAAGACTCAATAGCCGCGACATAACCGTTTATGACACGCAGGACTATGGGACGATTACCCTTTATATCGATAACGAGGGCGATATGTGCTTTGTCACCGAAAAAACACCCGAGGCCGCAAAATGAAAAAGTTACTTCCCTGTCTTCTCTTTTTCTTTCTGCTCCTTATCCCCATAGAAAGCAAAAATCCCGCCTTTGCCAACGACAGAGTTACCATTAAGTACTACTTTGAAGAAGAGCTTCTTTCATCGCCGTCCGCGCTTATCGGAAGCAACGTCTCCTCTTTAAGTTATGCCACCGTCAAATCATTATTGAAAGGACGGGAAGTCGACCTGACTCCCGGCACCCTTTACGAATGGAGAATTGGTTCTCCCCTCGGAGAAAAGACGGAAGGATTTGTCGCAAACGCCGATACCGATCTGTATTACGTCCCCGTCGCCACCGGCGAAAAGCGCTTCGTTACCTATCGTTACGACTATCTCGACGAAAATCATTTTCTTTCGGAAACAATAGAGTATCCCTACGGTGCCGATTATTCCGTTCCCGAAAAAATTAACGGACTACCCATTCATCCGATACTTTACAAAACGCCGGATTATGGATTGACGCCCAATAACGAGCTCCGCAAACCGACCTATCTGCTAAGCGATCTGACCGTTTACGTCGCCACGCAAGCGGACGCCGTTTATACCGTCGATGGCGTCTCACGACATAGCGCATACGGACAAAAACCGGAAGTTCCCACGAAAAAGGACCACGAGGCGGTCGGATTCTTTACCGATCCCGATTGCACCGCCCCATATAACGGCCCCGCCGTCAACGGCCTCACACTCTACGTTCTTTGGCAAAAAACATCGTATACGGTAACGATCTCGACCGAAAACGAGACAACGGAACTGACCTTACCCATCAACGATCCGGTGCTGAAAGAAAAAGTCCTTCCGGACGGGTACGAGTGGACGATCGATTCGGAAAAAATAACCCTACCTTACGCCGTCGACGGAGACGTGACCATTACCGGCACCGACCCGAAACAAGTCGCCGTATCCGGACAGTCCGAATTGCAAAAGAAATCAATCTCCAAAGACGAGATCATCGCGGTCTCTATTATCGGCGTCGCTTTCGTCGCCGTCGGAGCTTATTCTTTGGCGCACTTTTTGATCAACAAAAAGAAAAAACAAACGAAAAGCAAAAAATCAGATCAGAATGAATCATAAAAAAAACCGCCGTTAGCTCCGGCGGTTTTTACTGCTAAGCAAGATTTTATTTATTGCTGCTATTTGCTAAGAAAGAACGGAGCTTTTCGCTCTTCGGGTTCCCAAACACTTCTTCCGGGGCCCCTTCTTCTTCAATAATACCGTTCGCCATAAAAATAACCTTATCCGAAACGTTCCGTGCAAATTCCATTTCATGCGTTACGATAATCATGGTAGAGTCGGCATTCTTTAAGCCGCGGATAACTTTCAGGACCTCTCCGGTCAGTTCCGGGTCGAGGGCGCTGGTCGGCTCGTCGAAGCACAGAATCTTCGGCTCCATAGCGAGAGCTCTTGCGATAGCTACGCGCTGTTGTTGTCCGCCGGACAACTCGCACGGATAATTGTTCATTTTGTCGGCAAGGCCCACTCTTTCGAGCAAGGTTTCGGCTTTCTTTTTGTTTTCGGCATACCAGGCTTTTTTCTGCGCTCTGAGCTCACAAAAGCAAACAATCTGCTTTTTTCCGAAAGGCAAGTCCTTATTCTTTTCCGCAATACTTTTCTTACGGTCCTTTACGGTACGCTTAAAAGAAAGATTGGGCGAGAGCATAACGTTCTTTAAGGCGTTATACTGCGGAAAAAGGTTGAACGACTGAAACACAAGCCCAAAATTGAGCCTGTTTTGCGAGATCTCCGATTGTTTAATCGATTTTGCGGCCTTTCCGTCGAAAATGATCTTATCTTCCAATCTGACCACCCCTTGGTCGGCCGTCTCCAAATAGTTAAGGCACCGAAGAAGCGTCGTCTTACCGCTTCCGCTACTTCCGATAATGGTCAGAACCTGACCTTTTTCCAGTTCGAAGTCGATACCCTTCAACACCTCGGTACTGCCAAACTTTTTTTCTATTCCTTTTACTTCCAAAAACGCCATACTACACCTTATAATAACTGAGTTTCTTTTCCACAAATCGGAACAAGAGCGTCAAGCCGCCGTTGAATATAAGATAGAATAATCCGGCATAGAATAGCGGCCACAAAATTACGTAATTGTTGACCAACTGTTGCGCCACCATAATTAATTCAACAACACCGATAATACGTGCCAAGGACGTATCTTTAACTAGCGTGATAATTTCGTTACTCATCGGCGGTACAATATGTTTTATTACCTGCGGAAGAACCACGAAAAAGAACGTTTGGATTTTGGTCAAACCTAAAACCTGCGACGCTTCGTTCTGGCCTTTGGAAACAGACTGAATTCCCCCACGGTATATTTCCGAGAAATAGCATGCATAATTGATCACAAACGCAATCAGAACCGCAATGAACCGAGAGCGCATTGGATAATCGAACAGCAAACCCGGACCGTAAAACACTACGATAATCTGAAGTAAAAGCGGCGTCCCGCGGATGATCCACACGATACCTTTCATGAGCCAACTGAGAGGTTTGAATCTGGACATTGCTCCAAAGCAGATAAGTAATCCCAACGGTAACGCCAAAACAAGCGTTAGAATAAACAAAAGACAGGTTTCTGCAAAACCGGTCATTAAAATTTGGGTTGCCTCAGCAAAGCTTATTGTTATTGCACTTATCATTTTTCAAATAAAAACATGGCTCCGCCTCTTACTCTTGGGCGGAGCCATATAAAAGCCTTTCTTACTCGAGACCGAGCAATCCTTTGATAACGTCTTCGCCGGCAGAACCGTCTTCCGCAACTAATCTTGCAGTCTTCAAGCTGTCAGCGGTGGTATAAGTATCCTTATCGGACTTTCTGATAACGACGCACTGTTTGTTTTCCAGATAAGGCATGGAAATATCCCACATTGCAGAGCGAGAATCAGTAATGGTCAAGCCGTTCCAAACGCAGTCGATGGTGCCGGCTTCCATTTCGGCCTCCTTATTACCCCATTGGATCAATCTCCATTGAATGCTGATATTCGTGTCTTGTTGCGCATTAATATAAGCGATCACTTTTTCGGCAAGTTCGGTATCGAAACCACCGGTAACTTGGTCTCCGGAGCCGAGTGCCATGGGCGCATTGAGCGTATATCCGATGATGATTTTGTTCGCAGTATTGATCTTGTCCCAATCAGCCATATCAGCGGTGCCGCTCTTTTTCGCATAGGAGGTGGTATAAGCCAGATCAACCTTGTTTCCACTCATGTTGTATTTCTCAGCGATAGTAGCATACTCAGTGGCTTTCAGCGCTATCAAGGCTTCGTTTACAACGTCGCACAGATAGTTATAATCCTTTCCGCTATCGGCCTTTCTGAAAGCAATACCATAATATTCTTTCTCAAAATCGATACCATCGACTATTGTCAAATTGTTAGCGAGATTGCTTTCCGTCTTCAACAAATAGTTGGCCATGGTGTAGTCCATAACGCCGACATCAGCGGTCTTTGCGTTGAGCTCGGTAAAGATATTAGCCTGCGCTTGCAAAGCGGTATAAGTTCCTTTTTCGGACTTGTTGCAAGCGGTAAAGCAAGCCACGCAAGAAACGATCATGATAACCGCAAGAACGGCGATCAAAATTTTCTTTTTCATTGTTTCTGTCTCCTTTGTTTATGTATTCAATTTAGCACTTTAACTTGATAAAGCGAAATCATTATAGCATGGCACAC
Source organism: Clostridia bacterium (assembly GCA_016297005.1). Lineage (GTDB taxonomy): Bacteria > Bacillota > Clostridia > Christensenellales > DTU072 > CAG-1782. The sequence goes on from JAEDHK010000002.1 coordinate 74,471, forward strand.
TATTTTTGTAAAGCTTTTTTGATAACTTTTTTAGATTCATCGGAAACGATTTGGGGTTTAAAAGCGATTGTTGCACAATAGCTCCGTTAGAAAGTTTTTACGGAGAAAGACGAATACGCGTTCGGACAAGGCGTTTCCGTCTACGCACAATAGGTCCCTTCCTCGGCATATTGTTCGTCCTTTGCGGCGTTTTTTGACTGATCTTCGGTTTGAAAAAAGAACGCGCGGAACAACCCGCGCGTTGAGCCTTATTCTATTTTTCCACTGTCGGCATTTTGAAAGAACAGCCAATAGCCCTTGTCGGAGTCCTCTTTTTCCGGTAAAAAGGTTGTGATACCGTCGGTCACTTTGGGCGGGCGCACGGTTTTTATACCCGGTACGCCGTACCCGAGATAGACGACTTTTCCGTTGTCGTCGCGGAGTCTGCCAACGACGTAATAGTCCTCGCCGTCGTATCTCACCTGAACCCACTCCGAATCGGGAATGAGCATAGACAGCGTTTTTTCCGCGGGATATACGACGAACATTTCTTCCACTTTGCTTTTTACGGAAGAATAATAGTTCTTTCTCTCTTTGGTCAGTCTATCCAGTATCTCTCTGTCTTCATTCTCCTTTTCATTCGCGGAAGAAGTTCTTTCACGCTCAGCCTCGGCAGGCGGTTCCGCAAGATATTCCGCCGGCACGGTAGCACCGCCCGAAGCGACGATCTCTTTTTCGAGAACAATCACGCATCCGATCTCGTCGTCGGAATTTATTTCCGCCGCCAGAGACGTCTCCGTTTTCTTTCCGCTCAACGGAACGCGATACTTTTTGTTTCCTATCCGCAAGATCGCTTCCATTCCGGTCGAAAAATCCTCTCCGACCACTTTAACGCCCGTCTCGCTCCCTACCTGGATGACGGACGCGTATCCGACTGTCTTTTTGTCGGTAAGTACAATTGTTTTTTTGATCAGCGCCATGATAAAAAGGTATGCCGTCGAAGTATAAATATGCGGAAAAGTGCGATAATCATTATTATGCAAACGGTTTTGATCGTCGGGGCGTCGTCCGGTATCGGGTATGCCTGCGCAAAGAAGTTTATTGCCGAAGGATACGAAGTGCTGGCGCTTTCTCGTACGGAATGCGTTCTTGCCGGCGTAAAAAACTACTTGTGTGACGTAAGTGTAGAAAGCGATCTCGAAAAAACGTTGAACGACGTTCTTTCCGAAAATCCCCTTATCAAACATCTGATTTACAGTGCCGGATTCAGCATGGCAGCTCCGCTTGAAACGGTCGAACCGCAGGACTACCGATACTTGTTCGAAGTCAATTTTTTCGGCTTCGTTCATTGTCTTCGCCGACTGATACCGTCGTTACGACATAGCGGCGGATCGGCCTGTGTGATAAGTTCGGTCGGCGGCGTTTCGCCCATCCCCTACGATAGCTATTATTCCTCGTCAAAAGCGGCGCTGAACGCATTTTGCGCCGCGCTCCAAACGGAACTCCGACCCAAAGGCGTCCGCGTGTTGTCCGTTATGCCCGGCGGTACAAAAACAAATTTTTCGTTCAAGCGGAAAATCTATCCGAAAGAAAAAACGGGCGACTACTCGGTCGCCGTAAAAACCGCTTCAGACAAGCTGCAAAAGATAGAACAGCAAGGAATGTCGGCAGATACGGTCGCCGAAGAAATCTTCAATAAGTGCGTAACGCCTTCCGCCTTTTATCTTTTTGCGACGGGGCTGAAAAACAAGCTCGTCTGTCTGCTCGTCCGATTCCTGCCACAACCGCTTTCGGTTCTGCTTACCCGCACTGTTTTTCTTGCAAACCCGGACCTTAGCGAACGGTAAAACAAGCGAAGCCATAGGGCGCAATTTCGTCGATTACGACGCCGCCGTCCACAATTCTTCCCGTACAGTTAATAAAAGAAACATCGCTTATGGGTTCCGGAATCTCAATCTTCCGGCACACAATACCGTCTATAAAGAAATTGAATAAGCCGACGGTCAAAGATCCGTCTTTTCCTCTCGCGCACAGCAGAGTCAGATTCAGGCTCTTATCCGTGCAGGCGACGAGAGCCTTCCCGGAAACGTGTGACAGATTCTCTTTAATCGCACGTGCGCGATAATAATTATTAAAAAACGCGTCTTCCCCTTTCAACGGAAAATACACGCTATCCACGCCAAGCACGTAAAAAGACTGACCTTTTTCGTTGACGTAAGTATACGAAGCGACCTCTTCGCCCGGCGCGTAGCGACTGACGATTTCCGCTTTCGGATGGCACGTAAGCGCGCGCAAGAAGTTACTTTTCGGCAGAGTAAGGTCGCTCCCGAAAACGAATTCTTCTTGCTTGGGATAGACGATTTTTTCCGAAACAAAACCGACGTCGAAGCCGCGATCGGTCAAGATCTTCGCCGCGCGGCTGTCTAAGACAAGACCTCTCGAAAGGTATTCTTCCGGCAAAGAACGAGCGTTCTCCCCGAAACAGACGACGGCGCCCTCGCCTTTCGTATAGACGGTCGGAATGCCGTTTGCCGCGACCAATCGTTGCGCCCGACCGAACGAATATTCGGGGACGCGTTGCATTTTTTCAAAAACGTTCAAAACGGCATAATAGGGTTTTCTGATGAACCCGTCAAAAAAGCGAGCGACTTTCCCCGTCGGCGGCGGAGGCAAAAAATCTTTTCGCGGCAATAGGGTTTTATCAAAATCCCACGTCCTTATTTTTTGCATCGGCTCGTACAGTTCCACACCGACCTGCTTTTTACCGCGGAAAGCTTCGGCGACGGCTTTCATAGCGTCGTAGTTTTTGACGTGGAGGTCGATATATCCGGTCTCGTAACCGAGATCGTAATTATAGTCGAACATATACTTTAATATTCCGCCTCTTCCGTCGGCATGCAAATAGGCGTCGTAACACTCGAGATATGCGGACGGAACAACGTAGCGAGGGCGAGGGAAGACGTCCCCCTCGGCGAAGATCTCCACGTCCTCTCTATCGAACCAAGCCATCTCCTGCCGCGTATACTCCGCGACCGCGCGGCTATCCCCCCAGTCCGTAGAAACTTGCCAGTACGGCGCGCCGATGGTCCTGAAAAAGGGTTTGGTCTTGCCGGCGAGTGTCTTAGCCAGTTCCAATGCGTTCAAGCCGTCAAGGTCGAGGGTATCGTGACACATACAGCACCCGAGACGAATATTTTCGTCCACGCTGTCCACAGCCTCGCGCATAGAACGCGCAAAACCGAGCAGACTCTCTCTCATTGCATCCATCCATGCGTTTCGTTCCGGACTCTCCGGTCCGGAAAAGACCTTTTTAAAAAGGCCGGGTTTGGTTCTTTTTTTCCCTGTCTTTTCGGCAATCAGCTTTCTGTGTTTTTTACAAAAACATCCAACGCCGTAATTGCGGACGGATAACCGATAGTCGTCGTCGAACATGATAATGTCCGGCCCGGCCTCGGCAATACGTTTCAGATATGATTGGTAGTCTTCAACAAACTTTTTGTCCAACGGACAGAAAGAATCTTTACTCTTTTTAAAAACGCCCTCTTGCGGAGTGTATTTTTTATTCGCAACCTTGTATCCGATATCGGACGTGCCATGGCCGAAGTCATCCAGCCAGATGCCCGCTTCCATGCCTGCCTGATGAATTTTGTCGCGAAAAAAAACGAACTTTTTCAACTGTTCGTCCAAAAGTTCCCCTTTGTCCATAAAATTTTTGAACATGCACAAAAACACGCGATCGGCATGAATGCGCTTAAATTCTTTGATATGCGCGTCCATATTTTCGTAAGTGACGCGTTCGATGGCAACGGGTACGCTGAGCATAAGTTTATCTCCTCAATTGTTCTTTGACGACGGAAAGGATCTCTTCTTCTTTCAAGCCGCTTCTTTTACAAACGTTCAAAAAATCCTTGCAAGCTTTTTCGATGAAAATCGTCGTTTTCTCAACGATCTGCGCGGCATTGGCCGCCACAAAACATCCTTTGGCGGGAACGGTATAAATAAAACCGTCCTTTTCCAGCTCCTCATACGCCGTTTTGACGGTAATAATGGCTACGCCAAGGTAGCGCGCCGCACTCCGTACAGAAGGTAACGCTTCGCCGCTTTTAAGACTGCCGTCAGCGATCTGCGATACGATTTGTTCGTAAAGTTGTTTATAGAGCGGCACTTCGCTCTGCGGCCGAAGGATGACGTCCATATTTACATATTATAGCGGAAAAACTTCTTGCACGCAAGACGGAACGCCAAAAACGATCCGCCCGCATATATGACCATGCCACCAACGAGCACGCCGATACGCCACCCGATATATACGACGTCCAGGGTATCAAGAACCGTTTTGAGCGGTGGAACGACCTGGACCAGCAACTCCAGAATTCCGATACTGATAAAAAATCCCAAAAGCGACAGCAGTATGGACTTCGACAGTTTCAGATCGCTAAAATAAGTAGGCATAAAAATCAGATTAAAGACGGCGTATTCGATCAACGTCATTCCAACAAAAGCAAAGTTGGGATCCATCAACGGAATATCCGTTTCTTTTATGGCAAAGACTTTGATAAGGATCATGATCGACGCCAATATCAGGGTTCCGGATTGTCCCAGAAGAACGTCGAAGTATTTGGAAAATACGATATCCTTTCTGCGGATCGGCAAGCCCGACATAAACTTATAATCATTGTTGGAAAGGAAGGCCGGAAAGAGCGTCGTAACGAAGAAAAATACGTATATCATGCCGGTAAACAGCGGATAATTCGGTATCAGGATCATAACGGGAAAGATAAAGAAAAGATAGTTATACCATTTCCATCCCAAAAAAAATTCTTTTTTGATCAGTAGTTTCATAACACGATCTCCTCCTTTACGTAATAGACCATAATATCTTCGAGCGTCGGCACTGACGTTTCTACGTCGTCGTTATCTCTCAGATCCTTGCGTTTCATCAGTCCCGTAAACCCGATCGGCGTAACTTTATGCCCGACCAGGCGTTCCTTCAAACTGCCGGTCAACGCTTCTTTCTTTCCGCGTACAAGCGCGTGTCCCTCGATAATATTGTCTTTTGTATCGAAAAGAATCTGTTTGCCGTCGTTAATAAATAAAATATAGTCGGCGCATTTATCGAGGTCGGAAGTAACGTGCGTGGAAAAAAGAATACTCCTGTTCCCCTGCTCCATGATTTTTTGCAACAGATCGAGCAATTCTTCTCTCGCCACCGGATCGAGACCGCTGGTCGGCTCATCCAAAATGATCAGCTTTGCGTCGTGCGACAGCGCAAGGGCGATACCCAGTTTTACTTTCATGCCCTGCGACAGCTCTCTGACCTTCTTGCTCGGATCGATATGAAAAGTCTTGCAGAGGCGCAAAAATTTTTCGTTATCGTAATTTTTGAAGAACATCCCGTATGCCCGGCCGATTTTCTCTACCTTTTCGTTGGGATAACAGTCCATTGCACCCGAAGAAAAGCCAACGTCCTGCAATATCTCCAAAGAATGATCGCGAAAATCCTTTCCGAAAACGGTTAGCGTCCCTTCGTCGTACGGATTAACTCCGGTAAGACACTTGATCGTGGTACTTTTTCCCGCGCCGTTCTGACCGATAAAGCCCAGAATATACCCTTCCGGTAAGGTAAACGTTATTCCGTCCAACAGAAAAGAACGATATTGCTTACGCAAATTCTCTACTTTCAGCATTCTTACTCCTTCGGCGCAGACTCAACTGTGCCTATCATATAGATACAGTATAGGCACGGCTTTTATTCTTGTCAAGAAAAAAACGACCCTTCGGTCGTCTTTTCGTTATTTATTAAAAATCGGAATTTATTTAACGCCGTTACGGATGTCGTTACGTTTGATCTTACCACTCGTCGTTTTCGGAAGTTCGGCGACGAATTCCACGATACGGGGATACTTATAGGGAGCGGTGTGCATCTTGACGTAGGTCTGCAACTCTTTTGCAAGGTTGTCGCTCGCTTTGTAACCATTTGCAAGAACGATAGTCGCCTTAACGATTTGTCCGCGTTGCGGGTCGGGCACGCCGGTAATGGCGCATTCGAGTACGGCGGGATGTTCCATAAGCGTACTTTCCACTTCAAAGGGTCCTATACGATAGCCGGACGATTTAATAACGTCGTCCGTTCTTCCGACGAACCAGTAGTAACCGTCTTCGTCGTAATAAGCGAGATCCCCCGTATGATGGTAGCCGGCACCCAAACGCTCTTCGGTCAACTCCGGGCTGTTATGATACTTATAGACCAGACTGCATTGCGGCTGATGGATCTTTATGACGATCTCGCCCACGACGCCGGGCTCGACGTCGTTCATGTTTTCGTCTACCAAATGCACGTCGTAGAGCGGAGAGGGTTTACCCATTGACCCTGCGCGAATATCCATCATAGCGAAGGTACCCATAATAATGCTGGATTCGGTCTGACCGTATCCTTCATAGATTTTTTGACCGGTAGCCGCGTAAAATTGCTTCCAGACCTCTGCGTTAAGGGCTTCCCCTGCCGTCGAACAATGAGACAAGGAGGACAGATTATACTTAGAAAGATCTTCTTTGATCAAAAAACGGTAAATAGTCGGCGGCGCACAGAATGTGTCGATATGATATTTTTCGATACATTCGAGCAGATCGGTCGGCTTGAACTTATGGAAGTAGTCGTAAATAAAGAGGCAGGTCCCGGCAATCCATTGACCGTAGAGCTTGCCCCAACTGCACTTGGCCCAACCGGATTCGGAAGAAGTAAAGTGCAAACCGTCGTCGATGACCTTATGCCAGTAAACGGCGTTGTAGATAAAACCGAGAGGATACAAAAAGTTATGCGCGACCATCTTCGGATAGCCGGTGGTACCGGACGTAAAGTACACGACGCTTTCGTCGTATAAATCGGTCTCTACCTTTTCCCATTGGTCGCTTGCTTTTTCTATCGCTTCGGAAAAGTTTTCGTATCCGTCGCGCTCTCCGATGGTGTAATAAATAAAATCTTCGGAAAGGTGGGGCTTTGTTTCGTCAATGTTTTTAATAACAGAATCTTCGTTAATGGAAATCAGGCATTTAACGCCTGCACCTTTGATACGGTATTCGATATCCTTTTCGGTAAGAAGAAAGGTTGCGGGGACAATGACGATACCGGCCTTATGACAGGCCATAATGGTTACCCAATACTCCCATCTCCGGTTAAGCATAGTCATAACGATGTCGCCTTTTTTCAATCCCTTCGAAGTAAGCACGTTGGCGACCTTATTACTGAGCAGCGACAAATCTTTAAACGTGATGATTTTCTCTTCTCCCTGATCGTTGCACCACAAGATGGCTCGTTTTTCCGGCGTAAGACGAGCATACTCGTCGATGATATCGTACGCAAAATTAAATTTTTCCGGTACTTTCAGCTTACAAGAATTGGCGAAATCGTCGTAATTATCGTAGTCGATTCTGTCTAAAAACTTATTCAGAAAATTCATACTTTTTTCTCCTTTGATTCTTCCGAGAGGATATTAAAAAAGGCGCCCTACTTGTAGGCGCCTTTGATCTTGGTATCGGGAACTTACAAGCAAGGTCAATAAGATGTCGTTTCTACGACACCTACGACTACTACTACGCGTACGATCTTTTCCATGCTTGCAAATTTCATGTCCATATACTAACACATTTTTCCCGGTCGGTCAATCGTTTCCGATTATTTTTCTGCGATAAAGTCGTATTTTCTTTCTTGACAGGCCCGCACCGTGATGCTACAATATGACCGAAGGAGAAAGAAAAATGAAAATAATATTCTTAGGAACCTCTCACGGAGACCCGGAAGCCAATCGTTTTTGTTCTTCCACCGCTATCTTCGTTAACGGAAAGTACTATCTTATCGACGCCGGAGCACCCATTCTGCCTCTCCTTCTCAGTCGTAGCGTACATCCGAAGAACGTGGGCGGCATTTTTATTACGCATGCGCATGAAGACCACTACTTCGGTCTGATCGAATACACGCGCGTGGTCAATGACTCCGGCTGCTATAACGGCGTGTCTACTCCCGTCCTGGTCCCGCGTAAACGGTTGTTTTCGGAAATGTTGAACGCGAAGTATAACTTCAAACTTTGGCACGGTAAGGGCAGAACTAAATATAAAAAGTACCGCAAAGGTGTCATTTTCGACGACGGAAACGTCAGGATAACGGCAATACCGGTAAAGCACATACTGCTTTCTTATGCGTTTCTGGTCGAAGCGGAAGGAAAACGCATACTCTTCTCCGGCGATTTACGAAGAGATATGCCGGATTATCCGCAAATCCTATATTCGGAACATACTGATCTTCTTATTCTCGAAGCGGCTCATACCTATATAAATACCGATAACGTTATTAAAAAAATAAATCGATCGAAAATCGACCGACTTATCATCAATCATATCCAGCCTTTCCGGAACACGCCGCAAGAACTGGAATCCGCTTTTTCCAAAATCAACGGCGGTATCTCCTGCGCCGCCGCTTTCGACGGCATGGAAATCGAACTGTAATTCCTACTGTCTTTGAATCAGATAATAGACGGACTCGAAACGTTTGCCGATGGTAAAACGCAGTTTCTTTCCGTCGTACGACGTTTTCAACTGTCCGATCAAGTTCCCTTCGTTATTGACGGCCCATACTTTCAGATCGTCGTATTTCGTCTCGATCTCGACGTCCGCTTCAATCACGTCGGCAAGGATCGGGGCGCTTCCTTCTTCTTTCAAAACGGTATGGAAGAAGTTATATCCGCAACCTTTGTTATCCGCTCGACCGACGGCGGTAAGGAGCATGCTATCCGACTCCTTCGTAGACAGATCGGTAAGAGAACTGAGCGCGACGGTAGCGAAGTCGTTCTTGACCTTCGCGTTCAGACCGTCCGCACTATTCTTTCCGTGACAGAATCCGTAAAAGGCTTTCGTCCTGTCCGTGTCGATGATCCCGATGCCTTTTTTAACGTTTCTTTTCAGTTCTTTGGTATCCGAAATTACGTTTTCGGGAACCTCTACAAAGGTTTTATTTTTATTTTCGCCAACGGAAAAACGAACACCCTTCCACTCCTCATAACGGGGAGGCACGATTTTTTTCAGATGCCGTTCCGTCTCGCAGGAAAGATATTCCCGTTCGGTAAGCGCGTATACCGTCGTCTCTTTGGCTCGGCTTACGTCGCCGCGGCGAAGAATAAGCGCCGCGTGATAAAAGAGGCCCATTTTAGCGGGATCGTTATAGCAGTCGAACAATCCGCGATAGAACGAGCCGCCGAGCGCGATAGTGCGTCCGATTTTTTCCGTAATATGATCTTGTTCAGCCGTTCCGTAACGATAGGTATGGAGCGTAAACCCGTTCCACCCCTGCAGTGCGCCGACGGCCGCCGTCCATAAGGTCACGTCTGCGCGGAACTCGTTCGGCCACGGCGCGTCCCATTCGGATACAAAAAACGGCTTGCCTGAAATAGCGTTTGTGACCAGTTGCGACGTGATAACGTTCTTTTTTTGTAAAGACATAGGATCGTTCATAAAACCGCGTTGGTCGCCGCCCCTGAAATAGGCGTGAGAATCGGAAAAATCGGTAACGCCGTTTGTCAATACGACGGTACGGTCGGATTCTCTGTTCATCGCCGTCATGAGGAACCTGCCGCCTACGGCGCGAATATCACTGATGATCTCCCGCACGTAGTCTTGCTGCGTCTTCAATAAAAACTCGCGCATCAAGGGATCTTTGCGTCCGTCGATATCTTCGTTCTGGTTTTTCACTCCCTTTTCTCTCGCGTAAGCGCGATAGCGTTCGAGTAGCTCCGTCCGGTACGGTTCTACGGCGATCTTGGCGTATTCCGCGTCCAAAAGATCGCATTCGTTAACCACCTCCGCAAGCGCGATCGCCGGTTCGTCTTTATAAGCAAGTCCGGTATACTTATTGACGTGCGTCAAAAGATTACGATTATACTCCTTTTGCAAGTCGATCAGCGTCCTGTCGAATATACAATAAGGTTTGGCCGCCTCGGGCAGGAGCTCGGCGTTCTTCACACCGTCGCCAATGCGAAAACGACGATACGTCAAAAAATCAAGATAAATATAAATACCTTCTTTTTTGAGACAATAAATAAGATAATCCAGCCTGTCCATGCTCTCTTCGTCAAAAGAACGGGTGCTCTCCAACCGTTTTCCCTTCTTAAAGGCAAAGATATTCGGCGCCGACCATTCGGCGTCCAGTTGGTGCAATCTGACCATGTTGACGCCGGCGGGGCGCAGACGCGCGGCGACTTTTTCGCTATGGCTGTACTCGGGAAAGTTCTGCGCGGAATTGAAGTTAACGCCCCAAAACCTGACCGGAGTGCCGTCTTCGAAAACAAAGTCCTCCCCTTCCGCTTTCAAAAAGCCGTGACATCCGGCTTCCTCTTTCGGGCCGAACGCAGAAGAAATATCGATGGGCATATCGTGCCAAAGGAGCGGATACGGAATCTTTTTTTCATCGCCCCACGGTAATTTCGCACCGATAAAATATAATATTACGTCGATCGCAAAAAAGATCGCCGTAACATACGCCCAATACAAGTACCACTCCTGCCCTATCGATCCGATAAAGGTAAGGATCAAAGGATAGACAAGCACGACCAAGGTGGGCGCAAAACGGTTCTTTTTATGCGGCGCAAAAAAGAACCAGTCAAGTAAAGCTACCAGCGGCGTGACACCGGACAAAAGAAGATTGACCGCATCCGACGCTCCGATAAATATCGTCCTATCCGTCAGAAACAGTCCGTATGCGGCGATCACCGCAACGACGAGCGCGGGAATGCCCCCGAAAGAATCTATTCTTTCGTAGTACGCGCCCTTCCTCGCAAGCATAGATACTAAGCCCGAAACGAGACGAGTCGCCGACATCAACCATAGCACCGCGTAATATGCGGTAAAAACAATACAATTCAGAAGAACGGCGGCCGCTTTCGCGATAATGAGCGTATTTTTCGATATTAACGCAAGGCCGCATATAAGAATGCCCAAGATGACCGTACGTAACGCAAAGCATATAAAAAACTGCTTTTTACCTCTATTCATTTTCACCTCGAAAAATCGAATTTATATTCTTTATCTCCGCCGTCGTCGACCACCATATACAGTCTGTTCTTCAGTCCTTTCGTGCATTCGTCGAGGAGTTCCACGTCTTTTTTGACCAGATCGTACGAAGTGGACGTGAACACATAATACCAGGTATTCGTTCCGTAAACGGGCGTTTTAGCCAATCGCGACGGTCGGAACTTTGGAAAAAATATTGTAAAATCTCATTATTCATTCTCCAAATTTACTTGAAACGCGTTATTCGACAACGTATAGTGATGCAAAAGAGTCAAGTCGTCGCCCTCGAATTTTCTTTTACGAATAGGCTTTGCGGGGATGCCGGCAACCAGCGTAAAGTCTTCTACGTCTTTGGTAACGATAGCGCCCGTGGCGCAGATAGCGCCTTTCCCAATACGTACGCCGGGCAGAACGGTGCAGTTTGTGTACACTTTGGCGTATTCGCCGATCTCCACCCCTTGATACGTTCTTTCCACGTGATCGCTCTCGGAGTGCCCGTGCGAAAAAATCTTTGTATACTCGGTAATCATGGAGCTGTCGCCGAACTTAACGCCCCCTTTGGCGTCGATATAACAACAATGATTCCAGGTAACGTTTTTGCCGACCTCAATAAGATGACCGTAATTAAATCGGCATCCCTCGTTGGAAAGGAACCCCTCTCCGCAACTTTTAAAAAGATGCTTTGCTATGATCTGCCGAAACGGAATGGCGAACGCGCAGTTGATCCCAAGAGGGCACTTATCGATGATCTCCCACAAAATATGCATGTACCGCTGTTCCTGCGTGTACGGGCACTCTTCCCCTTTCGGCAGATAATCGCCCCATAACCGATACGACTCGATCAACTCTCCGCTATATCCGGAAAAACCGATGATCTCCATCACCTTCAGCATATTATTCGTGTCCAATCCCTGCTCAAAAAAGCGCTTGACGTCGGCAAGCATATTATCAATGATTTCCATAAAACTTCTCCTTTTTATTTCTCCTATATTATAGCCGAAACAGCCTGCTTTTTCAAGCCCGAAATCCTTTGACAAGCATAAAAAATCCCGCCTGATATTCAGACGGGATTTCTTTATTATCGTAAATTTAATCGGATTACTCGATAATCTTAGCAACAACGCCGCTGCCGACCGTTCTGCCGCCTTCACGAATAGCGAAGCGAAGACCTTGTTCGATAGCGATGGGGGTGATCAGGGTGATCTCCATGTCGATGTTGTCGCCGGGCATAACCATTTCGACGCCTTCGGGGAGCTTGATGGTACCGGTAACGTCGGTGGTTCTGAAATAGAACTGAGGACGATAACCGTTAAAGAAAGGAGTATGACGTCCGCCTTCTTCCTTCTTCAAAACGTACACCTGGCTGGTGAAGTGAGTATGGGGATGAATGGTGCCGGGTTTAGCGATAACCTGACCTCTTTCGATGTCCTTTCTTTCGATACCTCTGAGGAGGAGACCGACGTTGTCGCCGGCTTCAGCGAAGTCGAGGAGCTTACGGAACATTTCGATACCGGTAATGGTGGTTTCCTTCGGCTTGTCCATGAGGCCAACGATTTCAACCTTATCTTGCATCTTAACCATACCACGCTCAACTCTACCGGTAGCAACGGTACCACGACCGGTAATGGTAAAGACGTCTTCAACAGGCATCAAGAAGGGCTTCTCGGTGTCTCTTTCCGGAGCGGGGATGTAGGAGTCGACAGCAGCGAGGAGTTCTCTGATGCAGTCGCAGTCGGGACTCTCGGGATGGCCGGCAGTGCAAGCTTCGATAGCCTTCAAAGCGGAACCCTTGATAACCGGGATGTCGTCGCCGGGGAATTCATAGCTGGAGAGGAGTTCACGAACTTCCATTTCAACGAGGTCGAGGAGTTCGGGATCGTCAACCTGGTCAACTTTGTTCATGAAGACGACGATGTAAGGAACGCCAACCTGACGAGCGAGCAGGATGTGCTCACGGGTCTGCGGCATCGGGCCGTCGGTAGAAGCGACGACGAGGATAGCGCCGTCCATCTGAGCGGCACCGGTAATCATGTTCTTAACATAGTCCGCGTGTCCGGGGCAGTCAACGTGAGCGTAGTGACGAGTCTCGGTTTCGTATTCAACGTGCGCGGTATTAATGGTGATACCTCTGGCCTTTTCTTCCGGAGCCTTGTCGATTTCGTCATAACGCATCAACTGAGCGTGGCCGGCAGCGGCGGATACCATCGTGATAGCTGCAGTCAAAGTCGTCTTACCATGGTCAACGTGGCCGATAGTACCGATATTGACATGCGGTTTGGTTCTTTCAAATTTAGCTTTTGCCATTTTAGCCTCCAATTAAATCATTTTTATGGTTTAGCTTATTATAACGCATTTCTTACTTTCAAGCAAGCGTTTTTCCGGATTTTTTAAAAATCATGTCCGTTACCGACATTTTCCCCTTTTTTTGGTAAAAAAACAAACAGGAAAAGATTTTTTTATCGATCTTCTCATAAGAAAAAGGTTCCTTCTCCGTCAAATTGCGCGGTGTGATTAAGGTACTCTTCATGTTTTTCGTTTGCCACATCTCGTTTTCCGTTCAATATTTTGTCCTTCTTAAACGAAAAAACAGAACGGAAACCATTCTGCTTTTCTCGTGTTATCTTAAAAAAAACAATATACCGATTTAATTTACGGAAGCCTCGTCGTCGGGTTTGTACTTATCCTGATAGTAGGAGGAATTCGCGCACTCGAATGATCCGTCCGAACGAACGGTAATCAACGTGCATCCTCTCTGTGCGCGTTGCTTCCAGATGCCGGAATATGCGAGATAGTCGATACTCATGCCGTAAGTCAGTCGGACGCCTTTGTATTCCACCGAAAAATTATTAAGGTGATCGTGACCGCAAAATACGCCCTGGAGCCCATTTTCTTTACCTACCTCGAATACGTTATCGTCTCCGACGCCGCAAAAAATACCGTACGTCTCTCCGTTATTGGCAAGAGGATTCATGCCCGAGCTTTCGCCCATGACGCCGTATTTATACGTTACGTTTTCGGTGTTCTGATAATTCAGGTCTTTTACGTCGGGATTGGCCTCGATCAGTTCTTTCCACGCTTCGCGATATTCGGGAAGAGCAATATGGAAGAACATAAGATTTTTTACGGGCTCGACGGACGGATCGATCGCCGCATTGTCCGCGTTTATTTTTTGTATTTTGCCGGCATACCAGTCGACCTGATTCTGATGGATGTTGTCGTATTTCCAAAGAATGCCCATTACGTCGCCGTCGGTATAACTATGACTGTCGAATACTGTGATAGCCTGCGTTACGACGCCTTGAGTGTTCTTTACTTTAATCATCTGATTGCCTTTTCCGTCGATATTCGCCGTGCTCTGATACAAACAGTGACTTCCTTCTTTCGACGCGTATCCGGAATAAAACTTATCGATCTCTTCTCTCGAAAAATAGCTGTACGCCTCTGTATCGTGATTGCCGAATCCCACCGTCCAGTATGCGCCCAATTTCTCCATCATCGTGCAAAAAACTTCCGCTCCGTTACGATTATTCAGCGTACCGGAACTGTGCGGAACGGGAAAATCCACGTCGCCGGTAACAATAACGAGATGCGGCTTTTCCGCCGTGATCATGTTCGCTATGGCATTCATCGCCCAGCGATCCTTTTTCGCGGACAGCACGCCCGAACCGAGATGCACGTCGGTAAGCTGAACGATCCGGAAATCGCCGTCGGTAACGAAACACCAATCGCCGTCTTCATCCTTCTCCGGCACCAACCTTGTGCCTTCTTCGTACGGGACGGCGTTAAAACTATTCGCCAATTTAAGAAGGGCTTTGGTACTTTGAATATTCAAAATAGCGAAAACGCCGGCAAGAAGGGCAAGTGCGAGTACGATCGACAGAATAACGCATAACGCTATTTTGCCGCGCGACTTTTTTTTCTTACCGGTAGCGGGTTGTTTCTTGGATCTGGACATACTATCCTCCTTGGCTGATATTTTATACGGAATCGTTATTCCGTGAGTTTTTTTACAGAGACGATCTCCACCGCCGCGCCCGTTTCATCCTTCAATCGGGTTGTAATGCGGTCGATGGCAGCCGCTTTTTCCGCTTCCGTCGAATTGGGGGAAAAGACGACATAAACAACGCCGAATTTCGCACGATATCCATAATCATGCAGGCGCACGTCGTTAAGTTCGTCGATAACGGGTTCTTCTTTGCACAGGGCTACGATCGCGTCTTTCTCCTCTTTCGTTTCATTCGTGCCGATCAGAGTTCTTACTGTATCCACGATCATTTTAACAGAATAAACGAGCACGACGATGCTGATGGCTATTCCGAAGAAAGAATCAATCGCATAACTCAATCGGGCAGACAGCGTAAAGGAAACGAGAGTGGCGGTAGTGATACCGACGTCCAGAAATCCGTCCAATGCGATCGCCCGTAACGCCTTTGAGCATAGTTTGCGATTGCAAAACGTCACGACAAAGGAAAAGCTTAATTTTACGACGATGCTCACGGAAAGTAAGACGGTACTTTGCAAACCGTACCAGACGGGTTCGGGCATCGTCAAGCGGTTGAGCGATTCCATCAAAAACGTTCCCCCCATTACGGCGGCGGCAACGGCGACGACGAAACCGGCAAGGTACTCGCTTCTGCCAAAACCATACGGGAACTTTTCGGTAGGCGCAAGGGCGACCAACCCGAACGCCACGGCGGCGACGATGCCGGTAAGAGTATCGAAAAACCCGTTCGTCGAGTCAAGAAGAATACAGAGGCTATTTACGCTGAGTCCAACGAATAATTTACCGAGAGCCAACGCGAGATTCATAACGATCCCGATGATAACGAGGCATAGCGCTTTCTTCGTCCGCAAACTCATCTTTCCGCTCATATTTTATTCTCGACGTCATGCTTTCAAAAAAAGAAAAACGCCTGTTTTCAGTATAATTCAGCATGACAATTTTGTCAAGGCGTTGCCTCTTTTTGACGGTTTTTTAAGCGAGTACCATTCGTATAAAAACCGGTATTCTTGAAGAAATACCGCTTGCACAGACCGAATCATGCGTGTATAGTCGACTAATTACATAAGTCCGGATTTTCCGCCGGCTTTACGCTTCCGTCTTTTTTCACTTTGATAGTTTTATTATTCATCTGATAGTCCATCTGTCAAGGCAGTTTTATACTTTATTTTTTGTCAATAAGGTTTTTAACAAAAAAAGACCCGAACATACGCACGGATCTTTGATTTGTTTTTTTTGAACGCGAAAAAAATTATTTCGCGCTGTGTCCTTCGATAAGGCGCTTCTTTTCGCCGCTAGGAACTTCGGTATAGCATTTAAGCTGCATAACGTAATTACCGCGGCCTTGGGTGGCGCTACGAAGAACGGTAGCGTAACCGAACATTTCGGCAAGCGGGATATCGCAGTCAACGGCCTTATTACCGCCGACGTCACGCATTTCTCTGATGCCGCCACGACGGGAAGTAACGGTGTTGATAACGTCGCCGAGATAATCCGGGGGAACTACGACTTCGACGTCCATCATCGGTTCGAGAATGGTCGGATCGGCAAGACGAGCGGCTTCCTTAAAGGCAAGGCTACCGGCGATCTTAAAGCTCATTTCCGAAGAGTCGACTTCGTGGAAGCTACCGTCTACAAGGTGAACGATGAAGTCAACCATTTCGTATCCGATCAGGATACCGCCCTTAGCGGCTTCTCTGATACCTTCTTCGACAGGCTTAATAAATTCTTTCGGAATGACGCCGCCCTTGATCTCATCGTAGAACTCGATGCCCTTACCCGGTTCGTTGGGTTCGATCTCGATAACGCAGTGACCGTATTGTCCGTGACCACCGCTCTGACGAACGAATTTCCCTTCGGCGCGGGCCTTTCTCTTGATGGCTTCTCTGTAAGCGACTTCCGGCTTACCGATGTTTGCTTCCACCTTAAATTCACGAAGCAATCTGTCGACGATAATTTCCAAGTGCAATTCGCCCATGCCGGCAATAATGGTCTGTCCGGTTTCACGATCGGTATAAGTACGGAAAGTCGGATCTTCTTCGGCAAGACGCACGAGGGCGAGAGCCATTTTTTCCTGACCGATCTTGGTCTTCGGTTCGATAGCAAGACGGATAACGGGATCCGGGAACTTCATTTCGTCCAAAACAATGGGGTTTTTCTCATCACAAAGCGTTTCGCCCGTGGTGGTGGACTTCAAGCCGATAATGGCGATGATGTCGCCGGCATGCGCTTCTTCGATATCGATACGGTCGTTGGAGAACATACGGATAAGTCTGCCCACTCTTTCGCGGCACTTCTTATTGGAGTTCCAGACCGACATACCTTTGGTCAATACGCCGGAATAAATACGATAGAAAGTCAGCTTCCCGACGAACGGGTCGCTGGCGATCTTAAAGGCCAGACCGGAGAGCGGTACTTTGTCGTCGGCTTCGCGCGATTCGATCTCGTCGTTATCGTTCTTACCTTCGACCGGAGGAATATCGATAGGAGAAGGCAGATAGTCGATAACGCCGTCGAGCATCATCTGAACGCCCTTGTTACGATAAGCGCTTCCGCAGAAAACGGGGACGAGTTCGAGAGCGATGGTCGCTTTACGAAGAGCAACTTTAACCTCCTCGGGAGTGACTTTTTCGCCTTCCAGATACTTCATCATGATCTCGTCGTCAAAATCGGCGCAAGACTCAACCATTTCCTGATAGGCGGCAGCCGCTTCTTCTTTCATGTTGTCGGGGATCTCGACGGTCTCATAATTCTTACCGTCGGCTCCGAGATCGTACACGAGAGCTTTTTGATTAAGAACGTCGATGATACCGGTAAAATCGGATTCTTTGCCGATCGGCAGGGTCATCATGACCGGGCGAGCGTGGAGACGCTCTTTGATCATGTTAACGACGTTATAGAAATCGGCGCCTAAAATATCCATCTTATTGACGAATGCGATACGAGGTACCTTGTACTTGGTCGCCTGACGCCAAACCGTTTCGCTCTGCGGTTCAACGCCGCCCTTTGCACAGAAAACCGCGACGGCTCCGTCGAGGACGCGCAAACTTCTTTCTACCTCTACGGTGAAGTCAACGTGTCCGGGGGTGTCGATTAAGTTAATGGTATAGCCCTTCCAATGCGCCGTAACGGCCGCGGAAGTAATGGTAATACCACGTTCTTGTTCTTGTTCCATCCAGTCCATGGTGGCCGCGCCGTCATGGACCTCTCCGAGGCGGTGCGTAAGTCCAGTATAATACAGAATACGTTCGCTCGTTGTCGTTTTCCCTGCGTCGATATGCGCCATAATACCTATGTTACGCATCTTCTCAATGGGTACTTCTCTTGCCATAATTATTCCTCCCGGTAAGATTTCATGAGGCCGTTTATTGTTTTATCCTATTTGATCAAAAAGTATTCGGCCGGGTGTATTTTTTGTGTTTTTAAATAAAAAAGGCATACTAACCTGAGGGGTCCGTATGCCAACCTTCAATTTTTCGTCTACATTAGAAGCGATAATGCGCGTACGCCTTGTTCGCTTCGGCCATACGGTGGGTGTCTTCCTTCTTCTTCACGGCGCCGCCGGCATTGTTATACGCGTCCATAAGCTCTGCAGAAAGACGTTCGATCATCGTCTTTTCTCCGCGCTTTCTGGCGAACATCACAATCCAACGAATGCCGAGAGTCTGACGTCTTTCGGGACGAATTTCGAGCGGTACCTGATAGTTGCTTCCGCCGATTCTTCTCGCTTTGACTTCCAACGTGGGCATAACGTTTTCCAAAGCCTTCATGAAAACTTCATCGGGGTTTTGGTTCATTTTTTCTTTTATGGTATCGAACGCGCCGTAAACGATTTTTTGCGCGACGCCCTTTTCGCCGTCCTGCATGACCTGATTGATCAGCTTGGTAACGACTTTCGAGTTATAGATTGCGTCCGGCAAAACGTCACGTTTCGGTACTCCGCTTCTTCTGGGCATATTAAATATATCCTCCTGAAATTATAGGTTGTTATTTATTATTTGGGACGCTTCGCGCCGTATTTGGAACGAGCCTGCTTGCGCTTTGCCACACCGGTGGTATCGAGGGTACCGCGGATGATGTGATAACGAACGCCCGGCAAGTCCTTTACTCTTCCGCCTCTGATAAGAACGACGCTGTGTTCCTGCAAAGTATGTCCGATACCGGGAATATATACGATACCTTCCATACCGTTGACCAAACGGACTCTGGCGATCTTTCTGACAGCGGAGTTAGGCTTCTTCGGGGTAGTCGTGGTAACGGACAAGCATACGCCGCGCTTTTGGGGACACTTTTGCATCAAAGGCGCTTGACTCTTTTTGACCTGTTTTTCTCTACCCTGCCTGATAAGCTGGTTAATTGTCGGCATTTAATCCTCCTAAGTTTGCTACATAAGCGCAACTATTATAGCAATCCAATGTAATATTGTCAATTAAAAAAAAGCAATGATTTTTAAAAATTTTTAATTTTTTTAAAATATCCGTCCTTTATTCGGACAAAGACACTTTCAACGCGGGCACAATACCCATTCCGGTTTTTTTCGTGTCTCCGTTTATCTCTTTTTCTTTATAAGTCAAGGTGGAACAGGACAGTTTTCCGTCCTCCTCTATCGCGCAGACGTATCCGGAAGAAAGTCCGGGCGAACGTAAATACCATTTTGCCGTAACGTTTTTCATCCCGTCCACAACGATCGGTGAACATAACGCATAATCGGATACCGTCCTGCAAAGCGCGGCGTTCGGTTTATCGACTACGGCGTCTTTTTCGCACAAATCGACAAAGGACGGCAAAAAGACGGCGTCCGTGGTCTCTTCCTGCACGCACCAGGGACGGCTGTCGGACGGTTCGTAATAGCCGCTGTTCGTATTGTCGTTTATCGTCGGTTCGATCATCGCTTTCTGCTTTTCGTTAAACGCCGTTTGATAAAAAGTCTCCGACAAAAACAGTCGCGCCGTCGAAACGGACCAATTATTGGCGTAAACGCCGTTTTCCACGTTAAAATAACTGTTGGTTCCGACGGAAGTTACGTTTTCCTGAAACGCGCGTACGTCAAGAATACAATCCGCGACCAGAACGCCGTTTTTTCCCTGTCTCCAAGCGATGGGATCCCGCCGGAAATAATGGACCGTTCTGCCGTTGACCGCAGGGGATAATATCGTGCCGTCCGAAAAAGACAACGCGGTGTTGCTTTGCAAAGAAACGTCCGCTTTGACATAGACGATCCCGTTCAGCGTCCTCTCCGTCTTTGCCTTATTCGCACCGAAATACTCGTCCAATTCCGCAATGATATCGGGGTCGGAAACGTGACTCTGCGGATAAGATCCGAAATAGGTTACGTCGCCGCAAACGAAGATACCGGAGCGCGCGTCCAGTTCTTCGCGAATATTGAACTGACATCGGGCGCACTTATAGTCCCGGAAATCATGTTCGCACACGGCGCCGCAAAGATTACACTCTCCCGTATCCTTATTATATACGTGCGCGTAATCTTTATAGTCTTTCTTTTCTGTTTTGCACAGCCGACAAACATACGGCGTATACCCTTTTTCGGTACAGTTTCCTTCCACGTATCCGCCCGCTTCGTATACGTGCGCGTAATCGGTATAATCGGCGTTTATGACGGCGTCGCAACGCTTGCATCCGTATTCGGTATATCCTTTTTCGAGACAAGTTCCTTCGTGAACGGCGAGCACGTAATATTCATGTCCAAAGGCGTCTCTCGTCTCTTTCTTTTCCTCTCCGCAATTTTTACAGACAAATACGTCCTCTCCGTTTTCGGTACAGGTGGCCGTGGTACGGGTGGGTTCTCCGGAAAAATTATGTCCCGTCGCCGGCAAGAGGATTTCGTATTCTCCCCACTCTTCGGAGGAGTACGTTTCTTTTCCGTCCTCTTCGCAGGTCGCAGGATCGACGATCAAAAAATAATCTTCCTGAGAAAGTTCCGGTATGGGCGTCGATTTTTTTTGGCCGCAAAGCACGCAGGTATAAACGCGTGCGCCTTCTTCGTCCAAGGTCGGCTCGGTCACGGAATAACTCTCCGACCACAAATGTTCGCAGGCGGGTTCTTCCGGCTCCGTCGTTTTGTTTTCGCAAGCGACGAGGATCAATAGGAACAGAACGGAAAGAAGAAGGACTTTTGCTCTCATCGGTACGTCACCGTAGCAAGAGAAGACTTAAAGGCGGTTTCGTCAACGGTTATTTCGCTCTGTTTTGCAGAAAAAACGATCTCCGCTCCGGCAAGCGCGTTATAAAAAGCATACCTCTCCACCGTTTTAACCGACGCAGGAATAATAACCTGCCCGGCGAAATTACTGAAAGAATTTTCGCCGATCGTTCTCAGATCGGTTCTTTCGTCGAAAGTGATCTCCGACGTGCAACGATAAAAACATCCGCTGCCCAGCGACGTCACGGACGCGGGAACAAACAGTCTTTTTCCGAGATATCCGTTGAACGCGTTATCGCCGAATGCGGTCAGACCCGTCAGCGACAAATCCACTTCCGCAACGCAACCGTAAAAGGCCGAACCGCTGATCTCCTTTACCGAAGCGGGAACCTTGATCTTGCCGCCGATAAAGCCGTCGAACGCGCCGTTCCGCAACGCCGTCAATCGACTGTTCGTCGGGAAAGTGACGTTACAATCGGCGCCGGAAAAAGCAAGCTTTTCGATATTTTCGAGACAAACGGGCAACGTTACGTCGCCCATAAAGCCGGAAAAAGCGTTTTCTGTGAGAGTGGTCAATGCGCCGTCGTCGACAAAATATAACGAAATAACGCACCCGTGGAGGGCAAAAGGTCCGATCTCTTCCACCTCCGCCGGCACGCCGTAATTGGTCGCTACGCACATCGGAGGCAAACAAACGAGAACGGTACCTTCTTTGTTATACAGTATCCCGTCTATTGATTTATAAGAAGGGTTATTGTCCTCGACGTTTATCGATTGCAACTTGGTTGCCCCGGCAAAAGCGCCCCCTTCTACCGTTTTAACGGATGCGGGAAGATTGATTTTCCGAACGATGGTTCCGTTAAACGCGCCGTTCTTCACGCCGGAAACGGGCAGGTCTTTGTATGTTTCCGGTATGGTAATCTCCGGGAGACCTCCCGTATACCCGACGACCGAATATTCGTTTTCTTTTTTTGCGAATACGAACCGCCCGACGTCCGTTTCCGTTTCGGCGGCTTGTCCGGGTTCTATCGTAGCCTGTCTTCTCTCCCATTTTGCATAAAGCGTGGTATCCTGTGTAAACCCGTCCAATATATCGAAAATTTTCGTTCCGGCGGCGTCGTAATACCAACCGAGAAAAACGTATCCCGCATAATAGGGCGCGTCGGGCATATCTTTATCAGACACGCCGTCCAGAAACAGCGGTTGAATATTATATCCTTCGATTTGCGTGTCAAAACTGATCGTTACGCCGCTCGGCGCAGGAGTCTGTTCGTTCTCTTTCTGATCCCTTTTTGAACATCCGACGAAAAGAAGCGCCGAAACGGCGATTAGGCCGATTAAGAAAATAATCTTTTTTTTCATTCGTTATTCTCCTTTAATCGTACGACGGGTACGACGCCGCGAATTACCGAAATCGAAACGTCATCCTGTTTGATCCCGCCCCAGCCGACGCAACAGACCTTATCCGCAGCCTTTCCGGCCGTCTTCAAAAACCACTCGCCCTTCCGGTCGACGTCGTAATATTTTACGCCTCCGGCCAGCGCGTAATCTGTAACCGTCTTAATGCATTCGGACTCCGGCGGCATCTCTCCCACGCTCAGAAGATCGATCGAGGCCACTTCTTCGGCGCAACCGATACGAGCGGCCATCGTTTCTTTTACGTACGTATACAACGTGCTCTCTTCCCACACGTTGGTAACGCCGTCGTTTATTTTCACGGAGTCGCTCAAAAAGACTTCTCCGTCCACGATCCGGTCGCAGATATACTTGTCTCCATACTTAACGAAAGCAAGCGGTTGTAAAATAAAAGCATAGCTTTCTTTTCCGTTCACGACCACGTTGTCAGAAAACTTCTTTTCGTCGTACATCGTCGGAGTCTTCCGGATAACGTACGTTTCCGTTCCGTAATACCATACGTCGAGATCGGGATCGTATCTGCCCGCATCGCGAATAATCCTGGCCGATTGTCCGGCGATCAGTTGCGGATAAACGCCGACGTACGTCTTTCCGTCCTCTTCATACCCGCAAGGAGAAGAGATCACCCCTTGCAAAACGGTCATCTTTACGTGACAGGTGTCGCAATAGCCGTCTTCGTTCTTATCATCGTGAACGGACGGCAAACCGTTCTTCAACCTGCCGCAAACGTCGCAAATGCCGTCTTCGTTTTCGTCCCTATGAGAACCGATGGAGCGATTGGCAACCTCCATATATTCTTCGTGATTGCAATTTCTGCAACGATTCAATTTTTGCAAAATAAAGGTACAACCTTTGTCGCGGACGGTCTCCGTTTCTTCATAATCGTGTCGTCCCGATAACGTCTCGTCCTTAACCGTCTCTAACTTTTCTTTGCAAACGGTGCAGGTATATTCGGTATAGCCGTAATCGGTGCAAGTTTTTCCCTCTACGTGCTTGCCGCCGTCCAAAATGTGCTCGCCATAGGCGGTATCGTACGTTTTTTCCGTTTCATTGCATTTTTTGCACGTTTGTTCGGTATAACCATAGTGACGACAGTCGCCCTCTACGTGCGTCGCTTTTCCCCATTCGTGTTCGCAGGGCGGCAGTTCCTCTTCCATTCCGTTGGGATTTGTAATAAAAACGAAAGCGTCGCCAAGCAATCGAACGGACCGATAGCCGAAATTGGTACTGCCGAGGACCACGCCGCCGTCTTTCACAGTAAACGTTCCTTCGTACTCCTTCGTCTCCTCGCCCGTTTTTTCGATCAGTACGAACGTACCGTCGTTTTCGTTCAGAGTCAGAGTATATTCAACCCCGTTCTCGTTTAACGTGTAGACGGAAACGTTCTTTTGGGCGCACCCGGTCAGAAGAACAATCAAAGTCAGTAAAATAAGGCAAAAGCCGCTGATTACGGATCTCTTCATACTACGTATTTTACGCTACTTTCCCCGTTTTGTCAAATAAACCTGTTTTTTTAAAGAATAAATAAGTATATGTAAATTTTTCCTTTTCGGACTATACGTCCGAAGAAGTATCAGCATAGCTCTTTCCCGTTGGCACAAAAGCGATGCCGCGTTCTTTCAGAAACTCGAAAAAACCGTTACCGGAAGAAAACCGGGCGGTCAGGAATTTAAGCACGCCTTCTTTATCGGAAGCGTCCGTCGCGGCATACAGCGCGGATAAGTCGGGCACGACGCCGTCCAAGGTATGAACGGCGCGTTCCGTACAATATTCCGCATGAAAAGTAAGATTTTCGTCCGGGAAATCAAAGAGAAAAAAGCAATCCATCAGTTTTTATCACTTCGCCACGATAAGATTATTTTCGGTAATCTCCACCACGGCTTCTCCCTCCGTTTCCGTTCCGTCAACGTCGCGAAGATAAGTCAGAGTCACCGTATCGCCCGCGCGTACGGTCAACGTGAGATCGGTGAGTATATACGGTCTGTCAACCTCGTATTCCGTCCGGACGCCGTTTCTTTCTATCGTCACTTTCGTGATTACATCGCCTTTTTCGATTTTTCCGTACACAAGCGCGTCTTCGCTGACCGAATGAACGTGTAAATTCTCGTAACGGACGATCTTTCCCGAATTGACGTCGTATTCCGCATGCGCTTCGCTGCTGGTAAACGTCACGCCGAACAGAACCTTTTTGACGCTGACCGGAGTAACACCCGTCTGTTCATAATAATAGAGGATGTTTTCGGCGATATTTTTGGCCACGTTGGAAGGAATGGCGTACCCTACGCCGTCGTAATACGAGCTGACCATTTTTCCGTTGACCAGACCGATCATCTCTCCGCGATTGTTCAGGAGAGCGCCGCCGCTGTTCCCCGGATTGACGACGGCGTCGCAACGCATGACTCTGAAAGAAACGACCGTTGAACCGTCGGCCCCAACGGCCGTAAAGGTGTCGTTCAGATAGTTGACGATCCCTTTGGTAACGGCTATACCGTCTCCGCCGCCGTTACCGACGGCATACACGGTATCGTTTTGCGAGACCGTCTCGCTGTCGACAATAGTCGCCGCTTTTGCGTTACTGTTCTTCAGATAATCGTTACCTGTTATCTTCAATAAAGCGACGTCGTACGTCATACTGCCGCCGATATATTCGGCTTCCATAAACATGCCCGGGTAGTCTACGTTGGAGTAAATTTCGCTCCCCATAATCTCGCTTCCGAACAAATAAACGTATATCTTGTCGCAAATGCCGGGATCGGCGTTGCCTGCTTCGTCCGTTTTTTCCGCCGCGTAAGTTACGTGATAGTTCGTCAGAATATAAGCGTCTCCCGCATCCTTATTGATTTGGTAAATAACGCCCGTCGCTGTTGACGCACCGTAAAGAACGCTCCCGTATTGAACGTAATTATAAGGACAAATGATGCTCACGACGGAAAAACAGGCGGCGTTGACTTTCGCCTCTTCCGCTTCGTCTCCGGCCGGAAGATATTCCGCGATGAACTCAAGGTAGGTGCCCTCATAGCCCGCTTTTTTCGCTTCTTCGTACAGCTCGGCAACGGTAAGCGCCGGAGCGTCCGCGCCGTCGTGGCCGTCTCTTCCGTCCTTGCCGTCGATGCCGTCCTTACCATCGATGCCGTTGGTCACGTCGTAGGTATATTGCGTCCCGTCGGTCAACGTGACGGTGTACGTGTCTACGTTCTCGTTCGTAGCGGTCTTTTCGATCTTCTCGATCCCCGTACCCTTTTCGGCGGCTTCGCCGTTCAGTCCGTTGGTCACGGTAAAGTCGTACGTGCTGCCGTCCGATACCGAGATGGTATAGGTATCGACGTTTTGTTCCGTCTTCGTCTTTTCTATGTTCGTAATTCCGGTTCCCCCCGCCGTTACGCCGGTATCTACGTCTCCGACGTACCAATGCCCGTTCTTTCCGATCGTGGGCGTCTGTCCGTCGCTTCCGGCAAGAGAAGCGATCCATTGCGCTTCCGTTCCGCTATACCCGTTTTTCACGGCCGCGTCGTACGCGCTTTGTCCGCGGAACATCTCGATAAGTTCGTCCAACGTTCCTTCGAAACCGAGGTCTTTCGCCTGCTCATAAACATTCTTCATGGTAAAGACTTGTTTTTCGGGCAGCTCGTTGCCAAGAGCATAGTACGTAATGGTTTTTCCGTCTTTACTCAGAATAAAATTACCATCGGAAAAGCGCCCGGTAGCCCAGACGCCCTCTTCGGTCTTTAAAGCGATTGCGTTTCCGTTCCGTTCAATTGTTCCTTTTTGTCCGTCGAAATAGTTCCATTCGCTTTCCACGAAAGAAATCCACTTTTCGGCGTTCAGACGACCGTCTTTGGTCTCAAAATAATAAGTTATTTTCGAACCGTCTTCGTCCGGCGTTCCGAATCTTCCGCAGGACGTGAGTAGTAACGTCAAAACCAAAACAAACAGAACGGAAACAATGATCTTCTTTTTCACAAACTCCTCCACTCGGCGCGATTACAACTTGTCAACCGGAGAAACAAGCGCAAAACGGTAAATGCTGTCGATGCCGTCGGCGCAAGCGTGTTCGGTGCTGTAATTCTGGCCGATGTATTCCATCAAAGAATTATTGCCGGTGTTACGCAATATAAATTTATATCTTCCGGCTTTATCCGGATCGATAATGAACTCGCCTTCCTGAATGGTCTTCCGGAAAGTCAATAAACCGTTCTTACAACTGCTATAACTGCTGTAATCGCGGCTTTCGTACAAGAGTTGACCGTTGCTGGCGTACAAAAGGAACACGTACGGAGCGTTTTTTTTGCCGGAGTCTTCCTGCTCGATAACCCACTTGCCTACTACGCCGTTGTTGTTCCTGACCTTATTTTTGACTTCTTCTGAGATCACGTAGGGCGAGAAACGAGCTTTGAAGTCAGCGTCGGTGCTGTCCACGATATCGGAAACGCCGGCAAAGCGGCGTACGCTCTCGATATTGCTCAGACACGAACGTTCGTTATCGAAGCTTTCTCCGACGTAAATTACGTTATTGCTGGTGGGACTCTTCAAAATAAACTTATAACGATGGAACTTGTCGTCGCGAACGCTGAACATCCCGAATCTGACGGCTTCGATAAAGGCGTCGATTGCGGTGCGGCAGGTCGCCACGCTCTTATAGTTCTTACTTTCGTACAAAAGCTGGCCGTTGTTGGCGCGAAGAATATAGTGGAATCCGCCGATAACGGAATTACAGATCTCGATCTTGCCTCTCACGCCCGTCGGCTTTTTTTCTTCTGCGGGAGCGACGACCGGTTTCGGTTCTTCTTTCTTCTCGACGGGAGCTTTCTTCGGCTTTTCGACGGGTTTTTTCGGCTCTTTTTTCTCCGCTTTCTTTGCCGGTTTCTTTTCCGCCTTTTCTTTCTTCTTTTCTACAGGTTCCGTGGCTGCCGCCACCTCTTTTGCAAGAGCCGGTTCTTCCGCCGGCTTTTCCTCGACCGGTTCTTCTTTAACGGGTTCTTCTTTCGCTTTGACAGGTTCTTCTTCGATCGTTTCTTTTTTTTCTTCGGCAGGAGCGGGTTCTTCGACCGTTTTTTCTTCGGCAGGAGCGGGTTCTTCAACCGGATTTTCTTCGGCAGGAGCGGGTTCTTCAACCGGATTTTCTTCGACGGGAGCGGTTTCTTCCATCGGTTTTTCTTCCGCAGGAGCGAAAAGTACGGGCTCTTCTTTATCGTCGAAACGATCGTTCGCCGCCAATATTTCTTTCTCTGCGTCCGTCTCGGCCGGCTTGCACGTACAAGCGCAGTTTACGCATTTGATTTGCTTTTTTGCTTTTACAATGGCGACCAACAGAAGGACGTCGATCACGAAAAGTGCCGCGATAATCGCAATCATAATATACAATTCAATCATTTTTCACCTCAATTTATTGTATTTAATAAAATAATACAATAAAATATGCTCTAAGTCAACAGTACTTTCCGAAATTCATCGCATTCCGAAGTAATTTTAGCATATCGCTCTTAATCGACTCTGTAAAAGCATAGTTACGATGCGATAAGCGCAAACTAACGGTATATGAAGATAAAGCGGCTCTTTTTTCTGTTCATACTGTTTTTCGTCCTCGCGGCAATGGGGTGTCGCCCCAACGGCGCGCTGACCGTTCGACTGACCTTTCAGAACGAAGTTTTATCCGAAAAAAGTTATCCGCTCTCGCTTTTCGAGACCGTTCTTATTAAAAAATACGGCTCTCTCGAAGAATATCGAAGAATATCGGGCCTCGACTCTCTCGGATTCTTACGTAAACTGAGTCCGGAATGCGCCGCCGACGTCGAAAATGCCTGCGAAACACTATATCTTCCGCTCGAAGAACCGGACTTTACCTATCTCGGCGACGGAAAATTCTCTTATGCCGAAGGAAAAACGGGCAGGATCGCTTCCGCACAAGAGACGGCTGCGCGCATCGTCGCGAGCGACGGCGCTTTTTCGGGCGAGGTTTCTTACAGATCTCTTTCCCCCGTTCTTACGAAAGAAGACCTGTCTTCAAGGACCGAAAAAACGGCTTCTTTTTCCACCGATTATTCCTCTTCCTCGCCCGAACGGAAGCATAACGTTCGCCTGGCCGTTGAACGGTTGGATAATCGGACGGTGGAAGGAGGAAGCGAATTATCTTTTAATACGGCGGTCGGGAAAAGGACGAAAGAAAACGGCTATCGGGAAGCCGGCGTAATCGCGTACGGAGAATTCACCCGAGGTATCGGCGGGGGCGTCTGCCAGGTTTCGACTACCCTGTATAACGCATGGATGTCCGCGGGACTTACCGCGATCAGCAAAAACCATTCTCTTCCCGTCTCCTACGTTCCCCTCGGGTTGGACGCCATGGTCAGCGAAAGCAACGATCTGGTATTAAAAAACGATACCGACTATCCCGTTTTCATCGACGCCGAATGCGACGGGGCAAAAGTGACTTTTACTCTATACGGGACAAAACCGACCGAAGAAATACGTTTATGGAGCAAAAAAGAAAAAACGTTCCCCTGCGACGAATACGAATTCATCCCCGGCACGGAAGAAAAAATACTCTCCGAGCCGAAAGACGGCAGTATGTATCTGTCCTTCCGGGACTACTACAAAAACGGCGTTCTTCTCAAACGGGAACGATTGCGCGTCAGCGAATATCGGAAAGTAAAAGGCAAGAAAATAACGGTCGGAACGCCGACTTCACGGTATGAAAATCAAGATTTTCGGAAGGATTCTTCCAACAAAATAGCTACGTTTTTATAAAAGCGGGTATGCTCGGCCACGCGAAAAAGTCTGCCCGTAACGTCGACGAAATCCTCCGCCGTTTTCACTCCTTCGTCCGCGAGCAGAATCGTCCATAAAGCGAACAGCCCGGCCAGTCCGAGCGCCACGTCGGAGAGATTTTCGTTCCGCTCGACGTACGGAAATTTCATAAAGAAAAAGTGATTGGAAAGTATCTTTTCCGCCCACAGTTCGGCCTGCGGAAACTTTTTTTGCAAGGCCGCGGCCGCCTCTTGCAGGGTAATCCTGTTTGCGAGCGCACGTTCGCATTCTTTCCCGATACTCGGAGAATTGGAATAAAAAGAAAGTATATCCGTCAATGCGACGTCTGTTTTTTGCAAAGAGAATGTTTTACCGCCCTTTTCAAACAAAAATAGAATAATTTTATCCATTCTTTCCATAATGGAAAACGTCCTGTCCCGCAACATATCCATACATTTTTTTCTTTCTTCCGTCACGTCTTTTGCGACAATAGGCGCGTCTTCTTCGTCAAAATAAAAGGCCAGAATTTTCTCTTCGAACGTCAACGGCTCCGGCGTGGCGATCAAATCTTCGAGCACCTTTTCGCAACTGCAAGAAATACAACATTCTTCTCGCGGCCAAAGGCGGGGAGACCGCGGATAGTACCGACAAACCGCCGGCAAGACGTCCTCTCCGCACTCGCATTGCAGAGCGCAATAGCCGTCGCTTTTTCTACGCATGGGACAGGTTCCGTCGAAAGCGGGCAAGATCTGCGCGTACCTGTTTTCGTCGGCGTCCTTTAAAAGGTGCAACGCGCCGTCGATCTTATAGCGCAATTCCGGACTGCATTGCAATCCGAGCAAAGAAAAATACTCTTTCATAGAGACGGTCACGGCCCAACCGCCGCAACAACAGGTCCGACAAGCGCCGCCCTTACACACAAAACCCTTATAATAAGCGGGGACGATGAATTTTTTCTCGATCATAGGCTATCTCCTCCGGGAAAAAGCGTTGATCAGACAGAGTACGGTTCCGGCAAAAGCAATAAAAAACCACACCAGAAGCGTCGTCTTCCAACCGGCGTTTTCCGATAAAACCGCAATGCCGTACGTAGAAACGGCGCTGCCTACATAGGTGCAAGAATTGAGAATACCCGAAACGGTAGACACTTTTCTGCCTTTATAAAATCCGGGAAGCAAACAGATAAGAAGAAAGTTGACGCCGTGCATGCATCCGGTCAGAACAGCCGAAAGCGCGACGGAGGCGACCACGCTCGCTTCGGCAAAAAAGCACAGAAAAAGCGCGGCGACGGCACCCACGCCGAAAAACAGACATGCGCAGGCCATCAGGTTCTTGACCAGTTTTCTGTATAATAAAGACGCCGCTTGAAAAGTCGCGATACTGAATACGGGAAGAATAACGCCGGTCAGAATCGAAACGTTACTTCCGAGGTCGTACGTTTCGGAAATATACGTCGGCATCCAGGTCGTTACGCCGTCACGGAGTGCCCCCTGCAAGACGATGGCTGCCATACTGATAATAAAGACGGGCGTAAAGAGCCTGACTTCAGACGCAGACTCCGTATTTTCTTCTTTTTTTCCCTGTTTCGGTTCGGGTAAGACGTCCTTGCAGAAAATTATCCACAGCGTTGCCATAAGCGCGCCGCAAGCGGCCGAAAACCAAAAAACGGCTTTCCATGAAAGAAAAGTAATGACGAGCGGTGCGACGAGATAGACGATAATGGTACCGAAGCTGCTGCCCCACGAAACGAACACGGAGGCCTTTTTAAAGTCGTCTTCGTTAAAAAGCACCGTCATCAGGCGCACGATGGGCGGCCACATAAAAGCCTGCGCAAAGCCGTTGATGCACCACACGACGAGCATATAGATCGGCGAAGGGCAAAAAGGTATGATTACGTTCATACATACGGACAGAATAAGCCCGCAAAAAACAAGTAGTTTCGGCCGGAATCTGTCCCCGAGCACGCCACTGACGATCTGCCCGGCACCGTAGGTAATAAAGCTCCCCGTAAGAGCCATGGAAAGAGCGGCTTTTCCGTATCCGGTCGCATAAACCATCTCCAAAATTACCGCGCCGTAATTGATACGAGTGATATAGCTCGCCATATAGGTGAACGTAAAAAGGCAAATAAAAGCGTAAACTCTTTTTCTTTCTGTCAGCCCTTCCATATTATAGCTCGTTCTGCATTTTTACGAGACTTTCTCCGCAATACGTCTTGCGCAAAAGCGGTTTTTCGATCTTCCCGGTGGGATTCCTGGGGACTTTGGCGAAAATGATCCTGGCCGGACGCTTATATCGCGGCAAGGCTTTGCAGAACTGATTAATGTCCTCTTCCGTGCAGTTTTCGCCCTCTTTCAATTCGATGATTGCCGCAACGATCTCGCCCAGACGCTTATCGGGTAAACCGATGACGGCGACGTCCTTGATCTGCGGATGCGAACGTAAAAAGTCTTCTATCTGCACCGGATAAAGATTCTCTCCCCCGGTAATAATAACGTCTTTCTTTCTGTCGACGAGATAAATGAACCCGTCTTCGTCCTCCTGCGCCATGTCGCCGGTATAGAGCCAACCCTCGGCGTCCAACACCTCGGCGGTCGCCTTTTCATCCTTATAGTAACAAGTCATGACGCCGGGACCCTTGACGGCCAGTTCGCCTACTTCTCCCTGCTTGACGATATTGCGCTTTTCGTCGACAATCTTGACTTCCCATCCGTATCCGGCTTTGCCGATGGCTCCTACCTTATGCGTATTGCCGACGCCCAGGTGAACGCAACCGGGTCCTATCGACTCGCTCAGCCCATAGTTGGTATCGTACTCGTGATTGGGAAAGACTTCTTTCCAACGACGGATCAGGCTGGGCGGTACCGGTTGCGCACCAATATGCATCAATCTCCATTGATCCAACTTATAGTCGGAAAGTTTTACGTCGCCTCTGTCGATGGCGTCGAGGATATCTTGCGCCCACGGTACCAGAAGCCACACGATGGTGCACCCTTCGCGAGATACCGCTTCCAGAATAATTTCCGGTTTCGTTCCTTTTAACAAAACGGCCTTACTTCCGGATATCAGGCTCCCAAACCAGTGCATTTTGGCCCCTGTATGATAGAGAGGCGGAATGCAAAGGAATACGTCGTCTTTCTGCTGACCGTGATGGTTTTGTTCTACTCTCGCGCTATGGAGCAGACTGCGATGTTTATGAAGTATAGCCTTAGGAAAACCGGTGGTCCCGGACGAAAAATAGATGGCGGCATAGTCGTCTTCGGTAAGTTCGATACCCTCCGGCTTTTTGGAAGTGCTGTCGTTGACGAGATGA
Organism: Clostridia bacterium; assembly: GCA_016297005.1. Classification (GTDB taxonomy): domain Bacteria; phylum Bacillota; class Clostridia; order Christensenellales; family DTU072; genus CAG-1782. The sequence goes on from JAEDHK010000002.1 coordinate 107,135, forward strand.
ATGTAGTTTTCGGCGAATTCCGGACAATTATCTCCGACGTAAAAAAGTTCTCGAACGCGTTTGAGATCGTCCACAATCTCTTCCACCCGGCTGACGAATTCCGGCCCGAAAAAAAGCATATCGACGTCGGCAAGCCCCACGCAATATCGGATTTCGTTCGAGGTGTAACGATAGTTGAGCGGAACGGCAAGCGCGCCTGTTTTCAGAATTCCGAAATAGATAGGCAGCCATTCGAGGCAGTTCATCAGAAGAACGCCCACCTTCTCGCCCTTTCTGATACCGCGTTCCAACAGAAGATTGGCGCAACGGTTTGCTTTTTCATCAAAAACCGACCACGTAATCTGCTTGCGCACGCAATCGGAACCGGTCTCTTCCACCAGATTATATTCTCTCCAGTTGCGGCGTTTTTCCTGCAAGAAAGGATTGACTTCCACCAGCGCGACGTCGTTCGGGTATTCTTTGGCGTTTCTTTCCAACAAATCGTTCAATATCATTGTTTCTTTTTCCTTATGTTTTTAGTAAACAAGTTTTGTTCTTACCTATAATAGCACAAATTCCGAAAATTGCAACCCTCCGCGCAGGCTAAATGGTTATTTTATCCGGGGAGCGCCGTTTGCCTATTGCCAAAACAGAATTTTTGTGCTATTTTTATGAAGCATTGTCAGAAAAAGCATTGTCTTTTCAAGGAGAAAAAATATGTCGGAGAAATTAAGAAAACCATACGTGATACTGCCCGTCGTCGCTTGTTTAACGCTGCTGATCTTCGTTTGCACCGATCTGTACCGGCACTTTTTCGCACTCAGCGAGTACGCCAACGCCGGCAGTCATCTCGTTCATACCGTTATGGTCGTTTGTATCGCAACGTTTTTTGACGTTCTGTTCGTTATCGCCGGACATGCGCGAAAAAAATATCCTAAACTCGCAGTCCGTTTGTCGACCATAATCTTCCCTATCGTTCTTATCGTCGTATTGGTCGTATTACCCCTTATAAGAAAAGATATCGGCCGCTCTTCCGCCATATGGGCGGGTACGATGACCTATATCGCATTCGGGTTGGAGACGGTCGGGTTCGTCGTCTTTCTCTTACTTGCCGCCCCCGCCGTCCGCTGGAAAACGACCGTTATCGCTTGCTCTGTTATATTAGCTGTTTCGGTAACCGCAATTTCTTGTTGGGGAACCCTTGAGAGCAGTATTGTTGACGCTGCCACAACCCATGAATGGGACCTCGACGCGCCGGAGTACACATCCGGTCGTCTGTCCCGGAAGTACAATTGCGGCGTCATGAAAGCCGACGAATACCACGACGGTAAAAACGGCGGTCCCTCAAAAGAGAGCTCTTTCATGCAGGTTGCTTCCCGCACGAATGAGAAAGAGTTCGACGCATATTGCGAAAAAGTCGTTGCTTCGGGCTACGTCCCGGCCGGTTCTTCCGATATAGAAGCCGTTTCTTCCCGCACCTATGTTAAGGAAGGAAAACTGCTCCACGTTTATTATAATTCCAAACAAAAAGTAACGCGCGTCGTTACCGATCCCGTCAGTGCTTCTCCGACAGCGGCGTCCTACTCTTACGACGCACAACCGGGAGACGAGACGGCAATCTATCAATACGCTCTGATGTACGACGACGATTGCGACGACAATTACGAATACGGCGGCGGTATCGAGCGCTGCGGCATGAACTATATCATTAAACTTGCCGACAATAAATTGATCATTATCGACGGAGGAGCCGTCTTCCAGTCGTCCGACAGCGCGATAGATGGATTTTACGATCTCTGCAAAGAGATCGCCGGAAGCGAAGATCTGACCATCGCCTGCTGGATCGGAACGCACGCTCACGACGATCACATCAGCTTTTTCAGCAAGTTTCTCTATCGATACAACGAGCATATCACCTTGGAACGCTTTATGTATAACTATCCCAACTGGAAAGAAGTAGACAACGGCAGCAGTGACGCATCCTATCTCCTCTTCCGTCGTTTTGAAAAGTACGCGCCCGACGCTTTGCAAATCAAACCCCACACCGGCGAGACTTTCACTTTCGGCAACGCCAGGTTGGAGATTTTATACACGCACGAGGACGCTTTCGATTATAAAATCAACAAAACGTCAATCTACAACTTCAACGACACCTGTACGACCTACCGCTTTACTTTTAACGACAACACCACCTTTATGGTCCTCGGCGATATGAGCGACGTCTCGCAACAGACGGTCGCGAAAAATTATACCGCAAAAACGTTAAAATCGGATATCATTCAGGCCGCGCACCACGGTTATAACGAACTGGACGCTCTCTATCCGGTTTTGGACGCAGAATACGTCTTCCTCCCGCAAGGATACGATAACGCCGTCCTGGGAGAAAACAAAGCCGTCGACCGCAACTATAAAATCCTCAAAAAGTATACCGCCGAAGAAAACATCTTCCTGATCAACCGCCAGACGTACGGTCTTATTATCTCCGCGGACGGAACGATAACGAAAGATCCGACGGTACGCCCGTATATCGGACCTGACTTCACGAATGGAGAGTATTTCGACGGTTCCGGTTATTGATCTTATCGGAAAAACTCTTCGCCCGCCCGGACGCCGGCGTATCCATGGCCCCGAGCACAATCAAAAGGGGCTGTTAAGAAACGCAAGTTTTTTGACAGCCCTTTCAATAACTATGTTGTTAAGAAGCTCCTTTTTCTTTTTACTCTGTTTTGCAATCTCATTTGTGGATTTAGTATTCTTTTTGTGTTTGAGTATTTTTTCTAAAATTACTGTGGCTATTTTTCCGGTCTTAACGTCACGGGGCTATCCGGTATTGCTGTTCCGTCGAATAGTCTAAACAGTTTTCGTAACACATAGCCGGGACAACCGGCGTTATTTCTGCCGAAACTTTTTCTAATCTTCTCCGCCGCATGCGATCGTACTCCATATCTTGTTTTATCACGCCGAATGCGCCTTCTGCTTTTGTCCAATTACGCCGACGGCAAGGAGTGGGCCTCTTATCCACAAAAGAATTATAATAAAGTTATATTTTGCCTTAGCTTCTCTCAAAGAGAGAAATAACGCTTTGATTCAAGCAAAATATCACGCAATAAGGCATATCGCTTGCCGTAAAGAAAATATAGCTAACGGCGTCCTTCTTTTCTTATCCCTTTACTTTATTTCTTGTTCTAAGTTTCTAAACTCTTCGGTATCAAAAAATTCAGTCAGCGAGATTCCGAAACCGTCGCAAAGCATTTTTATTGTAACGATTCCCGGATTGGTGCTTTTACCATATAAAATATTTTTTATACTGGATGGCGGTACTGCCGATTCCATCGCAAGTCTGTAAATCGTAAATTTTTTTGCTTCACATAGCTGTAAAATTCTATTTTTGGTAAGTTCATATGCGCCCATTTTTTCCTCCGAAAACTCTATATATGGTATAAATTTTAACCAAATCTATATTTCAATAAAAAGTTTACAAAAAAATAGTTGACGAGTAGGGCTATATATGCTACAATAGGGCTATAAAAAGCCCTAATAGGAGTGAGCAGTAAAAATGATGAGTAAATTTTTAAAAAGAAGTATGTTTATGGCTATTGTACTCGTTTTGAGTGGCTGTATGTTAATCATGACGGGATGCGGTTCCGATACTACCACAACTATCGAGAAGAATGAATGGGGTGAACTCAATGATTATGCAATACGTATAGTCAGCGTAGAGGATACAACGTTTATTAAAGCAATTTCGTCATCGCCTATAACGACGCAAAATAATTTTATGTGCATACTAGTTGAGATTAAGAACAAAGCGAACTATTCGCGCTCGATTAGTGATTATGAATTTGAAGTCAGTAACGGAAATAATACATTTGATTCCAAGGGAACAGAAGCATATTGGTATGCAAAAGAAAAAGATACGTTATATCCTGCATTATATTTAAACGGCTCAATAGACGGAAACTTGTCCGGGAAATACTATCTTGTATTTGAAACGCCGAGTTCAAGTCAAAGCGATTCTTATACGTTGGTATATGAATATGGATTTGATAAATTAGTATTTAAAATATAAGGAGGTGACAACAATGGGTAAATACGTTAAATGTCCTAAATGCGGAAGCCAAAAGTGTCAATTAACCGACAAAGCGAAACATCGTGGATTTTTATATTTCTTGATTTTCGGTGTTTTCTGGCTTATCTATGCAATGATTAAATGGACGATAGGTATTATGGTATTCTTATGTTTTGATTGGTGGTATGCCATTATTATGAAAGCAAGGAAGAAGGCCTATCATTGGCATTGCAAGAAATGGTTTACAAAAAGGAATTCTTACTATTGTCAAGATTGCGGATTTAATTTTAAGGCATAATTGTCGATTAATAATAGCAACAATCCAAAGATGTAATAGCGGTATCTCTTCAATGTTACCGCTATTATTATTTAAGTATGGTTAAAACACACTCTATCGAAGATTAATATTTGATGGTAAAAACTGACTTTAAAAAACAGTCAAATACAATGCGGTTGTACATTTGTAACTGATGTGAGACCAGATATTTTTCAAAGTTAGAACCATTGTCCGAATAAAGTTTCCTGTGTGAACGAAGCGAACGTAGGAAACGCGCGTTTGACGCGGGCTGTATTTCCTGCCGTTTTTGTAACGGTGTTCGCCAATTGAGCACGCTCATGAGGATTCGGTTTTTAGGAAGTGAGTAAACTCAGTTCCATTATCTGTTTGGAGAATTTGAATACTTTATCGCACGTTTTACAAAGTCTATCGTAGAATAGCTGCTTTGTTCTGAATAGGCATATATGAAGCGTTCCCCGGTTGCTTCATCTATCATTCTACATTGATATATGTGGGTATTTAGCAAACTTTATTCTAACATAGGTCAATCACCTTTTTTATTTTTCTTTCAGTCTCACATCAATTGTAACTCTGCAAAACCGAGAATGATTTTACAAAAATTCATATTGATTTTCGTGCGCGCGTATGATATACTTAAAAAAAGGTATTTTGAGAGGTACAAGTGAAAAACAATACGAACGCGAAAAAAGCTCTTATCTGTTTCGTCATTTTCGTCGTTCTGTTGGGATTGACGGCCTGGTTCGGAACGTTCGCTCTTCGCGGCGCCGAAAAAACGCTTTTCTCTTCGGCAGAGGAAGAAGTCGAATACGACTCCTATGCTCTCGATCTGTCCTCCTGGACGGCCGAAACGTACCGGAACGCGCCCGATTTTTCCAGAGAAGCGACACTTTCTCTTGCCGGACGTCCGTATACTGCCATCGGATACACTCTTACCACCACTTCGGAACAACAATATTCCATAGAAGCCGCATTATATTCGCCGGGACTCGACGTTCTTCGTAACGCATACCTGTTCCGGTTTTCTTATTTTACGCGCATGCGCGAGAGCACTCCTCACGAAGTCACTTTATACGCAAGCGAGGACGGCCGGCATTACGACGAGGTCGGCTCCGTCGTTTGTCGAGCGACCGGCGATGAATTCAGGACGGCTGATATTGCGTTGGACGTACCTTTTGCCTATCTGAAAATCGGCGTTCGCACCTTTTATTCTTACGATAACGAAACGGACCCGACCGATCGCGGTCTGTACTTTTTATCGTCCGGTTTTGCGCTTGTTGCCGAAAAAGACGCCGTTTTTGAACGTTCCTACTTCGACATCTCGTACGACTCGTTGACTTTCGTCTATAACGGCGTGGAGCAAGCCCCCGCGGCAAGCGTTTCTTCTACCGTCTACGACGAAAACGATTTTATATGCTCGGTAAAGTACTTCGACGGCTCGGATCCCACCCGCGAAGTCGAACCGATCCATGCCGGTTCTTACGTCATGGTCCTCTCCGTCCGTAACCGCTCCAACTTCGTCTGCTTTACGGAAGAAAAGCCGTTCGTCATAACCAAATCGCCTTTGACCGTCAACAAGATCGATTACGTCTGCAACGACTCTTACGTCGTCGTCCTGCATGCCGACGTCGTTGATCGGAGCGGCCGCAAGATCGGAAAAGAAGAGCTCTCCTTAAAGTATTTTACCTCCACCGTAAACGGTCACCGCGCCGAAAGCGCTTCTCCCGTTATGGAGAAGCCGACGGAAGCCTTTTCGGTCGGCATTATCGTCACGTCGGAAGACTTTGTCGCTCCGACCGAAAACACTTTTGTCGCCGCCGAAAATACGATCGGCTCCGACCCGATCTACTCTTTAAATAAATACTACGTCGAAACCTATTGCGGACGAGCGTTCGACTTCACGCAAAACGCATTCTTCTCCGTCTATGGTACTCCCGTCGCGCCCACGACGCCCTGCGTCGTAACTTGTTATAAAATCGAAGAGGGTTCCGAAACGGAAGTCCCCGCGGTAAAAGACGTCGGCGACTATCGCTGCGTCATGACTTATAAGGGTACGTCGCAAGAGTTCTTCGTTACCGTTAAACCCCGTCCGGTCGTTGCCTTTTTGTACACGGGAAAGGACATCGTGAAGTATTACGACGGTACGACCGACCTGTTCGATCGTGAGACCGATACCGTTGTTACCACGCTCGGTCCGGCCGACCTCGTATCCTACGACGATCCCGATTTTGCCGGGGAAGACGGCTTGATCCGCACGGCGGAAATCAGCGACGTCGTCGCCCTTTCTTACTCCAAAGCGACCTTTGCACGCGCCGTTGGTAACACTTATCTGTCTTTATCCGATCCCGTACTGATCGGTACGGGCGCGTCCAACTACTATATTCATCCTTCTTTCCACGTACTTTCGGCCATTCTTCTTGACAAGGACACGTTTGAGAAATCTCCCGGCTCCTATACCAAAACGGCCGATACTTATTATCATGAAGGAAAAAATTACGTAAAAGCTTCTTTCGCTCGCGTCGACGTCTCCGTCGGCGGTACAATTGACGGCGAATATTATGAAAAATCGGACGACACCTACCTCCTTACCGAGGACGCCGTTTTCGCAAGCGGAAAAGAATATTTTTCCCTCGAGTCGGAAACCGTCGTTAAGAACAACGTCGTTTCTATCCGCGCGACCAACGCCGTACTGCGCTCCGACAAGGACGAAAACGGAAACGCGATTACCTGTCCGGATAAAGAGTATACGCCGAACGACCACACGGCGCCGAGCGTCGATTCCGACGTCGTCCTGCCTTGCTACGGCAACGGAGATCCGTTCTCTTATTCCGACGTGGAATTCCGCTTCGACGAATGCACGGTCGGAAAACACGCTTTGTCCGTATGGTTATCCAACCCTGCTTTGTACGACCGTTACTTGCCCGAAGTTCTGACCCCGACCACTCTTTACGGCATTATCGTTCCGCGTACCCTCTCTATCGACTTAGCGTCGGCGCACCTCTTTTTGGAAAACACTGATAAAGAATACGACGGTACGGCCGTTGCCGCGCCGCGTTTTACCGATCTTGTTCTGTTCGATCCGCCGGTTGGATTTCCTGCGTTTACCGATTACGTTATTTCTTATCGTTCGGCCTATTATTCTCAGATCGACGTCGGGACCGGTCTTTCGCTGACCATTAAGGACCTGACGTTGACCGGTCTTACCGACAGCGCCGCAAAATTCTTATCCAATTATACCCTCGCCCAGGTTGTCGTATCCGGCGACATTACGCCGAAATCGCTGACCGTGTATTCTCAGACCTTGCGCGTATTCGAAGGCGAAAACCCCCGCGTTTCTACCAACGCCGAATCGGACGCCGATCTGCAAAAGAGGATTTATACCGACGCGGCAGACGCCGCTTTGGGCGGAACGTCCATTCCCGCTACCAGAACGACGAGCGGAGAATACGTGCTCCGCATAGACAGCCTGACCGGAAACTTTATCATACCCGATCCCGGCTACGTTCTGATACCGATGACCGTTATCACGCGGGAAAAGGCAAGACAGACGATTCTCACGCCCGGTATCGGATTGCCGGAAAATTCAAATTATACCCTCCTGGTAGGTTCCGTCTTCTCTCTCAACGTACTGTCCGTCGAAGAGAACACCGGACTATCTACCGGTCTTCCCGTCTCCGTCGTTTTATCCGACCCCGAAGGCTGTCTGACCGTTGACGGCAGTCTCTGGACGGCAAGCAAGCCCGGCTCTTTCGCCGTGACGCTTTCTCAAACGGGCAACGGATATTATTATGCGGCGGATCCGCTCGAGCTGACCTTTTCCATCGTCAACAACGGCCTGACGGGGACTTCTTCGGTCGACTCCCTGTACGGCGGGCACTCTCTTCCCATGCTAACCGAATCCGATTGTCAACTGTCGTACAACGGAGAGCCGCCGCGCGGAAATCTGATCCCCTCGGACGAGAAGCTCGTCGCTTCGGAAACGGCTCTGCCTTATACCTATTACTTCACGTCCGATCCCGTTCTTGCTTCGACTACGGCCGATTTCTCTCTCGGCGAAGGAAAGACCTATTACGTCAAAAGCGGTTCTTCTTACCTTCCCGCTTCCGCAGAGTATTCTCCCTATAAAGAGTACTTTGCGCCCGTTTACTCGGCGGATTCTTCGGTTGTTCCCGGGGCTTCCGTTTCCGGAAACGTCTATTACGAAAACGTTTTCGTCCGGACGCCCGATACCGTCTTTATCGACGGAAAAGCCTATTACCTCGCGTCGTTTGCCGCCGATACTTCCGTTCCGAACGGAAAAGTCGTCCCCGGCGGCGTTTATTATGAGAAGCAGGAAGGCTCTTTCTTCGTAACGTCGGACGTTACGTTCGTTGCAGGCAAAACGTACTATCTGGCTTCTTACAGAGCGGCAACCGTTGTCTCCGGGAGTGCAATCGAGGGCGATTATTATGAATTCGTCGACAACGCGTATATTCTGACCGAAGACGAAGTTTTCTCCGAAGAAAAGACTTACTATCTTCTCTCTTATACCCCTTCTTCCGTCGATTACGGATACGGTATCCCGGAAGGCATCGTCTACTACGAACGGAGCGAAGACGTTTATTCGCTTACGACCGACTCCCACTTTTCATCGGAAAAAACGTATTATCGCGTCGTCTATACTTTAGCTTCCGACATCGTCGCGGACACATCCGTTTCCGGAGAGTATTACGAACTGGACACCGACGCCTATCGTTTAACTTTCGATAACGTCTTTGACGGCGGAAAAACTTATTACGTTATGAACTACGTTCCCGTGTATTTTATTTCTGCGGGAGACGTCGCAAACGTCGATCTTTATCGTGAAAAGGGCGAGAACGGTACGCCGCTCGAAATTACCGAGGGCGATATCTTCGAGGACACCCGTTCTTACTATATCTCCGTGTGGACGGCCGAAGAAGTAACCGTCGGCGCTACTGTCGACGGAGAATGGTTTGAAAAGGCCCAAACTTCTTATGTTCTCACAACCGATACGACGTTTATTGCCGGCAAGACTTATTATATACGTCAATACATAGCGATGAGCGTTGTCACAGGACAAGCTGTCGCACAGGACGTTTACGAAAAAACGAACGGCGTTTATCGCCTTACCGAGGACGTCGCGTACGTAAGCGGAAAAGAGTATTTTTCCCTTGTTTATGCGGTCGCGGTTGTCACGGATGGGAGCGATCTGAACGGAAAAATCTATTTTGAAAAAGAACGCGATACCTACTTCGTTACAACGGACGCGACCTTTGTCGACGGCAAAACCTATTATCGCCGCACTTTCAAGGACGTAATGTTCCTGAATAGCGGAAACCTGCCGGAAGGCGAATACTATATCGCCGTTCCCACGTATACCGCTACGACGTCGAGTCAGGAACAATACTTCCGGAAAGACGTCGTGTATCACACCGTATCTTACAGCGCCATCGATACGGCGCCCGGGACGCATATCACGGAGATCTGCTATGAAAGAACGGGCGATACGTATACGCTCACTTCCGACCGCTTTTTCTCTCCCCTGAAAACCTATTACGCGGCGAATTACGTTGCGATCGATCTGCAACCCCTCCGGGAAATCAAAAAATTCAACCGTTATTACTTCCTTGCGCAAGGCGTGTACGAAGCAGGCGCAACTTATTACGTCTTCGACGGAACGCACATGGTCGAGGACGACGTAACCCCGGGCGACACCGCCGACGGAAGACACTACTACGCCGTTACAGACAGCGAATTCGAGCAAGGAAAAACGTACTATTATTTATCTTATCCTTTCTTAGGCAAAGCACCCGTAAAAATATCGCTTGCCGCACAAAAACCGATCGTGACCGTCTATATTTCGTCCGAATCGTCCTCCTTGTACGGCGAAGAACCGGACTTATACGACTTGATCGAAAAAATGGTTCTTTTCGACGGCGAAGAGCATATTCTTCCCCTTGCCGAGCTGAAAGCGACCTTGCCCGACCGCTTCTCGTTCGAGCTTTTATTTGCCGAGGGCGAAGAGATATCTCCTCTATCCGTCGCCGAACTGGAACCCGGCGTTTATTCTTTTGAAAACAATCAACGAGAAAACTATTCCGAACCGACGGCCTTTCTGAAAATGACGCCCGCTACCGGCGACGAATACGCTTACGTTCTGGCGTCCGGTTCTACCGTGCATACCATTCATAAAAACAAGATCTCCGTACGTCTGCCCCAACTGAAAAAGTATTATGGCGAAAGCGTTCTTTCCGACGACGATATCGTCGAAAAATTGATTATCGAAGGCTGTCCCGACGACCTGCTCGCCGCGATCAGATACAATCTCAGCGTTTCGGTGCAGGCTTATTCCTATTCCGCCACCGGAGAATACCCCGTCCTTCTTTTGCCGAAAGATATTCGTGCCGTGGGCACGACCATCCCCGACAAGACCTATTACGAAAAATCGGGTGACGACTATTATTTTACCTCGGATACCGTTTTTTCCGGAGACAAAACCTATTATTTATTGGTTTATGCCGAAGCGGAAGTAACAGCCGGAGAAGTCATCGATCTGGGCCGCTATTATATTCTGAATAACGACACGTATATCCATCCGGAAGAAACCGTTTTCCGCGAGGACACTACTTATTATGAATTAGTCTACACGGAAGCGGATATATATACCGGAGCCACCCTCGCTTCTCTTAGCGAATACTATGATATTAAGGTCATTCACAGTTATATCGGCGTCGATCCCATTTCCGTTTTGGTCGGCGCGCAGTCGACCGGTCACGATTACGGCAATAACGTTACCGAAATCACGCCCACCGTTTCGGTCGTATCTCCCGCCAAACTGACGGCGGAGGAACTTCGGAAACTGCAAAACGAAGTGCTCGCGGAAACCGTAACTTATTGCGACGTGTCCTCCTATTCGGACAGCGGTTCTTATCCCATCGTCATCCGTTATAACGGGACCAACCGCAACGTCTACGTAAATATCCGCGATAACTCTTTTTATTCCGTTCGCCCCGCCAAGCTGAACGCCGATCCTGCCTCTCCCAGCTTTACTTTCAGCGACGCTTCGGTACTGTACGATGGGAAATTACATTCCATTACCGTCTATTATAACGCTCAGTTGTGGGAAGACGTTACCATCGTTTATGACAAAGGCTCTTTCTCGGAGATCGGTAACTATCTGTACAAAGCCGTCGTTTCCAAGAAAAACTACGAGGATCTTGTTTTAACGGCAACAATGTCCATCTGTTCCAAAACCGTCGCTTCTTCCAACAAAGTAACGAATTCCGCCTCCGTCGTCATTACCGATCCGACTTGCTATAACGGCGTTAACGGAGATTATAGCGTCGTTCTTCGCTCCGTTTCGGAAGAAAACGATCTTATCGCCGTCAAAGAAAAACTGCAAGGACTCGGTCTGACCGACTTCGACGTTCTGGGCGCCTACTTCCTGGCTACATATCTCGGTACGGAGAGCTCCGAACTTGGATACTCCTCCTATAACGTAACCGTCTCTCCCGCCGATTTAAAATATCAAAGCGGCATGGCTCTGTACGGCTATTCTCACGGAGAGTTCAGAAGACTCGACTTTACTTATGAAAACGGCGCTTATTCGTTTTCCGTCAGTTCCGACTTAGAAAACAACATCGTCGATCCTCTTTCGAGTTTCGTATTCGTCAAAGAAAACAAGACGGAAGACCAAGGGGTTCAATATAAATGGATTTACGTTGTCGTTTGCGGCGTTATATTGCTGTTTGTGATCGGTATTATTCTTTCCGCGGTCGGCGGAGCCGGTAAATCAAAGAGAAGAAGCGTCCGCAGACATCACAGGTGGATGTAAAGCAAAAAAACGCCCGATTTATGAGGGATTTATATAAATTAGATTATAAAAAAGGAAGGTAAAGAAATGAACACCAAACCAAAATTTTGGGACAGAATTTTTGGCGCCATTCCGGGTGATGGGGAAATGCAGTCGAAAGAAGCACTCAGCTTCTCTCTGTGCGGATTCGGTCAAAACCTGATCTGTACTATTATCGGAAGCTACATTACCATCTTTATGACGGACGCCATAGGCTTTTCGGCGACCAGCGTAGCCATTTTGATGTTGCTTGCCCGTCTGTACGACGCCGGCAACGATCCAATCATGGGAAGTATCGTCGACCGTACCCGTACCAAATGGGGCAAATGCCGTCCTTACCTGAAATGGATGGCTTTCCCGATCGGAGCAATGACGATCATCTGCTTCTTACCGTGGTTCCCCGCGACAACGGGTGGATTTGCGGCGCTGGCTATCATGTACCTGCTTTGGGGTATGATCTATACTGTAGCGGACGTACCGTTCTGGGGGCTTGCTACCGCGATGTGCGACGACACCTATCGCAGAGGTACCATGCTGACGGTCGCTCGTCTGTTCTGCACCGCCGGCGCCGGTATCGTTACTCTCGTCGTACCGATCATTACTTCCAACCTGACCGCTGCAGATTCCGCCATTGTTACCGGCATTCAGACGCTTATTACCAACTTGGGAGGCAACGATACCGCCGTATTCGGTGCCATCGCCAACGTAGCGCAAACGGCTAACGCTTCTACCGAAGCCGCCGTCAAGAGCGCCGTGGAGGCTCTGACGAGCGCCGGCATTTCTTTAGACAAATCGGGCGCCGAACTGTATGCCTTTATGGAAAACACCCGCATGGGAATCGGCGAGACGTTGCGTTATACCTACTTTATCTCCGCCATCGTGTGCGTCGTGATCGCCATGCCGCTGTTTATGATCGGCTTCAAAAATACAAGAGAAAGAAATCAATCTTTGACCAAAGCGCCCTCCCTTGCTCATAACTTCAAGTTATTATTCAAGAACACTCCTCTAATGTTGATCGTTTTATCCGGTATCGGCGGCGCAGGCAGAATGATGTTCAACTATACCGGCGGTCTGTACTTTGCCAAGTACGTCCTTGCCGACGTCTCTATCTTGAACGGCGCGTTGCAAGGAGAAGGCTTATATACCCTCTTTACCATGGCTGTCGTCCCGGGCGGTCTGATTGCATCCCTCCTCGTGCCTCTATGCACCAAAAAATTCGGCAAGCGTAACACTTATATCGTATCCCACCTCGTCGGCGGCGTCGCAATGCTGGCGGCTTTCCTTTACGGCGTTATTTTCGACCGAGGAAACTATGCCACGGTCGGCACTATCGTCACTCTCGTTATCGCCCTCGTCATCGCCGGTATCCCCGTCGGTTTCAGCAACGTCCTTACGTACGCCATGATCGGCGACACGGTGGAGTATCTAGAGCTCAAAACGGGTGAACGCGCCGAAGGTATCTGCTTCGCTATGCAAACGCTCATGAGTAAGATCGGTATGGCTCTCGGAGCCTTTATCGGCGTGCTCGCATATGGTATTATTCAAGACAGAACAGAAGGCGTCAGCGTCGTCAACAACGCTTCCGCACTCACTTCCGCGGACAAAGACACTTTCTGGTATATGCTTGTTCTTATCGGTGCCATCAGCTTCTTCCTGTCCGTCATTCCGCTGTTCTTCTATAAGTTCAACGAAAAGGAACAACAAGAAGCCATCGCTATTCTGAAAGAAAGAAGAGCCAAGGCCGCCCTCGAAGCGCAAGGTGCGGAATCGGAAACGATCGCCGTCGAAAACGCAGAACCGCTGAACGACGCGTCCGAAGTCGAAGTCGTCTATGATCCCGACAAAGAATAAAGGAGAAAACCATGCTACTGGAACTTCCGCAAGATATCTATTCCGCGTCTGCCGAGTTATTGTTTCCGTCGGAAAATCCGATCGGGATCATTTCTCCCGCCAAAAAGGGCATACTTATCTACGGCGTTAACGGAAAACTCGTGGGACAATCTTTCTTAATCGGAAAAAATCAAATGCGGATCAGTATTGCGGATGGAAGTTCTTTCGACGTAAAAAAAGAGGGACAGACGATCGATATCTGTTCCTCTCCCTTAGTCGAAGCGAAGAAAGTCGACAAAACGGACTTCTTTATTTTCGGCGATCCGAAGAACTTTCAGTACAACCTGTACGTAAAAAAAGAAGGCGTCGTCCTTCCCGAAGAAATAGCGGTAGTGACCGAACACCTGTTCAAAGAAGGTTTCTGCTACGTCAAAATCAACGATAACGCAAAAAACCTCTTCCTTACTCTGCTTATTTGTCTTTCTATCAATCAATTATAAAAACAAGTAGAAAAAAAAGCGCGCCTCGTCTGAGGCGCGCTTTTTTCTACTTATCGCATTCGTTTTTGCAAGAGGCTCTCTACGATTTAATCTTTATTTACTATCGCTCTCTTCAAGGGATTTCATTCTTTCTTCCCCTCAAACGCCGCTGTGTTTCCTTTACATGGTCAATAAACGATAAAACCGCCGGAAATCGGCGGTTTTACGTTGTTGTCGTTGTCGGTTTATTTCTTCTTTTTTACCTTTCTTTCAATCAATTTGACAATTTCAACGAGAGGAATAATCGACGCGGAAAGGCCCATCGCCGTGAAGTATTCGGCCGCGTTGATCGTCTGGAATCCAAAAAGTCGGGCAAGGAACGGCACGTAAATGACCATGGTCGTGAGCGCAAACGCCATTGCGAAAGAGCCCCACAAGAACAAGTTCTGTTTTTTCAACTTAAAGATAGATCCTCGCTGACTGCGCATATTGAGAGAATGGAAAATTTCCGTCATGGAGAGAGTCAAAAAGGCCATCGTCATACCGTCTGCACTATCGGTGATCGTCCAGGTATGATACTCCATATAGTGTCCGAGGAAGTAAGCAAAGAGCGTGAGGAGGCCGATCAGGACGCCTTGATAGGCTATGTCGATTCCGATGCCGTTGGAGAAGATGCCTTCTTTCGAGTCGCGCGGCGGCTTTTTCATTGCGTCGACTTCGTTTTCTTCCATAGCAAGAGACAGAGCCGGCAGACTGTCGGTAATCAGGTTGATCCACAAAAGGTGCGTCGGTTTAAGAATGGTAAAGCCCAGAATACTGGCAATAAAGACGCTGATGACCTCGGACAGGTTACTGCCGAGCAAAAATTGGATTGCCTTACAGATATTGCTGTAAATACGTCTGCCCTCGTCCACAGCGTTGACGATGGTGGCAAAATTATCGTCGGCAAGAATCATATCGGCGACGTTCTTCGTGACGTCGGTACCCGTGATACCCATACCGATACCGATGTCGGCGCTCTTGATACTGGGCGCGTCGTTAACGCCGTCGCCCGTCATGGCGGTTACTTTTCCGCGTGCCTTCCATGCCTTGACGATACGAACCTTATGCTCGGGTTGCACGCGGGCATAGACGTTGTATTTTTCGATATTTGCGGCAAAAGTCTCGTCGTCCATCTCTTCGATCTCCGCGCCGGTAATAGCTTTGACGCCCTCGTCCAGGATGCCGAGGCTCCTGGCAATGGCAACGGCGGTATCCTTATGGTCTCCGGTAATCATGACGACGCGGATACCTGCTTCGTGACAACGCTCCACAGCTTCTTTAACTTCGGGCCGAATGGGATCGATCATGCCGACGATACCGACAAAAATAAGATCCTTTTCCAGCGCGTCCGCGCTGAAATCGGCGGGGGAAGCGTCGTATTCTTTATAAGCGCACGCAAGAACCCGAAGAGCTTCGTCCGCCATGCGTTTGTTTTCGGCGGAAATAGCGGCGACGTCTTCTTCCGTAATAGGCCTTATGCCGTCCGCCGTCAGGATGCGACTGCATCTTCCGATAATAACGTCGCTCGCGCCTTTGGTGTACTGAATGATCCTGCCCTCGTCGTTATGAACGGTGGACATCATCTTACGGCCGGAATCGAAGGGCGCTTCTCCGATACGGGGCGCTCTTACTTTGAGATCGTTTTTGTTTAATTCGTTTTTGAACGCGTAGTTGACCAAAGCGCATTCGGTCGGCTCGCCGACGGCGTTTCCGTCTTCCAGTTCGGCGTCCGAGCAAAGGGCCATACCGGTGGCAAGCAACGTTTTATCGGCCGTATATTCGTCAACGACGGTCATCTTGTTTTGAGTCAGGGTACCCGTCTTGTCCGAGCAAATGATTTGCGTGCAACCGAGCGTCTCGACTGCGGTCATCTTACGAATAACGGCGTTACGCTTCGACATCTTGGTCACGCCGATGGAAAGAACGATGGTCACGACTGCGGCCAGGCCTTCCGGGATAGCGGCGACAGCCAAAGATACCGCCACCATAAAGCTGTCGATAATGACGCCGACCGGCGCGGCTGTGAGCGTATTATGTACCCACGCCTGAATGAGCTCTACTCCGAAGATAATTACACAGATACCGATAATCAGATAGGTCAGGATCTTACTGAGTTGCCCGAGTTTGATCTGTAAGGGGGTTTGTTCTTTTTCCGCTTTGGCAAGGACGGCGGCGATCTTGCCCATTTCCGTCTTCATGCCCGTACCGGTAACGACTGCCGAGCCTCTGCCGTACACGACGGTACTCCCCATATAGACCATGTTTTTACGGTCGCCGAGCGAAATATCGGTAGCCGTGCCAAGTTCTATCCTGTCCGCATGCTTATTGACGGGAACCGATTCTCCGGTGAGCGCGGCTTCTTCGATCTTCATCGAAGCGCTTTCCAGGATTCTGCCGTCGGCAGGCACAGAATCGCCCGCTTCGAGCAGAACGACGTCGCCTACCACAAGGTCTTCGCTTTTGACGTGTTCTATCTTACCGTCGCGGAGCACCTTACTTGTCGCGGCCGTCATTTCTTTCAGCGCGGCAATGGCCTGTTCGGCCTTGCTTTCCTGAATAACGCCGAGGACGGAGTTCAGTATAACGACGAACAAAATAACGAATACGTCGGTAAAACTTTCGTTCGCGCCGTTCTGGACGTTGTTATAAATTGTGATACCGGCGCTGACTGCGGCGGCAACGAGAAGCATAATGATCATCGGATCGGCAAATTGAGACAAGAACTTGACGATAAAACTGGTCTTTTTGCCTTCGGCAAGTTTGTTTTTACCGTCGCGCGCTTCTCTCTCTGCCGCTTCCGCGCTCGTTAAGCCCTTTTCGGTAGCATTGACTGCTTCCAGTACTTCTTCTTTACTTTTCAGATATTCTTTCATAAACACTCCATCAAAACAAAAATTATTTTTGATCGTATTTTATTATTTCGATATCAGTTTTCGCTTACTTTCTCATCACGACGCGAATGGGAGGAACCAGATCGAACGAGCGCACCGGGAATTCGGTGGGCATGGTCCATTTTTCTCCGTCCGCGCAAAAATCATATTCTTTATCCGTCCTGACGGTCATTTCCGAAAATTCTCTGAAAATCATCTTCCCGGATGAAAAAGGCTTTTTAAAGCCGATAAAAAAGGCTCTGAAAAAGCTGAAAAACATTTCGGCCAGACCGAAGAGTCCGTTAAAACGCGGCGCCTTGACTAACAAAAGATGCATTTTTTTATCGTTCGGGCAGAACATCTTATTAAAATGCAATCCGAAGCATTGCGGCGAGTCGAGCATCATTATCAAAGAATACTGCCCTTCGTACCGATCGCCGTCGCAAGTTATTTCCGCGTTGACGCGCCACACTTTTAACTGTTTAAAAGCGTTAACGATATAGGCGAACGCTTTATATTTCTGTTTAAAAACGTTGTCGACGGCATAACCCAAAGGCGTGAACGTACCTGTGGCGAGCACGTAAGAAAAGATTTTATCCGCGGCTTCTCCGCAATCTTTTATCAAAAAGTCTCCCGTGCCGTCCTTATTGCGCTTAGACGTCTCGTTCAACGTCCCGCAAGGGCAATAGACGATCTCGGTGTTTTTTTCCTTATAACGGTTAATCATACGACTGAAAGTACCGTCTCCGCCGCAAACGACGACTCGATCTGCGGGCCTGTACTCAAAAGGATGCTCCGAGGTCATGTGGAAGACTTCAACGTCGTATCCTTCGCCAAAAGCCGCCGTCAGCCTTTTTTCGTCGATTTTTTTATAGCTACCGCTCATATCGTTTATAACGATGATACAATTTCTACTCATTTTCCCTCGCAAAATAATATTCTAAGAATATCATATTCTTACATAATGTGTCAAGTTAAATAGCCTTTTCTTGGCGGGCGTTATACGTCGGCATAACGATAACCTTTTTCGTCCATACTTCATACTATGATTACGGATATGGAAGACAGGTGCGTATGTTGCGGGGCGATCATCCCCGAGGGCAGAATGGTTTGTCCCGACTGCATGGAGCTTTATTTCTCCGAAAAATAGGATTTTTTCGGTTTTCGCTGAATTTATTCATTATTTGCACTTCCTCCTACCGAAAAATATTTGCCAATTTGGCAAAAAAGTGATACTATCTTTTTATTATTGCAGTATTTTTTTGGAGCCAATAACATATGCCGAAAAAGAATATGATTCGTTTTTTTACAAAAGGGACAAAAGCCCTTCTCGTCGATTTTGCGATACTCGTCGCCGTATCGGAACTGTTCTTGTTCCTGTTCAGTCTGATATTTCCGGTAACTTTCAGTTGGCGCCACTACCTCGCCTGGCCGGGGTACTTTATTACCTTTTATTTTATCCTTTCTTTCGCTACCAAGCAAAATCGGATGATGTGGGAACACTCGGGTAGCCGCGTCTTTCTGGCGCTGATGCTCAACCTTCTTGTCGCCACCGTAGCAACCTTCCTTCTGTCCATGGCGACGTTCGGTTTTCGTCCCATTTCCGTCCGTTGGCAGGCCCTTATTTTGTTTCTGCTTTTTCTTGTTTCTTATACCGCTTTGTCCGGAACGAAAATGCTCATCATCATTTTTTACGTCCGCAGGCACAAGAAAAAACACGTTGACGATGAACCGACCGGAAATCAAAACAACACCGCCATTATCGGCGCCGGTTGGACGGGCACCGGCCTTGCCAGACTTTTCGTGAACGACCATTCTATTTTTAAACCGGTCTGTTTTATCGACGACAATCCGCGTAAAGTACATCGCATTATAGAAGGTTTGCCCGTAGCCGGCACAACGTTCGAGATCAATAAGATCGTCAAGAAGTACAAAATCCATAAAATCATCTTCGCCATCCCTTCCTGCAATACGGAAGCAAAGAAGCGCATCGTCGGCGACTGCATCATGACCAAATGCGAATTGAAGATCGTCCCGCCCTTGCAAGAAATGGTCAATACGTTTGATCAGAACGCCATTTCCACTCGAGACGTACGTATCGACGACCTGCTCGGAAGAGAGCCTATGGTTTTCGACATGACCGCCATACGAGAATACATCGGCGACCGCGTCGTTCTCGTTACCGGAGGCGGCGGGTCTATCGGAAGCGAGCTTTGCCGTCAGATTGCCGATTGCAAACCAAAAAAACTGATTATCCTCGATATCTACGAAAACAACGCTTATGACATCCAGATGGAACTGCGGCGCCACTATCCGGACCTTGATCTGGAAGTGGTCATCGGCTCTATCGCCGACTACAATCGGTGCCGTATCCTCTTCGATACCTTCCGTCCCGATTACGTCTTCCATGCCGCCGCGCATAAACACGTACCTTTAATGGAGCACGTACCCGAACAGGCGATCAAAAATAACGTCGTCGGCACCTGGAATCTGTGCGAGCTGGCAGCGGAATTCAAAGTAAAGCGTTTTCTTCTTATTTCCACCGATAAGGCGGTCAATCCGACCAACGTCATGGGCGCCTCCAAACGCTGTTGCGAAATGGTAGTAAAGTACCATGCCCAAACCTGTCCGGACACCGTTTTCTGCGCCGTCCGTTTCGGCAACGTGCTCGGCAGTAACGGTTCCGTAATTCCTCTCTTCCGTCGTCAGATCGAAGAAGGCGGGCCCATTACCATTACCCATAAAGACATCATCCGATACTTTATGACCATACCGGAAGCCGTCTCCCTCGTATTGGAAACGGGCGCGTTTTCGCAAACAGGAGAAATTTTCGTTCTGGATATGGGCAAACCGGTCAAGATCCTCGACCTCGCCGAAAACATGATAAAACTGATGGGACTGAAACCCTATGAGGACATACAAATTAAATTTACCGGTTTGCGCCCGGGAGAAAAACTTTTTGAAGAACTGCTTATCAGCGGCGAAGACATGCGTAAAACATCCAATCAGAAGATCTTTATTTGCAAGCAGATCGACGTCGACGAAAAGACTTTTCGCAGCGACCTCGATAAACTGATCTCGCTTGCCAAAGACAATAAGCCGGAAGAAGTTATCGAGCAAATGCACGCAATGATCCCGACTTATCAGTATCCCGCCGTAAAGAAAGAATAAAACCTGACTCAACTAAGTCCTTAAAATAAGTGCGACGCGCTTATTTTGTCGTTTTATCGGCTCCCCTTTGTGCGGGTACTATTTGACAAAACGAAAAAAATTGTATTATCATAAACGAGTTTCGCTGAATATACTGCTTAGCGTAAGCGAGGAGGATTATTATGAAATATCTGGGGATTGATTTAGAGGCTTTCGCCCCTGTCAAAAATTATGATTTAAACGATTTATCGGAACGAAGCGCGGCGCAAAATCTCGTTCGATTGCATATTATAAAGAAGCATATCGAAGGAGGAGTTATTTTTAACACGCTTGAAAATATCTATATCGACGACACCGTCCGGATCGGCGCCGGCACCGTTATTTGCGGAGAACAGCATATCCGAGGCAATACCGTCATCGGACAATGTTGTAAAATCGAACCGGGCAACGTGATCGAAAACGCCGTTATAGGCAACGAAGTGCGCGTCATAAAAAGCGTTCTTTCCGACTGTCGCATCGGAGCAAAGACCACCGTCGGCCCCTTCGCCCACGTACATACGGGGAGCAAGATCGAGCGAGAGGCTCGTATCGGAAACTTCGTGGAGATCAAAAACGCCACCACCGGCGTCAACACGAAAATGGCGCACCTTGCCTACGTCGGCGACGTCGATATCGGCAACCAGTGCAACGTCGGTTGCGGGAGTATTTTCGTCAACTACGACGGAAAAAACAAGCACCGAAGTACGGTGGGAGACAGCGTTTTTATCGGCAGCAACAGCAACGTCATCGCGCCGGTGCGCATCGACGATAACGCCTATATCGCCGCAGGCTCGACCGTAACGGTGGACCTGCCGAAAAACTGTATGTGCATCGCCCGAAGCCGTGAAACGGTCAAAGAAAATCGAAGTAAATATCACAAAAATATCTTTAACAAAAAGTATTTCGGCACCGACGGAATCCGCGGCGAGTACGGAAAAAAACTGACCGACGACATTGCCTACATGGTAGGTAACTTCCTCGGTTATTCTTCCGCCGGCGGAAAGGTCGTGGTTGGTCGGGATACCCGCCCGAGCGGAAAAGCTTTATCCAACAGCCTGATAAAAGGCGCCGTGGACGCCGGCGCGGACGTGATCGACCTGGGCGTCACTTCTACTCCTTCGGTCGCTTTCGTAACCTCGCACATCGGCGCAAACTACGGCATCGTATTGACCGCATCGCACAATCCGGCCAAGTATAACGGCATCAAAATCTTTAACTACGACGGTCGAAAACTGACCGACATCGAAGAAGTTGAGATCGAAACGCATATCGATAACAATACGCCCGTCATCGCCGAGATCAAAGGAAAACTTGAAAACGGCGAGAAGTATATTTCTTCCTATTTAGATGACCTTTCTACATTGATCGGGAGCCTGAACGGTCTGAAAGTGGTGCTTGATTGTAGCAACGGCGCCACTTCTTTCTACGCCCCCGCACTTTTTAGAAAGTTGGGTGCCTCCGTCTATGCCTATAATGACGTCGGCGACGGAGAGCATATTAACGACGGATGCGGTGCGCTGTATCCGGAATTTGCCGCAAGTAAGGTCAAAGAGCACGGCGCGGACGTCGGCTTCTCCTTCGACGGCGACGCAGACCGTCTTATCGCCGTCAACAATAAAGGAGAGATCGTCGACGGCGACAGCATCGTCTATATGATTGCCAAAAACCTCAAAGAAAAAGGAAAACTTACCGGACACAAGGTAGTCTGCACCATTATGAGCAACCTCGGTGTAGAACAGTGTCTGCAAAAATTGGGCATCGGTATGATTCGTACCAACGTCGGCGACCATTACGTTATGGAGAGCATGCTTCGCGGCGGATACCTCGTCGGCGGCGAGAATTCGGGACACATCATTCTGCGCGAGTTCTCCAACACCGGCGACGGATTACTGGCCGGACTATACCTGTGCAAACTGATGGAAGAGACGGGCAAAAACATCTCCGAGCTGGACGATAGCGTTCATTACCCGCAGATTATGGTCAACCTGATCACCGAGAACAAAAAGGAGATTATGTCCGACCCCAAAGTCAACGTCTTTATGGAAAAGCTCAAAGAAGAACTGGGCGTCAAAGGTCGCGCCCTGCTTCGCGCCAGCGGCACCGAACCGAAGATCCGCATTATGGCGGAATGCTTCGACCGTACTCTCGCCGAGCAAACGGTCGATCGTATCAAGACCTTTATCGAAAGCAACTACCGTCTTTAATTGCTAAAACCATAATCAAACAACCCAAAGCGAATGTTCGTTTTGGGTTGTTTTTTTAACCATGCTGTCTGTTCCGAATGGGGAACGCGTCTATTTTTTCTATACCCATTAAACCCTAACAATGCATGCAACTTGCGCAAAAGAGTATTTTTTTGCCACATCAGATGTACTGTCTAAATTATGAATCCTGACATAGGCGGATTTCCTAATACAAAATCCATTTTATTATCATATTTATCGACGAGCAAAGCGTCGGAGCAAATAATGTCCCAATTGATTTCTGTTGAAAGACCGTATTTAAGGACCAATCCATTAAGAGCTTCTATGCACTTTTTATGCTCAATCGCTTCTATCTCGATCCCATGAATATACGTCTCCAATTCTGTTTTTAAATTATCGGCTGAGGTGTTATTCTCAATAGCAGTTTTACAGTATCTGTCCACTATTGCTTTCAAAAAAGCGCCGTCTACGTAGCTTTTATCAATAACATGTTTTTTAAGTATATTTACTCCGTTATAATGAGCCATATCAAGTATGTTTTTGACGATATAGTCGGGGGTGTAGACGCGTCCCTTTGACTTTTTTGCGTTGTAGTTTGTTTTTCGCATTGGTTTGTTACTCCTTCTTGCTATAACTAAATCAGTAAATAGGACGATATGTAGTCCTATTTTACAAAGCTTAGGACGATATGTCAACCTAAAGAATGATATATCGTCCTATATTGGCATTTTAATTGATATATACTACATACAGGGGTATAAGGCGGTATAATGCAAAAGCTTATTGATGCGGTTGTAGATAAAATTTGCTTTTATTTAGGTAAAAGAAACATGTCTCAATATGCGCTCGCGCAAAAAAGTGGGCTTCCTTTGTCTACCGTAAAAAGTATTATGCAGAGGCGCACAAAAGATATTAATTTGCAAACGCTATTTCAAATATGCGTTGGATTAGGAATTTCTGTAAGCGAATTTCTTGACGATAAAATATTTGATCCTCAAAATCTATATTTAGAGTAAAATCGCTTCTTCCTGGTAAAAAAATAACGCTCTCTCCGAAAAGGAGAGAGCGTCCGCATTTATGGCTTTTATTTTTTGATATCCTTAATGAAGTTTCCGATAGAGTCTTTCAGGCTGACGACAACCTGGCTGTTGAAGCAGGAGAAAATACTGTCGATCTTTTCCGGATTCAAGATACCTTTTTTGACCTCGGTTTTGTAAGTCAGCAGGCTGACGAGAGGAACCTCTATCAGAGTGAAGAGCATACAAAGAGCGCCCATGATGATGGGATTGGAAAAATCGAGTTTTTCTCCCGAAGAGAGGGTTACTTGCATAAAGGACGCTTTTGTAAGCATACAAACAAGTGAGAGCATTGCAAGAGCAATCCCGGTAATAAAGCCAGCCGCAACGGCGGTTTTGGTAACCTTTTTGCTGTATAAGCCGTACAGGAACGGAGCAAGGAAGGCTCCGGCGAGCGCACCCCAGCTGACGCCCATCAAAGAGGCGATCTCGCTGACGTTATAAAGCTTTTGGATAATAGCGATAACGGCAGAAATGGCAATAAAGACGACGAGCAATACCCGCATGATAAAGACCTGTTTCTTTTCCGTCATTTTTTCCGCCTTAATCACGTATCCCTTAATGAGGTCAAGTGTAAGAGTAGAAGAAGAAGTCAGTACCAGACCGGACAGGGTGGACATAGAAGCCGACAGGACAAGAATAACGATAATGCCCATCAAAAAGTCGGACGTAATCGCCTTTTCAAGCATCGTGGGGATAATACTGTCATATCCCCCTTGCGCTTGCGGGTCTTGAACGAACAATCGTCCGAAGCCGCCCAAAAAGTAACAACCGCCGGCGACTATCATGGCGAAGATGGTAGAAATGATGGTACCCTTTTTGATGTCGTCTTCACTCTTTATGGCGTAAAACTTACCCACCATTTGCGGCAAGCCCCATGTTCCGAGAGAGGTCAGAATAATAACGAAAACAAGAAATACCGGTTGAGCGCCGAAGAAAGAAGTGTATTCCCAACCGCTGGTCTCCGCAAGAGACGTCATGGCTCCGGTCAGTCCGCCCTGACTGTTCAAGACGGCGGCGATGACGGCGACAATACCGACAAGCATGACGATACCTTGTACAAAATCGTTGATCGCCGTGGCCATATATCCGCCTGCAATGACGTAAATACCTGTAAGGACAGCCATGATACACACGATGATGATATAAGCCACGTTTTCGTTGGTAAAGCCGAACGCCACGGTAAACAGACGAGAAAGGCCGTTAAACAACGACGCGGTATAAGGAATAAGGAAAATAAAAACGATCACGGCGGCGGCGATCTTCAACCCTACCGAATCAAAACGCCTGCCGAAGAAGTCGGGCATGGTCTTGGTATCGAGATGTTGAGTCATAACGCGCGTACGACGACCCAGAACGACCCATGCAAGTAAGCTCCCCAAGACGGCGTTTCCTATACCGACCCACGTGCTTGCAACGCCGAATCGGAATCCGAATTGTCCGGCGTAACCGATAAAAATAACGGCCGAAAAATAAGACGTGCCGTAAGCGAAAGCGGTCAGCCAGGGGCCGACGGAACGACCTCCGAGGACAAAGCCGTTAACGTCGGTCGCCTTACGACGACAATACAGACCAATGGCTATCATCGCGCCGAAAAAAACGGCGATCATGATGATCTTTAAAGCCAGTCCGCCGGCAGTCTGTGCGGATAACAAAAAGTCTCCCATAAAAATTACCTCCTTAACAAAAAAATCCTCCGTCGCCGAAAGCGACAGAGGACGTTATTGCGCAAACGTGGTACCACCTCTTTTCGCGGCTTGCGCCGCCTCGTTCCGGGCCAGTCAGCCCCTATCGCTATAACGGGCGACCCCGACTCATCCTACTCGTCCGCCGCGCGGTCCGTTACTCCGCACGATGGGTCCATATCGGACGTATTTTCAGATAAGCAGCTCACGGGTGTATTTTCGAACGATCGCTTTCCTTCCGTCTTGCACCGACCGACGTCTCTCTGTCAGGGACATGCGCGTCTACTATTCCCGTTCAACGCTTTTTGAAGTTTTTTTAAGCATAACAAACTCAAAAACATTTGTCAATAATTTATCAAAAAAAACTAGATTGGCTCAAAAATATAGGATAATTACGTCCGCATAAAACTAAATCTTCTTATTGCGAGTAAAGCCTCCTGATTGGCGGTGCGGTTTGCTCCCTTGAAACAAAACGCAAAGAGCGGTTGGTCGGCGAACCTAATTAAAACTTCTTTAATACGGCGACCTTCAAATACAATCCCTCTTCCGCTCCCAATAAGAACGCATGGTCGCGCGCCTGCGTGCGTAATTCAACGAATCGCACCGGCGTTTTAGCCGCTACGCTCGCCTCCGTCAGCATTTGCATAAAGAGCGGAACGGTAAGATGCTGAGAACAACTGCAAGTCACGAGAGTTCCGCCGTTATTTAAAAGTTTAAGTGCCTGTGTGTTGATATCACGGTACCCATAATACCCGTTTTTGACAGAATCAACCGTTTTTATGAAAGCGGGCGGATCGAGAATGATAACGTCGAATTTTTTACCTTCCTTCTTATAGTCTTTGAGCAGTTGGAACACGTCGGCGGCAATGGTAACGACGTTTTTGAAACCATTCATTGCGGCATTCTTTCGTACGCTCTCCAAAGCCGATTCGCTGATGTCGGCGGCGACGACTTCTTTTGCGCCGTACTTTGCCGCGCACAAAGAAAATCCTCCTTGATTGCAAAAGCAGTCCAGAACGGTCTTATCTTTTACGTATCTTTTCAGATTGTCTCGATTTTCTTTTTGATCGAGGAAGTAGCCCGTTTTTTGTCCGTTTTCCACATCGATGCCCATTTTGATACTGTTTTCTTCTATGACGAGATCTTTATTGAGCTTCCCGTACAATAACCCTTTGGTCTGTTGCAGTCCCTCCTTTTCACGCACGGCCACGTCGCTCCGCTCGTAGATACAAGCAGGGTGAAAAAGATCGACCAAAATATCCACGATCATTTGCTTCCGCACTTCCATACCGAGGGCTAAAAACTGTACGCTTAGATGGTCGCCGTACTTATCGACGATAAGGGCAGGCAAAAGATCGCTTTCGCCGAAAACGACGCGGTAACTGTCGCCGTATCCCAAACTTTCGCGGTATTCTTTGGCCATTTTTATCCTGTTATAAAAAAATTCCCGATCCACCGGAGTCTCGTCGCGGGAGAGGATACGAACCAAAATTTTTGATTTATGATTAATAAATCCGTACCCGACGAACCGTCCGTCGAAGGCCTGTACGCGAGCGATACTGCCCTGCGCGTCTTTTCCTTCGATCCTGGACACCTCGTTGGCGTACACCCAAGGATGAAATTGCATAATGCGCTTTTCTTCC
Source organism: Clostridia bacterium (assembly GCA_016297005.1). GTDB lineage: Bacteria > Bacillota > Clostridia > Christensenellales > DTU072 > CAG-1782. Next base: position 134,348 of record JAEDHK010000002.1, read on the forward strand.
CCTTTTTTCAGCGTAACGGTATACATTTTATTCCTTCTTTTCGGCGATGATTTCGTAAATAGGTAAGCCCATATTGACAAATCGCCTTTCGTATTCTGTCTGGATATTGATTTCGATCAGATCGCTCCGATAAAGATCAGTCTCGGCACGCAACACGTTGAATCCGCTTTCCGCGAATTGTTCTTTCGAGTACTCGAAAAAATCCCGGCTGTCCGTCTTTAAATAGATCTTTCCGCCGGGGACGAGCATTTCTTGATACAACGCCAAAAACCGCGGATGCGTCAGCCGTTGCCGAACGTACGGACCTTTGGGAAGGGGCGTGGAAAAATTAAGAAAAATTTCCTGCACTGAACCGGGACGGAAATAGCGAGGCAAAACTTCGCATGGGGAGTGCAGAAACAAAAGATTGGTTGGTTGCGGCTCGGCCGCGTCGGCCGCCATCAAAGCGGAAACGATAATATTCGCGTTTCGTTCTACGGCGACAAGGTTTTTCTCGGGGTTCCTGCGAGAAAATTCCACCGCAAAAGAGCCTTTTCCGCAGCCGATCTCCAAGCTGACGGGGAGATCTTTCTGAAAATGCTTCGACCAATCGAAATAGGCTTTCTCCTGTACGGCAACCAAGGCGTTTTGCGAAGAAGCCGGGGCGGTGGGGAGCAAAAATCTCCTGCACCGCTCCAAGTGAGCGTCTAAATTATGCTTTCGTCTTTGTCTCATTTTTCGTAAGTAGCAAAGAGCGCTTTAAAGGCGGGCAAAGACCGGACGATCATGTCGTAAGAAACGCAATAAGAAATGCGTACAAAACCGGGCGCGCCGAAAGTATCTCCGGGGACAAGGAGCAGGCCGAAGTTCTTGGCTCTGTCAGAAAAGGCGTTAGCGTCCGGCTCCGGCGTTTTCATCATCAGATAAAAGGCACCTTGCGGTTTAATACACTCGAACCCGATCTCCGTCAGCGACGAATACAGAAGTTTTCTGTTCTTGTCATACGCAGCCACGTCGGCGGGAGCGTCCACGCAATCAAGCAGGATCCGCTGAAAAAGGTGGGGCGCACAGACGTAGCCGAGAGCTCGACCGGCGCCGCATACGGCATAATACAGTTCTTGCGCCTGCCGCGCTTTCGGACTGACGGCGATATAACCGATTCTTTCGCCGGGGAGAGACAACGACTTGCTGTAACTGTAACAGACCACGACGTCGTCGTAATAATTCATCAGATACGGCACGAACACGCCGTCATACACGATTTCTCTATACGGCTCATCCGAAATAAGAAAGATCGGGTGCCCATACTCTTTTTCTTTGTCGCCCAAAAGTGCACAAAGAGCTTTGATTTCTTCTTCGGAATAGACTGCGCCGGACGGATTATTGGGGGAGTTGATAATAACGCCCTTGGTGTTTTCGTCGATCAATTTTGCGGCCGCCTGCAAATTCATTTTGCAGTCGTCTTTCATCGGAACCACGCGTAAAGCAGCTCCCGTGGCTTCGGTAAAAACGGTATACTCGGGAAAGAACGGCGCAAAACAGAGGAAGTTGTCTCCATCCTCTTTCAATGCTTTCAGCGTAATGCAAAGAGCCGCCGCCGCGCCCACGGTCAGATAGATGAGATCGGGGCTCACGAGCACGTTATGGCACTTCTCGATATGAGCGGCAACGGCCTTTCTGACGTCCGGGTCGCCCTGTGCGGAAGAGTAGCCGTGCAAAACGGTGCTCTTGGGCATGTCGATCTGTTTCTGAATGGATTCTTTAACGATCGCAGGGGCAGGCACGCTGGGGTTGCCTAACGAAAAGTCGTATACCTTATCGGCGCCTTCTTTGGCGGCGAGCTGTTTTCCGAACTCAAACAATTCCCGAATGACGGAGCGGTTGCTCCCCAAACGGTGCATTTTTTCATTGAACATGATTTATTGTTTCTCCTTTTTCTCGGCGTCGGCCTTTTCTTTTAAGATCTTCGCGTACTCTTCGTCGTCGAAGGGCAAAGAAACAGACTCCTTACGCCAGTTCGATAAGTAAATCCCATTGATCAGCGTCAGCGCGCAAAGGCCCTCTTCCCCCCGGGCTACCAGGAGGTCTCTGTTTCCGCTGTCGACAGCCTTCCCGAAGGCTTCGATTACGCGCCATTGCTGTCCGTAAATAAGGTCGACCGCTTTGCGGATCGGACCGTAGCCGTATCGATAGGTGCGCATGGGCGTCGAACCGTACCCCCGGGTGGTCTCCGCGTTGACTTGCGGCTCCGACTTTTTAAGGATGGTATAGGTCATCTTCCAGCTGGTAATGACGATGGTACCCTTCGTACCGACGATGGTAAAACGGTTTTCGCCGGGCAGTTCGTGCGTGGACGCGCAGAAATAGCAATCGAAGTCCTTATATCCGAACACGGCATACAGATCGTTTTCCGTGCTGATATTTCTTCCCACAGTGCGACAAGACGACGTTATCCTCTCCGGCATACCGAGCAACCATTGCACAAGATCGAGCTGATGCACGCATTGATTGATGAGCGTACCGCCGCCCTCTCCGGACCAACTTGCTCTCCAACCTCCCTGGTTATAATATGCCTGTGAACGGTACCAGTCCGTAATGACGTAGTTTGCGCGCTGTATCTTGCCGATCGCGCCGCTCTCTATCAATTCTTTCGCCTTACGGTACATCCGATTGGTACGTTGATTGAACATCATCCCGAAAAACACTTCCGGATGCGCCTTAGCCGTTTCAATGACCGACTTCGCTTCCAACGTGGTAACGGTCAGCGGTTTTTCTACCACGGTATGTAATCCCGCCGTAATACAATCTTTCGCGATCTGTCCGTGAAAATAGTGCGGAACGGCGATCATGACGGCCTTACATACGCCCGACTCAATCAAATCCTTATGATTATAAAATCCTTTGACGGAAGGATGCTTTTTGCAAAAATCATCCACCTTTTTCTTATCCACGTCGCAAACGGCGACCAGTCTGGATCCTTTCATTCTGCCGGCAGCCAGATTGCCGGCGTGTTTTCCACCCATTCTTCCGATGCCGATAACAGCAAAATCAGCCATTTAGTAATCTCTCCTTAAAATATTTTTTTGCTTCTCGCGGACAATGCGTCGTCAGGTTCGAAAAGTTGTAACAAGACAGCTTTTCGAGGGCGATGGGATCGTCCACCGTGTAGACGGACAAAGCAAGCCCCGCGTCCGCCGCCGCGGCATAAAATCCCGGTTCCGTCCACTTATAATTGATATTCAGTCCCACGACGCGCTCGCCGTGCTTTTTTAAAGCCTCTTTCAAAACCTCGGCGTCCTCCGGCACCGGTCGCAATCCCTTGCAGAAGGGATATACGTTGGCATATAGCACCCCGGCCGAAAGTTTTTTTGCCTCCTTGGGAGACACGTTTCCGGTATAGATAATCTGTTCGTCCATTCCCATAGACAAGACGAGATCCTGCACTTTCTCAAATATGCCGTGTTCTTTTACGTCGAGATTGATCTTGACGTTCTTTTCTTTGGCGACGGAAAGCGCTTCCGCCAAAGCAGTCTTTTTCTGCGGAAAGAGCGAAGGAAAATGCGACAGGTACAGACATCCTTTCCTATACCGCACGTCCACTTCGAACGCGTCGGCCGAGATCCGTCCGCTTCCGACCGCTTCTAAATAATCTCTGCCGTTTGGTTTCGTTTTTTGCGCACCGCTGTGCGCTGTGATCAACATCCCTCTTCGTTCTCCCTGAAAATGCCGTCAGAAATCGACAACTAAATACATTATACATGCGCGCATAGCAAAATGCAAGCCACTTTTTACATCCTTTTGCCCCTTTTCGTCTTCTTGTATGCAGTCGGAATCAATAAAAACCGATTTTCAGTCATGTATTGATTTTCCTGAAAAAAAAGTTTAAAATAATATTCATGAGAAAAGAAAGCACCGAATTGAACGTAAAGGCTCCCAAAGTCAGAACCGCCGTCCTGACGAGAAAAATCGGGAGCAGAATCAAAAACTTTTTTACCTATAATCCGCCCGGCAGAAATCCCCGCGTATGGGAACTGGACCTTCTGCGCGGAATTATGATGCTTGCCGTCACTCTCGATCACATCTTACTGTTCCTGTATGAGTGGCAATTCATAAATTTCAATACCGAAATCGGTCAAAGAATAATGGATTTTGCTTATCTCTATCGTAACGGCTCTTTCCGGGACGCCATGCAACCGCTCTCATTGTTTTTGTTTTCTTTTCTTGCCGGTCTGAATTGTCGATTTACTCGAAGCAGTTTTCGTCGGGTGCTGAAATTCTGGATCTTTTGCGCCCTTTTCATGGGTGGGTTCGCCCTTATTAAGGTCATCTTTCCAAATATGCTCGCCGTTTATCTCATTTTTAATATCGTCACCGTTCTCGCCATATCTTTCACTGTCTGGTGGCTCTTGGACCTCGTCAAATTACCCGCCTGGATACGGGCCTCGATCGGTACCGTCCTGATCGTCATCGGTATGGTATGCTACTACAAATATTTTGCTGAATCGGAAGATTTTTACGTGCAAAACGAGTTTTTGGCGCTTATGGTCTATAACAGACACGGGTTTGAAATGTCCGCCAATAATTTTGAGCCCCTTCTTCCCCATCTCGGTTGGTTTTTGATCGGCGGCGTCATCGGTATGTTCGCTTATCCCGACAATAAAACCCACTGTAAACAGATCTATCCGCCCAAGCCGTTACGGCCCTTGCTCCTTATCGGAAAGCACTCGCTCTTCTTCTATCTTACCGGCCCCGTTATTATCCTCGCTCCGTTGTGGCTCGTCGTGTTGATCGTCGGTTTATTCCTATAATCTCAAAATAATTAACGCATTAAAACAAAAGCCCTCTCGCTTCGCTACGAAAGGGCTTTTGTTTTATAATAAGTCTATCCCAAGATTGAGACGGCAAGACCGCAATATAGGATCAAAGAAAGAGCGTCGACAATAGTCGTAATGAACGGGCTGGCAACGACGGCCGGATCGAGCTTGACCTTTTTAGCAAGCATCGGCAGCATGCATCCGACCAACTTAGCGATTACGACGGTACACATTAAAGCAAGAGACACGACCAAGCAGGTAAAGGGCGTATAGTCCTTATACCCGAAAAGCAGATTGTCTATGAGCATCAATTTACCAAAGCACGCCACCGCCAAAGAAACGGCCAAAAGGAGCGAGGCTCTGATTTCTTTCCATAACACGCGGAACGCGTCTTTTGTAGTAATCTCGTTCAGCGCAAGAGAACGAATAACGGTGACCGACGCCTGAGAGCCGGCGTTACCGCCCGTGTCCATAATCATCGGCACGCAGGCAAAAAGCACCGAACTGATCAGGGATAATTTACCTTCGAACGTATTCAGAATAAGACCGGTAAACGTGGCCGAAACCATAAGAACAAGCAACCACGGAATGCGGTTTCGCCAGATGGCGAAGACGCTCGTCTTCAAATAGGGCTTATCGCTCGGCTTAACGGCGGCCATCTTAGCGATATCTTCGGTGTTCTCTTCCTGCAAGACGTCCATAGCGTCGTCGATGGTAATGATACCGACCAATCTTACTTCGCTGTCCACAACGGGGATTGCCAGAAAAGAATACTTATCGAACATCTGCGCGGCCGTTTCTTTATCGGCATGCGTTTCAATATAAATAACGTGATCCTCCATGATGTCTTCTACTTTCGTTTCATACGAATGGAGCAAAAGATCTTTGACCGTAACAAGTCCCAGCAAGTGTCGACAATCGTCGATAACGTAACAAGTATAAACCGTCTCTTTATCGATACCGTTTTTTCTGATCTGCGCGAAGCTCTCCTCGACCGTCATCGTCGGATAGAGATAGACGTACTCGGTCGTCATGATTGAGCCGGCGCTGTCCTCAGGATATTGTAAAATAGTATTGATGGCCGATCTCGTCTCTGCGTCTGCCTGTTGCAAAATACGCCTGACTATGCTTGCCGGCATCTCTTCGATAAGATCAACGGCGTCGTCGACGTACAGTTCGTCCATAATCTGCTTTAATTCTTTATCGGAAAAGCGCCTGATCAGGATTTCTTGCAGGTCGCTGTCCATCTCGACGAACGTTTCCGCCGCAAGATCTTTCGGGAGCAGGCGAAAAACGACGGGAAGATCGCTCTCGTCCACCTCGGACAGAATATGCGCAACGTCCGCTCCGTTCATTTCGGAAAGAATCGGTTTCAGTTCTTTAAAATTCCTTTGTTCAAGAAGAGAAAAAATAATTTGCTCATCCATGATAACCTCCGTTACAGTTGAAGTCGTAAATCGGGGCACAGGGGCAAAAGGTTATTTATTAAAAAAGGCTTTTATCGTACGGCACAAACAAATGTCCCCCATAACGGAACGTCGCCCAAATAACCGCTCTCTGTGCCCGTGCTACTTGCGGGTTCCATCTGCATGCCTCCTTAAATTTTTTTCACTAACATTATACTCATCGTCATTTTTTCTGTCAACCTGCAAGAAGAAAACTTTTCCCTCTCCGGACTCATTTTTTCTTTTCTCTCAAAACAATAAAAATTTCGCTTGCTTTTTTACGAAACACATGTTATAATGCAAACGCTTTGGGATATTAACTCAGCTGGTAGAGTGTCTTCTTGACGTGGAGAAAGTCAGCGGTTCGAGTCCGTTATATCCCACCAAAAAGGACCTAAGACGAACTTGTCTTAGGTTCTTTTTTATACGATCCGAAAGCGAGAGCGAAGGATCGGTATGTAATCATGCCCATGGCGTGTGTGTAATTGCAAGGCAAAACCTTGCGTATGTAATCGCCCAGTAAGAGCGTATGAATTTTCCGTTATCGGATCGATTACATACAAAATTGCGTTTTGATTACATACAGCGTTTCATACTGATGACATACATTGCTTATGCAATGATTACATGCAACGCATTTTGCGTTGATTATGGATAGTTGATTAATAAACATGTTATAATAGAAAAGCAAAGAATATCGACGAAAGACATGGAAAGGACTAAAAGATGAAAAAATTATTTGTTGTCGCGGATGTTCACTCTTTTTACGAGGAAATGCTCGCTGCGTTAAAAGATAAGGGATTTGATCGTGATGATCCTGATCATATTTTTGTATCGCTCGGGGACTTATTGGATCGTGGACCGGCGCCGCTGAAGTGCCTTACTTTTGTGAACTCTCTTCCGATTGACCGAAAAATTTTGATTCGCGGCAACCACGAAGACCTTTTGGAAGAATGTCTTTTGCGGGAAGCATTTCTTTCTCACGACGTTCATAACGGGACAATGGATACTGTTCTGTCGCTCGCCGGTTCCAAAGGATACGATCTTTATCAGAAAGATACACATACGTTCTTTTCACTGGTGCGCGAAAAACCGATCTTGACGGAGTATTTGTCTGTGCTTCGTGATTATGCGGAAATTGGAGAATACCTCTTTGTCCACGGATGGATCCCCTCGAAGAAAAAATCACCGGGGAAAGACTGGCGTTTCGGAGATTGGAACCGCGCTCGTTGGTTCAACGGTATGGAAAAATGGAAACAAGGCGCGAGGTTACGCAATAAAACGATTCTGTGCGGGCATTGGCATACCAGTTGGGGACATTCCGTCCTTGAAAAACGCGGTTTTGAGTTCGGTGAAAAAGCCGATTTTTCACCGTTCATCCAACCGGGCATCGTCGCTCTCGACGCTTGCACGAATTATTCCCATCAAGTAAATTGTTTTGTAATTGAGATATAAGGGTTTAGCTATTGCAGATAGTAAGCATTTCTTCTTTGCTGACGTTATATCGATAAAAATTTAATGATGACGGACTTTTCCCTTTATAATTCGCCCATTCTTTTTCGGCGTCGTTCTCGCTCCCTTCATAGTACAAAACGGAATACTTCGGCAATGCTCCGATATAATTTGAAAAATGTAACTTTGGTATCCAAAACTTAATACCATAGTTTTCCTTATCTATTATTTTAGATATATCCGGATCGATATATATTTGTCCGTTTTCATATCTTTTTATGGTTGGGATAAAAGAGCTTCCGGCAGCATGAAAGGCACCTGGTGCTATATCCTTAAGCGAGCGAGGCAAAACAACACACCGCAGATTTACGCAAAATTCAAAAGCGTCGCCGCCGATTGTTTCTACCTTATCCGGTAGAACGATATGGCGCAAGTTATGACACATAGCAAACGCGCCTCCGCCTATTTCCGTCAGACTATTCGGTAAGAAAATTTCGGTAAGATTTTCACATCGACAAAAGGCGAAGTCTTCAATCGTCTTCGCCCCTTCTGCAATAAAGACCTTTTCGACGTATTTGAATTTTTCAAACGCGCTTGTTGCCACGCCGACGACAGGCGAACCCAAATAGGACTCGGGAATGTGTACGTAACTATCGTTAAACACCTCTACGTCGGGACCGGTAACGTAAAAACCGTCTTCCCGTCGTCTCATTTTCAATTGTCCCATCTTGTCGTGGTTCTTATATTCTTCTTTCCCTGCCACTTATTGGGGGACAATATTGTAAAACTTAAACTGTGAATTTCTCAGTTTATTTTGTGCCCAAGCTTCTGCATAATTACGATTGGCTGTAATTGTTTCGGTAAAAGCAGGCGCACCACTACGAAGCGCTGATTCTGTAAGATAGTAACATATTTTCCATTTCATCGTCATCATACCTCGCTTTTATTATTTCTTTTCCTGCCACTTAGGACAAGCGGGATTCATAGCGGATTGATCTCCATTTCCTCTGCCGGATATTTTACATACATGCCACCCGTTCTCGTATTCAACAATACCTCCTTTTAATGTGGCTTTTCCGCCAAAGTGTTCACATGTGCAACAATACTTGCTGTTTTTTGAAATCGTACTCATTTTTTAGTCTCCTTTAATCATTTTTACGGAATAGTTTTCGTGTATATTAAAAGGATATCAGAGTTGTTATCCCATATTTGGGATTATACCGATATTTCCAATGTATTATGTCTATACATATTTGGTCTTTTCAATATCCCAATTATAAATCTCGATATCATATTTCCTATATACTTCTTCAATTATTTCTTTTGCACTGTTATAATTTCTCTTTTTTTTCTCTATTATTTTTCTATCTTCATTCTTCAACATTCTGCAAATACATATTTTATTTAATATTGGTATTACCGTTTCATAAGTGACTTCAGATAATTCACATAGCTCATCAATAATCATATTCAAAGGTATAATATGTTCTTCATGAAAAACGTCTCTATATACAAAACGTGGATGTTCTTTTGTATGTATTTCGCCATTCTTTTTAGAAGAATTCCCAATATAACGATCTAAAATTACATCACTATCAATATCACATTCAACTATTTCTCTGTAATGATAATGGTCTATCGGTTTTGAAGTGATTTTTTCCCATGTTTGTTTTGCCGCTACTGTTATTAAATATCTATCATTAATTTGATAATTTCGTAAAATTTGTCCTAATAAATATCTACATTTCCATATTCTGAAACTGCTCTGTTCATTCGGCTCAATAACGTCATTCTTTTTTTGACATGCCTTGATAAAAGTAATAATAATATCTAATACAACATTGTTTTCTTCCATTTTTTCTTCTCCTTTATTGATTATATTTTTCCGTTGCCCAACATAAGTTTTCTTTGACTTTTTCACGCAATGTGGTCGGCGTAAGTATTTCCACGGCATTGAGATACTGCATTGCCCAAAATTCCATCGCGTGCAAACTTGTTTTTACAGAGATAATGAATTTATCCTTTTCGGGTTGAATGTCGATATTTTTACCGAACCAATCGACAACCTGATCAATTGCCCACGGCTCGGCGCGAAAGGTGACAGGTTGCGGCTCGTCGGCGAACATATAGGGCATTTGACAGGAAAATCGGTTATAATCTATTCCGTTTTCAAACCCTTCGATGGTACGAATAGGCACTTGCGCTATCTCTTTTTTCTCTATCTTCGTGATACGGTCGAGACGGTAGTATTTCATCTGCTTGTAGTAGTCGTTATACGCCATAAGATAGTACCGCTGATTATGTAGGATCATTTGATAGGGACTCGCCGTCACCCGCGAAGATCGGTGCAGTTTTTTATCCGCCCCGTACTTATTGTATTCAAAATAGACTTGTTTACCCTCGGTGATGGCTTCATCTACCACTTCCATAGTATAAAATAAGTCCTTATTGTCCGTCTTGTCCCAGTCGCCTATGCGATAAACGTACTTAACGTGCGTCTTAAAATATTTATTGGATAAACCGCATAATTTGTCTATTAAATCGGCGGAATGTTTGGTGCCGATATGCTTTCCGGCAAGAATACCGTCAATGAGCATACGAAGCTCTACGTCCTCAAACGTCCTTTCGGCAAGATAGGAACCTTTTTTCGTCGTCACGATATCGTAACCGGCTTCGTTTAACAAAGAAATATTTCGTCCGATCGCTTTGCGCTCTATATTCAATTCGTATTCACTTTGCAGCTTCTTTACGATTTCATCGTGCGTTAAAGGGTGATCGATGTCCGTTTCCTTATTTAGTATTTGATAAATACGTATTAAAGCAAGTTTTTTCGGTTCGGAGGTATACATAACGCAATATTATTCCCATTCTTTGCTTCGAAGCAGTTTGGCGATTTCTTCAGAGGTAGGTTTTGTCTTATCTGTAGTTTCAAATAATTCCGTTAAATTAAAAATTCGTGAGCCCATGGGCGCTCGTGATGTGTTTTTTTTGAAGTCGGTTTCATAAAAATTGTCAACAAAAAAATAGCGGTGTTTAATATATCGAATATCCCAACCTCTTTCGAGAGCATCATCCATTGCGCGTTGAATAGTTTCCTTTCTTTTTTCAGTTAATTCCCCGCTTTCAACTTGATATTCGATCTCTCCATGGGAATTTTTTACAGCGGTTATACGGGCGATTATTTTTCCTATAGCGCGTATGCTTTTATTAGCATAAAGTCCCAAATAATCGTGTGGACGAAATCCCCTTTCTGCGTTATCATAATAGCAGTTTTCTTTACAATTGAAGTCAATTGTTTTGCTTGCTAACTGCATTCGCAAATACTTCCAGGCGTCATAATTTGGTATCAAACCGTCATGGCAGAGAAAGTTTTTATAATCATCGAGAATTGCTTGCATTTCCATGTCTCTATCATCGATCATTGATCCAATTGAATTAGCAAGCGCTTCAAAAGTAGTTGCTTTAAATATGATTGGATGCTGATCATGCTCTTTATTGTATTCTTCCAATTTTATTTGGAAATCCTTTACTTTTTCATCTGCAATCAATTCTGTTGACAGCGCCAAAACGACCCTGTATTTTTCATCAGAAAACGATGATAAATGTCTTGTTAATTGATCGGTATAGAACCAGTCCGTTATTTTAGTTTCAATAACAATCTTAAAACTTTCCTGAGTAATCGTTGCGTCAGGAATACTATTTTTACTTCCACTTTTTTCTTGTAATTTAAAATCTATTTCCGGTTCAAACGACTCTGGAAGATACTCTGTTTTCAAGAATTGATAAAATTTTCCACTTGAATATTGATAAAAACGGGATAGGAGTAACATCGTATTTGCGGTTGCCACGTTCTCTTTTTGATGATATCTTTGGAAATAATGAATATTCATTTTTAAAATCTCCTTCTTTTTTTAATATACTGGTCTTATTATACCAAAAATGTCGCAACAATTCAAGATGTATTGTACCGAATTTGGGATAGAGCTTCCCATATACTTTTTATATCGGGAGGTAAAATATGACAAATACAGTACTATTTGATGAAAAGAACGCCGAAGAGATTTTTGAAAACCTTATTTCAACCGAAATAAAACAAAAATATCCTAATATAACCGAAGAAATAGAAAAGCGGATCGAATACGAAAAGTCCGAAGTAAAGCGACTAGGATTTTTTCCTTATTTTTTATTTGTGCGAAAGCTTTGGGGAATTATCGAAAATGTTGATCCGTGTGCCTACGCGGACGGCGTGCAAAGCGGGTGTATTCTCAATTATCTGTTGGGTATCACCGATATCGATCCCATAGAAAACGGACTCTATTTCGAGAGTTTTATTAACGATCGTTATTATAAAAAAGATTTTCCGCATTACTTTTTTAACGTGCGCGAATCAATGTTGAACGCGATCTGTAAAGCAATTCAAAAGGAAGTAGAGAAGAGCGGTATAGGCGTCAGAACGGAAAACCATTTCAGAAGTCATACAGTCGAACTGTATTTTGATGGAGAAAGCAGCAAGCAAGGATTCTTTATTACGCTTGGTTTGGACGAATATGCCGATCTTATTCATCTTTGCGAGGAGAAAACGGGCGTTGATTGTCCGGCATATACCGATTATACCGATGAAAAAGTGTGGGAGTTGTTTCAAAAGGAACAATTTGAAAATCCGTTTATCGAGTATGCCAAAGAGCATCGAAAAAGCCATCCGCATACTTTTATGCAACTTGCGGACGCTATTTCAGGTGGCTTTTTTATTTACGATTATTACAGTGACGATCAGAGTGCTTTTCTTCAATCATCATATGCGAAAGATGGATCGCCCCATTATAAAGAAGACTGGATCCGATTGGTTTCGGCGACACTCGGTATCGATAGCGCAAAAGCTCACTATTATAATCGTGAACTATGTAGGTATCAATTATTCGGGAAGTATCTATCGAAAGATAAAGCCCTGAAAGAATTCATCGCCGACGGAGAAAAAGCCGGGTGTGAGAAATCGACTTTGCAAAAGATAGTCGATGACGTTAATCCGTACACGGTCGCATGGAAGGCAATCGTCGATACCATCGCAACGCAAATATACAAAATAGCCTATTTCCAAGCCAATTTTCATGATGAATATGTAGCTGCGGTAAAAACTACCTATCAAGAAAAACTGAAATCGTGCCTGGATAACGGTGTCGTTATCTTTGATCTGGACACAGACGGATTGGAACCGGTCGAGATAAAAACCGGCGACGAAGAGGTCCATTTTATTATGAAAATCGAAGCGCTCCGTATGAGAAATAATACGGTTGTTGATCGACTTGAAACGTACGTTTACCGCGGATTGGATATACCGCCAAAACTTGCTGAAGTATTGAGGCTCAATTACGACGACCTGTGTAAAGCGATCAAGACTGACGAAGTAATGAAAAGGCTATCCGTCTTTCTCGGCAAGTTGCCCGTTATAACGCACAACGTACCTTTCGTAGAAAAATTTTTGGATTTTTATGATCAAAATCGTTTGCTCAAACGATTATATTGTGAGGACGTCATCACGTACTTCAACAAGATCATCCAACCGGACAAACCGATAAGAACGATGCGCAGTATGCGGAAAACGCTACGTATCGAGCAAACCCTCACCGACGCGGAAGCTATGCGAGAAATGGTCTGCATGCTGATAGATTTATGAAGAAGCGGTATTGACAAAAATGCAAGTTTTCGCTATTATATAAATAATAAAAAGCATGTAAGAAGATAAATAATCATGCATAAACATGGAAAGTTGTAACAATGATTATTCTATTAATAAAGAACTGCGCATATACGGTATACCGCATCCGTCGGGATACGGATTTAAACCAAAAGAATATAATAAAGTATTAGGAAACTTAATTTCAGATATACAATTTTAAGGAGGGATTATGTGCTTAGATGATAAAAAAAACTATTTAGACAAAATGCCACAATTATTAAAGGAATGGCAAGCTTCTGCGGAAAAGGATAATATTTATAAAAATCAAGGCAATCCCTGTGCAAACATTTTTATTTCCGATGGCATCGCACATCCCGACACCTGGTTTGCACAAGAAATCCGACCTTTGTTTGTTCTTAAAGAAGCGTATGATAAAAGTGGTGAACAAAAACCTTGGGATGAAGTAAAATGGTTTTTAACGACAAAAGAAGAAAACGGCGATGAAAGCGGAGGGAAAACCGGAAAAATTAGAGTTCAGACTTGGAAAAACATATGTCAGTGGTCCTCTTATATATATGAGGGGAACTACGATTGCGATACAGTATGGGAAAATAAAAACCTCGGAAAAATTGCCCTTATCAATATAAAAAAATATGGCGGTTGCGAGCGGTCCTCGTCTAAAGATTTGCAAAAACATGCGGAAAAATATTCTAAATATATTTATGAACAAATCAGACTTATAAAACCGACAATTATAATTTGCGGATATACCGGATGGTTGTTGGATATTGTTTGGGAAAAAGCAAGTAATAATAAACAGGCAATAAGAAAGAATTGTTGCGGTGGACACGTGTACGACGTTCCCGAAATAAATGCAAAACTGATCGATTTCTGGCATCCCTCGGCACGAATCAAAGGCTTAAAGGGAGCTTTTATTGCGGATGTTGATATCGCTTTAGAAAGAACCGATACGAATGAAACAAATGACGTATGTAAATAACCCTCTCTTATCTGTAATTTTTAAATAAGATCCTTTATTTATCCCTTAAATGGGACAATCGCTCCTTTATACTGGAACAAAGGAGCTTTTTATGAAATGCAAAGTTTGTGGGCATGAAAATCAAGAAGGTAGTACCTTTTGCGCTAATTGCGGTTCGGTATTGAAAAACGAACCATGCTCGGCGATTTACGAGAGCCGTCCAGAAGAAGAGGAACCGCATTCGGACAATAAAGCCACTTCCGTGGCAACGATGACAAAAAGAAAGAGAATAATAGGTATCGTTATTGTTTGTATACTGCTTTTTTCTGCGCCGTTTTTGATAAATTCTTTGTTATCGGGTGGACTTTTTCACTCAAACGTAAAGAAATACGTTTGCAATGCCGGCACCGATGCGGAATCCTATTTTGAAGTTAATTTTAATAATAACACGTATAAATATGTAGGTTCAAACGTCGGAAGAAGAAACAGCACTTTTCACGGTTTTTTTATAGGCGGTGTGTTAGAGACAAACGGTATGATTTCTTTGCAAAAGACGGTAAACGGCGTAAAATATTATACTTTTACCAATAATCCGTGGGAAGATTTCGGCTACTATATCCTTATAGACGACAATGCGGGTTTATTGCTCGTATATGTGAATGATTACTTCAAATATGAATTCAAATTACAGCAATAATTTTTATTGAAAAATACACCCTAATCGAGTTTATTGTACATAACGGCGTGATGAAAGACCTGTCTGTCTTGCAAAAAACGCCGTTTACCGATCATGGTAGCGTAGTTGAGATTTTCGACGACATCACCATTTGGCTCGGTATCAAATCTATTATTTAAAAAAACAATGAAAACGCCATCGCGGCATAACTATTCGTTTTACGTTAGACCTTGCCCATCAACGACAACCTGAAACGAACCACCGTTTTGGGTTGTTATTTTTTTACGCGTTTCCTCCTTTTGCGGTGTTTTTTGATTCTCATGCGCCCTTTTTAAAATCGTCGTTTTACAGTGTATTCTTAACCAGAGGAGCGGAGCCGACTTGTTTCAAGCAGTCATATCGTCGCCATAACTATATTACTGTTTTTCACTGAACCGCGGCATCATAAACATGAGATAATGATTTTGAAATATTCATAAGTATTGCCATTCTGGTTTATTCTAAATATGCAAGTTGATAGATTTGACATAGTGTGCTATAATATCATTATAAGTAAAAAAAGGAGAAGAAATATGAAAAAGCGCTGTTTTATTTTTTTTCTGACCGTAATTTTTACAATTATTTTGCTTGCAACGTTGATTGCTTGCGAAAACGCCGACAAAAACGATATAAAAGGAACTTACGAACTCACCACGTGGGATTATTATTACGAGGACGACGTGGCTACCGATATTATGGAGAGGGACGAGGTCAAGGCATACGTCGTCATCGCGGGGCAAGACAGGGGCTTCTACGTTTATCAATCAAAATCGACTCCGCTCTATTGCAGACAAGTAAAGGTAGAGTTGGAGTATTCGTCAAGCGACCCCGAAAAGATAATTGTAGTCAGGCTAAATGACGGTATGGGGTGGAAAATTTCCTTTACAACCAGTAAAATTTCCAAAGACGTCAAGCTCAAAGACCACAAAATCAAGTTTTTGGATCAAAAGAAAAGTCTGAAAGAATTCACCCGCATTTCCAAAGCAACCGACCTGAGCACGGTCAATAAAGAAGTCGGCGCGACTTTGACTTACGTAGATTATGAGCACGCGCCTTTCGACTGTTGGTACGAATACGTATATGAAGTATCCGATTATGAGCACTACGACGAGATCGACAAATACGTCTATTACTTTGTCAAAACCAACGTTACAACCAATAAGGCGACGGCTTATTATTGTCTCAAAAGCGACTTGGTACAAAGAACGACTACCCTCGACACTTCGCTTGACCTGGCTCAGAATGAATTTACGATAGGGGAAACTACGTTCTCAATCTCGTATGAAAACGACGACTGCATGTTATCCAACGTACAAACCGTCAGCCAGAGCGAAGCAGACCGGTACGACGTAACGACCTGGCTTTCCAGAATAGCGTCCGTCGACGATATAGACGCCCTCTGCGCCGAGAGATTGGAAGAGTATAGAACGTATCTGGCACAATCTTCCAACTAATATCCATTAAGTACAAACCGATTTATTATCATCACAAGGCAACGCCGGCTTCGGCGTTGTTTTGCGTTGATACAAGCATATGCTTCTTTGCCATTGGGCTTTTTTACCTTATTACTTTTATATTGGAATGGTTTTTTACGGTTTCGGGGATTGCTAATAATAAAAAAATATTGTATATTGTCATATATCGCATTTTCGGTACAAAAGAGGAAACGTCTATGAGAAAATCAAAAAATATTCTGTTCATTGCCGTCGTCGCGCTTGCGTCGGCTATTATTCTTTCCGAGTTTGGTTTAATTCGGGCGCTGAGACTTGCGTCCCTGAGCTATATTATCTTACATTGTTGCTTTATTATTTTCTTTCAAATTGCGCTTTCCGTGCTGATAATGGTTCGCTATCCGATCTCGCGCGGGAAAAAGATCCTTGCTCTTTCTGTATTCTTTTTCCTGATTACCGCGCTGTGGCTACTTCTTATCGGTTATAGGCAGTTTGTCGCCGGCATTGTATGCTCCGGAGTGGCGCTGAGTTGTATCACTCTTTTTTGGGACGGCCCTAAAAAAATAAGGTGGAGAGGGCTTGCTTGCGCCGGACTATCCTTTCTGATGATCGTTACCGTCTGCCTCTCCTGCTATCTGCCCGGAAAAATTCAAATGAAAAAACGCCTCGAAGATGCTCCACTCGCCGACCATTCGGCGGGTTTTGCTCACGCCAACGCTCCCAAAACCGTTTATCGCTTTCCCCTGACTGAATACAAGACAGAGGACGGCGTCCTGCTGAAATCGTTGCAAGGATGTCTGGGACTTACGTCCGACGTTCAGATTTTGTTGGAAAACCGGTACGAAGATCAGAGAAATAGAGAACTCTATTCTATCCCCGTCTACCTGGAAACCATCGAAAAGTATTATCCCGAAGTTACCTTGACCGAAGTGAACGATTTTGAAGAGCTTCTGGAAAAAGTGGGACCGCTGATAGAAAACTATATCTTATGCGACGAGGAGGATCCGGAATCGTGCACGGTCGCTTTTAATCTTTGCCATCGCTTCCGTTCCGTCGTCCTGGGAAAAACTCACCTCCGCTATGCCGAAAAATACGGCTGGAAAAGGGTATTTGACACCACAGGAAAGGATGAAAAATGGCTGATGAATTCGGAGTATTTTGCTTCGCTCAATAAATCGTTCGTCTTTATGTCCAAGCCGCTTAGTATGTTCGGTTCCTACGCCGATTACGTCATTATATCGGGGAGTTGGATGTTCAACCTCAAAAGCACGATCAAAGAACTGGAAAAAATTCTTTGTCATCTCGACAGAAACTTTATTCTTGTCGGCGGCCTGAACGGAATGGATGAAAGAGCGGTTGTTTCCGCCGTCTCCCGATATAGCGGTACCTTCATCTTTTCAGGCGCCATGTGTAACGTCTCCGCCCTATCCGGATTCCGATTGGAAGACGCGGCAAAAACCGGCGTCAATACGGAAAGCGGGGTGAAAAGAAAAACAACCAACCCCAATACGGAAACGGGGAAAGGAAAGCACACCGTTTGCGTCGTACTTTCCGACGGAGACAATATGCGTTTTGTTTCCGGCGAAGCGCTGGCGTATCCGAACTTCCTCGGCAGCGATCAGCGCACAAAAGAAAACAACCTGACCTACGGAATGTCCGGTATGGCTACGCTCCTCATGCCTCTTGTGCTCCTCGCCCACTATGACAGAATGTCTCCCGCCGAGGACTATGTGATGCAATTGGGTTCGGTGGGGTATGTGTTACCATCTTACTGGCAGGATGATGAAGCCTTTGGGAAAGTGACCGACTTATTGGCGCAGAGCATGGAAGTCGCCGATATTCACGTGGTAGAACTGATGGACGACATCTCCTTTTTGGACGCAACGGACGCGGTCACAGACTATAACAGCATGCAACGCTATTTTGACAAATACACCTCTTACGATAACATAAACGGGTGCCTTTTTATTAACTTTATGGATCTCTATTCCGGATTTAAAGGAAAAGTCTGCTGGTCCAATAACAAACCCGTCGTCTCAGCGCGTTATTCCGTCTGGAATGATATCGATAACTCCCTTGCGTCCGAACAGAACTCTATCGAGTACATAGCCGACGCTATCAATCATGCCAGCAGGGATGAGAGGAGTGAAGACGGATATTCTTTCATTATCATGCACGCATGGAGCGGTCTGGACGAAAACGGAAACCTCGTACCAAACCGCGACGCGGTCGCGGCGATGACTAAACTGGTCTCTCTTTTCGACGAAGACGTGGACGTCGTATCTGCGGAAGAATTCATCGATCGCATGAACAAAAACGTGAAAAGATAAATTTGTCGGAAAAAGGAACCGACTTTGCGATTTGCAATCGCAAAACGTATTCGTTTACGCCCGGCAGGATCTTTCCTGAAAAAAAACAGTCGCCCGCATACGGACGACTGTTTTTATGTTTTCTTAAAAATTATTTTTTAGGATACGGATTCCTTTGAAAAGGGTTCTCTTATCTATCATTTCGGCATATTTTCGGTCGCCGAAAAACCTGTTTAAAACAAACGACCGGGCGGAACTTTCGATAATAAACAGTCCCGCGCCGTTTCCGGACTATTTTTTTTCGTTTGCTTTTTCTTCTTCGGCCTTTCTTTCGCGATAGGTTTTGTAGCCGACTTTTTCGTTATCGGCGGTATCCCATTTTTTACCGCCGACGGCCAGGACGGACAGGAGTGCGCAAACCGTAATAACAATGGCGATGATCGGCAAAGCTAGTTTGCTTTCGATCAGCGTACCGACCAGTGCAAGAACGGCCGCAACCAAAAGAGCCGCTCCGCAAAGTACGTAAAACTTTTTGACGAACGTCAACGTTTTATCAAGGAATGCACGAAGAATGAACATTGCGCCTAAGAGTCCGCAAGCAACGGCGATGACCCACCCGAGGTCGATATTGCCGAATTTTTCGGGCATCAGAACGGACAGGAGCCATACGACGGCCGCCGCGACGAAGATCAGGGCTACTCCCACCTTAAAAAATACTTTCTTTTTCATAATTTTACCTCTTATCTAAGTATGACGCTATGTGATACCGGGCAGATCTTTTCTCCCGCGGCAAGGACGATACAAGAGTCGTGCTTATATTCGCGCACAAAGTCTCCCATTCTGATATTGAACGCGGACGCGACCTCCTGCGCGGCAAGAATAGTATACATGCCGGGTAAGATCCCGTCCTTCTCTCCGACGAGGTAGGTTTTTCCTTTTTCCAGAATGATATCCCCTTCCCTGTGCGTTATGGCGACTTTGCCGTTTTCCGTTTCGGTTTTTTCTCCATAAGAGTATCTTACGCCGTCTTTAACGTATACGGCATGCTTGTCGGCTTTCTTTTTCTTGTTGTTTTTCAAAAGGATTCCGATCAAGGCGAGCGCCAGAACAAAAATAACGACGCTTTCGATAATGATAACGATCAGTTCGGTCGTCATGAGTTACCTCCGAGCAAACAGATTGCTACGATACCGGCGATAACGGCCAGTCCCGCAAGAACGACGAGCGCGACTTTGAGCGGCGAGATCGGCACTTTTCCGGTGGTCCTACCGTTCCGTCCGTTCACAAAAAAGTTATATAATTTTTCTTTGAAGCTGAAATGCCCTATGTAAAGGGGTAACAGCACGTACTTATAAGTAACGTTATCATAGCTGACGGTCATACTGAATTTTTCTACGACGTCGTACGAATATTTTGACAGGATCTGCGTCCTCAGCTTCGCCCACATAATACCTTTTGCCTCTTCCCAGCAGGTCTTTCCGTCGCGCGTGTACTGCGTTGCCGAAAATCCGTACAGATAATCGGGAGAATACTTCTGCGAAGAATTGGTGTCAAACGGTTGGATCTTGTTCAGATCCTTTTGCGATATTTTTTCGGAAGCCTGTACCAGAACGTCGTCGTAAAACGCGTCGTAAACGCCGCTGATTGCAAAATAGCGTATTTTACGTACCTGTTGCCTTTTTCCGTTGACAGTTCTCGTTTCGTAATAATACTTTCCCAATCGTCCGCTGTACCGTCCGTGCGCATTGGCGTCGAACGTAAAGGACGGAGTATAATTTCCGTTGATATTTTCGGGAACCGTCAAGCTTTGTTTGAATTTACGCGGAGCGAAAAACCTCTTTTTTGCCCAGGTCGCGGCGCTCTTTCCGGCTTCTTCTTTTGTTAAAGCGAACGGAAGGACCGCGTCGGGACGCATGCCGGACATACCCTCCGTCTCGATAATATTACTCGCCCCGCAATAGGCGCAACATTTGGAAATTTCGTTTTTGGAAATAACGGTCTGTGCACCGCAATTTTCGCACCTGAACGCCTTCGTCTCGGTCGCCCATGTATTTGCGCGGGCGGCGAAAAGTTCTTCAAGGTCGATTTCGGAACACTTTTTCCCCGCAATTTCCTCTTCCGTGCCGCAATAGGGGCATTTCAGTCCCCTCGTTTCCGGATCGTACACAAGATCGGCCCCGCAAGAAGGGCACTTGGCCGTCTCCGTCGAAGCTCTTTCTTGTTCTCCCGTAAATAATTCGTCCATCAGATCTTACCTCCGCATTCCGGACAGAACCTGGTGCCGGGCGCCACCTTGGTGCCGCAAGCGGAACAGAAAGTCTTGATCTGCGCGCCGCATTCCGGACAGAACTTACTGGTGGAGGCGATCTGCGCCGAGCAAGAAGGACACTTGATCGTCGTGGGGGCGGCAGCGGCGGGCGTGGTCTGATTAAAAGCGGGACCGCCAAAGGCCTGAGCCATTCTCATACCCATTCCCATGCCGAGGCCTGCGCCCATCATGCCGCCGGCGGTACCGGGGTTCCTGGCCGCTTCTTTAAGGGCATCGGCTTGCGCTTTTCGCTCGTAGATATCCATATTTTTACCGAGTATGTGGAGCGAAGTGCTTTCGTCAAGCGCTTTTTCCAACGCTTCGGGCATGGAGAAGTTCTCAAAGTTAAAGGTAACGATTTCGATACCGGACTGACGGAATTCTTCGTTCAGCTCCCGTGCGACGAGAGATCCGAGTTCTACCAGATTACCCGCCATGTCGAGAACGGGAATCTTGCTTTCTCCCATGATATCGGTAGCTCGCGTCACGATAGAACTGCGGAGCCACTCCGAAATATCTTCGGTCCGATAAGATCTGACCGTGCCGGATATCTCTTTCATAAAATAATACGGATCAGACACGCGGAAAGAATAGCTGCCGAAAGCGCGCACGCGCACTGCTCCGTAATCGGCGTCGCGAATAATAATGGGATTTTTCGTGCCCCATTTCTGGTTGGTAAACTGTTTGGTATTAACAAAAAAAACGTCCGACTTAAAAGGCGACTCAAAACCGTACTTCCAGGACATCAACTTGGTAAGAATGGGCACGTTGTCGGTTTCTAACGTATAATACCCGGGCAAAAATACGTCGGCCATCCGCCCTTTATCGCAAAAAACGCAGGCTTGCGACTCTCTTACGGTCAGCTTCGATCCGCGAGTAATATAATCCCGATTATTCAGGTCGTAACGATACACGATCGTATTCGTGCTGTTGTCTTTCCATTCAATTAGTTTTAACATCCCCATAAGTGATTACCTCTTTATCGTTAAGAATAATAATAGTATACTATACGATGGAAAATCATGTCAAGGCGGCGGACCTTCTCGCCGAAATTATTAAAAAATTTCACATTGCATTCTATCGAATTTTTAGTTCCTTCTGAAAATCATTAAACATAAAAAATTTAACGTTTATCATTAAATAATACTTGACAAACATTAATTTTCGGCGTGTGATACTTTCAAAGATTAACGTCGGTAATAAAAAATATCGTCGTTGGGAGGTTACTTATGAAAGAACTTTCTGTTAAAAGAATCAACGCTATCGGTAAGGCCGGCAATATGATTGCTTTGATCGGCCGTATCGTCCTTATCGTCGCCCTGCTCTGCCGTGCTCTCCGCGACTGCAAATCGCCCTTTGACGATACCGTCATCCGCCGTATGCGTAACTTTGCTTTCTCCATCATCGGGTGGTGCGTTCTGTCCGTTGTCTGCAACCTCGTCATTTCCTCTATATTCGCGTCGGCGATTCAGGTCGGCGTGAATTTCAGCCTCGGGAACGTTCTTCTCGTCCTGGTCATCCTCGGCTTATGCGGCATTTTCCGCTATGGTGCCAAATTGCAACAAGAGCACGACGAAACGCTGTAAAGAGGCCTTTTATTATGGGAAGAATCATTTTACGACTGGATCGCGTAATGGCAGACAGAAAAATTTCGCTCAACGAGTTATCCAATCGCGTCGGCGTCGCCAACGTCAACCTCTCCAAAATGAAGACCGGCAAAATAAGCGCCATCCGCTTTTCCACGCTGGAAGCTATTTGCGAAGCTCTTCATTGTCAACCCGGGGATCTGTTGGAATATCGGGAAGAAGAACAACTAAAATAACGCTGTCACAGACAAGGAGAATCTTATTGGTGGCGTTTGCTTTCGCCTATTATTAAGAACAAAATTCCCTTATCCTGCTTAAACGGGGCGATAAAATCTATCGATACTTTGCATACGATTTGTCGTTTGTTGTGATGAACATGATAATAGTTTAAAATCGACAGCGTATATCATATTCTTGCGCCTCTGCCTAATAAATATCACTTTATTTACTTAACGAATTCTCTTAAAAAATAGGCGTGGAGAGAAGCATCGTCATTGAGTTCGGGATGAAAAGCAGTGACGAGCATATTCCTCTGCCTTGCCGCAACGATCTTCCCCTCTACTTCGGCAAGCACTTCTACGCCGGCGCCAAAGCTTTGTATATAGGGTGCACGTATAAAAGTCATCGGCACTTGACCCAGCCCTTTAAAGTCATCTTTGCAGAAAAAACTGCCAAGCTGTCTGCCATAGGCGTTGCGCTTTGCCACGATATCCATAGTAGCAAGATGCGGCTTTTCTCCGCCGTCTATACTCTTAGCAAGCAGAATAAGACCTGCGCAAGTGCCCCATACGGGCAAACCTTTTTCAATAAGTGCGCGCACTTTGTCCATCATGTCAAGTTCTTTTAAAAGTTTGCCCTGAACGGTGCTCTCTCCACCGGGAAGGATAAGGGCGTCAAAGTTTCTGTCCAAATCGCAAAGTTGACGAATTTCAAAGCTATCTACCCCTGACTTTGCAAGCATTTTCTCATGCTCAACAAACGCCCCCTGCAATGCAAGTACGCCGATTAACATTATTTGCCCCTTTCTTCCATAATGATCTTAATTTCGCTTTCGTTAATACCGACCATCGCTTCGCCTAAATCCTCGGAGAGTTCAGCAAGCATTTTTGCGTCTTTATAGTTGGTTACGGCCTTAACAATTGCCGCCGCTCTCTTTTCAGGGTTGCCGCTCTTGAATATGCCCGAACCTACAAACACGCCTTCTGCACCGATCTGCATCATAAGCGCCGCATCGGCGGGAGTAGCGATGCCGCCTGCCGCAAAGTTAACAACGGGCAGTTTTCCGTTCTCGTGAACGTATTGAATCAAGTCGTAGGGTACCTGCAAAGTCTTAGCCGCTTCGTATAACTCGTCCCGGGAAAGAGAAACAACCCTTCTGATTTCAGCCTGCATTGCTCTCATATGTCTGACGGCCTGAACGACGTCGCCCGTACCGGGTTCTCCCTTGGTTCTTATCATAGAAGCACCCTCGGCAATACGCCTTAAAGCCTCGCCCAGGTCTCTTGCGCCGCATACAAAGGGCACGTCGAACTGCGTTTTATCTATGTGGTACTTGTCGTCGGCAGGAGAAAGCACTTCGCTCTCGTCGATATAATCGATCTCAATTGCTTGCAAAATCTGCGCTTCTGCAAAGTGACCGATACGACATTTAGCCATGACGGGAATGGATACCGCTTCCTGAATACCTTTAATCATCTTGGGGTCGCTCATGCGGGAGACGCCGCCTGCCGCCCTGATATCCGCAGGAATTCTTTCCAACGCCATAACTGCGCAAGCGCCTGCTTTTTCTGCAATTCTTGCCTGTTCGGGCGTAGTAACGTCCATAATAACGCCACCCTTGAGCATTTGCGCAAGGTTTTTATTTAATTCGTATCTTGTATTATCCATTTTATTAAAGTCCTTTTTGTTTTTATTTGGTACCATTAGCAATTATACTCCATTTTGATATTATTGAAATAGCCAAAATAAATAAATTTTATATTACCAGATTGTCGGAATACAAATTGAATAATTTGCGAAAAATCGAAAGATATGTTCCGTCGGTTCTGCTCCGAAAACGAACCTCGCTACCGATAATTTCATTTTATAAATTCTCTCAAATATGCCCACTTAGAATTGGCCGTCGTAATATACGGTTAAACCGATTGAAATTTCTTCCATAAAAAAATCTCCCCCTATCGCATCTGCGATACGAGGAAGCTCCTGCTTGTCTTTCGGGATCTTGCGGCTTAAAAAAAACAGGAGCAATCGTCCTGTTTGTTTTTTTGGTCGGAGTGACTGGACTTGAACCAGCGGCCTCATGGTCCCGAACCATGCGCGCTACCAAACTGCGCTACACCCCGAAAACGCATCTATTTTATACCGTTTTTTTCTTTTTTGCAAGCGTTTTGCTTGAAAATCTTTTTTCGCCCTTTCCTTATTTGTTTCTTAGCTTCAAAAAATAAAAAAATCGTTGTTGACGGCGTTTGATATTTTATGATATTATATAATAAATATTATGTTCGCCACGCGCGATACGCGCGCGAGCGCAGGTGTAATCGGGTTATGAAAAAGAAACTTCTCATTTGTTTTTTCGTCGGCTTGCTCGCCCTTCTTTCGATCGGCGTTCTTGTCTCATGCAACGAATATAAGCCCGTCGACGTACCCACGCCGGATATCATCGGCGGCGACGCCGAAAACTGCGAGCACGAATACGACGAGGGCGTCTTTTTCGAGGCGACCTGTCTTGTACGCGCGCATACCAAACACACGTGTAAAAAATGCAACAATTCTTACGTAATCTATGAAGGAGAATTCGGCCCTCACATCGAGGCGACGCGACACATTGCCGGAAAAAACTGTTTATCCTTCGGTTGCACCGAAACCTATTGCACCGTATGTAATAACATTTTATCCACCGAGTACGATACGGAGTACGGTCCGCACTCTTACGTGAATACCAACCGAAAAGTCGCCGGAGATTGCAAAACTATCGGATACACCGTCTTAAAAACCTGTTCCGTCTGCAAAGAACAGATCATCGAAGCAGGAACGTACGGGGATCATAAATTAGGCAAAGCCGTCCACGTCGACCCCACCTGCGTTTCCGAAGGATACGACGAAGCTACTTGCACCGTCTGTAACCAATATAAAGAAAAATATAACGTCGTACCGCCTTCGGACCACGATCTCAAAGAAGTTACCATGCCCGGCGCCGATTGCCAACATCTGACCGTCATCCTGTCGCGCTGTGTTAGATGCGACTACGAAAAAACGACGGAAACCTCTCTTTACGGACCTCATGCCTTTGCGTCCGTCGACGGAGACACGCACGCTTGTTCCGTCTGCGGAACGTCCTCCTCTCATAACGTCGTTATAAAAAGCGTTTCGGACGCGGAGCATATGAGCTATTGCGACGTTTGCGGCCGTAGGCACGAAACTCAGACGCACAGTTACGGCTCGCCCGTTACGGTGGACGCGACTTGCACGCAAAACGGCTTGTCCACCTATTCTTGTAACGTGTGCGGGCATACTCATTCCGTCGTTCTCCCCGCAAAGCACGACTTCCGTTTGTCGACGGTTACCCTATCCTCCTGTGATAAAAACGGAGACGCTACCATTGTTTGTTCTTCTTGCGGAAAGACGGAAAAAGCCCCTTTCTTCGCCCCGTCCGATTCTTCGGCGGTCGGCGTTGCTCCCGTCGTGTCGCTTCTTCCCGGCGCGCCCATAGGCAGCGGCGGCGAATACGTCTATTTCGGGTCTTATCCCTCCACCCGCGTCGTTCTGCCCACGATAACGAGCGTTCTGAATTCTTTGGCCGGCAATTTGCCTACGCCAAGTGACAACGCCGATTGGCGTCTCGCTTCTTATTGCGGAAACTCCGCCTATTCATGGTATATCGACGTAACTCACGGCGGAGAAAAATACAGGGGATTGTATTTTACCGCCTATCGCCCCGCTCTCCTCTCCGATCAACCGGGCGCCGAACGATCTTATGTGGACGATAACGGCTACCTTGCGGGGACGGTCTATTGGTTCAGATACGAAAGTCTCCGTTGGAAGGTCCTTTCTTCCGATAACGGTTATATTCTTTTCTCCCACGCCATTACGGACGCACAGGCTCTCGGCGCTTCGCTGTCCTCCTGGGATAATTGCTCCCTGAAAGGTTATTTGGACGAAGAATTCTTTACCGTCGCTTTTTCCGACGAAGAAAAAGCGTCTGTGATCGCTACGTCCTTACTGTCGGATTCCGATCTGAAAAACGCCGACTACGGATTCCTCGGCAAAAACGTCTACGACGAAGCGCTTTGTTTACAGACGACCGACTATGCCAAAGCGCAAGGGGCTCTTACCGGCGCGTTTTGGCTTACTCCTTCTTCCTCGACCGGAACGTACGCTCTTTCCTCTTACGGTTACGCGCTCGACCGCGCGCCCGGGCATAATTTTTCGGAAACGATCGATCCGTCCAACCTGCGCTCGCAAGCCACGTGCGTCGCGTACGCCACCTACTATAAGGTTTGCTCGGTCTGCGGAAAACTTTCGGAAGAATATTTCAGCGACGAAGCGAACGGCTACGCCCTCCATTCTTACGCCTACTCTTATACGCCCGTTCTGCATAAATACGCATGTTCCGTCTGCGGAGAGGAGCTTCTGGAAGAGGACCATACGCTTACTCACACGGACGAACAGAACGGTCTGCATCATCGTTCCGTCTGTTCGGTCTGCGGTTATAACGCTCGGGAAGAACACGCTTTCAACGAAAGCGCCTGCTCGCTGTGCAATGTATCGAAGGTGTCGTATACCGCTTACTGGGACGTTTCCGGCGGCACGTACGACGTCGTCGCTTATTTAAACGGCACGACTCTGACCATCCTCGGCCGTGGGGAAATGTCCGATTATTCGACGCAGTCGCTCCCGCCCTATTCTTCTTATTCCCACACGATTACCGACGTCGTCTTCGGCGAAAACGTCACTTCGATCGGAGCGTATGCCTTTTACGGTTTTTCAGCCCTGACCTCCGTGACCGTTCCCGAACAGATCGAAAAGATCGGCAAGTGCGCTTTCGCTCATGCCGAAAAGGTATCGTTGCTGCATTTTAAAGCCGTTTCCTGCGGTTCTTTCCCGGCGAACAATAACGTCTTTGCCAACCTGGGCGCAAACAGCGCCTCTTTGTCCGTTGTGATCGGCGAAAACGTAACGACCGTCCCGGACTGTTTCCTTTATCCCTCCGCGGACGCCTTGCCGTCGGTCACGTCTTTGACCATCGAAAGCGAATGCCTTACTTCGATCGGCGATTACGCTTTTTATAATCTGTCTTTACCGACCGACGTTTCTCTTCCTGATGTCCGTTCGATCGGCGATTACGCTTTTTACGGAAACGCCGCCGCCACCTCTTTTATGCTCGGCGGCGAGCTTACTTCGGTCGGGAAATACGCCTTTTATCAGTGCGAAAACGCGACCTTCCGCGCCGGATCATACTTTACGTCGGTCGGAGAATACGCTTTCTATAATTGCCGCGGTCTCTCGTCCGCTTGTCTGAACGTCAATATCGTTCCCGACTATGCTTTTTTCAATACCGGATTGGACGTTCTTATGTTGTCCGAAGCGCCGACTTTCATCGGCAAGTATGCCTTTTATAACGCGCCGCTTACGACTGTACTGAACGCCGATCTCTCGTCCGGGAATCTCCTGCTTTCCGCTTCTTACGTAGGCGACTGCGCTTTCTTCCAATCGCAAATAGGCGGAGACCTTTCGTCGGACAATCTCGTTTCCGTCGGAGAAAAAGCCTTCTATGGTTGCCGGAATCTATTGTCCGTCTCCGCTCCCGCGCTTTCTTCCATAGGCATATATGCTTTTGCCGAATGCTCCGACTTAGGCGGCTTTTTTGCAGACGGCCTGACTTCCGTATCCGACGGTTGCTTCGCCGGCGATTCCGATTTGAGACGCCTCCGCTTCTCCTCGTCGTTAACGGACGTTGGAAAAGAGTCTTTCTTGTCTTGCTATCGATTGAATTCTTTTACGCTGCCGGCGACGCTCTCTTCCATCGGCACGAACGCCTTTAAAGGGTGCTTTACTCTCGTCGAAGTGGATAACCGCTCCTCTCTCGGCATAAAGGAGGGCGCGATCAGTAACGGTTACGTCGCCGCCTATACCAAACGTATCTACGACGGAAGGAACGACCTTTCCGCCCTGACGGAAGAAAACGGATTGATCCTCTTACAGACGACCGATACTTCTTTGATCGTCGGTTACGACGCTCCCGGCAACGTGCTGGATCTTTCTTATGACGTAGCCGCTTATGCGTTCTATAAGGCCTCCGGCATCGAATCCGTTACCGTCCGCAACGGCAAAACCGTCGGCCGTTTCGCCTTTTACGGAGCAAAAGACCTTACTTCCGTCCGTTTGTCCGGAACGGCGGGCACCGAGGCTTTCTCCTCTTGTGAAAATTTGTCCTTCGTCGCCATCGGCGCCGGTTCTGCCATAGCCATCGACGCTTTTTCGGGCGACCTTCTTCGGGAGATCGCGTTCGATTCTTCTTTATTTACCTCCCTGAAAGAACTCTTTTCCGTTGTAGAAGCTCAGACGCTCCGTATGACTTCTTATACGGAAGGTTCCGTTCCTGCCATCGACGGATACTCGGGCGTTCAGGAAACGAACGAAGTCGTCTATACAAGCACGACGGAAATCGAGACAATCACGGCAAATATCACTCCTTCCGTTACTTACACGCTGAAAAAGATCCGTCCGAACGGATACAGCCTTTCGATTAACGGAACGGGTACTTTGCCCGACTTTACCGAAAATAACGTTCCTTGGGCCGATTATATCGAAGTCATAATCTCTTTGACCGTCGAAAGCGGCGTTACAAATATCGGCGCGTACGCCTTATACGGAGCGACTTCTCTCAGCGAGATCCTCTCTTTCGGCGACGTGACAAATATCGGCGACTACGCCTTTTTCGGTTGTGCGGCGCTCTCTTCCTGCGAACTGCCGAGCGGACTGACTTTGGTCGGAAACCATGCTTTCGAAAACTGCTCCTCGTTGCAAACGCTTTCTTTGCCCTCTTCTCTGACGAGCATAGAGAGCTATGCGTTCTCCGGGTGTTCTTCTTTGAAAAACGGAGCCGTCCTGCCCGAGGGCGTGACGAGCATAGGCTCGCATGCGTACGACGGGTGCGTATCTTTGACGGAGATTTCTTTGCCATATTCAATAACCTACCTGGGCGGATACGCCTTCGCCGATTGCCGATCCTTAACGCGTATCGTCTATAACTGCGAAGATTGCGCCGACCTTGAAAGAGACAATTACCTGTTCTATAACTGCGGACAATCCGCGGACGGCATTACGTTAGTCATCGGCGACGACGTCCGGTCTATCCCGGCCTATCTATTCAACCCCGTATTCAATTTGAAGTACGCGTCGCCTCGTATCCTCGCCGTTACCGTTCCGCATCCGCTGACCGTCGGCGACTACGCTTTCCGTAACGTCGGGGCCTCAGAGATCGACCTTTCTCTCGCTACCTCGATCGGCAAGGGCGTCCTGTCAGGCACTACGCCCGAGGTCCTTGTCCTAAAAGAACTTACAACCACGTTCGGCTATCTGTTCGGCGGCTCAAACGCCTCCGTCCCGGCAGAATTGAAGCGCGTCAAGTTTACTTCTTCCGCGTCCGTCCCCGATAACGCCTTCTCCGGATGCGCTCACCTTGTCTCGGTGACCTTGCCGTCCGGTAACGAGAATATAACCATCGGTCAGAACGCCTTCTACGGTTGTCTTTCTTTAAGCTCGATATCCGTATCGGGAGACGGTATCTCCGTCGGGACGAGCGCCTTTTTCGGTTGCTCTTCTTTACAATCGGTATCCATTTCTTCCTCCGATAAGAACGTAACCTTGGGCGAGCATGCTTTTGCCGAATGTTCCGCTCTGACCGAAGTCAGCGTCGATTGTTTATCGTCCGTCGGAACGGGCGCATTCTTGAAATGCAAACAGGTCTCCTCTTTCTCCTGCACGGGGCAAAACGTTGCCGTCCATCAAAGCGGCGACGCATTCGGACTGTACAGTCTCTCTTCTTTTGCCACCCTGATCGGATTCGTGGGGCCGGCGACCGGCTACGAGATCCCCGGTTCCGTCGGAGGAAAGACGGTCTCCGTGATCGGCGAAGAAGCTTTTGCTTCTCTCGACGGTCTGTACGAAGTCACTCTGCCTTCGACCGTCACTTCCGTCGAAGAAAAAGCATTCTTCGATTGCTCCTCGTTAAAAACCGTTGACTTCGGCGATAACGACGTCATGCGCGCCGTCGGCGTACAAGCGTTTGCCAAGTGCACGAACTTACGTAATATCGTCCTGCCCGCTTCTACACAGATCGTTTCGGAACGGGCGTTCGAGGATTGTTCCTCTCTGACATCTTTCTTACTTCCCGCCGAAACGAATACGCTCGGCGAAAGAGCTTTCGCTTCTTGTCGCAAACTGAAAACTTTCTCCTTCGGCGGCAAAAAACTCGCCTCTCTGCCAACAGGGGCTTTCTCGTCCTGCGTTCTGTTGTCTTCCATCGACTTGCCGCAAGGTATGGAAATCATCGGCGATAACGCTTTCGAGCAATGCTCGTCCTTGCTTTCCGTCACTTTGCCGACCGGCTTGAAGCAAGTTCGTTCTTATGCTTTCTCTCATTGTAAAAACCTGACTGCGCTTTCCATCCCCAACTCGGTTATCACGTTGGGCGATAAGGTCTTTAACGGTTGCATAGGACTGGAAGAACTGCAATTCGGCACAGGAATCTCTTCTCTCGGCATGGGCATGCTCAGCGGATGTAAAAGCCTGCGCTCGCTTACGTTACCTTTCGTTGGCGCAACCAACGCCGAGTCGAAAACCATCTATCCTTTCGGATATATCTTCGGCACCGCCTCTTACGACGGCTCCGTAAAAACGCCTCAATCCGTCATAGAGGTATCCACGTTCGGCGGAGAAACGGTTTATACCTCGTCTTCGGTCACATATTACCTGCCCCAGGCGTTAAAAACGGTAACCATCAGAAGCGGCTCTATCAACGAAGGCGCTTTCTCCGGCTGCTCTTCTTTACAGACGGTCGATATCTCCGCCACCGGCGTACGCAAGATAAGCAAAAAAGCCTTCTCCGGGTGCAGCCAACTGACTAAGATCGTCTTCCCCGACACTTTGACGACCATCGAAGCGGAAGCCTTCTTTTATTGCTCGTCTCTAACCGACCTTCTTTTACCCGAACGTGTCAGCGACATCGACTTTGACGAAAGCGCATACGTCGCGAAATCGGCTTTTACTTATTCCGGGTATTATTCCAATCAACGCAACTGGGAAGAAGGCGTTTTCTATCTGAAAGTAAAACGCGGCTCCGGTTATGCGCTCTTTGCCGCGGACGCCCAGACGGGAACGGATCGTCCCTGTCACGTAAAAGAAGGAACAATACTGATCCTCGATAATGCTTTTGAAAACAGTTCTTTTACCGAAGTATATCTGCCGTCGTCCGTTCAACGGGTCGGCGAAAACGTTTTGAAAGGCAATAGCCGTATCTCCGTACTATCGGTGCCTTTTGTCGGAAAGACTCCTTCCGAAAATAATTTCCTCGCCTATTTCTTCGGCGGCAAGTTGGATCCAACCGTTGCCGATCCCGAGTATAAAGTCAACTCCTCCCAGGATTACATACCGTCTTCTCTGACATCATTGATCCTGACCGGAAACGGCGCCGTTCCCGATCGCGTCTGCCATGGTTGCAGTCATCTCGCTTCCGTCGTGATCGGCAACGGCTATACTTCCGTCGGAACGCAATCTTTTGCCGGCTGTCCTATCCTGGAAAGCGTTACCCTCCCCGACTCCATGAGCGTAATCGGCATGTACGCTTTCGAGTATTGCACCTCGTTGCAATCCATTATTCTGCCCAACAGCGTTACCAACGTCAGAAAGGGTGCTTTTGCAAGCTGTACCGCCATGCGCTTCTATTCCGCTCCCTTCGTCGGGGCAACGCCCACGGGCAACACCTATCTCGGTTACGTCTTCTGCCCCTCGTCCGAGGAATCGCCCTCCGCGACCATGAACGGCGATCTTGTGCCCGAGTCCCTGGAGATCGTATCCCTGAGCGGAAACTATTCTTCCGTCCCGGCAGGCGCCTTCTATGGGTGCAGATATATACGTACCATCATTCTGAACGTCAACGCGTCCACCATCGGTTCCGACGCATTCTATAATTGCGCTTTACTTTCCGACGTTTATATCGTAGGCACGGGTAGCTATAAGGCAACGTACAGAGACAGCAATACTTCTCGTTACGAACACTTTGCCAACGCGTCGTTCCACCAGATCTATTTCGACTCGGAATCGGTCACACGTAACCTGTCCACCATTCTGCAAGACAACACTTACGTCAACCGCCTCAATAGCAACGACACCTCTCTTACCATAGAGTCGACCAAATACGTTTCCTCCGATCCATCCGTCGCTGCCTTCCAATACGAATTTGACGAGAACGGAAACGGCGTCATAGAAGCCACGGAAAAGAAAGACCACTCTTCGGACGGCCTCGTCACTTTCTTCAAAAAAGGTACGACCGTCATCACGGTCACGGTCAAAACGACTTACTTTACCGTCTCCCTTTCCTACACGTTGACGGTCTCTTAGTATCAGCGTATTATTCGCCTTCGACCTTGCGTAACGACGCAAGGTTTTTTTTATGAGTATTTCTTTTCTTCTTATCCTTATATAATATAAAGAAATCCGTTCTTTCCGTCCGAAAAAAACGTGCGAAAAAACGCTAAAATAATTGACAAAGAGAGTAACAATATATATAATACGTTTTGTTTAGCTATGATAAACTTTTTTCTTACAATGCCTTAACTCAAAAGGCGTAAAAGAAGAATGGGAGAAAGCGCATGGAGATCGGGACCAGAATTAAAGAATTACGACTGAAAAATAATCTTACGCAAGAAGAACTTGGGGACAGATGCGAACTGACCAAGGGCTTTATCAGTCAGCTCGAAAACGACCTGACCACGCCCAGCATCGACACTCTGAACGATATTGTTACCATTCTCGGCTCCAATCTGAGCGAATTTTTCGACGAAAGAAAAGAAGATCCCGTCGTCTTTAAGAAAGACGACTATTTTGTGAAAGAGAGCGAAGACGGCAGCTCCGTTACCTGGCTGGTTCCTTCCGCGCAAAAAAACGAAATGGAGCCCATTCTCATTACTCTTCCGCCGCACACCGAGAGCGAAGGAGACATTCCGCACGAGGGAGAAGAATTCGGATACGTTCTTTCCGGCAAGGTCAGACTGCTCCTTGGTAAAAAGTCTTATATCGTGCGCAAAGGGGAAACATTTTATTATAAAGCGGACAAGCCGCACCACATCGTCAACGACACCGATAAAAGTTGCGAAGTGCTCTGGATTTCTTGCCCGCCCAATTTTTAGAACAAATAACCATCGGAGGCTTACAACAGATGAAGAATCCTTTTATCAGAATTATCGAAAAATTCCGTAAAGACAAAGCGCCCAAGCAGGTCATAAAGACCGAGCCGGAGGTAGAACAGCTCCCGCTGAAAAAATCGGATCGCATCATAGAAGTAAAAAACATTACGAAAGTCTTCGACGGCGTTACCGTAATAGACAATATGAACCTCTCTATCAAGCGGGGCGAATTCGTTACGCTACTTGGTCCTTCCGGATGCGGCAAAACGACTCTTCTTCGCATCATCGCCGGGTTCGAGACGCCCACCGAGGGCACGGTTTATATCGAAAACGTCGACGTGACCAACACGCCTCCTTATAACAGACCCGTCAATACCGTCTTCCAACGATACGCTCTTTTTCCCCATCTGAACGTCTATAAAAATATTGCTTTCGGCCTCAAAATCAAAAAGATGGACAAGAACCTGATCGATCAGAAGGTCAACGCCGCATTAAAAATGGTCGGTCTCGAAGGATATGGCTACCGCGATGTGACCTCTCTTTCCGGCGGTCAGCAACAGCGAGTGGCTATTGCCCGCGCCCTCGTTTGCGAGCCGAAAGTTCTTTTGCTCGACGAGCCTTTGGGCGCGCTCGACCTGAAAATGCGTAAAGAAATGCAAGAAGAACTGATGGCCATGCATAAGCGACTCGGCATTACCTTTATTTACGTCACTCACGATCAGGAAGAGGCTTTGACTATGAGTGATACCGTCGTCGTCATCAACGACGGTGTTGTCCAACAGATCGGCACATCGAAAAAGATCTACGACGAACCGGCCAACGCCTTCGTCGCCGACTTTATCGGAGAAAGCAACATCATAAGCGGTATAATGGTTCGCGATTTCTGCGTATCTTTCCTCGGAGAAGAGTTCTCGTGCGTAGATAAGGGTTTCAGCAAAAACGAGCGGGTTGACCTCGTTATTCGCCCCGAAGATATCTCCGTCTATCCCGAAGACAGCCCGAAAGGGCAGCTTGTCGGCCAGGTCGTTTCTTCCATCTTTAAGGGGACTTTCTATCAGATGGAAATTCTCTGCAACGGCTATCAATTTACCGTGCAGTCGACAAAAGAGACCAAAGAAGGTCAGACGGTGCGCATCGGTGTCAAGCCGGACGGCATCCATATCATGAAAAAATTGCGTAGCACGAATAAGTTTTTCGGAGAAGTCACCGGAGAAAACACCGTTACGTTCTGTGGCGGCGACTTCACTTTCCGGAATACCGACAACCTCGAAATCGGCGCGTCCGTCGTAGCGGAAATCGGATTCGACGGAATCGAACTTACCGACGACGAAGAAGACGGCACCATCGGCGCATACGTTTCTCAAACGCTTTATAAAGGCACTTATTATCAGGTGCAAATCTATACCGACACCGACGAAGACTTTTATATCGACACCAAGGACGAATGGGATCTCGGCGACCGCGTTGGCGTTAAGATCAACCCGGACAGACTGAAAGTCGAACGTTACGATCCCGACGGCGAGGAGGCAAGAGAAGAATGAAAAAGAAGAAAGCCAAAGTCTTCCGCCCCACCGCGTTTGCGTTCCCCTATCTGGTTGTAACCGTCGTTTTCGTAATCGTTCCGCTCATTCTGGTACTCGTGTATGCCTTCCGCGGAGAAAACGGGAGCTTTACGTTTGATAACTTCCGCAAGGTTTTTACCGAGACGGAGACTCTGCGCCAACTCGTTCAGACGCTCGAGCTCGCCGCGCTGTCTACGGTCGTGTGTCTTTTGATCGCCTATCCGGTCGCCTATATTCTCTCTTCGGCGCCCTTTAAAAAAATGGCCATCCTCGCCCTACTCTTTATCATTCCGATGTGGATTAACTTCATGCTGCGTATTTTCGCTTTGCAGTCGCTACTGAATATGATCGGTCTGAAAAAAGGCTTCGCCGCGGCGGTGATCGGTATCGTGTACGACTTTTTCCCATATATGCTCCTTCCTATCTATAACGTCCTCTCCAATATGGACAAAAGCTATGTAGAAGCCTCCCGCGACCTGGGTGCAAACGGCGTAAAAACCTTCTTTAAGGTTACTCTTCCGTTGTCTTTTCCCGGCGTTATCAGCGGCGTCAGCATGATGTTCATGCCTATCTTCAGTTCTTATGCCATCACCAAAATGATGGGCGATATGAATACGACGGTCATCGGCGCCAAAATCGCCAATCTCTTCGAGTATCAAAACTACGGCAACTACGGATACGGCTCCGCCCTGTCCTTCGTTCTGCTCATCGTCGTGCTCCTGTTTATGACGTTAGCCAATTTCTTGACTCGAAGATCTCAAAAAGCGCCCAAAGGAGGTAAAGCGGCATGAAAAGCAAAGCTTCTTCCCGGCTCTTTTTGATTCTGAAATGGGTAATCTTGCTTGTCGTCCTTGCGGCCATTTATTTGCCCCTTATCATGATCATCGCCTACTCGTTCAGCACGGCGAAATCGGTCGGAGGCGACTTCGGCGACTTCACGTTCGTTCTGTACGAAAAGCTGTTCCAAAACAAAACGCTCCTTACCGCCGCGAAGAACACGGTCATTATCGGTCTCGTTTCGGCCCTGCTTTCTACCATCCTCGGAACGACGGCCGCAATCGGTATTCACTACATGCGCCGGAAGACCAAGGCCGCCGTGGACGCGGCGTCGCAAATTACCATTGTCAACACCGAGATCGTCACGGCTATGGGATTTTTCCTTCTGATGATCTTTGTACGCGATACCGTTCGCATTCCCGTCAATTTCAGCATCTGGTGGCTGATCATAACGCATACCGTTATTACCATGCCGTACGTCGTACTGACCGTCTCGCCGCGCTTAAAACAACTCAATCCCAACCTTCTGGAAGCCAGCATGGACCTGGGAGCGGGACCGATGCGAAGTCTGGTTACCGTCATGCTGCCGCAACTTGCCGGCGCCATGATCTCCGGCTTTGCGCTCGCCTTTACGTTGTCCCTTGACGACTTTGTCGTTACCAACATCAACTCGTTCGGCGCCAACGTAGAAACCATATCTACCTACGTATACTCCGGTATTCGTAAAAAGATGCCCAGCGATATCCGGGCGCTGTCCACTATTATCTTTCTGGTCGTATTGATCGTACTGATCGTATATAACGTAATCAAAAATAAAAAAGCGAAGAACGAAGCTCGCAAAAATCTATTAAAATAAGGAGAATAAAAAATGAAAAAAGTTGTTTCCGCCATTCTTTGCATCGCTTTGCTTGCCGGTCTCGTCACAGCCCTCGCCGCGTGCAATAATACGCCTCGCGAAGAGATCCTGAAATTGTACATGCCCGGCGAATACATCGACGAGGACATTTTTGAAGAATTCGAAAGTTGGTATCAAGATAATTACGGCAAGAAAATTACCGTCCAGCTGGAAACCTTCGACGCGGTAGAAGACGTTCAGCTCGCTGTAGAAGGCAGCAAAGCCGACTATGACCTGCTCTGCCCCAGCGACTATATGGTCGAATATCTCCTTTCTAAAAATCTGCTTCTGGAAAGCGGCGTCGACTTAACCCGGGAAGGCTTGTTCCGCAACGAATACGTAGAAACCACTCGTCAGTTCGACCCCACGCTGAAATATGCCGTTCCTTATATGTACGGCACCCTCGGCCTTGTGTACGACATAACCAAAACGAACGGAAAGAAGATTGACAGTTGGGACTCTCTGTTCGGCGGAGAATTTTCCGGCAAGCGCTCGGTAAAGGATTCTATCCGCGACGCTTATGCCGCGGCCTGCCTCTACAATAAGCGTAACGAAACCGCCGGCCTTACCGGAAACGAACAAAGAGCGGCCATCCAATCCATCTTTGAGGATACTTCCGCCGAAACCGTAAACGCTGCAAAAAACACCCTTCTGAACGTCAAAAACGGTTCTGTCTGGGACGTCGATAACGTTAAGTACGAAATGGCCGCAAATCAGACGAACGTCGCAGTTGCTCTGATGTGGTCCTGCGACGCCGGATACGTTATGAACGCCTATGAAGATGAAGACGGCAACGAACACGATGGGAACCATAACCTGTGGTACGTCGTACCCAAAGAAGGCGGCAACGTCTACATCGACGCTTTCGTCGTCAGTAAGTATGCCGCCAACGTCGACGCGGCAAGAGCCTTTTTGCAGTTTATTTGCACCAAGGATATCGCCGTCAGAAACAGCGAATACGCCGGCGCCATCAGTCCGGTAGCCGAAGCCTATAACGAACTTTACGCTTACTACACCGAAGACGAAGACGGACTCTTCTCCGAAGAGGACGTGTCAACCGGTTGGAAAGATATGTTCCTCGAAACCATGTTTCCCTCTGTCGAAACGCTCAACCGTTGCGGCGTTATGAAAGACTTCGGCGACGGCAAAACGCGCGTAACCGAAATGTGGTCGAACATTCAATAAACCGTTTTTTATCGAATCAAGGCGGGACCGTATCGGCTCCGCCTTCCTATTCACTTTACCGAGCAAGGAGAACGACATGAAAAAACCGATTGGCATCGTTATTGCCATGGAAAGCGAACTACGCCCCTATCTGACCGCAAAAACAACGGAAATCGTCATCGGCGGGAAAACTTTTTTTAAAACCGTTATCGGCAAAAGAGACGCCGTGATCGTTTTCAGTGGCATCGGAAAGGTAAACGCAGCCTACGCCTGCACCCTTCTTTGTCACGAGTTTTCGCCGGAATTCATCGTAACGACGGGTTTGAGCGGCGGACTGGGACGGAGCAACGTTCTTGACCTCGTTGTCGCTACGGCCACCTGTCAACACGACTCGGACACCACCGCGCTCGGAGACCCTATCGGACTCGTCAGCACGGTTAATAAAATCTACTTTCCTTCGGACGAAAAACTGACCGACCTGTTTTGCCGTCTGACGGGAGGGAAGAAAGGCGTTTTTGCTTGCGGCGATCAGTTTATCGCCAACAAAGAAAAAGCTCGAAAAATCATTGATGATTTCGACGCAATCGCTTGCGATATGGAAAGCGGCGCAATAGGTCAGGTGGCTTATCTTGCCGACGTCCCATACGTTGCCGTTCGCATTATCTCCGACGGAGCCGGCGAAGGCGCTTCGATGAGTTTTTCCGAATTGACGGAAAAAGCGTCCGTTCTTCTTTACGACGCCGTGAAAAAAGCCATCGAGGCGTTGTAATGAAATATAAGATCGTCGTTACCGCCGCCTTCGGCGTAGAATCGGTTACAAAAAACGAATTGAGAAGACTGGGCGTTCACGATCCCAAAGCTATCGAAGGGAGTATCTCGTTCGACGGCACAGCCGAAGACGTCGCTCGTTGTAATCTTCTTCTTCGCACGGGCGAACGAGTCTATATCTCCGTGGGGAACTTTCACGCCGAGAGCTTTGACGAATTGTTTGACGCCGTAAAGGCCCTCCCGTGGGAAAATTACATTCCCAAAGACGGCAGAGTGATCGTCACGGGTAAATCCAAAAAAAGCAAACTCTTTGCTCTGTCTTCTTGTCAGAGTATTATTAAAAAAGCCATTCTCGTTCGCCTGATGCCCAAGTATCATACGCGGATTTTCGAGGAAAGCGGCGCCGATTATAACGTCGAATTCGCCATTAACAACGACGAGGTTACACTTCTTCTCAACACCTCGGGCAAAGGTCTGCATAAGCGAGGATATCGCACGTTGGTCGCTCCCGCACAGATGAAAGAAACGCTTGCCGCCGCCATCGTTTCTCTCAGCGATATGACCGCCGAAAAACCGTTTATCGACCCCTTTTGCGGTTGCGGCACCTTCGTCGTCGAGGCGGCTCTTGCCGCGCTCAATATCGCCCCGGGCAAAAACCGGGACTTCGACTTCCTGCATTGGGATTGCTTTGAAAAATCGCCTTATCAAAGACTTCTCCGGGAAGCGACGGAGAAAGAAAGGCGAGATCTCGAATTGCATTTTTGCGGATACGACATCGATCCCGCCGTTATCAAACTCGCGCATTACCACGCCAAGCAGGCCGGGATCGAGAACAAAGTCCACTTTCAGGTGCGCGACGTAAAAGAATTATCCAGTCGCTTTTCCGAAGGTACGCTTTGCTGCGACCCGCCGTACGGAAAACGCCTCGGCGACCTGAAAGAAGCGCAAGCCTTGACCGATATTCTCGGTGGAAGATACCGCGCGCTCGGGCCTCGTTGGTCGGCGTACGTCGTTTCCGCCGTGCCCGATTTCGAACGCCACTTCGGCAAAAAGGCGGATAAAAACAGAAAATTCTTTAACGCCAACGAGCTGTGCCGACTCTATTCTTACTTCCCCGAAAGGAAACCATGAGAACGAAAAAACTGTACGAAAAAGACTCCTATACGCTCTCCTTTACCGCGACCGTCCTTTCCTGCGTTCCCACGGAAAAAGGCAATGCCGTCATTTTGGATAAAACGGCTTTCTTCCCGGAACAGGGTGGCCAATATGCAGATAAAGGGAGCCTGAACGGACAAAACGTGATCGACGTACAGATAGAAAACGACGAGATCGTACACTACGTCGCCGTTTCTTTTTTGGCAGGCGAACAAGTCGCCGGGACGATCGACCGAACCACGCGCTTTGTCAGAATGCAGACGCACACGGGCGAACATATTCTGTCCGGCGTTATTCATAATCTGTACGGTTATGACAACGTGGGATTCCATCTCGGAGACGGCTATGCCACGGTGGATACCGGCGATCCGCTGACCAAAGAGAAGATCGCCCGGGCCGAAGAAGAGGCCAACCGTATCGTTTGGGACGACCGCGCCGTATACGCAACTTACCCTTCTCTCGAAGAACTGAAAACCCTTTCTTATCGTAGCAAGATCGATCCACGCGAGGGTATTCGTCTGATCCATATCGACGACTGCGACGTCTGCGCCTGTTGCGCACCCCACCTTTCGTCCACCGGCCAAGTCGGCTTAATTAAGATTGTTTCCGCCGAACCGCGTAAAAAAGGCACGCGCCTGACCGTTCTTTGCGGATCGGACGCTTACGAAAACTACGTTCGTACGCAAAGCCTTACGCAAGAAGCCCAACGTATGCTGTCTGCTACGCCCGATACCCTGCTATCCGAGATCAAACGTGCCCTTGATCGCCTCGCCGAAAAAGAAAAGGAGATCAAATCTCTCAAAGTTGCCTGTGCCCTTTCTTCCTTGTCTTTTGATTCGGCGACCACCTGCGATTACGCCTTTATAAAAAACGCCGATCCTGACGTTTTACGCGCCGTCGCGCCGTCCGTTACGACCGAAAACATCCGCGTCCTCCTTTCCGAAAAGGACGATCTTATTTCTTACGTCGTCTTCTCTTCCGATGCGGACGTCCGTCCGCTTGTTAAAGATCTGAACACCGCGTTCAACGGCAAAGGCGGCGGCTCTCCGACCTTCGCGCAAGGGAAAATAAGCGCAAAAAAAGAAGACGTTTCCGCCTTCTTGAAAAATTATTGATTTTATTCTTATCTTATAACAACTTAATGCCGTGCTTTCTGCACTCTTCCACCATGTCTTTGGGCCAGATGGAAGCGTGGACTTCGCCAAGGTGCGCTTTGCCTAAAAGGAGCATGCACAGGCGGGACTGACCGATACCGCCGCCGACCGAAAGCGGGAGTTCTCCGGCGAGGAGCATTTTGTGATATTTGAGATTGGCTCTTTCCGGGCAATCGGCTTTTTGAAGCTGTTCCGCAAGTGACTTTTCGTCAACGCGGATACCCATGGAGCTGACCTCATACGCAATACCGAGAACGTCGTTCCAGAACAGGATATCGCCGTTCAGCGCCCAGTCGTCGTAGTCGGGGGCTCTTCCGTCATGAGGAACGCCGCTCTTTAATTTATCACCGATCTGCATGACGAAAACGGTCTTGTGCTCTTTGACAAAGGCGTCTTCTCTCTGCTTGGGGGTAAGGTCGGGGTATTTATCTTCCAATTCTTGCGAAGTGATAAAGGTAACGTCTCTTTGCAAAGAAACGGTGTTGGGATAAAGCTTTTTAACTTCATCCAGCGTGTCGCAGATGGCGTTTACAATACAGGTCACGACCGTCTTTAAGTACGAGACGGTACGTTGCTCGCGAGTGATGACCTTTTCCCAATCCCATTGGTCGACGTAGATGGAGTGAATGTTGTCCGGCTCCTCGTCTCTTCGTATGGCATTCATATTGGTATACAGGCCTTCGCCTGCGGAAAAACCGTAGTTCTTGAGACTGAGACGCTTCCACTTTGCCAGGCTATGTACGATCTGAGCCGTGACGTCCGGGATGTTCAGAATATCAAATTCGACCGCTCGTTCG
This sequence comes from Clostridia bacterium, assembly GCA_016297005.1. Classification (GTDB taxonomy): domain Bacteria; phylum Bacillota; class Clostridia; order Christensenellales; family DTU072; genus CAG-1782. Next base: position 176,737 of record JAEDHK010000002.1, read on the forward strand.
GTGCCGTTGAGGTCGTCGTTAACGCCTTCGCCCGCCACAACGAACAAAGGGGCGCTGACGCGCTCTAAATTAAGGGCTCCGCACAATTTTTTCTCAAAGGTATCGCGGACGAACTTGATCGCCTTTTGCGTGTCGCGGTAGTCGAGCGGATTGTTGTATTTTTCCGGAATGATCAACATAAAACTTTCTCCAAATAGTACTTAATTTTCGTAATAAACGTTGCTGGTAATATAGTCGACGCCGAGCCTTCTCACTCTGTTTTGCCTCAGCTTGTTATTGATCGTCCAGACGTTGACGTCCAGTCCTTTGTCGTGGAATTTTTTGACAAGACTCCGACGAACGACTATATAACAGACGTCGATGGAAAAACCTTCTTTCAGGCAGTCCCCAAAATGCGGATCGTCTTTCCGGCAAGAAAGATATTGCAGTTTCATGGTCGGATCGGCAACGTGCACACGGTACAGGCTATCGTAGTCGAAAGCAATGACGATACACTTTTTACGGTCGTACGTTTCGTCGATCTCGGACAAAACTTGCGCAATCATATCTTCGGTAAAAACGTCTTTCAGTTCCACCACGGCCACTTTGTCGCCGCTTTTACAAACGGAAAGGTATTCTTTAAAGGTACTGATGAAAACGTCGTTTTTCGTCTTACCGTTTTTGAGCGGTTTGGCCGCTAATTCGGCATAACTGCTCTTTTCTACCGTTCGTCTGCTCCCGTCGGTAAAAACGACGTCCGCGTCGTGAGAACAAACAAGAATCCCGTCATTCGTCTTACGAATATCGGTCTCGATACCGAAAAAATCTTCGTTTTCGGCTGCCGCGGTAAAAGAATCTACCGTATTGTCGGGATAATACTCCGAAAAACCGCGATGCGCGATATATTGGGGGTTGGATTTAGGCGAAAATATCATAATACCTCCCATAACACCAAGTGCAAGGATCGCCCCGCACGCCACGACAGCGATGACGATCAACATCTTATTCCGGGTGTGTTGCTTCTTCATAATCAGTACAGGTTGTTGACGGTACGCGGATAAAGAATGACGTCGCGGATGTTGCTCATGCCGGTAACGTACATCAGGATCCTTTCAAAGCCCAACCCGAAACCGCCGTGCGGCGTCGAACCGAACTTTCTCAGATCGAGATAGTTTTCGTAAGCGGAAATATCCATATTACGGGCTTTCATCGCCGCAAGCAACTTATCGTAATCCGCTTCTCTCTCGCTACCGCCGATGATCTCTCCTACGCCGGGCACAAGCAGGTCGCTGGCGGCAACCGTCTTTCCGTCGGCGTTCTGTTTCATATAGAAAGACTTGATCTCCTTCGGATAATTGATAACGAAAACAGGTTTTTTAAAGTGCTTTTCCGTGATATAACGCTCGTGCTCGGTCTGTAAATCGCATCCCCAGTAAACCGGATATTGGAAGTTCTCTCCGCTATTTTTCAAAATTTCAATCGCGTCGGTATATTCCAGAACGGCAAAGTCTTCGGAGATAGCGTCTTCCAACTTCTGACGAAGCCCCTTTTCGAAGTGCTGTTCAAAAAAGTCAATCTCGGTCGGACACTTTTTCAATACCGTTCCGATAACTGAACGGAACATATCTTCGGCGAGTGCAAGCACGTCGCGAAGATCCGCAAACGCAATTTCCGGCTCGATATGCCAGAATTCGGCTACGTGTCGGGGCGTATTGCTGTTTTCGGCGCGGAAAGAGGGTCCGAAAGTGTAGATTTTACCGAAAGCCATAGCGCACACTTCGCCTTCCAACTGTCCCGAAACGGATAAGCCCGCTTTCTTCCCGAAAAAGTCGGTGGCATAATATTCTTCTTCCGTCCTGGCGTCCGTCTTATAACCGTGCGTCGTAACGCGGAACATTTCTCCGGCGCCTTCGCAGTCGCTACCGGTGATAAGCGGCGTATTGACGTAAACGAAGTTTCTGCTTTGAAAAAACTCGTGCAGGGCCGCAGCCAGAACGCTTCTTACCCTAAAAACTGCGTTAAACGTGTTGGTACGAAGTCTCAGATGAGGAAGGGTACGAAGGTATTCGAGCGTGTGTCTCTTCTTTTGCAAAGGATATTCCGCAGGGCAATCGCCAAGAACGGAGATAGCGTCCGCGTCCATTTCCACGCCGCCCTCGCGGACGACGGACGGAACGACCTTACCTTCCACTTTCAATGCCGATCCCAGCTTCATAAAAGGAGCAACGTCGTTAATAACTTCTTTGTTAATAACAATTTGAAGGCGGTCCAGACTCGTACCGTCGTTGATTTCCAAAAAAGCCATGTTTTTAGAGTCTCTGCTCGTACGGACCCATCCGCAAACGGTCAGATTCTCGCCCATGTGCTGTTTATCCAATATTTCTTTGATGTCGGTATGTTTCATTTTTTACCTTCTCGACAAATGAATTTTTTATTATATTATCATAAATAATATAAAAAACGCAAGCGAGCAAGGGCATTTGCTTCATTTATGATAATAAGAATAGCCGTTTTCGGCAAAAGAAACCCCCATAAACCGTTTTCTACGGACTTACGGGGATGGTTAATCGACGACGCATTACGTTTTATACGAGACTCAATAATTTATAATGCCAAGCAAATAATCGGCAGAAACGCCGAAATAATTGGCAATCTTCACGATATTACTTGCAGTAGGCTCCGCGCGAGATGTTTCCCAATAGCAGATCAAAGAACAACTGACGCCTATATCCTTTGTCGATTTTGTTATCTTTTAAACCGATAGGCACAGAAGTAAAAATAAAGCTTTATTAAACCGTTCGATAAGAAAAATCAAAAAGGCAACGAGTCGCCTCGTTGCCTTTTTATTATCTGTCTCCGAAGAAAACCTTCCTCCGTTAAAAATTTATCCTGCGCTCTTATTCTTCCGCGTTGCCGTCTTGTTTGGTCGGCTCTTCCTCTTTTACGGATTCGGCTTCTTCTTTCTTTTCTTCCGCTTCGGATTTCTCTTCCGTTGCCGTTACTTCATTTTTTGCTTCTTCGGTTTTCTGCGAACCGCGGATCTTCTTTTTGATCTTACGGATGGCCCACATAACGAGGAGAACGATCGCGACAACAATCAGAATCCCACAAACAACGATGGCCATGATGGTGTTGGTGGTCAGCTTGATCTTCTTTTCTCCCGTCCAATCGATCTTTGTTCCGCCCTTCACTTCGGTACCGCAAAAATCGTTCCATTCTCCGTCCCATTCTTCCGGTTGTTCGCCGAGAGCAACGTTGATCTCGCCGAGATTGGAGCATCCGCTGAATGCGTATCCGCCGACGTAATCTATCGTCTTGGGAAGAGTGATCTTGGTCAAAGAAACACAGTTATAAAACGCATAGGCGCCGATCGATTTCACATCTTCCCCGATCACGATCTCGTCTATATCCTTCTCTCCGACGCGCAATTTTTCGCCGTAATACAAAGGATTGGCTTCGGGATCGTCGAAGCGGATTCCGCACCACTTATCTACGTTTGCAATCGCTACGCCGCCGTTTTTAAGATGCAGGCATCCCTTGAACGCGGAAGCACCGACGCTTTCCAGACTTTCCGGCAAGGTCGTTTTGATAAACCCTCCGTTCACGAATGCATACGCCCCAATAGATTTGACGCCGTCAGGCACGACGATCTCTTCCGCTTCCGCACCGTTCAGGTACAACTTCCCGGCCTGGAACAGTGGGTTAGAAATGGCGTCTTCAAACACATATCCGCACCATGCGGTCAAGTCGTCGATATATACGCCGCTCAACTTAAAGCAGTTATTAAAGGCTTCCGAACCGAATGAAAGAGAAACCTTTTTCTCGCTATTTCTCTTGATCGTAATCTTTTCAACGTTAATACAGTTATTAAAAGCGCCTTTTCCGACGGACTCGGCGTCCTCGGGCAGTTCTATCTCGGTAATGGTAACGCAGTTATCGAATGCTCCCGCGCCGACGGACTTCGTTTTGTCGGACAGGACGCAATCGGTCAGAGCGATACAGTTATCGAAAGCGTTATCGCCCAACGTCTCGACTTCCTGCGCGTCATTTACCGCCTGCAATTTGACACAGTTTCTGAAAGCGCCGGCGCCGATCGATCTGACCGTGCCGGGAAGGGAGATTGTCGTCAGCCCGACGCAGTTCTCGAAAGCGGATTCGCCGACCGATCTGATACCGTCGCCGATGTCGACGTTATTGAGTCCGCAACAGTCGTAGAACATCGCCGGGGAGATATCTCCGATAGCTGCGGGGATACGTACGCTGTTCAGGCTCGTACATCCGGAAAAAGCTTTTTCGCCCACACTATTGACGGTTTCGGGGATATCGATACTTTCAAGAGAAGTACACCCTTTGAATGCGCTTGCGCCGATCTTTTCCAGACCGTCCGGCAACGTAATGTTTTTCAGTCCGCTGCAATCGGAAAAGGCATAATCGGAAATATACTTGGTACCCGCTTCGATATCGTCGGCCGTAAGTACGGTATTGGGCGCCATATTGCCTTTGAATTCGTAAAGAAAACTACCCACGTAAATGATCTTGCCGTTGGGCTGGTCTTTATACCAGGCGGTATCTTCAAAAGCGCCCTCGCCGATACCGGTGACCGATTTAGGCACGCTGATGTCTTTTAACGCGGTACAACCGGAAAAAGCTCCGGCTCCGATCCTCTCCAAACCTTCGTTCAGTTCCAGCGTTTTAAGAGTGGACCAGTTGAGACAGGCGTTGTCGCCGATGGTCTTCACGCCGGCTTCTATAATGAGCGTGCTGAATTCACACCCGCTGAAAACGTTTTTACTCCCGTCGCCCAGGGCGACGACCTTCTTGCCTTTGTGTTCGGCGGGGATGACGATGGGCTTATCTTTGACGACGGTACAGGCAGTCACAGTCAACGTTCCGTCTCCGTTATCCGCAGTCGTAAGGACGTAATAGTCATACCTTATTTCTCCGCAAGCAGACAGTGCCGTTACGGAAATTATTGCCATCAACGCCGTCAAAACGACGAGTATGACGAATTTAACAATTTTTTTCTGTGCGGAAGTATGCATCCGACGTCCTCCTATGGGTCTCAATAAATATTATGAATTATAAGTCTATTTAACAGTTTTGTCAATGGACATTATTTTCTTTTTATCGCAAAATACAGGATAGTAAACACAAAAAACGCACCGTTGACGGCGGCCGCTGCAATGCACAGCGGAAAGAACCATTCCGGCACAAAAATAACTCCTTTGATCTTTCCGACCAGGACCCAGGTCGTCATCCCTGCAAAGACGAGATCGAACAAGACGGTCACGCCCATCAGGATAAGATAAATAAGCATTCCTTTACTTGGCTTCACTTTCGAATACCTCCTTGTATGCGTCGCTTTTTTCCATCTCTTCCTCGGTGGAGTAGGCCGTTGTCTGCAAATCGTAGACTTCTTCCGGTGCGTCGTCGTAATCATTTATTTTTCCGAAACCTTTCTTATCCGTTCCGACGTAATTGTTTTTGTAATAATAAGCGTTGTTGGAAAAACTTTCTTCCAACACGCTTTCCAGATTACTGTCATCTCCGTACATCATGATACAATACTGTTTAGCTTTTTCTCTGTTTGCCTCTTTATATGTGTACGTATACTTGACGGAATAACCGTCCGCACTCCCGACCACGCCTCCGACAAAAGAGCCGTCGCCTGCCGCAAATTCGCACGACGAGAAGCAATGCCCAACCTTTCCCTGTTCGTTTTTACCGACGATACCTCCTAAAACGGAAGAACTCCCGGCCGTCGTCTTAACGGAGGTTTTCGAGATCTTGACGATACCGCCGGCATTATAGCCGATCAATCCGCCGATAGCGCTCTCCGCGTCCCCGGATAAAGTCCCTTCCGCTTCACATTCGCTCACAACCGCAGACGACTTACCGACGATACCGCCCGCCGTAGTCTTTTCTCCGGCCTCAATCGTAACGGTTGCGGAACATCCGCTGATAGTGGTCGAAAGGTTATTTTGATAAGAAGAGCTGCCGACGATGCCTCCCAAAAAGCATTCGTCCCGGACCGTAGCCGTCAACGTAGAAGCGCAGTTTATGACTCTTCCGTCCCCGGTGCCCACGATGCCTCCGGCATAGCCCTTGTTGCCCGCCTCTATCGTTGAAGTCGCGGTACAGCCTTCTATTGAATATCTGCCTAATCCGGCTATTCCTCCGACTGTAAGGCCGTTTTTTCCTTTCAGTTTGCCGTTGAATTCACATCCGCTTACGTTAACGGTTGTCGCTCCCGCAATACCACCGACGTAATTATCCTGTTCCGCTTCGCCAAGTGAAGTAATCGACGCCGTTGACGTAACGCCGAAAACGCCCAAATAAGGAGAGTAATAATACAGTGACGTCGGCGAGGTATTGCACCCGACCGCACCGCCGAGGAAAAACCGCTGAGCGTCGCATTCGATATTGGCCGACGTTTCGCCCCCCGTCACCTTTCCACCATTATTAAATCCGACTATTCCGCCGGCGTTAACGTCGTTCGTATCCTCGGATAAACATTCTATCCGTACGGAAACGACAGCGTTTTCGACCGAACCAAATCGGTACGTATTGTTTTCCAGTCCATAATAATTGATACCGGCGATACCGCCGACGAACGACCGTGATTCTTTTGCTTCCGTTTTGAGAGATCCGGAAGAAACGCACCCGACGATCGTGCCCGTATTCAACGAAACGACGCCTCCGACGTAAAAGAGCGCGCCTTGCGATTTACCGGCAATTTCACCATCGAACCGACAGTTTTCTATCGTGCCCTCATTGATACAAGATATCCCTCCAAGATATACGACTTCCGATTGCTCTTCCGTCGAGTCTGTCGATTCTAACTCGCACGTTGCCGTAACCGAACCCTTAGATAAGCAGTCCGAAACGGTGCCGTAATTATGCAGGCACACGCCGGCCACGTTCGGCGACCATCCTTTCTGCGACGTCTCCTGCGACAGGCTTGCGTTGCTTTCGCACCCGGAGATAACGCCCCCTTCTTTGTTCTCGGCGACCAGTCCTGCGAGATCCGTCGTTGTGGAAGCAACTTTCCCGCTTGTAGAACATTTGGTTACCGTTCCGCTGTTTTCGGAAACCAATACGGACAGATACGCATTCCTTCCGCCCGGATTATCCGCTGTCAGATCGCACGTTATCGCACACCCCGAGACGATTCCGCTATTCTGCCCGACGAAGGCCGATATATACACGGTTTCTTGCTCTTGTTCTTCGCCTGCATTCTCTTTTTCTTTGACCGAGATCTTTCCTTTAACGGTCAATTTCACGTTTTCGAGGGTACCGGTATTCTCAGCGATCAACAACGCCAGACTTTCGCTTGTTTCCACTTCGCCCGCGTCGATCACGAATTCCACGTCCTTGATCGTACCCTCCGTTTGAGAAAAGACCGTGCCGGCGGAACTTGCGGACAAGGCCACTTTGTGTCCGTTACCGTTCAGAGAGCCCTTGAACGCCGTACCCGGGTTTACCGTCAACGTAACGTCGTCGGCGAGCTTGTAATATCCTTCGTTTTGTAGTGCGAGGACAAGCTGTTTTTCGCTGCTTATCGTAACCGGGCTGTCTTCCGTTCCTTTGTCGTTCGGCATTAAAAAGTATCCGAGCAAGGCGCAGGCAACTATGACGATCGACAAAGCGCACGCCACGTACGTCGTGATTTTTTGCAGACGCGGCGTATGTTGACGGCGTATACGAATGCGATTTTTTCCGAACTCGACGACGCTACCGAATATCGTTTCCGCCGCATAAGCGATCTCTTCACGTATTGTCTCGTCCTTATAGGCGATAGGATAAAGGGTTTTCAGGCTGTCGTGCCGACCGAGCAGGGCGAGCATGACGAGCGGAGAAACGGGCCGCCTTGCGCCGACGAACAGTCTTAAAACGCGATGAGCGCGCTTACGGAAAAGATAATAACTCTCTCTGTCTTCTTCGACGATCGTATAACGAGAGACAGAAAGGAGCTTTTTTTCGTAGGTTAATGCGATCTTGACGCTACCGTACAGATAGCAAAGACTGAGCAGAGGAAAGCGACCGAAAGAATACTTTTCGGTATCTTTGTTGAATTCTTTTTTAAATGCGGTAAGATCGTCTTTTTTGATTGCCGCAAGCAGTTTCTTTGCTTTCTCCTCCATCTTACTTCTTGATCTTTACCTTTCTCGACGCCGCCCATTTATCGATAACGGTATAGATATATTCTTCATTGACGTCGTTACTTTCGGCAATTTTTTTCAGTAGCTCGGCGTTCTTTTGCGAAGATTCTAACAGAGCGTCCACGGACGCCCGTTCTTCGGACAATTCTTTTCCCAGATTCTCTTCTCCTTGCTTGATTGCGTCGATCTTGCGGGCGTTTTCACTGAGCACTTCGGCTACGTCCTTGTTAATAAAATCGCTCACTTTCCGTACGTTGTTGTCGTATCCTTCGAGCGAACGTTGCAGATCGCGGAGATTATAGTTTATTTTCTTTTCTTCGATCACCGCGTCCAGCTTTTTGATCTGTTCGGAAGCTTTTCCTTCGATCTCGTTGATTGCGGAAATCCGTTGTTCGGTCTTTTCGAGTAACGTTACGAGATTGTCGATCTGCGCCACGTACTTGGACGTCGCTTTTGCAAACTGCTCTATCCGGGAAGAAAGATCGGTACTCTTTTCCGCCTGAGACGCAAGCGTTCGCGCAATCGACTGAAGATTGCTTTGCGCGCTTCCGTCGAAAGCTGAATTCAACTTCTCAATATCGTCGCGCACCCCATTATACGTCTCCAAAAAATCCGTTAGTCCGCTTTGAATGGGCGTCAGCAGATCCCGATAGCCGACAAAAGCGTCGATAAGGGTCTTTAAGTCTTCTGTCTTGTCCATACTTACCTTCCTTTATTCTGTTTGAATTTTCGGTTGATTTCTTTCTGATTTTCGGCGAGGCGCGCAAGGTCGGTTTCCAGGACGCGAAGAATGAGCGCGCGCGCCCCCTCGTTCTCCGTAAGATCGGGATAAAACTTTACGACGCTCGCGTCCAGCGAACCCGCATTTCCCTTCGTGATTGCGTCCACAAGTTCTACCAGGGCTTCGTCTCCCGACAAAGAAAACATTTCTTTCGCGTCGTCCGTCATGCCCAGTTGCCAATATTTTATTCCCGCGTCGCGATAAGCGCCGTGACGAACGAATTCTTCGTTGACGTCGATACGATTATTATAAGCGCGGCGCAAAGCGTCGTCCTCGATCTTGTCCGCCAAAAAGCGAGCGTTATCATACTGTCCGAGCCGTACGAACTGCATCGTCCGTTCGACAATCTCGTCCTGATCGACGTCGATCCTGCGTACCACTTCGGAAAGTTGTTCAACCGCTTCTTCCTCGCTCTTTTTCTCAAAATTCTTCTTGAAGAACGTCGCAAACAACGGCACTTCTTCTCTTTCGGCCACATACAGATATTGTTTTGCGCGAGATACGCCGACGTAGAATAGATTGAAATAATAACGGTAGACGGAGTTTTCATCTGCCGTTTTTCGATTGATCGAGTTCCTTTCAAGCGCCCTCCACCTATCTCCGTTATCGGAAAGGACGTTATAAAGAAGCACCGCTTCCCGCTCCAATCCTTTAATTTCCGAGATGATCAGAATTTCTTGCTTTTTCAGCACTTTTCTCAATCTTTCTTTCTCTTTCGCACCCGAACAAACCACGGTAAAGTTATCGAAGTTTTCTTTGGCGATCCGTTCGGCAAAGCCATCCCCTCGTACGTACACCGCCGAGGTTTGCGCGCCGCTTTCCACGCTTTGGCCTTTCAGGACGAAACTGTGCGTTCCGAACCGGGAACGGTTAATTTCGCCGAGGGATTCGATGATTTTTTCTATTTTTTCGCTGTTGCGATAATTATGTTTCAGTTCAATCACCGACGCTTCGTCTTCCTTGAAAAGAAGTCTTTTTAAATAAGCGAAACCGAAATACGACGGATTGATCATCTGGAGAGCGTCGCCCACGCAAAAGATCCGGAAAGATATCTTTTTGAACAGAAATAGGTTGACCTGTGTAAAGTCCTGCACTTCGTCGAGAATGGTCAGAGAATAAAGCTGTCCGCATTTCTCGATCAACTTCCGACTGATGGAGTTATTGTCTTCCAATCCTTCCCTTTCCATAAACTTTCCGTAATCGACGGCGATAGAGTAGATCGCGTCGCTTTCCGCTTTGCCGAAATCGTTTTTGCGCGCTTCTATATACTCCTCTCTCGTCATACAGGGGGCGGGGCGGGCGGGGTCGTAACGTCCGTAAATCATACCGAAGATCTCTTTGTAGATTACCTCGTACGATATCTCTTTCAGTTTGTCCAACATCCCCGTTAAACGATAGTTCTTCAAATTGCCTACGTATTCTTTAATAAAAAAGCCTTCGTCCGTTACCTCTCTTTCTCCGATATGCTTCTTATACAGATCTTCGAGCAAAAAATAATCGACCTGCGTTTCTAAAAAAGAAATAACGGAACGGACCTTTTCTACAATTTCTTTTTCTCCATCGACGGTAAACAGGATTCCCAGGCGATTTTCAATGGCTGAACGATGGTTTTTGTCGCAAAACACGATCCGACCCTCTTCGTATTGCCGAACAAACTCGGTCAGACTCTTCTTGAAAAGATTAACGCGGGTCTTGGTATCGACGAGCAATCCTCGCGAGAAAGTGGAATACAGAACCCGACCGGCATAATCTCTGCTTGCGGCGTAGATGATCTTGTCGATACAAATATTGGTCTTTCCGCTGCCAGCCACCCCTTGTACGAGGACATTTTTGTCCTCCGTCGTCACGATCTTTCTCTGTTCGCAATTAAGCAGGGGGAAGTTTACGGCGTCCGAATGAGACAGACGATATATCTTTTTGAATTCGACTGCCGAAAAAGCGTCCTTGATCGAACGCACCGTCAACAAAAAATGCTTATGCGAGAGCAAAAAATCGATAAAACGCTGATCGTTGGTCCGACTGCGTTTTTCCCGATCGATATATCTGAAAAAAACGATATCTTTGGGAAGCAAGGGCAGGTCGGATTCGATCTGACAACCGAAGCGAAACAAAAAAGAATGTTCTCCGCCCTCGGTCGACACGAAATAAGCGTTCTCCCTCTCTTTTACAAACGAAAAGTCTCGGAGAGACGACCATACGCCTTCGGCAATTTTAAACAAAAAATCATCCGTGCCCGACATGCGCCGGGTCTCTTTAATGAATTGTTCCGTTTTAAAAACTCTGCTTTCCGAGGATAAAAAACTTTTTTCTGCCTCTACGCGCAACGTTCGCTCTTTTTCTGCCATATATATAATACTAACACATATACTTTAAATTAACAATAAAATGTGCCCCGTCGGCTTGCGTTGCGCCGCCATTTTTTCATCGATTATCCGGCTTTCGGTTTTTTAATCATCAAAAAAAGAGTACGGCTTGCGCGGAGCTATCCCGACCCCGCCGTGGATTGCCGCGAATAAAAAATACTGTTTTTTACCGATCCGCTCTTTGTTCTTCCTCTTTTTTGCAGCGATCCTCTTTGACTTTCAAGAAACGGGACTTCGCAACGAAATCCTTTCGGAAAGCCTCTTCGTCAAAAGGCGTCTTTGCCTTCTTCTTCGCGCGACCGAGCATAAACTGATACCGCTTTTCTTCCATTTCGCAATCGCGTAAAAAGGCCTCTTCTTTCTCTTTTTCTTCCCGTTGCGCTTTCCGCTCGCAAGCGGCTTCGTAATGTTCAAGTATCTTATCGTACTCGGTATGTTTATTAAATTCGTCGCGAAGATATCCGGTAATGCCGGCGGCGTTCTTTTCGTCGTTATAGTAGTCGACGATCTCTTTGACGTTCAGAACGTCTTCGTCGGTCAGGTCGCCGGTATTATAGTTGGCACAGGCGGCGCGAAGGCGCAACGCTCGTACGATATCGGCATGCTTTTTCTCGCTCAGATTATAAAAAGCCATGGGCAGAATGCGCCCGAGAGATCCGAGGAAAGCAAGCAACGTGGTAAAGAAAAACGCGCTGTACATTTTTTCTTTGTTGGCGAACGCAACGTCGATGGGGTCGCCGAACCCGATCCCGGCCATACTCATAAAGATGGGAGAAAGCATCCCCGTAAAAACGCCGATGACGGTGGTCAGAAAGCCGCCGTAATTGTTCCAGAATCCGTCCAGCCTCTTGCCCGATCGGTACTGTTCGTAGTCGAGTGCCTCGCTCGTCATGATGTCGGTATAAAAATTGAAACTGCCGAACGTGAGGTGCAAGAATGTGCACAAAAGTATAAGAATAGGAAGCCTGTATGCAAGGAGCTGCAACCCAATCGCCGCGCTATAAAGAATGTTAACGATACCGAGGACTTTGACTTTCCCGAACTTTTTCGACAGGATCGGGCCTAAAAAGATACCCACGCCGCATCCCAGACCGAGCGTCATATTGCAGACGCCGATCAGTGTGTCGCCGACCGCTCCACCGACAGCATAATAGCATACCCACAAGTAAAAGTTTGCGCCGCCGGCGATGCCGTTAAAAATGCCGAAGATCCAGATGAGCCAAAAATATTTATTGGTACTGAGCGCTTTTGCTCCTTCCCAGAAATTGACTTTCGCTTCGAACTTTCTTCCGGCGACCATACGCTCTCTTGTGCCCTTATAAGCAAAGAGGATAAGTCCGATATTGAGGACGGCGCAGATCGGAAAGATAATACGATAAACAAGCACGTTACCCGTGCCGCCTGAAAAGAACCACGCCGCAATAAAAGGGATCGCAACGCCGAAGATATTGGACGGCCAAGATCCGAAAAGACTGAGTACAGACGCGATGATCGACCGCTCCTGAGAAACGCTCGTTATGGTGTTTTTCAGACCGTTCAGACCTTGAGAAACAAATTCGTACACGAACCCCGCCGCGTCGTTCAGAAGCCACGCCGCAAGCACCCCCAACGTAAGCGTAACCTGAGACGCCTCGGCGATCCCCATAACGGGGATGGCCGGGATAACGAACGACAGCACGTCCGTATTTATCCACGTTTGAGGAATAAACGGTATGGCGGTAAGAAGCAATGCGGAAATAACGGTGGGAACGACGAGAAGTCGCCGGAACTTGCCGTTGAGCGACTTACTGTTGTCGATTACCATAGAAAGAATCGGACGCTTAATAAACGCGAGCACGGTGCCAAGCAGACCGAGAATAAAAAGAATGCCGGTAGAAACTTTAAAGTAAGAAACCATCAACGGAACGGACGTCGCCATGCCCGCCCAGGTAGTAAAAACCCCGTGCAAAGCGTTCCCCATGTGGCCTACGACGAGATTACTCATTTCTTTATACGAGACCTCGTACCCTTTGGGCGGGGTGTTCCAATACCCGCGGAATTTATACCATAAGTTAATTACTTTTTCCTTCATCCCCGTATCTACGCTTCCTTATGCCTCCATTTCGGTCATAAGAACGTACTTCCACTCCTTGGCTCCGTCGGCAAGGAAATAAGTGTCTACGCTATAAGGCTTGAACGTTGCCGTAAGCGGCGTCGGAAGAATACCTCCGCCGATGGTCGCCGTCGTTTCTTTGCCGTCCGTTTCATAGGCACGAAGAACGACGCCTTTTCCGTCTTCACTCCTCTTGATTGCAGAAACGATAATATTGTCCGCGTCGCAGATCAGGCCGGAATAGGTTGTCTTTAAGGTACCGTTATGGTTGTTTTCCATCACGAAAGTCGGTGCGGTATTAAAAAGTTTCGCCTTTTTTACCGTGCTCGCGTTGCCTTCATACAGGGTGATCCCATAGCCGAACTCGGTTATTCCCTGATCGGTCAACTCGCTTTCGGGACTGATAAACGGCGCGCCGTGATCGGCATAAAAGGGGCTGCGGATAGCCGTCAGGCTCATAACGTTGTCTTTGACCGAAAAGCTGTATTTGCTGTCGTTGAGCATGGCAACGCCCCCTTCTTTTCCGAGGGTGGCGATCCACATATGTCCGCATTCTTCTTCTCCGTTGGTCGGACGTTCGATCACGCCGAATGGCATCTCGTACAGAGAGGTCGTACCGGTCAGGTCGAGCGGGAAAGCGAGCTTCAATAATTTCTGCTTCTCGTGCCAGTCGAGCTTAACTTCTACGTGCAAAACGCCGTCGTTCTGCAAACGGAATATCTGTTGCAAAGTGGACTTGTTATAGGTGGACGTAACGCGTATAGCCGTGCGGAGAGGACCTTTTTCTAGCCTTTCGAGCTTAGCGTTCTTAAAATATCCTACCACCTTGTCGAAATAATTTTTTCCGTGACTCCAGGTATCGTGCGCCGATTCGTCGATGACCGTCGGCACCGCTCCGCAAACGGACGCAAATAACGCTTCCTGCTTCCTTAAACGGCAGCGACACTTCTTTTCCGTGCCCTTCTTATTTAGCAATTCACGATTGTTCTTGCGGTCGAACAGCGAGACGATATACCCGGTCTTGCTATCAAACTCCACCTTGAAAAAGTTATCTTCGATGGTGTTTCCGCTGATACTCGCGTCGCCTTTGGACGAAATGAGATGATCGAGGGCATATCTCATGCGCCCCACTTCGGCAGCGTAGTTATCGATAAAACCGGGCGTATGATCGCGGTCGAGATAATACGTTGCGTACCCGAAGGCGGGCACCTTGACGCGGAATAAGCTGTCGCACCTGCGATAGCAAAGATGCGTCTGAGAATAAACGTATTGAAAGGTCAGTTCTTTTCCTTCTTCGTCGTGAACAGACGTGATCTGTTTACCAATTTTCAGGACGGTATCGATCGGGAAGGGATGAGGGTTAAAAACGATAACCGGGATACCTTTCTTCCGATCAGAGGTATCCACCGCCCAAGAAATGGTCTGCACAGCGTTGTTGATCGCCTTGACGGCAATGCCCAGACTCTCTCCTCCGAGCGCTTCCGAGTCCGGATAGGCGTCTTTGATGCAACATCCGCCCATGATATCATGAAAGTGTAAAAAGTTAATATTTTTCCATCCCTCGGCAAACTTTTCGGTCGGATACTTTTTTCCGAGAAGAGCGTTGTTCATCATCGAATAAACTTCGGCGGCAAGCAGAGACGTCTCTCCTTTCCGTACCAACGTTTTAATGGGCGAATAAGCCGCATAACAACCGCTTGCGTGGTGTTGCAGGTCATCCCTGTGTTCCGGAATGACGTAATCTTTCTGTTCTTGCATGCAAACAAAGAAGTCGCTGACGTCGCTGAAAATGATCTCCGTTTCCGGGTGCTTTTTTGCGTGCTCTAAAAGTAACTGTATATGTCTGATGGTCGGCCCGCCGCCGTGATTGCCCACGCCGTAAAAAAAGGGCACGCAGTCGAGGTCGGTCGGCGCTTTGGAAGAGACGTACTCGAGCTCCTTAGTAAGAATGACCGAATTGCTGAATTTATAATTATAAAACCCGGTCAACCGATACGCCAGCACCTCGCTGCCATCGGGAGAGATCCACCGGAAAGCATTGCTGTCCATCGCTTTTTCGTGCTGCATCGGCCGCATAAAAATGTAGTAGTCCATGCCGCTCTTTTTCAAAATTTGCGGCAACATTCCGTTATGACCGAAAGAGTCTACGTTGTATCCCACCTTGGCCGTCTTGCCGAATTTTTCATAGAAATACCGCTGAGAATACAGGCTCTGTCGCGCAAAGCCCTCTCCCGAAGGGATATTGCAGTCGGGCTGAACGTACCACCCGCCAACGATAACAAAACGTCCTTCTGCCACTCTCTGTCTGATCTCCTCGAACATATCGGGATCAAACTCTTCTATCCACTCGTACACTGACGCAGAAGAACAAGCAAATTTGAACTCCGGAAATTCTTTCATGCGATCGAGCGCCGAACGTATGGTTGCTTTCGCCTCCGCACTTCCTTCTTGCCACTTCCACATCCACGCCGGATCCAAGTGCGCGTTCCCTACGCAAAAAATCTTCTGTTTCATTGGTCAAAACTCCCTGAATAATTATTTTATATGATAATAAATATTATCATTAAAATGCCCTTTTGTCAATGCCGGTCCGACGGACTTTTCCAACTATTTTCACGTGCGTATCGGGAATGAAAAGCTAAGAATTATGCTCTCTAAGTTTTGTATTATATGAATTTTTATCAGCATTTGTCGAATTAATAAAAGCCAAAGAAAAACAATCTGTCCGACAACAACTATCAACCTCAGAAAAGCTGCTAAAAATGAAAGTAAAAACAAAAAAAACGGGCTATGTCGACGGACGCAATCTCTTTATTATAGACGATATAGCAAAAATTCTTTACGGCAGCTTCCCTTGCAGGCATTACGTACTATGTTCTTGCTAACGTAAGTATGTATTACGGCAAGCAGAAAACTTTATAGATCGTAAGCAGTGGCAAAAAAACGCCGCCCCTTTTTTGGGGCGGCGAATTGTTTTTTATCAAAAGTTCTTATCAGAAGTTTTTGATGAAGACGGCGAGTTCGTTGAAGATAACGTCGAGGCCGTGCGCGCCGGCGTCGGGATAGCCGATAGATCTTTCTCCTACGGTCCCCGCTCTGCCGAGGGTAGCAACGTGAGACTTGGTCGCTTCTGCACCGTCATGGGCTGCCTTTGCGCCGAGATCGATACCTTGTTGCAGTTTCTTGCCCTCTTCGGCGGCTTTGGTAAGTGCGAGAGCGCAGGGTTTGAGTGCGTCGACAAGGGTCTTATCGCCGATATCGGCACCCTTACCGAAGGACTTCTTGCCCGTTTCGTACACGCCGCGATTGGCTTCCATAAAGAGGAAAGCGAGGTCGGTCAGGTTGATCTCTTTCTTGCCGAGCATCGCTTTACCGGCATACTTAAAAGCACTGCCCCAGATAGGACCGGAGGCACCGCCACAGTACTCTTTGATGATCTCGGAGCAACTGACAAGGAACTGTCCGATGTCGCCTTTTTTACGTGTTGCCCAGTCGGCTTTGAGCTGTTTGAATCCCTTGGCGATGCTCATACCGAAGTCTCCGTCGCCCATCTTGTCCGCTTCGCAGAACGGAACTTCGTTTTCGATGATGACGTCGGCCATTTTTTCAACGATTTTAACGAAAGCGGCGGTGTTAATGGTTTCGCCGATCGCCGGGGTACCTTCTACTTCGTAGACGGCATTCTCTTCTTCGGCCGCGGCGGCTTTTTTAGCTTTTTTTGCAGCGGCAGGAGCGGCAACGGGAGTGATGTTGAGAGCTTTGGCGATGGCGTTCATCGCTTCGACGGCGGCTTCCGCTTGCGCGTTCATGGCGCCGCCCCAGGTGAGTGCGGGAGCGCTGACCGGATAGTCGATCAGTTTCTTCAATTCATCGTCCACTTTCAACACGGAAATAGAAGCGCCGGCCATATCGATAGAGGTCATGAAGTTACCTACGATGGTGCGATGAATCTTGATTCCGTCGGCTTCGAGAGCCTTGGTGGTGGAGTTGTTGAGAATGTACAGTTCTTGCAACGGGCTTCCGCCAAAACCGTTGATAAGAAGGACAATTTCGTCGCCGGATTTGACTTTGAGGTCTTCTTCAATGTCGGTAACGATTCTTCTTGCGAGGTCGTCGCTGAAAGAACCCTTGCTGTAATCGATCTTTTCACGGAAACGTCCGGGTTCGCCGTGGATGCCTACGCCGAATTCCATTTCGTCGTCGCCGATCTCAAAAGTCGGATGTCCGGCGGCAGGTACGGTACAGGAAGTGAAAGCAAAACCGAAAGAACGAACGTTTTCGATGACCTTATTGGCTACGGCCTTGACTTCTTCCAACTCTTTGCCCTGTTCGGCGGCGGCGCCGGCGCACTTATGAACGAGTACGGTACCGGCAACGCCACGACGACCTACGGTATAAAGGCTGTCTTTAACGGCGATATCGTCGTTGACGTATACGGCGTCGACCTTAATTCCGTCTTCCTGTGCGTCGCTCATGGCATTGTTAAAGTTCATGCAATCGCCGGAATAGTTTTTTATGATAAGGAGCACGCCCTTATCGGTAGCGCACGCTTTGATGGCGTTATAGACCTGGACTTGCGAGGGAGAAGCGAAGACGTCGCCGCAAACGGCGCAGTCGAGCATACCCTTGCCGACGAATCCGGCATGAGCCGGTTCGTGACCGGACCCGCCGCCCGAGATCAGGCTGACTTTTTCGTCGTTGATGTCCTTTTTCTTGACGATCTTGAACTTTTCGACGAATTCCAACTCCGGATGCGCCTTAGCAAGACCGTGGCACATATCATAGACGAAGGTTTCCGGGGTGTTCATTATTTTTTTCATAATAAATTCTCCTTTTTGTTCCTATTTACGAAAAAATGGGGTGTAACAAATATTATTCGTCACGCCCCATAATTTTTATACGGTTAAAAATTATTCGGCGTCGCCGTATTTATAGGCATAGCCGATAGCGTCTGCCGTCTTGATTGCGGCGACAACCATCTCTTCGGTGACCTTGAAAGGCATGTTGTGGATGGATTCGTCCGGAATGCAAGTCTTTTTGGCAACGGCTTTCAGCTCTTCGTCGGTCAAAGAATCTCTTGCAACTTCGCCGGTCTTCTTGTTGGTCATAAGGTCTCTGATACAGATCGGCAGGCCTACTTCTTCGCAGAAACCGAGGACTTCGTAAATTTCTTCTTCCGGAGCATTCTCCAGAATGAGTTGGCAGAGAGTACCGAAAGCAACGACTTCGCCGTGGAAATTGTTGTTGTGGATCTCATGAACGATGGTAATACCGTCGTGGATGGCGTGAGCCGCGGCGAGACCGCCGGATTCAAAACCGAGACCGGACAGAAGGATATTGGTTTCGACGATCTTCTCGAAAGCGCCGGTAACGGCGTGCTTTTCGCAGGCGACTTTGGCCTTCGCGCCGTCGGAGATAAGATTTTTATAGCAAAGTTCCGCAAGAGCAAAAGCGGTGTGAGTGCCGTAGCCGAGGAGCGTACCCTTCTTTCTGTCGGCGCCGCAAGGAAGTCCCGCGTTTACGTTGCTGACCGAACGAACGTTGGCTCTGGCTTCAAAATAGGTGGACAGAGCGTCGCCCATGCCGGAAACGAGGAAGCGCGCCGGAGCGTTGGCGATGACGTTCAGGTCGATAAGTACTACGCTGGGGTTCTGACGGAAATAGGCATAGTCGTCGAACTCGTGGTTATCGAAGTACATAACGGCGCTGTGGCTGGTGGGGGCGTCGGTAGCCGCGATGGTCGGGCAAATAATCAGGTTATTGCCGGCGGCGACGCACTTACTGGTATCGATGGCTTTTCCGCCGCCGAGACCGATGGTGCAAGCGCATCTGTTGGCTTTGGCCACTTCTTGCAGTTTGGCTACGACGGTACGGGAGCACTCGCCCTTGAAGATATCTCCGGCAGAAACGAATTCAACGCCGTATTTGGCTTGGGTCGCTTCCAACTTATCTTTAACAAGAGTAAGCGCAAACGGATCGGCAATAAGCAGAGCTTTTTTACCGAAGGTCTTCACAAAATAACCAAGGTTCAAGAGCTCGTCTTCACCTTGTACATACTTGGTAGGGCAAATAAATGCTTTTCTCATACAAAAATCTCCTTTTTTGATTTTGATATTGTATTTCAATTATAACCGATAAAAAATGGAAAATCATTGGACAATCTTGCTATTATATGGTAAAATAATTGCAATTAAATATTCGTTTAAGAGTGAAACATGCACAATTTTATTGTTTTTGACAAAACAGAAGCGGAGAAGGCCGTCGAACGGGGAGAAGCGATGGCGCTTTTTGTCGTTGATTCTGAGGGTAACCCTCTTCGCAAAGTCAGCGCCGTCAATTATTCTTCCACGCCAAAAGAAAAACAACATAATAAATATGTGGCAAAAGCCGTCGAGTACATTGAAGAAAACTACTATAAAGATATCCGTCTGGATGATCTTGCCCGGTTTTGCGACGTCAGTTCTTCTCATCTGAGCCGGCTTTTTACCGCCGCCACCGGCACAACCGTGACCGGCTATATCCTTTCCGTCCGTATGAACCGCGCGGCCTATCTTCTTGTCAACACGGACGAAAGCGTCGTCAATATCGCTCGGGAAGCGGGATATCCCGACTGCGGATATTTTCATAAGCACTTCCGATCTTTTTTCGGCGTTACTCCGCTTATCTATCGCAACGCGATCACTTTGAGCTGATTTCCGGAATGTTTTTATAGGTAAAAACGAGGACGCCCGAAAGTGCCTCCCATAGGGAATTTTAGTCCACAATAAAAGTTTAGCACACTATACTTTACCAAAGGTAAAATGTAGTGTGCTCTTCTTATCCGCAAAAGAAGTAGAATGAAGTTATATTTTAGCCTTATGGCAAAAAGTGACACGCAAGGAACTTGCGTTATATTTCGGCTTTCAGCCGAAGTTATACTATATTTGCCTTAACTTTCCCGATAGGGAAAATATAACTTTGCTTCAAGCAAAATATCACGCCGTAGGCATATCGCTTGCCATAAGGCAAATATAGATAGCGGAGCAGCGATAAATGCTTATCGCTGCTCCGCTAACGGACTCCCTCGCATACTTAATTCAGCAGGTTTTTATTCCAGTTCGAATACGCCGGTATACAGGCGATAATACTGTCCTTTTTGCGCTATCAACTGCTCGTGGCTGCCTCTTTCTATAACGCGACCATGATCGAGAACCATGATCGTGTCGGCATTCTGAATGGTAGACAGACGGTGAGCGATGACGAAGACGGTACGTCCTTTCATCAGGCGATCGGTACCTTCCTGTACCAAACGTTCGGTACGGGTATCGATAGAAGACGTCGCTTCGTCGAGGATCATAACGGGCGCGTCGGCAACTGCCGCCCGGGCGATGGAAATCAGCTGACGTTGGCCTTGCGACAAGTTGGCGCCGTCGCTTTCCAGCATGGTATCGTAGCCCTCGGGAAGGCGGGTAATGAAGTCGTGCGCATTGGCGATCTTTGCCGCCTCTTCCACTTCTTCGTCGGTGGCGTCCAGTCTGCCGTAGCGGATATTCTCGCGCACGGTACCGGTAAAGAGGTTGGTATCCTGCAAGACCATACCGAGCGATCGCCGCAGGTCGGCTTTCTTGATTTTATTGATATTGATGCCGTCATAACGGATTTTTCCGTCAGCGATATCGTAAAACCGGTTGATAAGATTGGTAATGGTTGTCTTGCCAGCGCCGGTAGCTCCGACAAAGGCGTATTTTTCTCCGGGGGTAGCGTGCAGCGATACGTCGTGAAGAACTATCTTTTCCGGCACGTAGCCGAAATCCACGTCGTGCATTTCTATATCCCCTTTCAGAGGCACGTATGTGATCGTACCGTCGGCTTTATGCGGATGCTTCCAGGCCCACGTTCTCGTTCGTTCATCACTCTCGGTCAGATTGCCGTTTTCGTCGTATTTGGCGTGAACGAGCGTCACGTAGCCTTGATCCTCCTCCGGTTTTTCATCCATCAGCGCAAAGATACGCTCGGCGCCGGCGAGAGCCATGACGACGGCGTTGATCTGCTGACTGATCTGACTGACCTGCATTGTGAATTGCCGCCCCATGGTAAGAAAACCGATCACGACGGGAATAAGCGTGGCGGCCGTGCGGGATACGCCCATCAGACCGACGTTGATTCCTTCATTTACGATAATAAGCGACCCGACAAAGGCGAGCAAGACGTACATGATGTTGCCGATATTGCCCAAAATAGGCATAAGAATATTGGCGTACGTATTGGCCGAGCGGGCGTCGTTAAAGAGTTCTTCGTTTACTTCGTCGAACTTCCTTTCGGCCTCTTTTTCATGACAAAAGACCTTGACGACCTTCTGCCCGTGGATCATTTCTTCGATATACCCTTCCGTCTTGGCAATGGATTGTTGTTGACGAATAAAGTACTTGGCGCTGTTTCCTCCTACCTTTTTACTGACAACCATCATGACTATTACACAGGCGAGTACGAGTAAAGTCAGCCAAACGCTGTAATAAATCATGACGCCGAAAATTACGATGATCATGATCGCCGATTGGAACATAGCGGGCAAGCTCTGCGAAATCAATTGCCGAATGGCGTCGATATCGTTGGTATAATAACTCATGATATCGCCGTGATTGCGACTGTCAAAGTACTTGATGGGCAAGTTTTGCATTCCTTTGAACATTTTGATACGGATATCGTTCAAGAAAGCCTGCGTAACGATAGCCATCGTGCGAGCGCGGATATAGTTGGCCAAAATCCCGATGAAGTAAATACAGGCCATGATCGAGACGCCGATCACAAGAGAGGCGACGATCTCGTCTATTACCCTGCCGGTAGCAAGCAAAGCCTGCGTCATGTTAATGATATAGATACTTGCGCCCGACGTCGCTATTGCCGAAAGAATCAGGCAGCAAGCTACCAGAATCAGTTGTTTTTTATATCGGGAAAACAGCTCTTTCATCAAGCGGGAGAACGTGCCTTTTACGTTCGTCGCCATGCTTTTACCTTTCATTTTGACAGGACCCATATTATTTGTCCTCCTTGTTTTGCGAACGGTAAACTTCTTGGTATATCTCGTCGGTCTTCAACAGTTCTTCATGCGTGCCGACGGCTTCTATTCTGCCGCCGTCCATAACGACAATTTTGTCGGCATTCCGGACCGACGCGATACGTTGTGCGATAATGATCTTGGTCGTATCGGGGATCTCCTCTGCAAAAGCCTTCCGGATCACAGCGTCCGTCTTCATATCAACGGCGCTCGTCGAGTCGTCCAGGATGAGGATCTTAGGCTTTTTCAATAGCGCTCTTGCTATGCATAGACGCTGTTTTTGCCCACCGGAGACGTTGGCGCCACCCTGTTCGATATACGTATCGTACCCGTCGGGAAAGGATTCGATAAAGGAGTCTGCGCAAGCCAACTTGCAAGCCCTCTTCATCTCTTCGTCGGTGGCTTCTTTGTTGCCCCACCGAAGGTTTTCTTTTATAGTACCGCTGAAAAGGACGTTCTTTTGCAAGACGACGGACACGGCGTTACGAAGCGTCTCTAAGTCGTATTCTTTTACGTTTCTGCCGCCCACGTACACTTCTCCGGCCGTAACGTCGTACAACCGCGGAATAAGCTGAACGAGGGTTGATTTAGAAGAACCGGTACTCCCCAATATGCCCACCGTTTCTCCGCTCTTGATAGTAAGATTCACGTCGGACAAAACCTCGCGCCTGGCTTTTTCGGAATATTTAAAAGATACGTTCTTGAATTCGACGGAACCGTCTTCTATTTCACGGACGGGGTTTTCCGGATTTATAATGGTGCTCTTTTCGTCAATAACCTCCGTTATCCTTCGACCGGATTCGAGAGCAAGGGTCACCATAACGAACATCATGGAGAGCATCATCAGACTCATAAGCGTCTGCATACCGTATTGGATCAGACTGGAAATCTCCCCGATCCTGATGGAATCGCCAAGCGGATGCATGACGCCGAGCGCAATCAGCGAACCGACGAAAACGGTGCATAGCATGGCGATATACGTGACCGAAGACATCATTGGATCCAAAAAGGCCATGATTTTTTCGGCGTAGGTAAAGTCGTTCTTTAAGTTTTCGCTTGCGGTAGAAAACTTTTCTTTCTCAAATTCTTCCCTCACGTATGCCTTGACGACGCGCATACCGCGGACGTTTTCCTGTACAGATTGATTGAGTTTGTCGTATTTTTTGAATATCTTCTTAAAAATCGGCATAACTTTACGGAACAACAGAAACCCGAACGTCGCCAAAAGGATCATCAATCCCAACGTAATCAGAGAGATGGTTCTGCTGATCTGGAAAGACAGAATGATAGAAAACGTAAACATCATCGGCGCGCGGATTCCGCCGCGGATGACCATCATATACGCGTTTTGCACGTTGGTCACGTCCGTCGTAAGACGAGTGACAAGACTGGTGGACGAAAAACGGTCGATATTGGCGAAAGAAAAGTCCTGTACCGAATAGTACAGATCGTGACGAAGGTTCTTTCCGAATCCGGCGGCGGCATTGGCGGCCGTTCTTCCGGCAAGAGCGCCGCAAGAGAGACTGAGCATGGCGAAAACGATCAGGAAAACCCCATGTAAAACGATGGCAAGCAGAACGTCCCCGGAGGCCCATCCCATAATAAGATCGTTGATCCAGGCCACGATCCCCGAACTGACGGTAGCCGTCTCCGTCGAAAAAGATTGCAAAGTGTTGATCATGCTGGCCGTAACCAAGGGCAAAACACACTCCAAAAACACCTCGAACGCAATATATATCGGCGACAGGATACTATCTTTTTTATATTCACGAATACTGGCAACCAGCTTTTTTAACATATTCTTCCCTACCTTTTTCAAATAGCGTCTTATTATACCAATTAAATCGTAATTATGCAATTTTTTCCTTTAATGATTGTTAAAATATGCTCTTTGATTTAGAGATAAAACCCCGGGACTTCTATGAGATCTTTGTTTTCTTTATATTCCTTATCTGTCGTTATTCGTTCTTTCGCGGTTGCTTTCAATGGCCTCTTTATCTGAGATTATTCCCCTTAACGAGAGCATCCCGATTATCCTTATATGCCGAGTTATTCGGATTATGCCGCTCTTAATAAAATCCGATTGTGCTTTCGTACGCGTATAACTCGATACAGGGAAATACTTTATTATAGAATAATGCTTTTGACCGCTGTTGAACGGGAATAAAGGATGAGATTATTTAAAAAGGACGCGAGGAAAGAGTGGTTTTCTGCCGAAAAAAAGCTTTCTTTCCCCGAATAGTTATTTAAAAAAACTATTCTTTAACAACGTAAACGTTATTACCGTTCAGTCCGAAGCGATTTTTCGGGCGAGAAGATAACAATTCGATCGCGTCCTTGGTCAGGACGTCGTGAGAATAAGCGAGCGGAACGCCCGGGGGATAGAGACCGACTTCGACGTAAAGACGTCTTCCTTCCGCTTCCGCAAGAGGCACTTCTTCCCACTCTCCGCCAAACGTCAGCAAAGTAGGACGCTTGTTCTCTTTATAATAAGAAATATCCGCTTCATTTTCCGCAAGCGCGTCGGATTCGAGCGCGTTTACGGCTTCCGAGAGGTCATTCAGTTCTCTATGGTTATTGGGCGTTATGATGAATACAACCTTGTTCCCGGCGCTCATTTCGGCGATGAAGCCGGCTTTTTCAAGGGCGTTTGCTACGGCTTCGCCCGAAAAAGGCGACGTCAGGACAAGACGGGTCTTGTCATCGCTTGCGGCTACCGAAAAAGGCGCTTTGATTCCGTGGGTAAAATTCTCGATGCTTCGAAAAACTTCTTCGTACAGCGCGGAATATTTTTCCGGTGCGGAATATGCTTTTTCTATCGAACAGAGGGTAATATACGACGGCGACGTGCCATGCAGAATTTTCCTTGCCAAAGAGCAAGAAGAGACGTCTTCTTTATCGCGCACGAGAAGAACGCTCCCACCCGTCGTCACGGGCAAGGTTTTGTGCAGACTAAGCACGGTAAAATCGGCGTATTCGGCCGCGGAAACGGGAAATCTTTCGGAAAAAACGAAATGACTGCCATGCGCAGCGTCGCAGATCACTTTGATCCCTTTTTTATGCGCGGCGTTACATATTTCTTTCAGCGGCAGGCAGTTTCCGAAATAATCGGGAGACGTAACGATAACGCTCTTTACCCCTTCGGGAATATCTTCCGCATTGAACTTGTCCACGTGATAAGCGGGCAAGGAAAAGGCGCGCATAGCGTTATACACGGACGAATGAATGTTGCCGACCAGCAAATATTCTCCTTTGTCTTTATTGGCAAATATCGCTTCCCATAAAGACGTCGTTGCCCCTTGCGTGGAGATAAAACAAGCTTCCGCCTTATAGACGGAAGCGATCTTTTTTTCAAGCGCGGCAATCGCCCCTTGCGGGTGCAGAAGATTATCGCTGTAACTGAGCTCGGTCACGTCATACTTGCCCCCTTCGGCCCTGCCGCTGTGTCCGGGCGTATGAAAACGCGCTTTCGCCGCGTTTTTTTCGATATCGGCGACCAAACTCATTTCTTTTACTTACGCGGCTTCATTGTCGGGAACAGAAGCACGTCGCGGATGCTGGAATTATTTGTCAGCATCATGACCATACGGTCGATGCCGATACCGAGTCCGCCGGTGGGGGGCATGCCGTATTCGAGCGCATTGACGAAATCTTCGTCCATAAACTGCGCCTCGTCGTCGCCTTTGGCTCTTTCGCGAGCCTGTTGCTCAAATCTGGATCTCTGATCAATGGGATCGTTCAGTTCGCTGAAAGCGTTGCCCATTTCGCTGGCCATCATGAAGCACTCGAAACGTTCGGTCAGGCGCTTGTCGCTCGGCTTACGCTTCGCGAGCGGGCTGACTTCCACGGGATAGTCGATGATAAAGATAGGCTGGATCAGCTTTTCTTCTACCTTCTGGTCAAAGACTTCGTACAAAACCTTTCCCCAGGATTCGTCTCCGTCCAGTTCTACGCCGATCTTTTTTGCCTGCGCGATCAGTTCTTCCGTCGTTCCCTGTCCGAAGTCGATCCCCGTGTACTGCTTTACTGCGTCGATCATGGTCATACGGGGCCACTTCTGACCGAAATGTAAGATTTCTCCCTGATATTCGACGTCTTCCGTATGCAAAACTTCTTGCGCACAATAACGGAACAGTCCTTCGGTAATGTCCATCATATCGTTGTAATCGGCATACGCCTGATACAGTTCGATGGTGGTAAATTCGGGATTGTGCTTGATATCCATGCCTTCGTTACGGAAAATACGACCGATCTCGAACACTTTATCGAAACCACCGACGATCAGACGTTTCAGGTACAGTTCGGTGGCGATACGCATGTACATATCGATATCGAGAGCATTATGATGCGTGACGAACGGACGGGCGTTGGCGCCGCCGGGGATGCTGTTAAGCACCGGCGTTTCCACTTCGATAAATCCGATGCTTTCCATATAGTTACGCACGCAAGAAATAATTTTACTACGCTTCGCGAAAGTGTCCATAACCTCGGGATTGACGATCAGGTCGACGTAACGCTGACGATATCTTAAATCGGTATTGGTCAGACCGTGATATTTTTCCGGAAGAGGAAGAAGGGACTTGCTAAGAAGGACGATCTTTTGGGCATGAACGGAGATTTCTCCGGTTTGGGTCTTGAACACAAATCCCTCCACGCCGATAATATCGCCGACGTCCCACTTTTTAAAAGCGGCGTAATCTTCTTCTCCCACGTCGTCGCGACGGACGTACGCCTGCAACTTCTTTCCCCCGTCCAGAAGATGAGTGAAAGAGGCCTTACCCATGATTCTGCGGGAGATCATACGTCCGGCGATCGTAACCGTCTTTCCTTCGTACTTTTCAAAATCGTTCAGGACCTCTTCCGCTTGTACGGTACGGTCGAACTTGGTGATCTCGAAGGGATCTTTGCCGGCGGCCACAAGGTCGCTCAGCTTCTGCCGACGGATGGCGATCTCGCTCGCATTGTCCTGTTCGACGTTTACTTTTTCGTTAATGTCTGCCATTTTATTCTTTCCTTAGTTTTTGCTGATGGATCTGATAACAAGAATCATATCGCCTGCCGGCGTCTTAGCCACAACGCGATCGCCCTTCTTGTGCCCGACGAGAGCCTTGCCGATGGGGCTTCGGTCGCTGATTTTATATTTGCGGCTGTCCGCTTCCAGACTGGAAACAATCTGAAGAGTCATTTCTTCGTCTTCGGCTTCGTCGTAAACGACAACGCTGTTTCCGATGCCGATATACTTGGTGTTGACTTCTTTTTCGTCGATGATCTCGACAAGAGCAAGGGTGTCTTCGATACGGGCGATTTCGGCTTCGTTGGCCACCTGCGCTTCTTTGGCGGCGGAATATTCGGCGTTTTCGCTCAAATCACCGAACTCTTTGGCGTGCTTGATCGCGTCGGAGATCTCGCTGCGACGAACCGTACGGAGATAGTCCAATTTCTGATTCATTTCGTCAAATTTTTCTTGCGTCAATTTAATAACGGTTTCCATGATACAAAAATACTCCTTCTTAAAAAAAGTCGGTTACCTTGTGTCTTGTCAAAGTAACCGGCTTCCGTCTTTTTTACTTTGCTATGCGATGATTATTCACCCTTGAAAGCGAGCAGACCCATGATCCGTGCGCGTTTTATCGCCACGGCCAGGTCGCGTTGGTGCTTTACGCAAACGCCCGACGTTCTCCGCGGAATGATCTTGCCGTTTTCGGCAATGTAACGGGGACGACGTTCTCCGTTGCGGTCGAAGCTCTTTTCGTTGTTCTTTTCGATGTCTTTAACAAGCGCGATATAGTCCACTTCGTCAACTTTGTTGACGCAGAAAGGACACACCTTTTTCTTCGGCGCGCGTCTGTATATGTTTTCTCTCTTTTCCATAATAAAAAATTTACCTCCAAAAATCAGAAGGGCAGATCCTCGTCGCCCTCAACAGGTTTGAGATCGGCGATCTTGCCGCGCTTTCCGGTGGACGCAGCCGGCACGGAGACCGCTTCCGGAAGTTCGTTCAGGTCGTCGTTCTTGGTGCTCAGAAATTGTACTTCGTCCGCAACGATCTCAACCGAATAGCGTTTTTGTCCGTCGCTCGTCTCATAGTTTTTGTTTTGAATGGAGCCGCACACGCCGACTCTGCTACCTTTACGCAGGTATTTGCCGCAGTTTTCGGCCATGGCTCTCCAACAGATAACGGAGAAGAAGTCGGTCTCTTTAGAACCGTACCGACGGCTCACAGCTAACGTGAACTTACAATTAACAAGATCGTTCGAGGTGGTAGCTACTTCGGGGTCCTTGGTCAAGTTACCGATCATGAATACTCTGTTCATTTTTTGTTCCTCCGTTAAATTTTAGTGATCATTTGACGAATAATTACGTCGCTGATACGCATTTGTCTTTCGATTTCGGCAGGGACGTCAGCGCCGGCCGTGAACTTAACGTGCACGTAATAGCCTTCCGTCTTCTTATCGATGGCATAAGCGAACTTTCTGGTGCCCCACTTGTCAGTGGCATCAACAGTACCGCCCAAAGAAGCGATCAGCTCGTTGTACTTGTCAACTTGCGCCTGCTTCTCTTCATCGCCGAGTCCGTTATCAATGATGTACAGCAATTGATATTTACTCATAGAATAGTACCTCCTTTTGGTCTTATGGCTACCGCCTTAGTCGGTAGCAAGGAAAATTTTCTCGACTTCTGCCGAGAATGGTTTTATTATACAATATTTTTTTAAAAAGTAAAGGATTTTTTACTAATATTTATAGAATTTGCTTAAAAAATGAAAGAAAGCGGATTTTTGCTCCGCTTTCTTGCTTTCATTTTCTATCGTTCTTCACGGAAATACGACGTCCCGAGCGCCGCCGGAGGTTGCGATTCTTTCTTATTGACGATGCTCGTTATGATCAAAATAATGATCGTAACAACAAACGGAATTATTTTTAAGAGTTCCTTATACGTGAAGCTGATATTCAGATAGTTCGGCGCAATATACAACGCACCGAAGAGGATGGATCCGAGGATCCCCCAGTTCGGTCTCCACAAAGAGAAGATAACGAGCGCTATCGCAAGCCATCCCATGGCGTCGATGGAATATTCCCAACTTCCGTTCAGATAGTCCATAATATAGAACAAGCCGCCGAGACCGGCAATAGCCGCACCCAAAACGCACGCGCAATACTTATATTTTTCTACGTTGATACCGGCCGCATCCGCCGTCGCCGGGCTCTCTCCGACCGCACGTAAACTGAGACCGACACGGGTTTTCTTTAAGACAATACTTACCACAAGAGAAAGCGCGATCGCAATGTATACCAAGCAACCATAGGTCAAAAACAGATCGGAAAACCAATTGTTCATATTTAAACCGTCAGCATACGCCGTAAACGCATTGCTGGCATAAATAAACCCGGTTTTATCAACCATTGAAATAAAGAAATTCGTGACGCCCGTACCGAACGTCGTGATAGCAAGACCGCTGACGTTCTGATTACAACGGAGCGTAATGGTCAGAAACCCATATAATAATCCGCCGAACCCGGCAAAAAGCATGGAAAAAATAATACCTATGATCACAGCGGCGAAACCGTTCACTTGCGTAACGTCGGCAAGAGTCTTCAAATAAACAGACTCCCCTACGCAACCGCCGAGAGCGCCGAGGCACATGATACCGGGGATACCGAGGTTAAGGTGTCCGCTCTTTTCGGTAATGGTTTCTCCGGTCGATCCAAATAGAAAAACAGTACTGAATCTTATTGCATTATGTATAAACGTAAGAAACATATTTACTTCGCACCTCCCTCTCTGACTGCTTTGATCTTGTCTTTCTTCAATTTGATGACTACTTTATAGCGCACGAAGAATTCGCTCGCAATAACCAAAAGGAAGAATATACCGACAATAACGCCGTTGAACGCCTCGCTGTCGCCGATATTGAACGTACTCGCCGCCTGAGAAGACCCTCTTTGCATAAATACGACCAAAAACGTCACAAAAATCATAATGATGGGGTTGAATTGAGACAACCATGAAACAAGGATTGCAGTAAAACCTCTGCCTCCGACCAGATCCGCATTCAACGTCGGGGTCGGGCTCCCGCCTACGAGCAAAAAGCCTGCAATACCGCATATCGCGCCGGAAAGAATCATCGTACGAATGATTACCTTCTTAACGTTGATGCCGACGTACTTTGCCGTATTAACGCTTTCGCCAACCACGTCCAATTCGTATCCGTGCTTGCTGAAACGCAAATACACGAACACGATAGCCGTCAATACGGTCACTATAACGACGTTAATGATGTATTTTTGTCCCAATATAGAAGAAAAACTGCCGTATTTCAAAATACCTATCTTACTCGATCCGTCAGGAGCCCATTGGTTAATGGTAAACAATACAAGATGGGTTGCAATATAGTTCATCATGAGCGTAAACAAAGTTTCGTTCGTATTCCATTTGGCTTTGAGAAGCGCCGGAATAACGCCCCAAATCGCGCCGAAAACCAAACTTACCAAAAGCATAATGATGATCAGCAGGCTTCCTGCGACCTTCCCGCCTAAATACCAGATAACGATAGCGCTGGCAAACGCCCCCATAAGCGTCTGCCCCTCGGCGCCGATATTCCAAAACTTCATCTTAAACGCAGGCGTTACGGCGAGAGAAACGCACAACAACATGGCCCAACTCTGCAATAAAGAATATATCCTCGTTCCATGAAAAGCGCCCTTGATCATTTCACTGTAAAACCCGCCGAAATGTTGTCCTTTTGTCAGTATTAAGCAAACTAAGCCGCTGACCAAAAACGCAATCAGTACGGCTACGGCGCGTATAAGCCACATTTTCCATGCCGGCATGTCCGCTCTTTTCATAATATGGATAAACGGCTCTCTTTTCTTCGTATGCATTATGCATTTACCTCCGTTTCATCTTCTTCGTTACTTAATTTTGTCATAAGAAGACCGATCTCGTCCTTCTTTGCCGTTCTGCCGTCGACGATACCGCTGATCTTGCCTCCGCAAAGAACCAGAATGCGGTCGCACAGTTCGAGCAAGACGTCCAAATCCTCGCCGACGTATACGACGGCGACGTTCTTCTCTTTCTGCTGATTGAGCAGGTTATAAATAAGATAAGAAGAGTTAATGTCCAATCCTCTGACCGGATAAGCCGCCATAAGAACCTTCGGCGAGGAAGAAATTTCTCGCCCGACAAGAACCTTCTGGACGTTACCGCCGGAAAGACGACGTACCGGCGTTTGATCGCTGGGAGTAACCACTTCCAATTCGTCGATAATATGGTCGGCAAGATTCTTCGGTCTCTTTCTGTTAACGAAAATGGATTTTCCTTTCCGGTAGCTGCGGAGCATCATATTGTCGACGATGCTCATGTTGCCGACAAGACCCATATTCAGACGGTCTTCGGGAACGAAAGACAGCTTAATACCCAGTTCCTGGATCTGACGGGGCGTCTTATGACGGAGATTAATCACTTCGTCCTCGTAGAACAGAATCTGTTCGTCGTTGACAAGTTTGACGATCTCTTTCTTTTTCTTTCCTTTCAAATCTACTTTGCTTCCGTCCGGATAATGGAAAAACCCTTCTTCCGCCATCTTTTTGATCTTCTTCAGATCCTTATGGAAGAACGTGACCGGTTTGTTCTTCTTGGGATTGTGGAAAATAATGTCGCCACTCTCCACTTTCTGCAATCCGGCGATGCCTTCGAGCAGTTCTTTCTGTCCGTTGCCGGAAATACCGGCGATACCGAGGATCTCTCCTCCGTTGATGGTAAAAGATACGTCGTCGATGGCTTTTTGCCCCTCTTTATTGCGGACGGTCATATGCTCGATAATGAGACGCGGCTTGGGATCGACGGGCGTTTTTCTGTCGATATTGAGTTCGACCTTCTTTCCTACCATCATGTCGGTCAGTTCTTGTTCGTTGGTTTCCGCCGTGTTGACGGTGGCAATATGCTCGCCTTTACGAAGAACGGCGACCCTGTCCGAGATTTCCATAACTTCGTTCAGTTTGTGCGTGATAATAACGACGGCTTTTCCGTCCTCTCTCATCTTACGTAAAACGTCAAACAGTTTTCTGATCTCCTGAGGAGTAAGAACGGCGGTCGGCTCGTCCAAAATAAGAATGTCCGCCCCTTTGTACAATACTTTTATGATTTCGACAGTCTGTTTTTCGCTGACGGACATGTCGTATATTTTCTTTTTTAAATCAATTTCAAAACCGTATTTATCGGCAATTTTTTGCAGATTTTCGGCTCTTTTGCGCGCCAAATGGTTGAATTTTATTATCTTCCCCAATTTTACAAAAGGAAGCGAAATCAGTTTCCGATAATATCCGGCGAAAGCCTTGTCGTACTTTTTCTTGCTGTCGCCGTCTGCGGTGATCATGACCGATTCCAGATTGATCTCCGCCTTTTTGGCTTCTTCTTTGATGCTGAACGTCGGCATCTTTTCGCCGAGCAAAATATTGTCGGCGGCAGTAAACAGATCGATCAACTTAAAATGCTGATGAATCATCCCGATCTTTAAGTCGAACGCATCTTTGGGAGAGCGAATTACAACTTCTTGTCCGTTGGCATATATTTTCCCTTCGTCGGGATAATAAATGCCGGAAATCATATTCATTAAGGTCGTCTTTCCGCTTCCGTTCTCCCCTAAAATGGAAAGAACCTCGCCCCGCTTGATGTCGAGATTAACGTCTTTGTTCGCCGTGACCTCGCCAAATCTTTTAGTGATGCCCTTTAATTCAATAGCAACGCTTTTTTCCACGTTGTTACCTCCGGATAATTAATTATAATAAAAAAGATTAGGACGGAACCGCAAGCGGCTCCGTCCTATGAACAAATCAATTCGCTCGATTAGAACTTGGTATCGAGAAGCGTGATACCGTCGATCGTGAGATCGAAGTAAGGAGCGGAACGATACAGACTCTCTGCGAAGTAGCCGTTGATGATTGCTTGCGTGTCTTTGGTAAAGTTCGCGTCGGAGTCGACGTCGGCATTGTAGCTGGTC
Organism: Clostridia bacterium; assembly: GCA_016297005.1. Classification (GTDB taxonomy): domain Bacteria; phylum Bacillota; class Clostridia; order Christensenellales; family DTU072; genus CAG-1782. Next base: position 210,147 of record JAEDHK010000002.1, read on the forward strand.
AATTTAGAACCGTTAACAGTGAAGTTGTTGGTGTCGAAAACTTTGATTTCTCCGGAAACGAGTTTAGCCTTGACTTCTTCGAGCTTAGCAGCGGTGCCTTCGGCCGCAACAGTCGTATTCAGTTCGGTAATTTCAACGGAACCTTCGGCAAAACCGCCAACCCAGTCAAAGCCGACAGCGGTAACACCGTTGATAGTGCAGCTAATGAGATGAGTGAAGTAAGGCGCCCAGTTGATTCTGGAACCGATCAGATAAGTGTTCGGGCATTGTGCTTTCGTGCTAAGGTTGTAAGTAACGTTGGGGATCTTGGCTTCTTCGCAAGCGGAGGGAGCACCCATGGAGTCGGCATGCTGGCTGATCAGAACGCAGCCGTTTTTAATCAGCTTGTTGGCAGCTTCCCTTTCAGCGGTTTCATCATACCAGGAACCGGTAAAGGTAACTTCCATGGTAACCTGGGGAACGATAGACTTAACGCCAAGGAAGAAAGAAGTGTAACCGGACACAACTTCGGCATAGGTATATGCTCCGACGTAACCGATCTTCGCAGCTTTTCCTTCCTCAACGAGTTCGGCAAGCTTCATACCGGCGGCAACACCGGCGAGGTAACGACCTTCATAGATGTTGGCGAAAGCGTTGTAGAAGTTGGGAACGAGTTCGGTATGAGCAGTCGTTCCGGTAGCATGAGCGAAACGAACATTGGGATATTCTTTCGCAGCTTTGAGGATGTAGGGTTCGTGACCGAAGCTATCCGCAAAGATGATATTGCAGCCGTCTTCGACGAGCTCAACAGCCGTGTTGTAGCAAGCGTCGGATTCTTCAATGTTGCTCTTTACAACGAGTTGAACTCCCATGTTTTGGCAAGCAGCTTCAGCGGCATCGATGAAGTTTTTATCATAGGTGCTATGGCTATCATGCAACGTAATGAGGCCCATTTTGATATTGGATTTCGCGATGGGAGCAAATCCGGCGAACGTTTCCTCTTCAGCAGGTTCTTTGTTGCAAGCAGTGAAACAAGCAATGCAGCCGACTGCAAGGATCAGAGCAAGAACGATTACGAATACTTTCTTCATTTTCATTTTGTTTTAACCTCCGTTTTATTTTTATAAAAATGAAAGACTGAATGAATCACGCAAAAATAACTTCTTTATCCGTCATTTTTGCGATTTTTGCAAGGGATTCTACCCGGATTCCCTCCTCGCGGAGCTTCTCTCCACCGTCCTGAAACGCCTTTTCGATGACGATGCCGCATCCTACGAGGGTAGCGCCGGCTTGACCGATCAGGTCGATCAGACCTCTGAGCGCTTCTCCGGTGGCCAAAAAGTCGTCGATGATAAGCACCTTGTCGTCCGCCGTCAAATACTCCTTAGAAACAGAAATGTCATATACTTTTCCGTGCGTATATGACATTACTTTGCTTGTATAAACTTGGTTAGACTGATTTGAGGTATGACTTTTTTTCGCGAAGAGCAAGGGCACGTTCATTTCATACGCGGTAAAACAGGCTACCGCTATGCCGGATGCTTCTATCGTGAGAACCTTGGTGATATTCTCTCCCGAAAAGAGCCCGGCGAACTCCTTCCCGATCTCGTGCATGAGACCGGTATCGATCAGGTGGTTCAGAAAATTATCGACTTTCAGAATATTCCCGGGAAAAACTTTGCCTTCCTTAAGAATTTTTTCTTTCAGTAATTCCATGCCGTTTCCTTATCGTGAAAAAGTATACTTCAAGTATAAGAAATGAAAATTTTATTGTCAAACAAATAACGCTATAATTATTCTTAGTTTTACTCTTTTTTTACGATCCTGAAAAAAACGGCTTTCCGGAGGCTCTTTTGCCCCTTTTTTCCGCTCACGCGTACGCGCGTTAATATTTACTGTACACACGCGCGGGCGGTGGAGCGACCGTACAATAGATCCACGCCGACCGGAAGCGGTATTTTCTCTTTTGTTTCCAGATCCGACGTCTCCGACTTCCTGCGGTAAAACGTACGTTATTTACTTCCTAACCCATTAAAATAGTTTTCTGACAGAACGCAGATACTCCCGTTTGCAACGTGAGCGCTGTGATCGGCGCCCTTATAAATGCTCATCTTGCTTCCGGCGATGTGTTCGTGCAGATAGACTACGTCGGACAGATACATAATGTCGTACTCCCCGGCGACGATGTAGGTCGGCGCGGTAATGCGGGCAAGATACTCTTCGTTAAAGTCCGGTTGCTCCAACATAAGGTCGTTGAGCTTGTCTTTTTTGATCAGGTTGCTGAATTTGACCCACAACGTCATTTTCGGCTTAAAGGTCTTCGGATTGGAATTGGAACCTATCGAGACGAGAGCTCCGATACTGTCGGGATAATTGGCCGCGAGCGCGATCCCCACCATTCCGCCGTCGCTATGCCCGATGATATAAGGCTTGTCGAGAGATTTTTGACAGATAAATTCATAGACGTCCTTCGCCATCAGCTCGTAAGAAATAACGCCGGGATCGGAACTCTTACCCTGGCACCTGTCGGCTATACAATAAACGGTATAGTCTTCGGCAAAGTACCGCGCGACATGCGATAAAGATTCCGCGTTGCCGCCGTTTCCGTGAATCAGTACCATCGACTTCGATCCGTGCCCGTATCTGAGATAATGCATGGTCATTTCCGAAAGAGTCGCGTATCCTTCCTCCTCCGGCGCAAGATCGATATCTTCCGTCGGCGTCATATCGATCAGATCGTACTTCTTTGACTGAATCCGGATCACGATATAATTAAGCGAAATAAGTATGCCTATCAATAAAATTACTGCGCCGACGACGATAAGCGCGATCACGCCTTTTTTCATAATTCCTCCCGTTCCGGCCACCGGATAATACCATTATATCAAATTAGCCGCCTTTTTCAATGCGAAATTTCTCTCTTTTTGTCGTATTCGGAAAACGTATTGATTTTATTCTCCGTCAATGGTATAGTTAAAGCAACAAAAATCAGGAGAAACCAATTATGAAGAAAAAGATCACGCTTATCGGCACGATGATAGTCCTCGCGCTCGTTTGCGCCATGTTCCTTACCGCTTGCGGACCTGCGTCCGATCCGGATAAGGCGAAAGAAAACCTGAATGACGAGGGATACAGCGCCGCCGTATACGACGGAGATAACGTCATCGTCAGAGTCGCTTTGGCCGCCGCCGACGTCAGCAACGTAGATAAAGTCCTCATTGCCAGCAAGTATTCCGACGACTCTTTTGAATTCCTTTCGGTCCTGTACTTCGACAGTTCCAAGGACGCCAACGCCGCCGTAGAAAAAGCAAAAGAATATGCAAAAAATCAGCAGAAAGAGCAAGAAGAAGAGCAGAAAAAGACAGACGGCGAAATCGAATGGACTTTCGGCAAGAGCGGAAAAATGATCTGGTTCGGCACCAAAGCCGCCGTTAAGGCAGCTCGCTGAGTTACGTTTTATTAAAACAAAAACGCGGCCTTTAAAAGGCAGTTTTCATTGAGATATTTTAAGAATGATAAAAAGAGCAGCAAAAACCGAGGCGCGCCCCAAATAAGGGCGCGTTTTTCTCGTTATGAACGCCTTACAATCGTCTTTACCTTCCGTATCTTGTGACGACGGAGCGAATAAAGACGTGATCGACGTCGTTGAGCGCATTGTAATTGGTACGATATCTCCAACATCCGTCCGGCAGTCCGGGCGTATTCATACGGGTATCGCTGCCATATCCGCACAGATCCTGCATCGGAACGATGGCGATATCGGCGCAAGAAGCCATGATATCTCGAATAAAGGTGCGCGTCGCGGGGCACTTGCCGGCGCCGCTCGCCCAGCCGTATTCGTACGGGCAACCGACGAAATTCAGCGCTTCTTGTTGCGTAACGCCGTCCAGACTGAGCAACCACCCAAGCGTCGTATCGTTATCGTGCGTTGCCGTATACGCCACGCATTCGTGCGGATAATTATAAGGAAGATGTATATTCGTCTTATCTCCGTCGAACCCGAACTGAATAACGCGCATACCGGGAATGCCGGTCTCTTTCAGAAGCCGACGAACGTCGTCGTCAATGATACCAAGATCCTCGGCAATGATTTTCAGGCCGGGGATCTCTTTATACAACACGTCGAAAAGTTCTTTCCCCGGGCCCTTTTTCCACTTCCCTTCTTTAGCCGTTTTTGCGTCGGCAGGCACCGCCCAATAATTAGCGAATCCGCGGAAGTGGTCGATACGAATAATATCGTACAAGCGATGAAGATGCTTGATCCGACGCGTCCACCAGGCGTAATTATCTTTTTTCATAGCCGCATAGTCGTAAAGAGGATTGCCCCATAACTGCCCATCCGCACTGAAATAGTCCGGCGGAACCCCCGCGACTTCGGTCGGCTTGTAGTCTTTATCGAGCAAAAAGGCTTTCGGGTCGGCCCATACGTCCACGCTGTCGTGCGACACGTATACCGGCACGTCGCCGAAAACTTCTATTCCCACGTCCGCCGCATACTGTTTGATCCTCGCCCATTGCGTAAAGAAAAGATACTGTTCAAAGAGATAATATCCGAATTCTTTCGGATAAAAAACGCGCACTTTGGCCGCCGTATCGGGCGCGTGCTTTTTCCATTGTTCTTCCCACGTCGTCCACGCCGCCTGGTCATGAACCTCTTTCAACACCATAAACGCGGCGTAGTCGTTCAACCAATCGGCGTTCTCTTTGGCAAAGGCCTCCACCTTGTCCGTCAGTTCCGGAGTCAGACGAGAATAAGCTATGCGTAAAAGTCGACTCTTGTTGTTCCTTGCCGCCGTATAGTCGGTCAGATAATATGCTTCCTTACATTCCGCCGAACAAAGCTCTTCCGCTCTCAAAAGCCCTTCGGGAAGTCGTTCGAGGTCGATATACAAGAAGTTCCCCGCATAGGCCGAGATGCCGCTGTAAGGAGAATTCCCCCATCCGAGAGAGGTAATAGGCAGCGTCTGCCATATTTTAAACCCCATCCCGGCGAATTCGGACAAAAAGGCCTCCGCATTACACGAAAACCCACCGATCCCGTATTTACCGGGAAAGGATGAAACGTTCAGTAAAACACCCGCTTTACGTTTGCTATTCATTTGTTTACTCCTATTTAATTTCCTTGCCTTTTTATCATAGCATCATTTGTATCGGTGTTCAAGAGTCAATTCTTGTCAGGACTTCCCTTCGTCCGTACTTTTATTAAGAAAACAATCTTCTGAAAAAAGATTTTCCTCTATTGATAAGAACGCCGAATCATGGTATACTTTATCTTCGGAGGTAGTTTTGTCATGAAAAAACTGAAGATAGGTATTATCGGTCTCGGCGGCAGAGGTTACTCCATGAGCGCCATCCTCAACAACATGAAAGACGTGGAGATCCTGGCCGTATGCGATTCTTACAAGGATCGCGCCGAACAAGGCGGGAAGCTGATGAAAAAACATAATCCCCTCGTAACAACCGATTATCACGACGTCCTGAGAAACGAAGAGATCGATGCCGTTATGATCTTTACTTCTTGGGAAGAACATATTCCTCTCGCCATCGAAGCTATGCGCGCCGGAAAAAACGTCGGTCTGGAAGTCGCCGGAGCTTATCGCTTGCAGGACTGCTTCGATCTGGTAAAAACGGCCGAAGAAACGGGCAAACAATGTATGATGTTAGAAAACTGCTGTTACGGCCGCTTCGAATTGATGGTAAAACGCCTCGTAGACGAAGGAAAACTGGGTACGATCGTTCATTGCGAGGGCGGCTACTGCCACGATCTTCGCGAAGAGATCGCTTTCGGCGACAAAAACCGCCACTATCGCCTGCGTAATTATCTTAGCCGCAACTGCGAAAACTACCCCACGCACGAACTCGGGCCCATCGCCAAAATTCTCAGAATCAATAACGGAAATCGCATGGTCTCGCTGACCTCGACCGCATCCAAAGCCTGCGGTCTGCACGAATACTTCCTCAAAAAACGTCCGGACCAAACAGATTTAGTTAACGCCGAAGTCAAGCAAGGCGACGTCATCACAACGACGATCAAGTGCGAGAACGGCGAAACTATCGTCCTTACCCTCAATACCACGCTCCCCGGCATCTATTCCCGTAAGTTCACCGTCAACGGCACCCAAGGAATGTACAGAGAAGACGGCGACGTTCTGGTCATGGAAGGCGCTCGTCCGCGCGGCCATATCCGCGGCGAATTTAAGATGACCGGAAAAAGGCATGTCCGCAGATATGATCACCCTCTCTGGCGAGCCTATCGAAAAGATCGCAAAAAAGGCGGTCACGGCGGTATCGATTACCTGGTGCTCCGCGCTTTCGTTACGGGCCTGCTCGAAAACAGACGCCTGCCCATCGACGTTTACGACACGGCGGCCTGGATGGCGGTCACTCCCCTGTCCGAAGAATCTATCAAGAATAATTCCGCCCCCGTCGATTTTCCCGATTTCACGCACGGGATGTACAAAAATCGCACGGAAAAGAACGGCGGAATTTATGATTTAAGTTAAAAATAACCTAAAAGAATCAAAAATTATTGCATAATTGCGCCGGGCGGTGGTATACTACTCAACGTAATCCTTATGGGGGTGTTTCAGATTCGACTTGCCCGCGGAGGGATGGTAAGCATGCCGGTTCCCCGTTACCGTAAAAAACAGGAAAAAAAATAAACGACAATCAAAAAGTCAATTACGCTTACGCCGCTTAGTGCGTAGCCGTCGTGACCGCAACGCCCACGGGTGCGGGAGCGGCGTGTCCTTACGTGGGGAACCGAGTTCGGGTTTGGTACGCCCCGAAAACGGAACGCAGTACCTCAGGAATGGCCGAGCGCGTTTGTACGCAACGCCGGACGACAATTAAATGCAAACTGAGCATGATAGAAAGCCGTCTTTTAACGAGTAAGGACCGGGGTGCAAGTCCCCGCATCTCCACCACTTTTTCAGCAAGACACTACGTAGTAGTGTCTTGTTTTTTTATTTTCGTCATCGAACGTTATGCTCGCATAAAAGTGAGAGTGCCGAAAAATAAAAAACAAAAAAGGCTATAAAGCCTTGCTGAAAAAGTGGTGGGTCTCCAGTTGATGTGCTTCATGACGAACGGCAACCGAAGGTTGGCGTAGGTCCCGCCATCTCCACCAAAAAGGACTTATCCGCACAACCTGATAAGTCCTTTTTTATATCAAATTCGCTTGTCTGATCTGATTATCATTCGAGCAGAGGGCGAGTTATCATACGACCGAAGGGCGTCTTAAAATAACAAATCCTTATCGAAGTCGAACGATACTTTGTGCAACGCGTATTACTATCAGACGATAACGTAATTTGCGTATATTTTAACATCGCCCCGGAAAGTACTCCGCTCGAAGTTCTTACCCGGATATTTGTAATTGCGACAATAAAGTAATTATGCTATAATAAAAGTACAGCGGCCGAGAAATTCAGTAAAGAAAATGTTTTTTTAAGAAAGATTGCTTGAAAACTCGGTAAAGCGTGCCGATCGCGGCCGGATCAAAGATAAAAATTACGGTTTTGATTTTTCAAAAGCGCAATAATATAAAAATGTAGGAAGGTAAAACATGGACAGATTGAAAGGCAAAGTAGCGGTTGTTACCGGCTCCACAAGCGGAATCGGTATAGGTATTGCAAGACTGTTTGCGGCAGAAGGCGCAAAGGTGGTTATTTGCGGCAGAAGACAGGAGAAAGGACAAGCTGTCGTGGAGCGTATTCTAAAAGAAGGCGGCGAGGCGTACTATCACTATATGGATATTACCGCAACGGACAGCATCGAAAAACTTTTTTCGGATACCGTCGAAAAATACGGAAAAATCGACGTGTTGGTAAATAATGCGGCAAACGTCGCGTTGAAAGACGGACGCGTTGACGAACTTACCCTTGAAATGTGGGACAGCATTTTTCAGAGCGATATGCGCGGCACTTTTTATGCGACAAAAACGGTTTTGCCTTATTTGCAGAAGAACGAAAACGGCGGTTCTATCATCAATATCGGTTCTATGGCGTCGTGTAGCGGCGATTTAAGTTCTACCGCTTACGCCTGTGCAAAAGCCGGCGTGGACAAACTCACGCAGTACACCGCGTTACAATACGGCAAACGGAATATCCGTTGCAACTGCGTACGCCCCGGCTTAATCGTTACCCCCGAAAACGACGCTCACGTTCCGCAAGTACTCAAAGACATCTTTACAAGCAACATTATGGTTAATCGCTATGGCTGTCCCGAGGATATCGGATATATGTGCGTATATCTTGCTTCCGACGAAAGCGCGTACGTTACCGGGCAAATAATCAACGTGGACGGCGGACTTAATTCTCACGTGCCCACTGTCGCACAGTTCCGTCAGCTCAATTCTCGCACCTGGTAAAACGGAACGCCCGACGGAAAATACAGAATCGGACTCTTGCCGTGAACAACAACTGATCCAGGCTCTTTTACGACGACATATCCGACTAAAAACCCTCTTCCTTCGAGCTCTGATAACGTTACGCGTCGCAACTTATACCCGTTATCATCGAGGTTATATTTATAATAAGATCGTTTTTAAAGACTATGGGAAAAATATCGGCGCAACTTTTTGTTTGAACGACGCAAGAATCAGATCCGCACCCGTCCGGTGCGGATTTTTTGTTAGCAAGTCCGCCATGATAATGACCGCATTTTATAATGAAGCAAGACGTCGGCTTTTTTAAGAAAATTCTTTTCGATCTCTGATAAAAGTCTGAATTTTTCCTTTATGCTCTTGACAAATATTTTAGAATGATTATAATAAATTTAGAAACATTCTAATTTTGGTTTATTGAAATGACAAAATACGAAAGAGCAATTTACGAAATAGTTACTTTCAGTCGCGAGCATCTTACCGCAAGCGAGGTATATAAGCGATTGAAGAGTACTATGCCGAAAATTGCGCAGGCAACGGTTTATAACAACCTGAATAAACTTGTTGAGGCGGGACTTATACGGAAAATTTCTATCGAGGGGATGCCGGATAGATACGACGCCGTTTATAAGCACGACCATCTGGTGTGTAATCAATGCGGAAAGTTGACGGACGTTTCGTTCGCCGATATCAGTTCGTCTTTGAAAAAACAGATCGGTCAGAATTTTTTATTTTACGATTTAAAGGTATATTACGTATGTCCCGATTGTCGGAAAAAACGTGGTGATCAATAAGTCGGTAGCGGAAAATACGGGTTAAAAAAACCGTAAATATATTTAATAAAGGAGATTTTTTATGAGAAGTATTACGAAGTTAGATTTACAGTACGCGCACAGATTTTACGGATTTAAAGGCGAAGCTCAGTATTTGCACGGGCATACCGGCGAGTTGACGATTGAAGTGGAAGACAGCGTAGAACCGGGAGTGAATATGGTTTTCCCTTGCAATGAAATACAAAAAACGGCTTGGTCGGTTTTAAAAAACTTTGATCACGCTCTGATTCTCAGAGAGGATGATCCGCTACTTCCCGCTATTTTGAACGTGTATGAAAAACAAGGCATTAAAAACGGGGCTCCTACCAACAAGATGAAAGGCCCTGCTTTTAAAACCGAACTTGCCACTGCATATCCCGATTGTCGCCTGGTCGTCACAAAAGAAACCATGACTGTTGAGGGAATGATTAAAATCGTATACGACCTACTTAAGGATAAGCTCAATATCGCTAAAATTACTTTTACCAGCGGTGTGAACGCCGCCTCCTGCGAATTTGAGACGAAAAATAAGATCGACCGTTGCCCTCTGTGCGGTATCGCCCTGTCTCCGGAAGGCGTATGTCCGAAATGCGGTTATCGTAAAAACTGATTTCTTCAAAAGGCAGTTTTTTTAAGAGGTCTTACGCTGAAAAGGGATTCGTCTTGACGAAAAATGGAAAATACCGATTTTCGTCGCACCGTCCCCGAACCTGTCGAGGTTGCTCTTCGATTATTTCTCTTTTGAGGAAAACGTTCTTTTAGCCTTTTTACTTGATAAGAGAAAAACAGATATGGCGCGGTATTCCCGCGCCATATTCTACTATACGGATTTCTGTTCAGAAGTCGCTTTGCGACTCTTTTGACTACTCGTCATTTTTGCGAAGCGCTTCTATCTCGTTATCTACTTCGTTGCTGCCCTGGATCGTATCTTCGATGGGACGGGCGGAGGGCTTTTGGGACAATTTGGCAAAGAAGCCGCCGATCGCGTTGTCCATCTTATCAACGATGCCCTTTCTGTCCATAAAGAAGAGACCGACGAGGCAAGCGGCAAGTAAGCCGAATCCGAAGGCAAGGGTAATGCCGGCGGACGCGCCGTAAGAAGAGCCGATATCCGTCGCGGTGATGAAACCAACGATCAGATAAGTAATGCCGGAAATGAGCGCGACGATGGTCGCGTACGGGAACTGCGTCTTAACGTGGTCGATGTGGTTGCATTGCGCGCCGGAAGAAGCCATGATGGTGGTATCGGAGATCGGGCTGACGTGGTCGCCATACACGGCGCCGGCAAGAACGGCGGACATAGTGAGGAAGAACAAGCCCTCGTTGGTGGTGGCCGACATAACGGCGGTGGAGATCGGGATCAACACGCCGAAGGTACCCCAGGACGTTCCCGTTGCGAAAGAAATGAAGCAAGCGAGAATAAAGAACACGAACGGAATGATACCGAGCGCCATGCTGTCGGCCGTGATGTTGGCTTGAACAAAGGCTTTTGCGTTGAGCGTTCCGTCAAGAATGGCTTTTCCGGTTTCGTCAACGCCTTCGCCTTTTGCCCCCATGATTGCACCAAGCGTCCAGGCAAAGGTCAGAATCAATATGGCCGGAACCATGGACTTGAAGCCCTCGGCGATGGAGCTCATGAAGTTCTTGAACGTGATGGCTCTGGTGCAGACATAGAAGATAAAGGTAATAACGAGCGCGACGAAAGAGCCGAACGCAAGCGCGGATCCGGCGTCGCAGTTACTGAAAGCTTCCAAAACACCTTCCGATTGCAGTTCGGTACCGATAACGCCGGTATCCCAGTTATAGAAATAACCGTTGAAGATCATGGCGCCCACGCAACAAGCGATGAGGGTAACGATGGGGAAGACGAGGTTGATGACCTTGCCTCTTACGTTTCCTTCCGCTTTAACGTCTTCGGTAGGCAGGTCGGTTTCTCCCGCGTTGAGGTCTCCGGTCGTTTGCGCAATCTTTTCGTTACGCTTCATCTTGAAGAAATCCAATTTCAAAAGGACGCTGACCACCATGAATCCGATGGTGAGGAGCGCGTACATGTTGAACGGGATGGTCTTGATGAAAGTGACGATACCGTTATCGCCGGCATATCCGGCAACGGCCGCCGCCCAAGAAGAAATGGGAGCGATAATACAGATAGGAGCCGCCGTCGCGTCGATAAGGTAAGCGAGCTTGGCATGGCTGATCTTGTGCTTATCGGTGACGGGACGCATCGCGCTGCCGACGGTAAGGCAGTTAAAATAGTCGTCGACGAAGATAAGAGTGCCGAGTCCAACGGTGGCGAGTTCTGCGCCGGCCTTGGTCTTGATCTTTGCGGAAGCCCATTCGCCGTAAGCCTTACTGCCGCCCGTCTTGACCATGAGTACAGCGAAGATGCCGAGGATGACCAAAAAGATCAGGATGCCGCCGTTACCGCCGAGCTGATTGCCCATGGTGATAAACAAGTTACTGAGCGCTTCCGCCGGGTTTCCGCCCGCAAGGAACATCGCGCCGGTAAAGATACCGACGAACAAGCTCAGGTATACTTGCTTCGTGATAAGAGCGAGTACGATAGCGACGATCGCGGGCACGAATGCCCAGAACGTACCTACAAAATATTCCATATTACCCTCCTTAGGTAAATAAAAATGCCGTAGAAATGGAAACACTACGGCAAAAACGACTCCTAAAAAAGAAAAGGGTTTTTACAATAGCTCTCCACAATTACTTGTGACAGTCCAGGACGTTTTCCGTCATGGCCCAGCGGATACTGCTTCGGTCGAGCGTGAACCCGCTTCGGCGATATTGCCTTTCTTCTGCGCGAGCGACCGCCCTTTTCGCAGAGTACTTATCAATTTCGCGCCTCTATCGTGTGCATGATGGTAGCACATTTCTGTCGATATGTCAATGATTTCTGCGTTTTTGTTATTTTTCTCTCAATTTTATCTTACCTTTTCAGATAAAGTGGAATGCCCGACGTCATTTCGTACCTCTTCCCTTCCATTTCGACCGCCACCTTGCTGTCGCCGGTATAAGAAAGAATGTATTTTTCATTTCCCTCTTCTTTGGTATATTCTACGTCGATCCTGACGTTCGGACGGATCAAAGAACACTTTAAACGGGTCAATCCGCCGTATAAAGCCGGTCGTATGACGACAGAGCGGAACCCCGGCGTATAGCGTATGCCCGCCACGCCGTAAAAGAGGTATTTTACGGGCGAGCCGAACATGGGATGATTCTGTGATTTCCTCCCGTCCCAGTATTCCCAAAGCGTCGTTGCGCCGCGGTTTTTCATATAGCCGAAACTACCCGGCTGTTCGGAACAAAGCAGGCGCGTCGCTTCCTCTTCCATTCCGTTCTCGAACAGGTACCGGTACAGATATTCTATACCGATGATACCCACGTCCATATAACCTCGCTTTACGTATGCTTCGGCCGCTTTTTTCCCTTCTTCTTTGGGGATCAAACCGAGATCGGCCATAAAAAAGTCCGCGCCTTGTACGCCTTTCTGACAGGAAGGCTTTTTGACGTCCCAATAGACTCTCCTGACGGCGTCCGCGCAGGCTTTTTCCGTCTCTTCATAGGCGTATTCTTTTCCGCAGGCGGTTGCCATTTCTTTATATTGCCGCAAGGCGGTAATAAAGAGACAGGTATTGACGAACGGTTGCGCGATGACCGTTTTTTCTAACGTGCACCAATCGCCCAGGCACCAACCGCCCTTCCTTTCGCGCACGATCAGATCACGGTATTCTCCCTCTCCCATGCACTCGGTAAGAATATGCTTTATCCACTTTTCCATCGCCGGCAAAAGCGAAGAAATATATTCTTCTTCGCCAAACACGGTATAGTATTTATAGGGCGCGAAAATAATGGCGCCGCCCCAACCGCCGGGGCCGCCGCCACCGCCCATCAGCGGCGCCGTATGTTGTACGTGTCCCGTCTTTTCGTCCTGACAATCGACGATGTCAGCGATCCACTTCCGGTAAAAGGATCTGCTCTCAAAACACAATAACGCCGTCTCGGTCGTAAGCTGACCGTCGGCGGTGTACCCTAACTTTTCCCGATGCGGACAATCGGACGGGATCCCGCCGTGCATGTTGTTGAGTTGGGTCAGCTTGTAGGCGTTAAAAAACCAGTTCAGGACTTCGTTATCACTCTCGAACGAGGCCGTTTCTTTAAACGGAACGTGGACGACGCACGCGACGCATTCGTCGATCTTTCCGAAAACGGAGAAATAGCGGAATCCGCTCCAACGGAAGGTCGGGTGCGCTACGATACCCGGCTTCAAACCGAAGTATTCTTCTTTTTGTTTTTGTTCTCTTCCGCCGACGGCGGTAAAATCCAATCGCCTTTCTCCGCGCAAACTTTCCGCCTGGCATACGATTATCCGTCCTTTGCCGCGGACTTCCACCCAGCCCGTAATATTCTTCCCCACGTCGTAAACGGCGTATCGTCCGAACTTAAATAAAAGTCTGGGTTCGATCCGCTCGCATACGGTATCGGATAAGACGTCCTGAAAATAAAGCGGGCTCCCGAAGTCTGCCCGCTCGATGGGACTTTGCCACTTTCTGTCGTCAAATCCTGGCAAAAACCATTCTTTTTTGTATTTTCGGTAATCGACTTTCTCCCCGAAATAAACGTTACTTTCCACAATATGCGACGGCGCATACCGAAGCGTTTTGTCCGAAACGATTTCCTCTTTTCCCGTTTTCAACGTAAAGCAAAGATAGAGTTCTTCGGAAAAATTAACCTTCCCTTCGGCCGTTTTTTTGCGTTGCGTCAGCCACCCTCCGGCAAGGAATACGACCAGGACGTTTTCGCCCTCGTTCATAAGTTCGGTTACGTCGTAACGACAGACGTATATCCGATGTTTGGTTTCTTCTCCCGGCAAAGGATAATTATAATGAGAAAAATCCCGATGAAAGTAGTCGGAGAATACGGGCGTGAAATAGTCGTCCGAAACTCGTTTTCCGTTGAGATAGACTTCAAAATATCCCAATCCGCAAATGATCAATTCCGCTTTGCCCGGTTTATCGACCGAAAAAGTTTTTCGCACAACGGGCAGACCTTTTTTTCTCTCCGGATAGACCGTCCAACGGGCCTTTCTCCCGAACGTTTCTTCAAAAGTCATATTCTCCTCCTACTTTTTGAAAAACTCTTTCATTCTCGGCAAAAGAGGTTCTTCTCCCGTCAATTTGTTCAACAATTTGCCGAAAACAGCTATGATCGGCGCATTGATAAGGGCTGTCACGACGGTGCCGGCGCCGATAAAGTGATAAGACGTAGCATAAATTTTGCTCCAATCGAACTCTCCTGCGTCGAGGTTGATACAAAAAGCAAGCAGGAGCGACAGCGCAAGGGATCCCATATCGTAACAGAGCTTTGTCTTTGCCACCGGAAAGCGGAATCTATCCGCTACCTCGGCCACAAACAACTCGTACGCCTGTAAGGGCAGATAGGTACGGAAAAAGCAGGCGACGCCCAGGGCCGTAATACAGTCGCCCACGATCAGAAAGACCCACCTCGTCCATATTTCGACAAAGGGTTCTTCCCCGAGCAAAAACAACCAAAGATCGAGCACCAGACCATATACGACGGCCACGACGAAAGAAAAGAGGTACCTGAACCGCACTCTCCGGACGACGGCGCAAAGGGCAAGGATCAAGAACCCCTGAAAGATATACTCCATCGTGCCCACGGTGCACCCGGTCCAATACGGCGCGATCGCCTCTTGCAAAATAAAGGGCGGAGCGGCGATCATTGATATGCCCAGATCGGCCTTACTGCAAAGAGCGACGCCGAGAGAAACGAAAAGCACGCCGAATATCCAATACAATTCTCCCCATCGAAGAGGCTTTTTCATCCCTTCCCTCCCATGCATAAAAGATAAATTCCGTACAGCAAAACGAGATGCGACGGATAAAAAAAGTAAAAAAAGTACTTCATGCGCATTTTTCCGCGGCTTTCATTGTACAATGCCATTATCGGCACGGCAAGCAATCCCCATGCCTCCACCGTCCATAATTTACCCATGAACACCGCAACGAGCATAATACCGAGCGCAAAAAAGAAAAGCCTGAGCCACTTTTTCTTCGTTAAGTACACGAGCCAGGGCAGAAGAACTCCGCCGAAATAATAATCGATATGGACGATCAGACTTATTTCGTACACCAAAAAGGCGTACCCGAAGAAAAGAGCGAACCCCAACGCGGCGCCGTCGATTCTCTTTGCTTTGCAAGCGGAAACAAAGTTACGCCATAAATAAATAAGCGCGATCGCAAAGCTGAACGAAAGAAAAACGTTCAGCATGTTATCTTTCATAATGTAATAATAGACCAGGTGGAACAGCAGTCCCATCAACGTCATTACGCCGAGATAGCGGGCGCGATTTTTCGTATAGCGGCATCCTTCGGCAATAAAAAAGGCAAATATCGGAAAGGCCAGCCGTCCGACGCATCGCATCCACATCGCCGACGAAATATTGGGGAAAAAGAGTAAACCGACGTGATCGACGATCATAAATAGAGCGGCCAATATCTTCAATTGATTTCCGCTCAAAAATCCCTCTTTCGTTCCGTTTCTTTCCCCTGTCATATTTTGATTGTAACCTCTTCCGCAAAAAAAGTCCACGGTTTGTAATTTTTTAATCGGAAATTTTTGACTTCCCTCCCGGACAGATTTATAATAGATCCGGTTGAATACTGACTGATAAGGAGAAAAATATGGAAAAAAGAAATATTGCCACGCTGATCATTCTTTCCATCGTTACCTGCGGCATTTACGCGCTGTATTGGTTTGTTGTGACCACCAACGATATAGAAAACGCCCTCGGGTCCAAAAGCGACGGCACCTGTAAAAGCGGCGGCGCCGCCCTGCTTCTGTCCATCGTTACTTGCGGTATTTATACCTTTTATTGGTACTACAAAGAAGCGGAACGCATCGAAACGCTCAATAACGAACGCGGATTGCGCAGTTCTACCGAAGGATGGGTCTACATCCTGTTGTGCTTTATCGGCCTCGAAATCGTCGCTATGGCTATCATGCAGGATCAGCTGAACCGCATCGTTGACGCGCCCGTCGTGAACGTCGCCGATGTCGAATAATCAAACGAAGAAAGCGAGAAAAAACCGCAAGAAAGCGCTGACCGTTCTGTTGCTCCTTGCGGTTTTTGCCATTTATTCCTTACTTGCGACGCATTATTTGGGACACGCCTGCCCGATTAACCTCGTTTTCGGCGTTCCCTGTCCCGGATGCGGACTGACAAGAGCCGTTCTTTGTATCTTTCACGGAGACTTTTCCGGTGCGTTTTCGACGCACCCGCTCGTCTTTACTTTACCTGTCATTGCCGTTCTCCTGATCGTTGCATTCTTTTCTGAACGTTTTTGCGCTTCAAAAGTCTACTCCGCGCTATGTATCTCCTTTTCTCTCCTCTTCGTCGTCGTCTTCGTCTATCGCATGATCGTCCGTTTTCCGACCGAGGAGCCGATGACCTTTAATGAAAACTCCCTTCTTTTCTTTTTGATAAGACTCTTTGAAAACAACTGACCTCAACTATTTTACAAAAAAATAATGGTGCAACCATGAATTGACAAAATATACTTTTGGAATACCTTTTAGAATGAAATGGTATGCTAAAACAGAAAAGAGAAGCAACTCATGACGTGCGAAAAAACGCTTCCGGTTATCGTCCCTATACGAAGGCGGGGGACGACGCCGTTTCTGTAAAGGACTCTTAAAAGGGATTGTCCTTGCTTGTTCTCCGGGACAGAAAACCGTTACGAAAATCTTTTTTCGAGTATCTCGGCCATCTCGCGGGCGTCTTTACTGTACAACGCGCCGATCTGCTCGGCGAATTCGGCCGTAACGACGGCGCCACCGACCATAACGGTGACCTCGGGGTGCGTCTCGCGCAAAAGCGCGGTCGTCTCCGTCATACTGTCGAGAGTGGTCGTCATAAGAGCGCTCAAACCGACCACTTCGGGCTTATACCGTTCCACCGCGGCGAGGACTTCTTCTTTAGAGACGTCTTTTCCGAGGTCGACGATACGATAGCCGTAGTTTCCGACGACCGCTTTTACGATATTTTTTCCGATGTCGTGGACGTCGCCCTTGACGGTAGCGAGAACGACGGTCGCTTTATAAGAGCCCCCTTCGGGGATAAAACGATTTTTTAAGAATTCGAGGACGGCTTTGGCCGCTTCGCTTCCGGCGATCAGTTGCGGCAGAAAGACTTTTCCGTCCGCATACAACGAGCCCAATCTGTTCAGACCGCCGATGACGTCTTCATCGATAATGGCGGCGAAATTATTTTCGTCGGCTTTTTCTTTGACTTGCGCCATGGCTTCGCCGACCAGACCGCGCACGATGGCGGCAGACAGATCGAGTTTTACTTCTTTCTTTTCCACTTCCACGCCCTGGCAAGCGGCGATATACTTTTCGCAAGAGGGATCGTTGCCGGTCAGAAGGTCGTACGCCGCCGCGTCGAACCCCGCTTTCAGCGTGGGATTGATGATCGCACTCGTCGTGCCGGCTTCCAAGGCCATGGTGTAAAAAGTAGAATTGATGATCGGCCTGTTGGGCAGTCCGAAACTGACGTTGCTAAGGCCCAGCGTCGTTTTGACTCCGATCTCTTGACGAAGTCTTTTTAAGACGTCCAGCGTGATGAGCGCATTGTTTTTATCCACGCTGACGGCCATAGTGAGCGGATCGAACAGAAATCTTTCTTTTTCGATTCCATACTTTTCCGCTTCGGAAAGGATACGCTTTGCGATTGCGATTCTGCCGTCGGCCGTTTCGGGAATGCCGTCTTCGTCCAGGCACAAAGCGACGACGTAGGATCCGTATTTTTTAGCGACGGGAAAAACGGCTTTCATACTTTCCATACTGCCGTTGACCGAATTGATCAGACATCTTCCGCACGCGATCCGCACCGCTTTTTTCAATGCGTCGGCCTTGGCCGTGTCTATACACAGCGGCAGATCGACGATTCCCTGTATCTTCCGCACCGCTTGCGGCAACATCTCCGTTTCGTTAATGCCGGCGACGCCAAGGTTGACGTCGAGCACGTCCGCGCCTTCCTGCTTTTCGGCCATGCAAACGGAAAGCATATAGTCGAAGTCCGAGTTCAGGATCGCTTGCTTCAAGGTGGGCTTTCCGGTGGGATTCAGTCTCTCCCCGATCACGACGCTGTCCGTTCCGAACGCGACGACGCGCGAGGCCGAACAGAGAGCATCTGGGACGGTA
Source organism: Clostridia bacterium (assembly GCA_016297005.1). Taxonomy (GTDB): domain Bacteria; phylum Bacillota; class Clostridia; order Christensenellales; family DTU072; genus CAG-1782. The sequence continues at coordinate 228,558 of JAEDHK010000002.1, forward strand.
TTGTGTTTCGAAACAGGTAAGTTTTCGGTCTTTTTTACCGTTTTTTCTATATATTCCGGAGTAGTACCGCAACAACCGCCGAGGATGTTTACGCCCGAGGCGCAAGCTTCTTTCATGACGTCGGAAAAGGCTTCCGCGTCGGTGTCGTAGATCGTCTTTCCGTTTTCCAACCGCGGCAGACCGGCGTTCGGTTCTACAAAAACGGGAACGTAAGCGCAGGATACGAGTCTGCGGGCGTTATCCAGCATATCCCGGGGACCGGTGCCGCAATTAATCCCAACGGCGTCGGCGCCGAGCGCCTGCATGGTAACGGCATAACTTTCTATGCTCGTTCCGGTGAACGTCCTGCCGCCCTTCTCGAACGTCATACTGCATAAAATGGGCAAGTCGGTGTTCTCTTTGAACGCCAGAAAGGCCGCGCGCATTTCCTGCAAATCGCTGATCGTCTCTATAATAACGCCGTCGACGGGAAGACCGGCCACGATTCTTGCCTGTTCCGCAAACAGGTCGTAGGCCTCTTCAAAAGTAGTGCTGCCGTTGGGTTCGAGTAAGGCTCCGGTCGGGCCGCAATCGTACACGACGTATTTTCCGTACTCGTCGGCGACCGAACGGGCAATCCCGACGGCGGCTTCGATGATATCGGAAAGAGAATAATTGCTTAAATCCGCCTTACGGGAGTTACAACCGAAAGTATCGGTAAGAACGGCGTCGGCGCCGGCCTCGAAAAAGGACCGATGCACAGCGGCTACCGCCTGCGGTTCGGTCAAAGGGTATAATTCGGGATGGGCGTCGGCAAGCCCCATGGCAAGGAAGGAAGAACCGCTTCCTCCGTCTAAATAAAACCTGCCTTTCAGCGCCTCTTTCAATGGTTTTTTCATTAAATCAGATCCTCGATCCCCGCCCGGACGTATTCGGCGGTATGGATATTATTCATAGTGTATAAATGAATGGATTTTACGCCCTCTCTGACCAGTCCGCGGATCTGTCTGACGGCATAATCCAATCCTGCTTTACATAGAGCGACTTCGTTATTTTCGTATTTGGAAAGCATTTTTGCCGCTTTTGACGGAATCCTTGCTCCGGAAAGTTGAACCATCCTGACAATTTGTTTTGCGGACGTTATGGGCATAATACCGGCAGAAAGGGTGGCGGTAACGCCTGCGGCGGTCGCCATGTCGCGCATATGGAGAAAATCTTTGTTATCAAAGAAAAGCTGGCTCAAAAAGGTTTTGACGCCGAGATCGTTTTTCATTTTCATCACTTGAATATCCCGGTCGAAAGAAGGGCTTTCCACGTGCCCTTCGGGATAGCAGGCGCCGTAAATATCGAACTCTCCGAAGGCGTTGATCTGTTCTATCAGATCGGTGGCGTGAACGAGATCGTTCACTTTCTTTTCGGCGGTCAGATCGCCGCGCAACGCAAGGATGGACTTTATGCCGGCCTTTTTCATTTCTTCAAGCGACAGGTTTATGCTTTCGCGGGTCTGTCCCGCGCAAGTCAGGTGCGCCACGGCCGGGATCCCGTATGTATTTTGCAGATATTGACAAACCTCGGTAGTCAATCCCTTTTTCGCCTGTCCGGCGCTGTACGTCACGCTGATAAAATCAGGTGCGACTTTGCTCATTCCGACGAGACAGCCGTAGATCTTTTCGATGCCGTCCGATATCTTAGGTGGAAAAATTTCCAAAGAAAAATCTAAATTTTTTGACATAAATCCGTTATTACCTCGCTTGCTGCTATCATTCCGGCCGTTGCCGGTACAAAGGCCGTGCTGCCTATTTTTCCTCCGAAAGAACGAGGAAGTTCTTTGGAAAAAACTGTTTTTACTCCTTTCGTAACGCCTTCTTTTCTCAAACGGGAGCGTACCGCCCGCGCAAGAGGACATATTTCCGTTTTGGAGATATCGGCGACGATCAACTTATCCGGGCGCATTTTATTGCCCGTGCCCATGACCGAAACGACAGGGACTCCTGCGCGTACGGCGCGTAAGATAACGTCCGTTTTTGCCGGCACGTCGTCAATGGCGTCGACCACGTAGTCGTATTCTTCGATCGGAACTTTCTCTTGCGTCGTTTCGTCGTAAAAAAGCGGGTAGGTCCTGACGTTAACGGAACTATTTACTTCCGTCGCCCTTTTTTTCGCCGCTTCGCACTTACTTAAACCGAGTGTTTTTTCGGTGGCGATAAGCTGTCTGTTGAGATCGGTCTCGGACACTTTGTCTCCGTCCACGACGCCGACGGTACCGACGCCCGAACGCACGAGCGCTTCGAAAACGTAGCTACCCACGCCGCCCACGCCGAAGAGCAAGACTTTCGATTGCGATAATTTCCGCAACCCCTCCTCTCCGAGCAGGAGTCTGATCCTTTCGTATCTCATTATTTAAACAGGACGTTGAAGTCGATGGGGTTATGCTTATAGAGGGCGTAAATAAGGCGCGCCGCCTTGTCGCCCGCAACTTGTTCAAGCCAGGTTTCCACCGCAGGAACGTCGGTCAGCACCGCAAGTGCGGCCAGTACGGCCCACACAAGAACCATCCAGAACGCACCGAACAAAATAGCTCCCAAAACGCGGTTGACGATGTTCCGGACGCCGCCGATAGTCGATTTTTTATCCTTCGGCTCAAAGAGTTTACGCACAATAAAAAGGAGGATCAAACGAACCAATTCCACAACGATAAACAGGATGACGTAATAGATCCAGGTCGCCACGTTGATTTTGGCGAGAATCTGAGCGAACTGCGCAAAGTATGCGTTGCCGCGGCCGATCCACGAAGCGACGAGCGGGATCGACGCAATCATTCCTCCGAACGTTATACAAAACCATACGGCGATCAGGTGTTTAACGATCCCGCCGGTACAGAATTTGAGCGTTTTTCCGAAGCCAAGCAAATAGCCGAATAGGATCGAAACCACGAGGCCTACAATGAAAATAATGCTATAAGTGTCCATAACTTACCTCTCCTGTCGGTTTGCTTTTCAGTATAACATATGAAAAATCGTTTTTCAAATGCTTTTCCGCATTTTTCTGTTTCCGACGAAAGATTACGTTTTAAGAATCTTCGGCAATCGGGACGTCGACTCTTTTTTCGGGTACTTTTCGTCTTAAAAATTTCGCCCGCAAAAGGTCCTGGATCACCGCCGTGATCGGCACACCGAGAAAAAGCCCCCAAAAACCGAACAGTCCGCCCCAGACAGGCACGGAAACGGCAATCCAGAATCCGCTCAGTCCGACGTACTTACCCACGATAACCGGATACGTGGTAAAAGATTCGATCTGTTGCAGAACAAAGACGGCGACAACGAAAACAAGGCACTTGACGGGGCTGACGGAAAAGACGAGAACGCAACACAGCGCGCCGCCAATATATGCGCCGACGATGGGAACGAGGTTTGAAAGTCCTATCACGAAGCCGATCAACGCGGGATACGGCACGCGGAGCAAGCTCATAACGAGATAACAAGCCGCTCCCAGAATAAAAGCTTCCGTTACCTGTCCTCCCAGATAGCGTGAAAACTTATGAAGGATTTTCTTTAAAAAAGAAAACACCTTTTCCGCTTTTTCCGTAGGCATCGCAAGCAGGACGGTGTGTCTGAATTGTCTTTTTACTCCGTCGCGACAAGCAAGCAGCAGCAAACCGATAAACGCGCCGAAAAGCACGTTATACGTACCGGTAAAGATATCGGATACCTGTTCTACCATCGCCGGGACGTATTCGGAAAACCGTTCTGTCAGATAGGCATAAACTTTTCTTCCCAGGTCGAACAAAAGACTGAAAAAAGCGTTCGATCGGGCAAGCTCGTTCCTCGACGACGGAGAAGACAATTTTTCCGCGATATCCTTGACGCTTTCTATGCTTTGCGGCAGGATCATCGTGACGAGCAACGTCAGCGCGCCGCCGACGAGGATCAACGTACACAGGTAAGACAGAATCTTTTTCGGCTTTTCTTTTCTGATTTTTCCGAACGCTTTATTACAGAAAAAGTCGTACGGAACGGAAAGGATCATAAAAAACAAAACCCCGAAAAAGACCGGTTTTGATACGGTAAAAAGTTTATCGAAAAATCCGGAAACCACCGAAAAATCGAAAACGACGAAAAGAGCGAGCGTCAAAAAGGCCAGTTTAATAAGATAATCGGCATACTTTTTCTTCATACTCTTAGTATACGACAAAATTCGTCCTAAATTCCCGTTTCAAACTCTTTTTAAACGGGTACAATCAAGAGCGGGTGAGAACTGTATGAGAACGAAAAATCATTTTTGCGTGGGAGAGGGTCCGGACGGATTTTTAAAGGCGTTGTCCGGTTTCTATCCGGCCGGACGGGTCGCCGTCCTTTGTCGGAACCTGCTTGAGGGACAAAGGGTGGCGGCCCCTCTTCTTCGCAAATACAAAGTAAATCTTCTTTCTCTTGAAGAGAAAGAGAACCGAAAAGAGGACGTCCGGTTCGTCGTCGGCGTCGGCGGTCCAGAAATCGCCGATCAGACGCGAGCCTTTGCCGGCGACGTTCCGTTCGCCTTTTACGCCGGCCGCGCCGACTATCGCTTTCTGAACTCTTTCGACGGTACGGGCCGGTTGTCCGAGTTCGCCTATCTCGATCTGTCGTCCGCAAGAACGGACGCAGGGACGATCGCAGTATACTCTTCTTTGTTCTGTCTCTGGTGCGAGTGTCGTTTGCGTCTGTTCGAAAAAAGCTATCTTCCTTTTCTCGATAAAGAATTACTCGCCTATTGCGAAAGCATGGAGCGCGTTCTTGGCGGGAAGTGCGACAAAGAAGAATTTTTGTCGGAAGCATTACGCCTTATCGCATTGTCGAGCGGACGCCTGAAAAACGAAAAGGGACTGTACGTTATGGCGGCGACCGCCGATCTTACGCCCGAAAAACAGTTTGTCGGCGCTTATTTTACACTTGCGATGACGTTTAACTTTACAAAAATCCCTTTCAGTGATATCCTGTATTTGTCGGAAGAAGACGCCTGCTTCGAATACGACGAAGAGGTCCTTCCGGACAAAGAAAAAATGAAGAGCTTCGCCCGTCGCATGAAAGCGATGACGGCCTTGCCGGAAGTCAGTCCGAAAGAGATCCTTTCTCTTCTCTCTTCCGCCCGTTCGTCCGATTTGCCTTTACTGTCCCGCGCCGCGCACCGAGGTCTCTTCGAAGGATCGGAAAATGAAAAATTTACAAGAGATCGGCGTGTTTTTGTTTGACATGGACGGCACCCTGAACATGGGCGAACAACCGATTGACGGCGCGATGGAAACGTTGCGCATTCTCAACGCCAAAGGAAAAAAAGTTTACTTCGTTACCAATAACAGCTCCAAAGCCCGCGTTGACTATCAAAAGAAGATAAAACGCCTCGGTTACGACGCTGACTTAGACCAGATCGTGACGTCCGGCATGGCGACCGCTTCTTACCTGAACAAGAACTTTCCGGGCAAAAAAATATATGTTTTAGGAACAGAAACGCTGAAATCCGAACTGAAAGACTATCACGTTATTATTACCGAAGAAGAAGACGCCGACGTCATGGTGCTTGCTTTCGATACCGAGCTTACATACAAAAAGTTATGGAAAGCGACCAATATCGTCGCCGCAAACAAGCCTTATATCGCCACCCATCCCGATTTCGTCTGTCCGTCCGATCACGGCAATATGCCCGACGTGGGCGCCTATATAGCGTTGGTAGAAAAAGTGACCGGGCGTTTGCCCGACGTTATCGTCGGCAAGCCGTACGCTCCCATGGCCGAATTTACCGCCGATTTTTGCGGGGTAAGTTACGATAAAATGGCCTTTGTGGGCGACAGACTTTACACCGACATAAAATTCGCCGTCAACAACGGCATGACGGGTATCCTCGTCATGACGGGAGAAACAACGAAAGAAATGCTCGCTTCCAGCGACGTCCGTCCCGATTTCGTTCTGGACAGCGTTAACGATTTAAGATAGCTAAAAAATCGCCTTATAAGGCGTTATTATCGGGAGGACTCATGAAAAAAACCATCGTCTTACTTCTGCTCGTCTGTTTTTGCGTTCTTTGCCTCTCCGCTTGCTCGCCCTCGAAAGATCCGAAAGACTATTTTACGGACGAAGAGATTGCCGAGCTCGACAAAGTGGAATACACGGCCAAAGGCACCGTAATCGCCTATGGCGGCGGATTCGATCAAAACGACGATCAACGTATGATCATCGTTCGCAAATCGATAGAAATTTGCGGCAAAGAACAGCCGAAAATGCTCTTTATGACGTCCGGACACGGCGACAAAATTGATGGCAACGAAAATTTTATTCGCCATTACACCGACGCCGGCTGCATCGTGAAAACGTTGCAACCGTCCTTGGAAAGCAAAGAAGCGATGATAGAAAAAATCGGCGAAGCCGATATCATATACGAAACGGGCGGTAACCTCAACGGCCTGACGCAGATATGGGGCAAGGCCGGCGTTTTCGCCGAGATGAGAAAGGCCTATGAAAGAGGCGCCGTCCTCGTCGGCGTCAGCACGGGCGCAATGTGCTGGGCGGAAATGGGCTATGATAATTCTTCGGAAGAAGAAACCATCCGCGTCATCACGGACTTTCCGTTCATCGGAAAAGAAGCCGAATACGATTATTATTATGCGACCGGCATATTGCCCTTCTGCATATGTCCCCACTTCGACAACATAGCGTATAGGCATTTCGGAAGAAAGGCGAAAAAACTCGACGTGCCGTCCCTCGCCATAGAAAACGGCGCCGCCGTCATCTACCATGCCGGAAAATACGAAGTCATGGTCGATCCCACCACGCCCAAAAGAAAATGTTATCTTTACTTCCCGGAAAAAGGAATCAAAAAGGTCGACGTAACGGAAGACGCCTCGCTCGTAGGTTACGTTGACGCCTACCGCCGCTTAAACGGCTATAAAGCGCATGACGAATAAAAAATTCACTTCCCTTTTAGGGAAGTGAAAAGTTACTTTTCAGACCCGATGTTTCATGTGAAACGTCGGGTTTTTCAGTTTTTGTGATCCATTAAAGGAACTTTCTCATTTCAATGGCGTTCCGTTCGAGCATATCAAGCGTTTCTTCCGCCAGCGGACATTCGGCGCCTTCTTTATGCAATTTATTGACGATCTTGGTAATGGAAATAACTCCCATATCAATTCCTTGTAGCATAATAGAGGCCAACTTTGAAGACGATTTATCCGTCAGCGCGTTCAGCGTGGCCGATAAATGCATCATTCCTTTTGCCATCGGCGACAATTCTTTCAAGTCATATCCGTTTTCGGCGGCATAGCTTTCTACACGCGCACACAGATCGGAATATTCTTTATCCTGCCGGAGCAAGACTTCACGAAAGGCGCCGTCCTCGGACATAGGCCGGAGCGTCTCCACGCTGTCCTTGCCCGCCATGAGATTCCGATATATTTCCCGAACTTCCTCTTTGCAGAGCCTTCTTTCTTCTTCGCATACGGTCGTGCCGCAAAAACACTCTCTTTTTGTTTTGTTGTTTTCGTTCATATTTCCTCCGTTCATGATTATTTTTTACCTTTTGAAACTTTTTATACGCTTTCCGGCGTATTTTTTCGCCAGCGATCGAGAAAATGCGACGGAGAGAGTTTTTTAAAAGAATGGCCAGAACGCCGAATCCGGTCAAAAAGCACAACGCCGTATAATAGGGCATCCTGCCGTGGAAAAAGGCGTCCGACAAAAGAAAAAATACTCCTCCGCACAATATCACGGACAAGAAATCGCAAACGAAAAGCATCCCTCGTCCTTTCAGGACGAAAGTAGACGCGCGCAAAACCTCGCACAAGAAACAGGCGGCCGTGCCGCCGATAAAAAACAGCAATGCCGTAAACGGCTGATCTATCGTCGTAAACAACTATTTAAACAGTTTCTTCAGGATGGAAGAGGGTTCGATCTTTTCTTTATATTCCAAAGAACGGATTCTGCCCGAAAAAGACACCTTTCCGCTGCCCGCCGCCATGTCTTTCAGCGCAAAATCTCCGCCGCGCATTTCGAGCAAGCCGCCTTCCAGCTTCAACAAAACGTATTTCTGATCAAAACTTTCCACAGAAACCACACCGCTTACGTCCACGCCGTCTCCCTTGTACGTCAATGTATGTTCCATTTTCCCCTCCTCGTCTATCCTATGATTCTTTATTCTTATTTATGACGTAAGCTACCTGCTGTTTTTTTGAGACGGCTCCTTTACTTTTTTTAAAAAATATGCTATATTTGAAGAAAAACCTGCGAGGTATAAAATATGCGTAAATTTATTGCCATCGGCGAAGCCTTGATTGATATGATCCCTTGCGAAAAAGGGGTTGCGCTGAAAAAGGTCTCTTCTTTTGAAAGAATGTGCGGCGGAGCCCCGACCAACGTGGCCTGTGCCTATGCCATGACGGGCGGAGACGCTCGCGTTCTGACCATGCTCGGCAAAGACGCTTTCGGTGACTTTTTGGTCGACACAATGGAAGAAAGAGGTATAAATACCTCTTTGGTGCTACGTACGGACAAGGCGAATACTGCGCTCGCGTTCGTCAGTCTGGACAAGAACGGCAACCGCGACTTTTCTTTCTATCGCAAACCGAGCGCCGATATGCTACTCGATAAAAACGACCTTAAAGAAGAATGGTTCGACAAAAACATTCTTCATTTCTGCTCGGTCGACCTGGTTGAGTGCCCCATGAAAGGCGCGCACAAACGAGCCATCGAAATAACCGAAAAAAAAGGCGGCGTCGTCAGCTTCGATCCCAATCTTCGCTTCCCTCTGTGGGACGATCACGAAGAATTAAAGAAAACCGTCCTTGAATTCTGCAAATTTGCCGACATTATCAAAGTCAGCGACGAAGAGATCGAGTTCCTGGCCGGAACGAGCGATCCGGACAAGGCGGCGGCTTTCTTCCTTGCCCTCGGCGCGAAAGTCGTCTTCGTTACTTTGGGTAAGGCCGGTGCCAACATGTATACGTCCGACAAAAAATCGTCCTTTGGTGGTTATCCGACGACCGCAATCGACACCACCGGCGCGGGAGACATCTTTATCGGCACCGCTCTCTCCGCTATGGAAAAACTCGGATGCGACCTCTCCCCGACCGAAGATCAAATGGAAAAGATTCTGAAAATTGCCTGCTATGCCAGCTCGTTATCCGTTCGTTGCAAGGGCGCGACGTACGATTTGGACGCTCTATATAAGAAATTCCCCGAAATGAGATAACGTTTTTCGGCGCCGGCGCCGAAGCGTTTCACATGAAACAATTTTTTCACTTCCCTATGGGAAGTGATTTTTTATTTATTTTTTTTCGTGCGGTATTGACTCTTCTTTGTACAAATGGTATATTTTTACTATCATGAAAAATTATTCTTTTGTTCCTTTTTATAAAACCGTACTGACGGACGGATTCTGGAAAGACAGACAAAAATTGAACGCCGACGTCAGCATCCCCAACGTGTATAAGCGTTTTAAAGAAACCGATCGGATCGACTGCCTGTATCCGTGGTGGAAACGCCCCCTCTCCCATTCCGACCTTTTTTACGATAGCGATACGGCTAAATGGCTGGAAGCGGCGGCATACGTCCTCCACGCAAACCGCGCCGACTATCCGGAGTTGGAAAAGTCGTGCGACGAAGTGATCGAGCTTTTAAAAAAACGTCAGCAATCAAACGGCTATCTCAATTCTTACTTTCAACGCAGACCCTTTTTGCCGAAATTTCATTCTCGTCCCGATCACGAATTATACTGCGCGGGGCATATCATGGAGGCGGCCGTCGCCTACTTTCAGGCGACGGGAAAAGACGCCCTGTTAAGCGTGGCGGAAAAATACGCCGACCACATCCGCGATCGGTTCATGATCAAACAGAATACAGCGTTTTCTACACCCGGTCACGAGGAGATCGAACTTGCGCTTTTCCGCATGTACGAAGCAACGGGAAAGGAAAAATACAAAGAGCTGGCGGAATTCTTTTTAAATAAGCGCGGTACGGTCAAAGAAAAAACGTACCGAACGTTTTATGACGCTTACGATCAACACGAGATCCCGGTACGAGAGCTGTCTTCCGCCGAAGGACACGCAGTGCGCGCGATGTATTTGTATTGCGGCATGGCCGATATGGCGCGAATCAGCGGCGACGATGGCATGCTCTCCGCCTGTAAACGCCTATTTGACGACGCTTGTAAAAAAATGTACGTTACCGGCGGAATCGGCAGCGACTATAACGGAGAATGTTTTACCATCCCCTATGATCTGCCCAACAGGACCGCCTATTCCGAAAGTTGCGCCGCCATTTCTTTTATGATGTTCTGCCGGCGTATGCTCCTGCTTGAAAAAGACGGTCGTTACGCCGACGTGATCGAACGAATCATGTATAATAATTTCCTTTCCGGCGTCTCTTTGAACGGAAAAGCCTTTTTCTACGAAAATCCGTTGGAAATATGTCGGACCGACCTGACCCGAAGTCGCACCGTCATCAAGCGTCCGCGCCTGCCTCAATGGCAACGACAGGAAGTCTTTAAATGCAGTTGTTGTCCGCCTAATATTAACCGCACCGTCGCCTCTATCGGCGATTATATCTTCACGGAAAACGAAACGGAAACCGTCCTACATCAGTACGTTGCCTGCGAAAGCGACTCTTTGCGCGTAGAAACGAATTATCCCATCGATGGAAAAATCATCGTCCGAGGACAGGGTTACGGAAAAAATCTCTTTTCCGTACGCGTTCCCGCGTGGTGCAAAGACGCAACCCTTTCTTTAAACGGCAAAAAAGTCGCCGTTTTTCCGGAAAAAGGATACGTTACGTTGAAAGTCGATCCCGATTTTACCCTTGAACTAACGCTCGACATGAATCCGTTTTTTATCAAAACCCATCCTCTTTGCCGAGAAAACCGCAACAAGGTCGCTCTGCAACGCGGTCCCGTCGTTTACTGCCTGGAAGAAAAGGACAACGGAGACATCGTTCCTCTCGCGGTCGTCGGCTCGGGTCCGTTTACGGAAACGGAAAACAACCTGACTCCCCTGCCCTTTATCGACGTTCAAGGAAAAGAACTTTCCGCAGGCGCCACTTACTATGAAGGGGAATGCGACGCAAAAGAAAGGACTCTTCGCTTCATTCCTTATTACGCTTTCGGAAACCGCGGAGAATCGGACATGAAAGTCTGGGTTCCGCTCGCATAAGCAAGAAGTCTTTTACGACAAACGTTTTGACGAACACTCTTCTTTCGATTCGGCGGTTTCGCGCCCTCCCGATCGCGTCCGCCTTTCTCGCGTTCCGCCTTATCGGAAACGTTTACGTTCGAAATAATAAGACGTCGGCACAATATTGTTCTTGAAATAACGCGCGCACTATGCTACAATAGTATCGTTTACTTCGTATATGTAAGGAGAAATCGGACAAATTATGAAAAAATTTCTGACAATTCTGGCTTCTTGCGTTTTGTTTCTCGCCTTTTTAACGGGCGCGACGGCTTGTAACGATAAAGACAAAAACGGCGCTCCCGTCTTTCGCGATAAGACCCTGGCGGGCGTAGGTATGTCGTACGACGGCGAATCCCCGACGATGGAAAAGTTCGTCACGCTGAACGATATTTATTTTCCGGAAGGCATCTTCGACACACGCTTGGGCATGTGGATTTATAACGCAAGCACAGACGGTTGGGTCAGAACGAACACGGAACAGGGCAAAGCGCTCTTCGATATGAACAAGCCGACTTTCATATCCACCCACGGCATGGGCGGCGGCGCGTTCGCCGATATGCCGGAGCTGTATGCCGACGAGTATAACGTGCTCGCTTTCCATTGGGGAACGTACTCCGGCGAGCCCAACGCCCTTGTCGCGACCATTGCCGACAAGGTGTGGCTTTATGAGCATTACGACAAGAAAGGCGAACTTGTTCGTGGTTCTCGCTGGCAAAGAGTGGTCTTTAACAATCCGGAAAAAACCGATTGGGATTGGGCCGAATGGGAAGAAGAGGACGTCTGTAACGTTTCCGTTTTGGAAATTTTCTGCGCTTTTTATTACGACCTGTTTAAAGATCTTGCCTCTTACGACTCTTCGTCCATCCATCTTTTCGGGCACTCCTACGGCGCAATGGTCTCTATCGGCGCGGCAAACCTTCTTATTACCGCCTATAAATGCGGTCTTCTTCCTGCTTATATGCTGCCCGATATGGTCACGTTGCTCGATCCGTTTTTCGTAAACTGTTCCAGCGGCATTATTACGTGGCTCGGTAACGACACTCCGCTTGGCGGAAACGTCTGCGAGGTCGCCTATAAGACCGCGCTCGATTGTCAAAAATTAGGCATTACCGTCCGCATGCATCGTAGCTGTAAATCCGTCGCCACGCCCGTCACGCTAGGACCAGGACAAAACGAATTTTACTGGGCTTTTATTAACAACGTCGTTTATTCTCACCTCAATAACGACGCGATAAAACTCTTTTCCGGAGACGATCAACTGCATAACTACGGTTGGGATTGGTTCACGAGTTATTATGAAGGAAAAATGCTGACGGACGCCGCCGCGACGAAAACCACCGAACAAGCCCTTTGCTTCGCAATGGATTACGACGCTTCTTTCGCCCGTACCGGTATCAAGTACGACGTCAATCTGAACGGCACGAAAGACAGTAACGACGACATCCTGACTTCTTTCTACCGTGAATACAGCGTCAGCGGCGCTACCGATATTCAGTATAAAAATTCCGACACTATAAATAGCGAATCGCTCGAACAAATCGCAACCCTGACCGGAAAGGCCAAGATCGCCGGTTTCGTCTACTTCGACCGGAACAACAACGGTAAAATGGACGAACGCGTTCGCGATCATCTTTCCGACGCCAGAGTAACCGTCAAAAACAGCGCCGGCGAAACCATTTTTTCCGGGACAACCGGGATCAACGGTTATTATGAAGTCGAGGTATCCGAAGAAGGCAACTATTCCGTTTCCGTAGAACTGCCGTACGGTTATTGCCTGTCCACCGAGAACGCCTCTTTACAGGCTTCCGTCATCATCGTCGACGGGTTGCATCAACTCGCTCTCAATAACTTCGGCGCAAAAGTTGCCTGATTATGCGTATCGCTTTTTCTCGAAAAACCAAGACAGTCGTATCTATTGCGGCTGTCTTATTATCTCTCCTCCTGATCGCCGTCTGGGGATTCTTGGCCTTTTTGACCGTCAATACGATCGGATCCTATGATTATAACAAGTATTACGGAACGAAAGCGATAACGTTTTCTTTCGACGACCTGAAAAACGACCTCGTTTACGGCGTCGCTTTTTATGCCGGGTACGGCGATGAACGGGAAAAAGCCGACGCAATCAGAGACGTTTATAAAGAAATTTTCGTCTTTGTCGATAAAGAATCGGCGCAAACGGAGAGTTTTTTATCTTATTTCGAGAACGCGAGCGTCACTACCAATTTTTGCTCCGAAGATCGCGAAACGCTGGAACAACTGTACAAAAAGAATCGTTTCTTTACCTATATTTTGTTCTCGCCAACGGCAGAGAGAGCCCGGCTGGCTTCAAAAATGGGCTATAATTGCGCCGTTCCGTATAATGAGATCACTGCGTCGCAAATCGGGGAAGAACACGAAAACAACCGCTATTTCTGCGCGTACGGCGTTCATTCGGCAGAACAATTTTACGCGTGTAAAAATATGAAAGTCGATTTCGTTTTCGTCTCCGCCTCTTATTGATTTTCCGAAATTTATTCCGCAAAACGCTTGACGCCGCTTCTTAACGGTGCTATTATTTGAACAGACATTCAAATGAATAGCCATTCAAATGACAAGTCCCAATCAAGGAGGAAAGAATGCACAACCATAACGCCACGCTCGAAACGGTGCGAAAAGGCATGATCGGGGACGGAGAGTTGAACGATCTCGTCGCCCTTTTCAAAGTCTTCGGGGATAAAACGCGAATGAAGATTCTTTATTCTCTTTTTGAGTCGGAACTATGCGTCTGCGCCATCGGAGAATTATTAAACATGAGCCCGTCGGCTATCAGCCACCAATTAAAAACGCTGAAAGAGGCTAAACTTATCGGCAACAGACGAGAAGGCAAGACCATATATTATTTTTTGGCGGACGAACACGTCCGGACCATTATCGCGCAAGGATATAATCATATCACGGAGGAGAGATAACTATGAAAAAAGTATTCAGAATGGAAGATCTGGACTGCGCTAACTGCGCCCGCAAGATGGAAGACGGCGTGAAGAAGCTCGACGGCGTAAAAGACGCCAAAGTCAACTTCATTATGCAGAAATTCACTCTTGAAGCCGACGACGACAAGTTCGACGCCGTTTTGCAGGAGGCCGTAAAATTCTGCAAAAAAATCGAACCGGACTGCCGGATCATTGTTAAATAAGAAGGCGAAAAATGACAAAAAGACAGAAAAAAAATCTCATCCGGTGTATTGCCGCCGGGACGGTATTGGTCGCGGTCTATCTTGTCGCGCATTTTCTCGATCTGCCTTGGTGGGCGGAACTGACGCTGTTCCTCGTCCCTTATGCCATCGCCGGGTACGACGTCGTTGTTTCCGCAGTCAGGAATATCTTTCACGGACAGATTCTCGACGAGAAGTTTTTGATGACGATCGCGTCTTTGGGCGCTTTTGCCGTCGGAGAAAATGCAGAAGCGGCCATCGTTATGCTCTTTTACCAGGTCGGTGAATTGTTTCAGAGCATCGCCGTCGGTAAAAGTCGCAAGTCCATCCGCGATCTGATGGATATTCGTCCCGAAACGGCGACTGTGGTTTTTGACGGGCAAGAAAAAACGGTGGATCCGGACGAAGTGAACGTCGGCGACCGAATCATCGTACGTCCGGGCGAGCGCATTCCGCTGGACGGAGTCGTGCTCAGCGGCGGCGCAACCATCAGTACGGCGGCACTGACGGGAGAAAGCCTGCCCGTTTATAAAAAAGAAGGCGACGCGGTCGTCAGCGGTTGTATCGACCTTGACGGAGTCGTCGTGATAGAGGTTACGGCCGACGCGGAAAGCAGTACGGTTACCAAAGTGTTGGAACTGGTAGAAAACGCTTCGGAAAAGAAAGCGAGAAGCGAGAACTTCATTACCAAATTTGCAAAAGTATACACGCCGGCCGTCGTGGCGTCCGCCCTGCTTCTCGCCGTGATTCCTCCCCTCTTTTTGGGAATAAACAGCGGATCCGTCTGGGCAGAATGGATCGAACGGGCGCTTACCTTTTTGGTCGTTTCCTGTCCTTGCGCCCTCGTTATTTCCGTTCCTCTGTCCTTTTTCGGCGGTATCGGATGCGCGTCGAAACGCGGCGTTTTATTGAAAGGCGCGAGCGATCTCGAAACGCTTTCAAAAATACGCACTTTCGTATTCGATAAGACGGGCACGTTGACCGAAGGCACCTTTCACGTAACGGCCGTTCACCCGCATAAAATGAGCGAAGAAGAGTTGTTGGACGTGGCCGCGCTTGCCGAAAGCTACTCTTCCCATCCCATTGCCGAATCCATTGTTCTCGCGCACGGCGGGCACCTGGATAAAAAACGCGTCGGCAACGTAACGGAGCGCGCCGGATACGGCGTAGAAGCCGTCGTCGACGGAGAAAAAGTATACGTCGGCAACAGTAAGTTTATGAAAGAGGTTGGCGCCGAATGCCACGAGTGCGACGATTGCGGACCCTGTCATCATCACGCCGGAACGGTCGTTCATTTAGCGCACGAAAACAAGTGCCTCGGGCATATTACGGTATCCGATATCATCAAAAAAGAAACCCCAACCGTGATCTCCGAACTTAAAACGCTGGGCATAACGAAGACGGTTATGCTGACGGGCGACCATGAAGAGGCGGCAAAAGAAATCGCAGCCGAAAGCGGAGTGGACGAGTACGTCGCGGAACTTTTGCCCGCGCAAAAAGTAGAAGCTACCGAAAAATTATTCTCCCCCAACAAAAAGCTCGCTTTCGTGGGCGACGGAATCAACGACGCGCCCGTTCTGATGCGCGCCGACGTGGGGATCGCTATGGGTGGAATCGGCAGCGACGCCGCAATAGAGGCTGCCGACGTGGTGTTGATGGACGACGATCTGTCCAAATTGCCCCTGTCGATACGTATCTCTCGCAGAACCATGCGGATCGTGCGCGAAAACATCGTATTCGCCATCGGCGTCAAGTTGGCGGTGCTGATCCTCGCCGCATTCGGACTTGCTTCGATGTGGCTGGCGGTATTCGCCGACGTAGGCGTTTGCGTTTTGGCCGTGCTCAACGCAATGCGCGCTTTGCGTCTTCCGAAAAAGTTTTTACCGAAGAAAGCGTAAACAAAACGTCGCGTTTATTCTTCTGTTTTCGCCGAAGTCTTCTCATTGTTTGACAAAAAAAGACTTCTCGGCTATAATGGAGCCGAAATCGCACATATACTTATTCATAAGTATAGGAGAAAATTTGAATACATCTTTGGGAAAAATGAAAGCGGGACAGGAAGGCGTGGTAACCAAAGTGAACGGAACCGGAAATCTCCGCTATCGCTTGTTGGATATGGGGCTGATCCCGAAAACGCGGATCAAGGTAATTCGTTTTGCCCCCATGGGCGACCCGATGGAAATATCCTTACGCGGGTACGAATTGACTCTCCGTAAATCGGACGCCGATATGATCGAGGTCGAAATATGATTTTTGCGTTGATCGGAAATCAGAATTGCGGTAAGACCACCCTCTTCAATCAACTGACCGGCGCCAACCAACGCGTCGGCAATTTTCCCGGCGTTACCGTCGACGGAAAATCGGGCGTCATAAAGGACGCCAAAGATTGCACCGTAGTCGATCTCCCCGGCATATATTCTCTTCGTCCGTACTCGGGCGAAGAAGTCGTAACGAGGGATTTTTTATTGAACGGCAAGCCGGACGCCGTCATCAACATCGTAGACGCCACCAACATCGAACGAAATCTGTACCTTACATTGCAGATATTGGAGTTTCGCATTCCGACCGTCGTCGCCCTCAACATGATGGACGAAGTGATCGCAGGCGGCGGCAGTATCGATACCAATCTGTTATCCGAACGCCTGGGCGTACCCGTTCTTCCCATTTCCGCCGTTAAAAACGAGGGCGTCTCCGACCTTGTGCGCGTCTTGAAAGAAACGGCAAAAAAGAAAATTCTGCCCTCCGTATACGACTTTTGCGGGCCAGGGCCCATTCATCGTTGCATTCATTCGGTGGCGCATATCGTAGAAGATCACGCCGAAGCCGCCGGAATTAATTCTCGCTTTGCCGCAGTCAAGGTCATCGAAGAAGACGAGGACGTCGTCAGGCTTCTTGAACTGGACAAAAACGAACTGGAAACGGTCGAGCACAGCGTTGTCGAAATGGAGCGCGAGCACGGTATGGATCGTCATGCGGCCGTTGCGGATATGCGATACGCCTTTATCGAAAGAACGTGCGCCGGGGTCGTCGTCAAACCGCGCGAGAGTAAAGAATACGTCCGTAGCCGAAAAATGGACAAAGTCCTTACTAACCGCTATGCGGCCATACCCATCTTTTTCGGTGTGATGGCGCTCATTTTTTACCTTACTTTTGACGTGATAGGTTATTATCTCAGCGAATTGATTGCTCTCGGCATCGATAAACTGTGCCTTTTGACGCAAGCCGGACTGGAAAAACTGCAAACCAATCCCGTTATGATCAGCCTGATCGCCGATGGTATTTTTAAGGGAGTGGGGAGCGTGCTTTCCTTTATCCCATACGTCGTCGTACTGTTCTTTTTCTTCTCTCTTCTCGAAGACACGGGATATATGGCGCGTATTGCATTCGTGATGGATAAGCCCCTTCGTAAAATCGGTTTGTCGGGAAGAAGCATCGTACCCATGCTGATCGGTTTCGGCTGTTCCGTACCCGCCGTTATGAGCGCGCGGACCATGACCGGAAAACGCGATCGCATTATGACGACCATGCTCATTCCTTTTATGTCCTGCTCGGCAAAGATCCCGATATACGCCCTCTTTACCGCCGCCTTCTTCCCCCAATACAGAGCGCTCGTTATGATGGCGTTGTACGTAGGCGGTATCGTCGTAGGCGTCCTGCTTGCGCTTCTTCTGAAAGTTACCGCTTTCCGCGGAAAACCCAATCCGTTCATGATGGAGTTACCAAACTATCGTTTTCCGTCGCCGAAATCGACGCTTTTGTTGATGTGGGAAAAAGCCAAAGACTTCATCGTCAAGGCTTTTACCATCATCTTCTTCGCCAGCCTGATCATCTGGTTCTTACAGACTTTCGATATCCGTTTCAATCCGGTCTCCGGAGAATCGGAAAAAAGCATGCTCGCCGCCATCGGCGGCTTTATCGCCCCCGTTTTCAGCCTCTGCGGCTTTGACAGCTGGCAGGCATCCACGGCGCTGATCGCCGGTTTTACCGCAAAAGAAGCCGTCGTCAGCACGCTCGGAGTGCTGACGGGTGATCCGTCGTCCATCTTTACCGCGGGATCCGCCATATCCTTTATGGTCTTCACCCTGCTGTATACTCCCTGCGTGGCGGCCGTTACCACTATACGGAAAGAGACGAAGAGTGTTCCGTTTACTTTGCTGATCATACTGCTCCAATGCTTGCTCGCGTGGATCTTTTCCACCGTCGTTTATCAGATTATCGTCGCTTGCGGAGGTTAACGCTATGAAAGCGGGGGAGATCATCGCCATCGTCATCGTCGCATTTTTCGTCATCCTTGCCGTCGCGCTGATGATCCGCAATCGCAAAAAGGGCAAAAAGTGTTGCGGCTGTTCCGGCGACTGCTCGGGTTGCGGCTGCAAAGACGATATCGTTTGCAACCGATGCGAGCGAAAAAAAGTCCCCGGCGCAACAGAAGAAAGACCGCATAAAGATTAAAAATCTTCTATGTTGCGGTTTTTCAGTAAAATGTGTTATACTGAATAACGGTGCTCGACTAACGTCGCAACTTCGTCGTCGCCGCGCCTGATACAAAACTCTACCTCACTGAAAGGAGAAATAAATAATGTGCATTTTTACCATCGTAACGTACAATAAGCTCGTTAAACTTCGTAGCCGGGTCGACAATGCCTGGGCGCAGATCGACGTGCAACTCAAAAAGAGATTCGATCTCGTCCCCAATCTTGTCGAAACGGTCAAAGGTTATGCCGGGCATGAAAAAGACGTCCTGACCAAGGTCACGCAAGCCCGCGCTTCGGTCGGTTCCGCCAAAACACAGGAAGAAGCCATTCAGGCCAACAAAGAGTTGTCCGGCGCACTCGCTCGCTTGCTTGTCGTCGCGGAAAGATATCCCGAACTGAAAGCCGATTCTCACTTCCTGAGCTTGCAAAATTCCCTTGCCGAATTGGAAAACAAAATCGCATACGCACGGCAATTTTATAACGATACCGTTATGAATTACAACCAGAAGAGAGAACTCTTCCCCGGTAACATTATCGCCAATATTTTCAAGTTCAAAGAAAGACCTTATTTCAGGATTGACGAAGCCGAGAAAGCTGCGCCCACCGTTTCTTTCTCATGAAAAAAATAATCGTTTGCGTTTTGCTGGTCGCCGTTCTGGCGGCCGGTCTTTTTACGTTATCGTCTTGTACGCAAAAAGGCGATCTGTGGATCAACTCCGCAGAGATTTCGGCCGTTCTGGATAAAAACGGGACTTTGACCGTAACCGAAACCTGGCACGTAAAAACCTCGTCCGAAGAGGGCTACCGTAACTTATACCGAAAAATAAACCCTTTCGACGAGAAGTTCGGGACCTCGTGCGATTTCGTCTTTCTGGGCGCGGAAAATCCGGATGACAATCTATCTTATCCGATTGAGTCGGACGTGGAAAACATGGACGGCGATTATGAATATAACGTATCTCATTACAAAAACAAGTCCTACGTTATTCAGGACGGCACCGAATATGAGATCGGCGTTATCATTCCTCGTCTCGAAAGCGGAGACGCAACGACCGTTACCTTTTCTTACCTTTTTGAAGACTTCGCCGGATCGTACGCCGACGTTGCGGAACTGGATTGGAAGCCCTTTTCTTCTTCTTTTTCCATGTATATTAAAAATCTGACCATGACGATCGCCATGCCCGATTCTGTGGACTATTCCGATTGGGAGAACACTTTCGCATGGCTCCATTGCACGGCGGCAAGCGAGCTGACGCTGCATAAAAACGTCATTACCGTTACGGCGGAAAAGATACCGGCAGGCACCGACGTCGGCGTTCATTCTCTCGTTCCCACCTCCTCTTTTACCAACCTGAAAAAAACCTCTTCCGCAAATAAAAAGAGCGCGCTCATCGCACAGGAAGACGCCTGGCAGATCGAATATGAAAAACAACAACGTCTCCTTGCCATCCTCGGCCTCGTTGATATTGTAGCAAGCCTTCTCTTGGTCCTCTTTTCCGTTATTTTGGTCGTGCTCTCTCATTATTTCGGACCGTATAGGAACAAAAACAAAGAGTATCTTCGCGAGATCCCGAGTTCCTGGACTGCGGCGGGAATGGGAGAATTCTTTTATCACTATAAAGGCGGCGCGGCGCGTCACACCGGAGCTTTATTGTCCGCCACCATGCTCGATCTTGCCCGACGAGATTATCTCGATATCCTGCCCGATAAAAAACAGAGCTATCTGATCGGCGTTCGCGCCGTTCCTCAGGCTCAAAAAGACGACCTGAGAAATTTCGAGTACGAATTAATGGTCCTTTTATCCAAGGTACAGGATTCTTGCGGCGGAGCTTTCTCCATGAAGCAATTCGAGAACTACGCGAAAAAGAATATCACTTTCGTCAACAGACAGACGCAGGCATTTCTGAAAAAAGCAAGCGCAGGCTTTAACCGCGCAAAATATGTTTCCTCTTTCTGTCGTTGGCACGTAGCGGGGATCTTCTTCGGGCTGTTCTGCTTTCTTGCCGCATTCCTTTCGGTCGCCGTTTTCAGTCAGTACTTCGCTTTCCTTTTTTTCGGCGGCGCCGTCGCGGGTCTGCTTTCCGTCTTCGGTTCGTTTAAAATCCCCAAATTAACGCCCGAGGGAGAAAAGATACACGCGCAAACCATTGCGCTTCGCGATTATATGCTGGACTTTTCCAACTTAAAAGAGTACGACGTTCCGCAACTTGTTTTGTGGGAAGAATACCTCGTTTATGCCACAATGATGGGCATCAGCGAAAAGGTAGTCAAAAAGTTAAAGCTTGTCTATAAAGAATTGCAGGATCCGCACTTTACCGATTGGGATTATAGTCGGGGATACTTCTTTACTTATATGTATCTTGCTTCTCGTCCTCACGTCGGAGCGCCCGCGTTCGACCTGGGCAAATCTATGCAAACGTCCCTCCGCAACGCGAACGCTTTTTCTCACGCGCAACGATTGATGAGTAACGGCGGTAACGGCGGCGGCAACGGCGGCGGATTCGGAGGTCATGGCGGCGGCGGATTCTTCGGCGGCGGCGGGTTCGGAGGCGGCGGTGGCGGCGGACGCCATTGATCGTGCCGTAAGATAAATGAAGGAGGACGCTTTTTCGGTGATCATGCACGAACTCCCGCCCGTATACGACGAGCGGTCGAAAATCCTCATTTTAGGTTCTTTCCCTTCGCCGAAATCACGCGAGACGGGATTTTATTACGGTCATCCGCAAAACCGCTTCTGGAAAGTCCTCTCTGCCGTTTTCAACGAGAAGACGCCGGAAGCCATCGACGAAAAAAAGGCCTTTCTGCACGCGCACTCCATCGCGCTTTGGGACGTGATCGCTTCTTGCGATATCAAAGGCGCGGGAGACGGTACCATAAAAAACGCCTTGCCGAACGACTTTTCCGTCATCTTTTCGGCAGCGAACATAACCGCGGTCTTTACCACCGGACAAAAGGCCGCCGGACTGTATAAAAAATTTACCGGAAACGACAGTATCGTTCTGCCGTCGCCCTCTCCGGCAAATTGCGCACTGTCCATAGACGACCTTGTGCGAAAATATGAAATAATAAAACGAGTTTTAACGGAGGAAAAATGAAAGAGATACGTGACGTAGCCGGCGCAATTTTTATTAAGGACGGCAAAATTTTTGCGGCAAAGCGCGGAAACAGCAAGTTCCCGTACGTCGCACACAAATACGAATTCGTCGGCGGAAAGCGCGAAGACGGCGAAACGTGCGAAGACGCTCTTATTCGGGAATGTCGCGAAGAAATGAACGTCGATATCGCCGTCGTCAGACCTTTTATGACGTTGAGACACGACTATCCGGATTTTTCCATTTATCTGCATACCTTCCTGGCCGAAATGCTTGGCGAACCGGAAAGAAAGGAACACGAGTCTTTTTCCTGGATCGATATTTCCGGCTTGAAAGAAGAAGAATGGGCCCCCGCGGACGCGTCGGTCATACGTAAAATACGCTTTAATTACGGCGATCTGACGGAAAAAAAAGTTTCCGGAGAAGATATCTTTAACGGACGCGTCGTGAACGTCAAACGCGACGTCGTTCTTCTCCCCAACGGAAAGACCTCTTATCGGGAGTTGATCCGACATAAAGGTGCGGCCGGCGTATTGGTTGTGGACGAACGCGAAAACGTTTATCTTTGCAAACAATACCGTTATCCGATCGGGCGGACGACCTTGGAGATCCCGGCAGGGAAGCGCGACAGCTTAGAAGAAAACTATGAAGACACGGCTATACGGGAATTGCGCGAAGAACTGGGCGTTATCGACGCGGAGCTGTCTCCGCTCGGAAAGATGCTCCCCGCCGTCGGGTACAGCGACGAAACGATCGCGCTGTATCTTGCCGAACGTCCCACTTTCGGACAACAGGAATTAGACGAAGACGAGTTTCTGAACGTGGTGGTTCTGCCTTTCAAAGAAGCTCTGAAAATGTGTATGGACGGAGTTATCGAAGACTCTAAAACGCTGGTTGCATTACTTAAATACAAGGCGATAAAGAACATATGAGAAAAAGACTATTCGCGGTCGTTGCCGCCTTTTGTACCCTGTGCCTGCTCCTTTGCGCTTGTTCTAAAAAAGAAGAGCAGGCTCCCCCGGCGCCTTCTTCTATCGTTTACCGAACGATATCTTTTCCGACGGCCGAAGGGATCGGCGCCGCCGTCTCCTCTTTAGAAAACAACGCCGTTAAAGAAAACGGACCCGATTATGACGAGGTTCATCCGATGTCCGAAGAGGTCGTTTATGTCACGCTTGCCGACGGAAGCACCGTCGTTACGGACAAAAACGGCAACCCGTACCCGGATGGGTATGCCGAAGTGTCGGGCGATACCCTGCATATTATAAAGGCCGGGACGTACGAACTGGTCGGCTCTCTTTCCGACGGACAGATCATTGTGTCAACGGACGATCGGGTACAACTTCTTTTCCGCGGCGTTACCATCTCTTGCAGCGATCGTCCGGCAATCGAGATATACGGAACGGGCAAAAAGGTTCTGACGCTCGCAAGAGGCTCCGTCAACCGCCTTTCCGACGGTCCCGAACGTTCGGAAGCAACCAAGGACGGCGTTATCCGCGCCGCTCACGCCGTGACCATCGACGGAAAAGGTTCTCTCGAGATTTCGGCAAAGTTCGGCGCCGCAATCATTGCCGACGCCATCAAAGTTATCGACAGTACTCTTACCGTATCGGAAGCGAAAACTCACGCCCTTTGCAGCGGAACGTTTTTGCTGCTTTCTCATGCGAACGTAACCCTTAATTGTCAAGAATCTTCTCTCCTTGCCACCGACGAAGTAATCCTGTCCGGCGCGACTCTCTCCGCTCGCGGCGCTATCGGCGCCCGGGACTTTTTTGCCGACGGGACGACGATCAATCTGATTTCCCGAGAGGACGGCATATGCGCGTCGCGCCTGATTTCGGCGCAAAACTCCTCCTTGTTCATCGACGCGGAAGGCGACGGTTTGCGCGCGACGGGAGAGGACGCGGCGTCCTTAGACGGTATCGTTCGCCTTTACGAATGCACGACTGTCGTTTCGGACGGCGACGACGGGATCCGGGCGCGTTATTTCTCCTTTTCCGGCGGCAACCTGATTTGCGTCGGCATGGGAACGCAACTCTGCGTTACGGAAGGCGCGGTTTGTTCCCGGGATATATCGGAGTTTCTGTTCCCGGACGGTATTTCTTCCGGAGCTGATCTGCAACTGGGCGAAACGAATGTAACGTTAAAAAGAAGCGGAAGGATCGTCGTTTACGTCGGACCGATCTATGAACAAATGGATCTGCGCGTCGACGAAAAAGTTGTTTTTACTTTGGCTAATGTAGAGTAATCAGTTCTTTTTTATCCAAGGAACTTGATTTTTCGACCGGTTTTTTGGTATACTAGTCATAAAAAAATAAAAATGATCTGCAAAAGAGAGGTTCCATTATGATGTATGAAGATATCGAATCCGTTCTGATCGATCGGAACGCCATTCAGACGCGTATTAAAGAAATAGCCGCTCAGATTGAAAAAGACTATCGGGGCGAAAGCGTCGTTATGATCTGCATCCTGCGCGGCGCGTCCGTTTTTTTCTGCGATCTGGTCAGAGAGCTCGACCTGGACGTTCGGTTTGAATTCATGTCCGTATCGAGCTACGGCTCGGGTACGACCAGCAGCGGAGAGGTCCGCATCGTTAAAGATATCAACGCTCCGCTGGCCGGCCGGAACGTCATCATTGTCGAAGATATCATCGACAGCGGAAACACTCTTTCTTACTTAAAGAGACTTTTAGACCAAAGAAACCCGAAGAGCCTGAAAATATGCGCTTTGCTCGACAAGCCTTCTCGCAGAAAGGTAGAACTCCAAGGCGATTACGTCGGCTTTACCGTAGAAGATAAGTTTTTGGTCGGTTATGGTCTCGATTACGCCGAAAAATACAGAAACTTGAAAGATATCGGCGTTTTAAAACCGGAAATTTATCAAAATTAAAGGACGAACATGGCTAATAACGAAACGGAAGCCCTTTCCAGAGAAGGGCACAGAAAAAGAGTCAGAGGACAACTGATACGGTCGGGTATCTCGACGTTTGCTGACTATCAGATTCTGGAATATCTTCTTTTTTACGGTGTTCCCCGTAAGGATACGAAGGCCATGGCTTATCAACTGATGGGAAAGTTCGGTAGCTTTACCGGCGTTCTCGACGCCAACATATCGCAATTGATGGAAGTCCCCGGCATCACGTATAACGCGGCCGTTCTTCTGCACTCTTTGCCGCAGATTTGCTCTCGTTACGAACTTAAACGTCTTGCCGGAAAAAGAATCTATACCTGCAAACAGCTCGTTCCTTTTATCCGCGCCCTGTCTCCTCTCGATAAAGAATCTATGACGGTGGTTTGTCTGGACGAAAACAGTAACTTTATATGCAGTATCGACGCGACGGACGTCGGAAAGAAAGAGCGCGTCCTCATCAATATCAAGGATACCCTTGCCGGAGCCGTGGAAAGCGGCGCAACGCAAGTCATCCTCGCGCATAACCATCCGTCCGGCAACAACGCTCCCTCGCATGACGACATCGACTCCACAAAAAGATTGACGCGTCTTTTTATGAATTCTTCCGTTTCCGTGCTCGACCACATCATCGTGACGCCGACGGGCGCTTTCAGCATCTTTCATAACAAGGAGATAGAATAATTCCGTATGGATTCGTTTTTACCTTTCTCTCAACTAAACATTCCAAAAGACGATCTCCGCCATGCCAGTCCGCTTTCTCTCAGCTTTGTCGGCGACGGCGTACATACGTTATACATACGCGCCAAAGGCTACCCGCAGGGGCGATATAAAAACAGCGCCATGCACTTTATGGCCGTCAAAGAGGTTTGCGCCGAACGGCAGGCAGAACTTGCCAGAATAATGGAGCCGATGCTGACGGAGGAAGAGGATTACTTTTTTAAAAAAGCACGTAGCGCAAAGGTCCATTCCGTACCCGGACATGCGACCACTTATCAATACAATATGGCCACCGCGTTCGAAGCCGTCGTCGGATATCTGTATTTATCCGGTCAGAACGACCGCCTCAAACAGTTGATGGACGACCTTTACGGAGGAAAAGAATGATTATTCAAGGAAGAAACGCCGTCACGGAAGCGGTAAAGAACGCCGTCACCGTAGAAAAAGTTCTGGTGCTGAAAGACGCGCCTACACATAACAACTTCAACCTGATTAAACTATGCCGGGAAAACAAAATCACCGTGCAGTTTGTGGAAAAACAGGCTCTCGATCGGCTCAGCCCCGACGGACGTCACCAGGGCGTACTGGCCGTCGCGACCGAGTTCGAATACTCGGACGTGGAAGAAGTGTTGGAAAGAAAGGACAATAAGCCCCTTCTCGTGCTCATCTTGGACGGCATCGAAGATCCGCACAACCTGGGCGCCATTATCCGCGTGGCGGAATGCGCCGGCGTCAACGGCATTCTGCTTCCGCGCAGACGCTGTTGTCCCGTTACCGACACCGCCGTTAAAGTGAGTTGCGGCGCCTCTCAATACGTTAAGATCGCCAAAGTAAACAACGTGAACGAGGCCATACGCGACCTGAAAGAGCGCGGACTCTTTGTTCTGGCCGCAGATATGGGCGGAGCGGATATCTACCGGACCGATCTGACGGGAGATATCGCCATCGTGATCGGCGGAGAAGGAGAGGGCGTACATCAATTGACGTCCAGACTGTGCGACGGAAAAATCGCTCTGCCGCAGTTCGGACAGATCAACTCGCTCAATGCGTCCGTCGCAACAGGAATCGTCGTATACGAAGCCGTTCGTCAGAGAGAAAACCATGGCAAGTAATCCGGAAGAGATCGCTTTGATAAAACAAGCCGGGACCGGCGATATAGTGGCGACGGAGGCCATTATTGCCCGTTACGGTTGGTTGGTAAGAAGCGTCGTCAGAAAATATTTTACGCCGAACGGCACCGAAGAAGACCTCGAACAAGAGGGTACGATGGCTGTTTTTAAGGCCATCAAAGAGTATGATCCGCAAAAAAACGACAGCGTAACGGCTTTTTTGGCCATGCGTATCGACTCCGCCGTTAAAGACGCTCTCCGAAAGGCCACCCGAAACAAACATCGCACCCTGAACGAAGCGGTCAGTCTTGCCGGCTTTAACGACAATCTGGACGCGCCGACGCCGACCGAATACGTTTACGATCCCGTTCATAAATACATCGAACGCGAAGGATTGGACTCCTTTTACAATAACATCGCCCGTCTTTGCTCTGATCTGCACGTACGTGTCCTCCGCTATTACTTCGACGGATACACCTACGAGGAGATCGCGTCGCTGACCGGCATCAATCGCAAAAAAGTGGACAATATCATGTTCACCGTAAAGAAAAAAATAAAGGAAAACAAGAATATCTTTATGTAAAATGGCGATTTAACGCACATAAATTGATAAATAGCTTTTTTAATTGCAATCAGGAGATTTTTCTTTACATTCAAGAAATTAATATAAAAACGACTCCCTCGATAATACGTCGAAGGAGTCGTTTTTTCAAATTTTCTTTTTCCTCAGATCAGTTCGCAAACCAGTTCGGCAAGGCGGGTCGGACTTTCGATAGCCATGCCTTCAATAAGCAGCGCCTGGTTAAATAATACCTCAGTCAGCTTTGCTGCTTTCTCTTTATCTTCGTCGAACGCCTTTTGTAACTTGTCATAAATGGGGTGATTTCCGTTAATTTCGAGCACTTTTTGCGCTTTTACGCCTTCTGCCGGAGCGTCGGGGAGCTTATTAAGAACTTTTTCCATCTCCATGGAAACTTCGCCCTTTGTCGAGAAACAAACGGGATGCGTCTTCAAGCGGGAAGAAATTTTGACTTCGGCCACCTTATTGCCCAGTTTCTCTTTCATAAAGTCAGTCAGCTCTTTGTTTTCGATCGCTGCTTCGGCCTCATCCAACCCAAGATCGCTGCTTGCTACCGAACGGAATTCTTTTTCGTTGAACGTGCCGAGTACTCTGAGCGCAAATTCGTCGATGTCGTCGGTCAGACAGAGGATATCGAACCCACTGTCGAGCACTTTTTCGCACTGCGGCAACGCCTTGATGCTCTCGATCGTGGCGCCGGTGGCGTAATAAACGTACTTCTGCCCCTCGCCCATCTTGTCGGAGTACTCCTGCAACGTGACGAGTTTATCCTCTTTGATCGAGTGGAACAGCACCAGGTCTTTCAGCGTATCTTTGTGCGCACCCCAATTATCATAAATGCCGTATTTAAGTTGCGTTGCAAATCCTTTATAGAACTTTTCGTACTTTTCGCGGTCGTTTATCAGCAAATCGACTAGTTTATCCTTGATTTTTTTCTCAATATTGGAGGCTATCTTTTTCAGCCTGTAATTTTGTTGTATTGTTTCACGTGAAACATTTAACGTCAGTTCGCTGTCAACCAACCCTTTTACGAACGAAAAATGGTCCGGAAGCAGATCTTTGCAACAATCGGTAATGAGTACTCCGTCCGTGTACAGCTTTAAACCTTTCTCAAAATTCTTGGTGTAGTAGTTATATTGCGGATGCGAAGGGATAAAAAGCAGAGCCTTATACGATACCGCGCCCTCGACCGACGTATGAATGACGGCGATGGGGTCTTCCATGTCATAAAATGTATCTTTATAGAAAGAATTGTACTCTTCCGGCTTAATTTCCGACTTGTTTTTCTTCCAGAGCGGCACCATAGAATTCAGCGTTTCGGCCTCTTTATACTCCGTTTCTTTGGCGTCGTCGCCTTCTCCTTCCGTTTTATAATGGGTGGTCTCCATCTTGATGGGATAGCGGATATAGTCGGAATATTTTTTGACCAGTTCTCTGATCTCGTATTCTTCCAGGTACTTTCCGTACTTTTCTTCTTCGGCGTCCGGGCGGATATGCATAATAATGGTCGTACCGTGGCCCTCTCTCTCGGCGGGCGCGATCTCATAACCGGCGCTACCGTTGCTCGTCCACTTGTTAGCCTCATCGCTGCCGTACGCCTTACTGATGACTTCTACCTTATCGCTGACCATAAAGGCCGAATAAAATCCGACGCCGAATTGTCCGATAATATTGATATCTTCTTTTTGTTCGTTATTTTTCTTAAAGTCCTGCGAGCCGCTCTTTGCTATTACGCCAAGGTTGCTGTCCATTTCTTCCGCCGTCATGCCGATACCGTTATCGGTTACGGTAAGGGTCCGCGCCTCTTTGTCCGCCTTGATCTCAATGGCAAAGTCCTCTCGGGCAAGGCCGCTGATACCGTCGGTCAGACTCTTATAATAGAGCTTGTCGATAGCGTCGCTGGCGTTACTCAGTATCTCACGAATGAAGATCTCTTTATGCGTATAAATAGAGTTGATCATCATGTCGAGGATCTTTTGCGATTCTGTTTTAAACTTTTTCATCTCTATACCTCCAAACATAATTTGTCGATTTTTAGCAGTCTTCGTGCCTGACTGCTAATAATTATATACCCCTCTCTTCCGTTTGGCAAGTACTTTTTTGATATTCATATTTTTTTATGCTTTCCGTCTCTCCCGATTAAGATATACGGCTTGAACACAAAAGTACAAGCTGACCTTGGAGTTGAGCGCCGCCCCACCCGGCATAAAGAATTCGCTTGCAAAAACTGATCTCCTTTCCATGAATTATCCAACAAACGATGTTGACAAATAAATTTTGTTGGGTATAATATAATTGTGGTGAATGCATGAGTATAATGTCTTCTTTGATCGATAAAGAGAATCTACGCAATCAAAACATGATCGCGGAATACGAAAAAGAGCTGATTCCTCTCCCGAAAGGGAGCATTAAAACAAAAATCGTCGGAAATCGGATATACTATTATCTGAATTACAGAGACGGTAAAAAAGTGGTCAGTAAATACGTCGGCAAGGACGAAAGTTCTCTCCAAGAAGTCAAAGACGGACTGGAACGGCGCGCTCACGTCGAAGCCATGCTGAAAAAACTCAAAGAAGAGCAAAAACAAATAAAAAAACTGGGGGCATTGTTGTGATTTTGTATCATGGGAGCAATATGACCGTAGATATGCCGAGATTGATCGATCAAAATCGCTATCTCGATTTCGGTTGCGGGTTTTATACCACCACAAACAAAAATCAAGCGGATAATTTCGCACAAAAAGTTGTCGTCCGCAGAGGCGGCGTCCCCACCGTCAACGTGTATGAATTAGACGAAGGCGCTCTCGCCGATCTGAACGTAAAAAGATTTCTCGCGCCGGACGAACAATGGCTGGACTTCGTTTCCGCCCACAGAAACGGCACGTACGCGGGAGAAGAGTACGACGTGATCATCGGCGCCGTCGCAAACGACGACGTATACCGCACCCTGCAAATCTACGCCGGCGGACTTTTAACAAAAAAACAAGCCCTCGAGGCATTAAAGATAAAAAAACTGTTTGATCAATACGTATTCGCGTCCGAAAATGCGCTTTCCGCGCTGAAATTCGTAAAAGCGGAGGAGATATAATATGGATGAAAAATTTAAAGCCATACTCAGCGTCGCCCTTATTCCGCAAGTCGTTGATCTGATCGTAAAGAATGATTCTTTGAACGATGCCGACGCGCTGAACGCTTTCTACAAATCCAAAACGTACGAACTGCTCTCAAAAGAAAACACAAAAATATGGCATTTCAGCCCCCTTACCGTTTATTCCATTTGGGAAGAAGAACGGAAAACGGGCAAGCTGATCCTGCCGGAGGAATAAATTATGAGTAAAGAACTCCCCTTCTACGTATTGTGCATAGAAGAATATAAAAATCAAAAAAACTTATCCGGCAGAGAGGTCATGGATCTATTTATGAAGTACTCCGTCCTTGACTACATTAAGTCTTTTTACGAAGTACTCCATACAACGGGAAGCAAATATATCGTCGACGATATAGACCTGTATATCAAGTCCCGCCAATCGGTATAAAGAATCTCTCTTTATTCTTCCGCTAATATAAATTTCGTCGTTTTACATCTGAAATATTTAAAAATTAAAATGAGAAATCAACTTATTATTATATTCTTTATTGGCTTTTGAGAGGCTTTCCAAAAGGTTGTATTGCTCTTCGGTAAGATCGGCTTTACCCTTGTTTCTCCGCTTTGGTCTGTGTCTTGTCGAGAACTTTTTTCTTCACTATATCCGTTTGTTTGGGATTCGACGGGATTTTTATTTATCGTCGCTCTTCCGTTGGCTCGGTCGTAAGATCCGTTCCGGAATCGGCAGCGAGGGTCGTCAGTTACTTTCTCCGCCAAGGGAAAACTTTTCTTAATTATTCCGATCGGTGCAATCAACGGAAAAAGACAAAGTCACTTTTTCGTTCGTCTTTCCTTAATTTCCTTTACAAATTATCGGTAAAGCGTTTGATCTTTTTCAAAGCGGCGGTCAGGTCTTTGATACTGTAAGCGTAGGAGATGCGGACGTTGTACTTTCCGCTGTCGCCGAAAGCTCCGCCGGGGACAACTGCGACTTTTTCTTTGCGGAAGAGTTCGTTGGCAAATTCTTCTCCCGTCATGTTGAATTTTTTGACGGACGGGAAGGCGTAAAAGGCGCCTTGCGGCTCGAAGCAGTCCATGCCGGCTTTTTTCAGTTCGTTCAGGAGAAACCGACGACGGAAATCGTACTGTTCTTTCATGCGGGCAACTGCGGCAAAACCGTCTTCCAATCCCGATTCCAAGCAGGCGATACCGCAGTATTGCGAGGGGGTGGGGGCGCACATGATGACGTACTGGTGTATCTTATACATACAGTAGACGATGGGCTCCGGTCCGCAGACGTACCCCAGCCTCCAACCGGTCATGGCGAAGGCTTTGGAAAAACCGTTGATAACAAGCGTCCGCTCTTTCATTCCCTCGATCGAGGCGATGGATACGTGGCCTTTTTCGGTGTAGGTCAGTTCGCTGTAAATTTCGTCGGACAAGACGAGGATATTTCTTTTTATACAGACTTCGGCGATCTTTTTAAGGTCCTCCTCTTCCAAGATAGCGCCCGTCGGGTTATTGGGGTAAGGAAGTACGAGGACTTTGGTTTTTTCGTTGCACAGTTTATCGATGTCTTCAGCCTGCACGCGGAAGTTGTTTTCTTCGTAGCAAGGCACGGGTACGGGCTTGCCCCCGGCAAGCAGTACGCAGGGAGAATAAGAGACGTACGAGGGCGAAGGGATCAAAACTTCGTCCCCTTTTTCAAGCGTCGTGCGCAAGGTCAGGTCGATGCCTTCGCTCCCGCCGACGGTAACCATGACTTCTTTTTCCGGCGAATATGGTATACCGTATCTGGAAGAATAGTATTCGGAAATCAGTTTTCGGAGTTTGATCATTCCTTTATTCGCCGAATACTGTGTCACGCCTTTTCCGATCATGCGCACGGCGAGATCGCGCCCCTCTTGCGGGGTATCGAAATCGGGCTCACCCACGCCGAGAGAAATTGCGTCGGGGGATTCGGCGACGATATCAAAAAACTTTCTGATACCGGACGGTTGCAGTTCGGAAACGGTCTTTCCGATAAAACGGCTATAATCCATATCTTCCTTTTTTCTTATTCCGAGAGGGGGAGAACTCTGTTTTTGGCGTTAGCGCTTTCGGTAGAAACGCCGTCTTCTTTATATCTCTTCATGATGAAGTGGGTGGCCGTGGAGGTTACGCCCTCGATGGAAGAGAGTTTTTCTCCGACGAAAGTGGAAATCTCTCGCAGGGTCTTTCCTTCCAAGCGGATGGACAGGTCGTAGGTCCCACTCATAAGGTAAACGGCTTTGACTTCTTCGAAAGCGGCGATCCTCTCGGCAAAGGAGTCAAAACCGCTTCTTGCTTGCGGCGTGACCTTAACTTCGATGAGCGCGCTAACGCTGTCTTCGTCGATAATCTCGGGATTAAGCACGGCGGTATAGCCTAATATGGCGCCTTTTTGTTCCAGTCCGCGCATGGTCGCTTCTACCACATCTTTATCAGAACCGACCATCACGGCCAATTCTTCGACCGAGTAGCGGGCGTTTTCTTGTAAAAGGGTAAGGATCTTGGTTTCGATGGCAGTCATGATTACCTCCTGAATTTTTTATTCAAAGTAAAATTCGCTTTCCAACATTGCGCAAAGGCAATGATATACGGGCAAATGCATTTCTTGCACTTTATATGTCTCCGTCTCGGGTACGGCGATCGTTACGTCGCTTAACGCACTCAGTTTCGACGGCTTGGCGCCGGTAAGAGAAACCGTGACAAGGCCCATCGCCTTGGCAAGCGTCGCGGCGAGAACACAATTCCGGCTGTTTCCCGACGTGGAGATGCACATAAGGACGTCGCCTTGTTTTGCCGCGCCAAAGAGTGACTGTGCCAATGCCGCGTCGGGCGCTGCGTCGTTCTCGTACGCGGAAATGAGCGAAGAGTTCTCGTTCAGACAAAACACCGGCAGAGCCCTTTCCAGATGCTCGATAAGGTATTCGCCGTCTTCGCCGAGCAGAGATAATTTATCCCGTTGATCTTCGGTAACAGGCCTGGGCAGACAGAAGCTCTTCCGCAGTTCTCCCACGATATGCCGTGCGTCCGCGTCGCTGCCTCCGTTACCGCATGTAAATACGGCATGTCCTTCGTATAGGGCGTCGTATAACGTTTTATAGGCTTCCGAAATAAATCCTTTGGCAGCCGAAAGCGCAGGATAACGATCGATGAGCGTATTTAATATCTTTTCCGTGTTCTGTTTCATTCTGCCTCCATTGCCGCAGAAATCGCGGCATAGTCGCCGATGTTTTCGCTAAGGAGCGCCGGCTTTATTCGACACACTCCCGCCGCGTACGGGAGAGATTCTTTTTTGATTTCTTTATACATCGCCGGATCGAGCAGATCGTGACTCCGCATATATACGCCGCCGATTACGACCGTCTCCGGGTTGAGCACGTCGATCAGTATCGCCAAACCTTTACCTAGGATACGGCCGCTTTTACGGTAGATCGCCCGGCAGTCTTTATCCCCTTTGCGGGCCAGTTCTGCGATCAGTTTGGCCGTGATATTTTCTTCGTTTCCCGCTGTCTTTAACAGGGCGCATTCAGGCTTTTTTCGAACAAGTTCTCTACCCAAGTCGGCGATACCGCTACCGCTGCAAAAGCTCTCCCAAGCGCCTTTTTTACCATAATGGACCGGTCCGGAAAGCGACATACGTACGTGTCCGACTTCTCCGGCATTGCCGTTGGCTCCCGAATAGAGCTTGCCGTTCAGTACCAGTCCCGCGCCGAGGCCGGTGCCAAAAGTCATAAAGACCATGTTCTTCGTACCCTTGCCCGCACCAAATCTCCATTCCGCCAAGGCAGAGGCGTTGGCGTCATTAAGGAGTTTTGCCTTATAACCTGTTTTTTCTTCAAAAAACCGTACAATCTCGACGTGATCCCAGCCAGGCAGGTTGGGCGGGCCAAGAACGACGCCCGTTTCTTCATCGAGCGGACCGCCGCAACTTATACCGATCTTGCCTTCGCCCTGTTTTATAATCATAGGGGCAAGAAGTTCGTAAAGCCTGTTCAATACCCCGTCGGGGTCGTTTTTCGGCGTGGGGAAAGATTCTTTTTCCAGGATCGTAATTTCATCGCCTACGACTTTTGCCGCCGTCACGGCGCACTTTGTTCCTCCAATATCGATGCCGTAATAAAACACGCTCTTCTCCTACTCAATCGTTTTATTAATAATAACACAAGTATAATAAATATACAAAGTATTTTTTCAAAAACATTCTTTACCTATAAAAAAATAACCGCCCCAAGGCGATTACTCATATTTTAACTTTCTTAACACGTTTACCCGACTGACGGAAAGGAATAAGTAAAAAGAGTACTCATTCCAAGTTTGGTTATTATTATTTA
>JAEDHK010000007.1 GCA_016297005.1 Clostridia bacterium
CTACGGAACCAAAGGCTAGAGGTTCGAACCCCCTATGGCGCGCCAAAAAAACAATCTTGCAATCCGCAAGATTGTTTTTTGTTTTTCGGCGGCAAAAAACAGGGAAATGGCAAAATACGGTTTTTTTATCCTGTAACCGAACGACTGCGGGGAGGATAACGACGGATTTTACTGTAACGTAACAGAACGCCCGTTGACAAAAACACCGGGAAGTCTGTAAAATAACTATTGGTAATATTTCCTGAGGATGTCGTAATGATATGAAAAAACTGACTAAAAAAAGTAAAATCGCTATTATAGTGACGGCGTGCGTGCTGGCCGTTGCCATCGGTCTCGGATGCTACTTCATGTTTGGTCCGATGCCGATGCGGGTGGATTGGTCGAAAGTTCGCGAAGTGAAAAACAACGTGACGCTTCTTACCCCCGGCGAAAACGGGAAGCCGGCCGAGCTCGTCAAGTATAACGCGGACGGCACGGTGGACGAAAGCCCCTGGAAAGTCCTGCAATTTACCGATCTGCACTTCGGCGACAAGATGAACGAAAACGAAATCACGTTAAATAAAATGCTCAACGCCATATACGCGGAGAAGCCCGATTACGTCGTTATGACGGGAGACGTTATCACGAGCATTCGCGGTAAATCGCGTGCGGAACAGCTGTGCGAGATATTCGAGAAACTCGGTATTTATTGGACGTACGTTCTCGGAAATCACGAAGGCGACCAGATCCTTGCGTTAGATCGTAAAAAGCTCGTCGATATCTGCGCCTCCTATCCGCATTGCGTATTGGATAACAGCGTTAAATATACAAAGGACGGCACAAAAGTGTGGGGCGACGGAAACTGCGTCGTCAATCTGCTCGGCAAGGACAATAAAGTCGTGCAATCCATGATCTTTATGGACAGCGGCGACGCCGTCTCGGATGCGGACGTCAAACGCGTCGGAGTAGAAAAAGGCTCCTATGACTTTTTGAAAGAAAGTCAAATGAAATGGTATGAAGAACAAGTAAAAGCCGCCGCCGAATCGAACGCCAACGTAAAAACGATGCTCTTTATCCATATCCCGCTCGTCGAGCAAAACAGTCTTATTTACGTCCGTCAATCGGAATACTCGCCGGAAGACGCTACCTCCAACCGCGCGGTTCTCCTCTCTCAGACGCCGGACTTCATAAATAATTTAACAGCGGAAGATAGGGCCTCCGTCGAAAGCGGAAATATCGTATCCGCCACCGTCGGCGGCGCAAAAACCACGGTTTATCCCGCTTCTTATAAAAGAGTAGCGGAAAGCGAACGTATCCTCGACGGAAAGGTTATCGGATTCTTTATTCTGAAAGACGGCTGGTCGTACGTAAAAACAACGGGCGCGTACGAGGGATGTTGTAGCTCCGACTATAATAACGGTATGTACGCCCTTATGAAAAAGCTCGCTCCGCACGTGAACGGCCTGTTCTGCGGACACGATCACGTTACCGACAGCGTTCTTTACGAAACGGGGACGTACACCAAAGAAGAATCCCCCGTTTATCTCTGCTACGGTACCTGCGGCGGTTACGCTACGTACAGTCTCTATTCCAAAAAAATGTCTGATAACAAAGATGAAATGAAAGGCTATAACGTCATTTATATTTACGAGGATAGCTCTTTCGACTACTACGGCGTACAATATACGGATACCTCCGTCATGACGCCTTACGTCATCGGGAATCTTCCCGTCGAATAACGCTTCGAACGCTTTGTTCTGAAAGTAATACTTGCCGGATAGTCGATTGCGTAAAATTTCGCTGCCGACAAGAAATTTCATGCCGAAGACCTTTCACAAACGGTATAAAAATTTATTTTGTTGCGTTTATTCCTCGATATTCCGCCCGGGCATTCCTTTATGTGTTGCATTTTCCCGGCGGGACTGTTATAATATAGATTACCTTTCAGAACACGTTATTGGGAGAGATATCTATGCCGATTCTTGATAAAAATCAGAAAATCAACGTCATTGTGCTCGGTCTGATCGCATTCGTTGTCTTTCCGCTATTTACGGCGATCTTCCTTTCTTTGGAAAATCCCATTCTGCACTCCATAACGGAGATGGGATTCGATATGGGCTACTATGTTCCCTTCCTCTGCTGGGGAATCTTTATCATTATCGATTTGCTGTATACCATGCTCCTGTATCTGAAAGAATCCTATTTCAGAAAAGAACTGAAAATAGCTGCTCTTGCCACCTTGGTTGCGGTCGATATTATGTTCATCCTGACAGGCGCTTGCTCCGATAATCCGGACGTAGCCAGCCCCACCGTCATTAAGATACATAATAAATCGGCTATCGCCATGTTCATCGGACACTTCGTCGTGCTCGCCATTGTTACCGTATTTTCTTTCTTCCGCAATCGCACGCAGGGCTATATTAATCTCGTCCTGATGGGCTTTATCCTTATCACGATCGCTTATTGCTATATCCGTGTTACGGACGATGAAGAATTCAGTCTGATGCACTCCGCCACGGCGTTATGCGAAGGATATGCTTTCGCACTCATCATTATTTATATGTATCTTAACTACCTGGGTAACGTTCTTCTCGCGCCCACCGGAAAAACAATATTGATTGTAAAAGAAAAAACGGGTAAAATAATATAATAATCTATATACATATTCGGAGGAATCATCAATGAAATTCATTACTTTCGGAGAAATTATGATGCGCCTGCAACCGGAAGGCTACAAGCGTATTTCGCAAGCCGAACGTTTCGATCTTTGCTTCGGTGGCAGCGAAGCAAACGTAGCTGTCTCTCTGGCAAATTACGGACAAGAAGCCGTCTTTCTGACCAAAATCCCCGACAATGCGATCGGCGACAGATGTCTGCGCGACCTGAAAGCAAACGGCGTGGAGACTTCGTCCATCGTTTTGGGCGGACCGAGAATGGGTATCTATTTCACCGAAAAAGGCGCTTCTCAACGCGCCAGCACCTGCTTGTACGATCGAGCGGGCAGCAGTATTACCACTTTAAAGAAAAAAGAGATCAACTTCAAAAAGCTCTTTGCGGGAGCAGCCTGGTTCCATACTTCCGGCATTACGCCGGCACTCGGAAAAGAAGTGGCCGACCTTACCGTCACGCTGATGAAAACGGCAAAAGAAAAGGGGTTAAAAACCTCTTGCGATCTTAACTATCGCAAAAAATTGTGGTCGAAAGACGAAGCAAATAAGGTCATGACCGCCTGCATGCCCTATACCGACGTTCTGATCGCCAACGAAGAAGACGTTTCGGACGTGTTTGGTCTTCATGCCGACGGCACCAATATCGTCGGCGGAAAGTTGTCCGAACAAGGATATATCGATCTCGGCAAAAAAGTTCTCGATCGCTTCCCCTCTCTCAAATACGTCGCGTTCACCTTACGAGAAAGTTTTTCGGCCAGCAGAAACGGCTGGTCCGGTCTCCTCGTCTCCCGTAACGGCGCCACCCGGAGTAAACGATACGAGCTGGACGTTGTCGACCGCGTAGGCGGCGGCGACAGCTTCTCCGCCGGTCTTATTTACGCTCTTGCTTCCGGCATGGACGACAACGCCGCCATTAACTTCGGTATCGCCGCCTCCGCCTTGAAGCATAGCATCGAGGGCGACTATAACCGCGTC
This sequence comes from Clostridia bacterium, assembly GCA_016297005.1. Taxonomy (GTDB): domain Bacteria; phylum Bacillota; class Clostridia; order Christensenellales; family DTU072; genus CAG-1782. The sequence continues at coordinate 3,624 of JAEDHK010000007.1, forward strand.
TCCGTTGCCGAAGTCACCAAGCTTGCCGAAGGTGACGGTAGCGGTCGTATCCAAAGATAACCGATAATGAAAAAAGTATTCGTTCTTGCTATCTTTTGTTTCGCGTTGCTCTCCGTCGCCTGCACCCCGGGCGGGGGGAGTTTAACCGATTCTTCCTCTTATTACGTTTACGATAACGGCGAAAAATACGCCGTAGGTTCTTTTATACAGTCAACGGAAGAAATCGATTCGATTAATATCGACTGGATAGCGGGTTCCGTTACTTTATGCGGCAGCGAAAACGCCAAAGGCGTTTCTGTACGCGACGATTACGTTCCCAAAGCAGGCTACGAGCCTTATTGCGTGCATACCTATGTCGAAGAAAGAACGCTTTTCGTCAAATTTATGCGGTATAATCTGAAAATTAGCACTTCCATCCCCACCAAAAACCTGACCGTCGTCGTTCCGAAAGACTATGCTTACAAAAAGATATCTCTTTCCGCCGTCACGGCCTCTACCGTCGTTACCGACCTGACGTGCCTCGACTTCACGCAGGGTTCCGGCGGTATCGGAGGAGGTATCCGCACCGAAAATTGCGCTTATAAGTCTTTCTTTACCAACGTCACTGCCGGCGATACCGTGATAAAAGACTGTACTTTCTCCGAAAAAACGGAATTCGTCATGGGCACCGGTTCGCTCGTCATGGAAAACAGCAAAACCGATCTGCTGATCGGTCAATGCCGCACGGGCGACCTTGTTTTGAAGAATTGCAACGCCAAAAAAACGGACGTAAATATCTCATTAAACGGCGATGGCTACTTGACCGACCTTGTCTCCGAAGACTTCGATCTCTCTTGCGCCGCCGGGGATATTTATGCCCATCTATCCGACGAGATGACGGATTATAAATTAGATTGCAAATCGCCCTTCTCCGTCGTCTATCCGGAAGACGTTCCCGAAAAAGGCTCTTTTCCCATTCGCTTGCATTCTACCGCCGGACACGTCAAATTTCTTCCCAAAGAAGAGATTCTCGCGCTCCTCGAACCGGAACCCAAACAACCTGAGAAATAAATTCTCGTACGATCCAAACAGTTTTAGCGGCGTTGCGATAAGGATTTAAATTGAAATAAAATATATTTTTATCCGCAAAAGAATTAAAATAAAGTTATATTTTCAGCCTTATGGCTAAAATTGATATGCAAGGAGCTTGCGTTTTATTTCGGCTTTCAGCCGAAGTTATATTATATTTGCCTTAGCTTCTCTCGAAGAGAGAAATATTACTTTGCTTCATGCAAAATATCACGCCGTAAGGCAAATATAGCTAACGGCGTTGCGATAAATCCCTATCGCAACGCCGTTAACGCCGAGTCCTTTTTTTTCTTTTTTGCAAACTTTATTTGGAAGACTGAGCTTCATAATCTTTCAAAACGTAAGAGATGTTATTTTCGACGATCTTCGCAGGGAATTTTCTGCTCATAAGTCCGTAGGTGCCGGCTGCGTTCGCTTCGTCGTCAGTCAGATAATATACTTCGATACCTCTGCCCGTGGGGGTGTCTGCCAATCGAATGTTTACCTTGTTGCAGTTGACCGTGCCGTTGATCTTCTTGTTAACGTCTTCGATTTCGGTCCGAACGGTGGTCGATCCAACGTTGGAGCAAGCCACTTCGACCGCTTTTCCGCTGAAAGGATCGGCGATCTTGGTCTTGGACGGAACGCTATCGGTCTTGTAGCAACGAACGTAATAATACAAAAATTCGTTATCGGTATAATTGCTGCTTCCGACCTTGATCTTACCGCTCTTTCCTTCACGGCCGTCAACGTACGTAATGCGATAAACGTAGTTATTCCCGTCGTGATAAGATTCTAACGTATAAGAATCGTCGCCGTCGGATAAATTTTTATCCGTATAAACTTTATTGGTGGCGAGCACGTTATAGTCGCTCGCAAGAATGGTGGTCTCGATCTGGCATACGTTTTCTTGCAAAAGTGTTTCTCGTACGCATACCGAAGCCGAAGAATAGGTCTTTTCTTCTCCGTTATAGACGAGCTTCTTTTTTTCATCGCCGATATTGGCGCTCAGTTGAACGGTAAGCGTGCCCACAGCGGAGGTTACCGTATTGTCGTTATCATGAATCGTATAAATAAGCGTCTCGCTATCCGCCCAACAGGGTTCTACGGTAATTTTGGCGTTTCTGCCGCTACAAGCGGAAAGGGAAAGCGCCATTGCGAGCGAAGCAAGGACGACTACCGTTACCAGAAGGATCTTTTTCATTCCGATATATCTCCGAAATATTATTTTTATAAAGTATAAAGAAAAAAACGGCGTTTGTCAATAAAAGACGGCGAGGTGCGCTTTATTTTGTCCATTTTGAAGACCGAATTAATTATTATTGCATATTGCAAGGCTACCCGAACTATGCTACACTTATCTTAATGAAAAAACAAGGAGCGAAGATAAAATGATTAACGTAGGAATCATCGGCGCAGGTCGTATCGGAAAGGTGCATTGCGAAAGCATTATGCGTTACGTAAAAGGCGCGACCGTCAAAGCCATTGCCGACCCGTTTTTGAAAGAAGATACCATCGAATGGGCAAAGTCCCTCGGGGTAAAAGAGTTTTTTTCCGACTACAAAGAGATCCTTGCCGATAAGGACGTTCAGGCCGTTCTGATCTGTTCCGGTACGGACACCCATTCGGCCATCTCTATCGACGCGTTAAAGGCGAACAAGCACGTCTTTTGCGAAAAACCCATCGACCACGACATAGATAAAATCCTCAAAGTCAAGGCAGAAATAAAAAAGCACCCCGACCTGAAATATCAAGTGGGCTTTAACCGCCGTTTCGACCATAACTTCCGCGCCGCAAGAGAAGCGGTCAAAGCGGGCAAGATCGGCGACCTCAACGTCCTGAAAGTCTGTTCCCGCGATCCCGGCGCGCCCCCGGTCAGCTACATTAAGATCTCCGGCGGCATCTTCCTCGATATGACCATTCACGACTTCGATATGATCCGTTTCATCTCCGGATCCGAAGTGGAAGAGGTCTTCGCTTACGGCGGCGTACTCGTCGATCCCGCTATCGGAGAAGCCGGCGACATCGATACAGCCGTTATCTCCATGAAACTGAAAAACGGCGCCCTCGCCGTCATCGATAACTGCCGCCGCGCAAGCTACGGCTACGACCAACGCGTAGAAGCCTTCGGAAGCCTCGGTCAGGTCGCAATAAGTAACGATACCGACTCCAACGCCGTCATCAGCAATGCCGACGGCGTCCACGCCGAAAAGCCCCTGCTTTTCTTCCTCGAACGCTATATGCAGGCCTACGTCAACGAAATTTCCGAATTCGTCGCCAGCGTCGAAAACGATACGCCCGTACCCGTAGACGTCGATTGCGGTCTCCAAGCCGTCGTCATCGGCCTCGCCGCCAAAAAATCCCTGCAAGAAGGCCGCCCGGTCAAACTTTCCGAAATACTATAATAATCAACAATAATGCGAGAGGAAACTTTCTTTTTCCTCTCGCGATTTTTTTACAAAAAGAATTCTGAATTTTTAAAATAGGTTGATTTTATCCTATTATTTATGGTATACTAACATCAAGGAGGTATATTATGCTTATTGATACGCAAAACATCGTGACCATGACCGAGGCTAATCAGAATTTTTCCAAAACGGCACGACTGGCCGATCAAAAAGGATGCGTTGTTATTTTCAAAAACAACAAGCCGAAATATCTGCTTATCGACATGGATAACGAAAACTATTTGAATCTATCCGATGACGAAAAAATCGATATTGTCGCAAAACGCATTCTCGAAAAATACCATCCGGCCTTTGAGGCTTTGGCAAAATGATCAGATTCAGCAAAGAAAAGGTTCTTCTTCTGCACCAACTTATCACGCAAGAAACGGGCGGAAGCGCAGGCGTAAGGGATTACGCCTTGCTTGAATCTGCCTTGGAAAGCGCTTTCGCTACGTTCGACGGGCAAGACCTATATCCGACCAAGGAAGAAAAAGGCGCGAAGATCGGCTACTCGCTCATTTCTAACCACGCCTTTGTCGACGGGAATAAACGGATCGGTATGTACGTCATGCTGACTTTTTTAGAGGTCAACGGCATCCCCATCGACGCCACCAATAAGGACGTCGAAGACATAGCTATGTCCGTCGCCGCCGGGACAAGCCGCTATGAAGAACTTCTCGACTGGGTCAACGCTCATGAAAATCCTTAATACCCCTTGTCTCCCGGTCAAACTTTCCGAAATACTGTAACAATTCTTTTTTACCCGCATAACCGGATTGATGAAAATGTCGACCCTCGCTATCGAATGCTCTCATTATCTGCAAACAAATAATTGCAGCTCGCCCACGTGTCGGGGCGAGCTGCCTTCATCTGCAGTCCAATTGCCCTTTCGCGAAAAATTTCGCAAGGTTAATCGACTTCGTCTGATGGGCTTATGAGAGCCTGATTTTCAAAGCGGGCACGACCCCACTACTAGTGCCGCTTACGTTGCTGACGCTATCAGCGTAGCCACTGTTATGGACTCCGCGCGCGGAATCCCCCCTACTATGCCTCGGCGAGCGAAGCCACCAAAACCCGTCGCCATAATAGTCTGTAAACGTATTCATATATGCGCCGGTAGCTCTGCTGTAATCGCTTGTTTGCTTCCTTCTTGCCGTATCTTCACTGCTATAACTTGCATTGAATCCATACGCGCTGTTCGTTACTTCCTGCTCGCTGAGTAGGAATACTTTGTCTTGCGTGTTTGCACAAGCATAGATATTTGTTCCACTGTTAAATGCCGTGGCGTTGTTATTCGGATTGGTGCTTCTTGCGCTGTTATCTACCGTCGTCAATTGTATAATCGCTTTTTGCAGGTCGGTGAACGCCGTATTGTAGAACGTATCGTTCAACCATTTTCTTATATTGGATAACGCGTAGTTGTTGGCGTATCCCGTTCCGCCGTTGTGGCTAAATGACGACGATGAGAAAGAAGGATAATATTCCTGACTGTCTATGATCATTTCGCAAAGAATGAGCGCTTCTCCGTTCGTTTCCGAAAGAATACGCCATTTAATGGGTTCCACCTTAAAGTAGTATACCGTCCCGCTCGTCACGCTTGCTCCGTTAGAGAACTTATAACCGCCTTCATCCGGGCTTGCCGTCACTTTGGCGTAGTATTCTCCGTCAGAACCGAGATAATAACCTTTTTCGTTCGTGGTGTCCGTAATGGTCACGTTATTGGCTTTTATGGTTTGCGGATATTCTCCGAAGTAAATATAATTCCCTTCACGCGAATAAGCGCTCTCCGTAGTTGTAGTAGTAGACGTCGTTTCGCTCCACTTCGCGTACAGTACGACGTTATCCCCCGTATACGTTATTTCCGTAACCTCGTTATCATACGTGCTTTCGGTATACCAACCGCGGAAGGTGTACTCAGTCGTTTCTTTCGTAACGCGATAGTTACCGTTTCCGAGATGTTCATTATTGGTCGTTACCGACGTCGCTTTTGACGGATCCTCCAAAACGATTTTTGTTGCGAACGTCTCGAAATACGAGGGGTTGTTCCCATTAGTCCCGCCATCTAAGTTATACGTTATGGTATAATGAGACCATTTCGCCGTATACGTTTTGTTTTCCGTCCCCATCGTAAACGTATAACTCAGGCTTGTTCCTTCGCTGACTTTCGTTTCTCCGTCATACCATCCGAGCCAAGTATAACCGTCCTCCGTAGATGATGCGTAACAAGTAACTTCATCGCCCCTGCTGAAGGTCTTCTCGGTATCATTGTTCACAATTTGTGTAAAAGAAATAATACCTCCTTCCGTTTTTGTTATTGTTACCAAATACTTTTTAACAATCGAAATAGAACATTCCGGAGAAATAAGATAATTTGAGTTCTGATCAAAAGCCTGTACCGTCAATTTTATGGTTTCTCCGTTCCAAAGAGGAGAGTTTTGCTCAATGGTAAAGGTATAATTGATATCCGTTGTCTTTATTTCACTATCCCCGATCTTTATTACATATTGATTTGCATTAGAGACGGAAGCCCAACTGAGAGTGTACTCGCACGTACCATTATTAAAAACGTCAATAACAACAGGTGCGGGAAGCCTCCTTTTATCAAATTCAAAACTCTTATAAGAAGACTGCCAATTATCTTTCTTGGCATATACAGTCAACGAGCGTGGTCCGACGTCGTCCGCAGAAACGTCAAAGAACGTTTCCGTCTGTTCCGCGACCATTTCCGATCCGCGATAAACGCAATAATAATCGGCGTTATCTACCGGATCCCACGAAACGATCGAGGTCATTACGTCGAATTTCATATTTTTTATATCATCTAATACGCGTACTTTGTAGGTCCAACTTTTTTGTGCTGCTGATGAATTATACGTGTTAATGCCGTTTCCTTTAGCCCGGAATTGGAGCGTGTACGTATACGAACCGGTATCCGTGGGAAGCATAGAACTCGGAAAAGTCCACGATAAACCGCTTACCGAAGTCTCATACGGTTCGGATAAACCACTTCCCGTTGCTTTAATGAAATACCCGTTTGCACCACTTACCTCTTTCCAAGAAAAAGTATGCGTTTCCTGGTCAAAAGAAACGGACGGCGCGGAAAGCTGACCTTCAACCGTTTTCTCTTCTACCCATTCCGCGTAAAGAACAAGACCGTCTACCGTGACTTTGGCGCTCGTATTCCATTGCCTGTTCAAATCGCTGTCGGTATACCACCCGTTAAAATCATACCCTTCGCGTGTGGGCACGTAGGTAATAAAACCATTCTCGGTAGACCGCGTAACGTCAGTCGCGTCGGCATAATTCAACACAAAACGCACTTCGTGTTCAACAAGGATCTCCGTCCAAATTGCATATAAGGTGACGTCCGAACTCACTTTCTCAGTCAAGAAAACCCATCTATCCGTTCCATTACGAGTTTTCGACCAACCGCCGAATTCAAATCCTTCTTGGGTGGGCGAAGTCGGTTCGGAAATGGTATTTCCCGCTTCCGTTTGCACGTTGAACGTTTCGCTATTATTATTAAATAAACCGCCATTGGCGTTAAAAGTAACGTTACAACGAGTAATCGCCGGCTGTCCTGCTCCCGGATCAGTATTTCCTCCGGTGTTATTGTTTGTCCCTGACGACGTATCAACGTAAGAACCATCCTTATAATACTCATAATATATGGCGCCGTCGAACGTCCATCTGAATAATCCGTCTGCGACCGTGCCGTAAAAAAGGACATCGTTATCGCTATAACCATATAGCGTACCGTCCTTTTCTTCAAGCTTTCCACTCGCGCCGTCATCGTCGGACCACTTGTCTTTTTCCAGTTTTATCCAACTGCCTTCTTGCTTTACGCCGTTTTTGTACTCATAATAGGTATCCGCATATTGGGGTTCCTCATCCCGGGATTTTTCATTGCAAGCCGTAAAAACGATAAGTCCAAGGAAAAGTACGGATACTACGAGCAATAAAGATTTAAGTTTTTTCACAGGTCTACCTCCAAATAGATGCCTTATTATAATAACACTACACTTGTGTAGTGTCAATTTAAAAATTACACTTGTGTAGTAAGATTAAAGCATGAGGGAATTTGCAGAAAGGCTGAAAGAGTTAAGAACGGAGCGAAAAATGTCTGTTTTAGAACTCGGGAAAGCCATATCCGTGAGTGACGCCACAATTTGCCGGTGGGAAAACGGCATTTCGGATATTAAGAGCGATCAATTGATTGCGCTATCAGCTTTTTTTGGCGTAAGTTGTGATTTTTTAGTCGGTTTAGACGATTAAGACGCAGTTTTTCTTTTAAGACACTATAAGACCTTGATTTTTAAAGGCGTTTTTTTTATAATGATACATATGAAATACGGATTTTATTTTAAGAAGCGTTTTCCCTCGCCGAAAGACAAAAAATGGACGGGAGACGGGTATTGTCTCCGCATAGAGGACGGCGCCGTCAAGGCGGACAAGGACTACGTAATTTGTTTGGAGAAGGACCCGAACAAGGACTTCGTGATCCTGAATCTGACCGATATACAGTTGCGCCTGCCCGAACTCAGACAGGACGCCGACTGCGTGGCTATTGCCGAAAAAACGATACGAAAACTTGTCGAAAAAGTCAAGCCCGACCTGATTACCGTAACGGGGGATCAGGGCTTCGGCGACAGGACGGAGATCTTACGCGTAGGCGGAATGATCGACCGCTTCGGTATCCCGTGGGCGCCCGTATTCGGAAACGCCGACAACCGGGCCGACAAAGGTTTACTTACAGGCGAACAAACTTTTCTGTACGAAAACGCTTTTAAAAACTGTCTTTTAAAGGCGGGTCCAAGCGATCTCGGCTATTTGACCGACGGACAGACGCGTTACGGCAACTACGTCGTCAACGTCGTCGAGCGGGACGACTCCGAAAAAGGTTTCCGCCTGGTGCGGTCGTTGATCTTTATGAACAGCGGCGACGAAGAATCTTATAACGAGGCCGACTATTCGGGGCAAGAACGCGCTAACGAAGACGAATACTCTCGCCTGACGGAAAGGCAGATCGAATGGTATCGGGCAATGGTACGCTCATCCAGCAATTACGGCCGCATACCCTCTTCGCTCTTTTTGCACATTCCCATCCATGCCTATAACGAAGCCTACAAAGCGGCAAAAAATCCGCTTGGAGGTTGGAACGTCGGTTACGAGAACAGCGTGGGAGAAATGCGCGAAGTATCCGGAACGCCGCCTTTTGACGACGGAGTACTGACCGCCATCAAAGAAGAAGCCTCGACGGACTTTATTATCTGCGGACACGATCACAGAAACAACTATATCATCACGCATAACGGCGTTACGTATTGTTACGGCCTGAAAACGGGAAAAGGTTGCTACTGGGATAAAGATATGACGGGAGGAACGGTCGTTACGATAAAAAAAGACGGGACCGTCTCCGCTCGTCACGAATACTGTCCCGTTAAAGTCATCGGTCTTCCCAGGTGGATCTATCCCATCGCGGCGCTGGTCGGGCTGGCGACGGTCTTATTGATCGTATTGTTATAACGCCACGACGAAAACTTTTTCTTCGCCGTCCGCATATTCCTTTTCTACCTTGCCGTCGAAGACGAATTCACAATGAATGCCGCTTGGTATCTTAATACGGTACTCGGCGGTTTTTTCTTGTACTTTCCAACTTGCAGAAATTCCGTTATAGGTACCCGAAAGTTCTTTTATGGTCCCTGTTTTATCGAAAACGGGGTGAATTACATAATTATTCGGGCCGATAGCGTCAAGGGTATGACGGATACCTAAGCCGTATTCGTACATCCAGCCGACACAAGCGCCGAAAGAGTAATGATTATAGCTGTTCATACCGGCGTTTTGGAAGGGGTCTTTCATTTCGCTCCGATATCCGTCCCATCTCTCCCAAATGGTTGTGGCGCCCTGCTTTATGGTATAGCCCCAGGACGGGAAGCGCGTTTCTCCGAGCAGCTTGTACGCAATATCGCTCCTTCCGATCTCGCAAAGAACGGGAAGAAGATAACGCGTGCCGATAAAACCGGTATTGAGCAGACCGTCGTTTTCTTCGATCTTACGAACGAGATTGTCTTTTATTTCAGACGGAGTCGAAAAGCCGAATGCGCAGGAAAGGACGTATGCCGTCTGGGTATCGTTGGCAATCCTGCCGTTTTTATAAAACTTCTTTTTCATCCGAGCGACGATCCTGTCCGACAAAGCGCGGTATTTTTGTTCCTCTTTATCGCCGACGATCCTGCACATTTCCGCAATCAGCCGCGCGCTGTATGCGTAATAAGCAGTAGCGATAAAACTTTTGTTCGTTACGTTATCGATGCTGAGCCAGTCGCCGAAGCCGACAGCCGGGCGAATGCCGAAGAAAGACCGCTTCTTGCAATAATCGAGCCATTTTTTGCCGGCTTCCAGATTGTCTGAAACGATCTTTTTATCGCCGTACACAAGATAGTGCTGGTACGGAATAACAGTTACCGCGTCGGCCCAGGCCGCACTGACGCCGAGTATAGGCAGAAAATCGAAATACGGAGCAACGTGAATGACGCCGCCGTTCTTTCTTTGGGCGTCGCGAACGTCCGTCATGTACTTTTCGTAAAATTCTTTACAATCGTACAGGTACGTCGCCGTAGAACAGAAGATCTGTGCGTCGGCCGTCCAGCCCAATCTCTCGTCGCGTTGCGGACAATCGGTGGGGATAGAGACGAAATTACTACGCAAGCCCCACAGCGCGTTGGAATAAATCTGATTAATAAGCTCATTATCGGTACGGAGCGACCCCGTAGGCACAAGGTCGTTATGGCAAGCACGACCGGTCATTTCCAATACTTCCGCTTCGCCCTCTTCCACGCACGCTTCGACGTATCGGAAACCGTGATAGGTAAAGCAAGGTTCGTAAATCTCTTCCCCAACACCTTTCAGAATAACGTAATCGGTGCAGCGGGCTTTGCGTAGGTTCTCCGTATAAATTTTTCCGTCCTTTCCCAAGATTTCCGCATAACGGAAACGCACTTTCGCTCCCGGGGTTCCTTTCAAGCGGTAGCGCACAACGCCGGCAAAGTTCTGTTCGGCGTCCCAAAGGGTATCGGATAACTTTTTAACCGGCAATTCTTCCACCAATCTTACGGGCGGACATCTCAACGGTTCCAGCAGATGAGAATATTCGTCCGGCAGTACTTCTACCGGCTGATCGCACTTCGGCTCGATACGAAGATCCCTGTATTCTCCGCACAGGATATCGCCGTAAACCGTCTGACTCGCAGAGGCCGTCCACGTACCGTCCGTTTCGATCTTTTCCGTCGTTCCGTCTTCATACGTCAGCGTAAGTACAGCCCACAATTTAAGCGGGTACTTTCCGTACCGTTCCCGCATCGCCCAACTTATCCGCCCCGTGTACCAACCATCGGCCAAAACGACTTCCAGTCGGTTCTTTTGTGCGATACGGTCGGTCAGATCGTACTCGCAATAAGGGATCCTCTTGTTATAATCGGTCCAACCGGGCACAAGGAAGTCGTCCGAAAAACTCTCGCCGTTCAGATAGGCCTTAAACACGCCGAGAGAAGTAATTTTCAAAGCAGCCGAAGCGACCTTCTTTCCGCAAACAAAATCTTTACGAAAAATTGGGCACGGCGCGCCGTGCAACGCAGTAACGGGCACGTTCCCCGTGCCAAATCCAATCCAGCTCATTTTCTTCTCCTGATGTTATTGATCCAATTGCGCAAGCGCTTTTTGTTTTACTTCGTCAAAGTATTTGTAATTGTCGGGATTGCAGTCTTCTTCGCTGTACTTAAAGTACGTTTTGAAGTCCAGTTTTAATTCCATCAGAGAGTTGGACGCATAATCCATACTGTCGCACTGACGGAAATACCCGTTGTCCCAGATCTGATAGATTTTTGTGACGGAAGTATATTTTCCGTTGCTCAATCCGGCGCGAAGATTATCGATCAGCTTTTCCGACGTTTTCGGATTGTTGACGTCAAGGATAAAACTGACGATATAATATCCCAACTCCGAATTGTACGTCACGGTCGCCCCGGTTACCGTTTCGGCAGTGATAATCATCCCCGTCTGTTGGAACGTCCCCTCCTGCGAAGAATGGAATATCGGCGTTCCCTCGCGCTTGGGATATCCTCCGACGCTGTTGGACTGACTCCAATCCGCTTCTACGTCCAGCTTTCCGTCATCGACAGTAACCGTAGGACGAAGCACCTTTTCGCTATACAAATAATCCATTGTTTCAAGATCGGTATAGCTTCTTTGCGCGAAAAGCGTACTCTCCGCCTGCCCGAAAGTATTCAAGAATTTTTCGACGTCCTTGCTTGCGCCGCTCGAATAGTCCGCGTAATAAAATTCCGTTCCCGTCTTGACGGTAAAACGACACCCCTGACACGGTATAGGCGTTCCGCCGAGTTTAATGATCGTCGTCGTCACGTAATCGTCGACGTAAGCGCACTTATTGCAATTCTGAAAAGCTTTGCAGGCGCTTTCGTACAGATAAAGCGCATATTCCTTTTCCGAGGCAAATTCTTCCTGACTCCTTGTCAGAACGCTCTCGAATTGCGGTTTATCCGTCTGCATCGTCGCACGTTGCTGCTCTCCGTTCCTTTTCGGATTAAATACCACGAAATAAACGGTCAATCCCGTCGTAAGAAGCACGATGATTAAGACGACGGCAACGATAATGAAAATCTTTTTCTTTTGGGCCATAAAACACCTTTTCTTCGGTAATCGTTATCGTATATAATAGATATATACATAATAAAAAGTATATAAAAATTCCCGGCTTTTGTCAATGCCGACTTTTTTTACAAAACAGAGGCCCTGCAAAAGATACAGGTGTTTCCCTTGCTCTTTTTCTTTCAATGATGATATAATAACGTCGTTAATCTAGGTTGGAGGTGCGTTTTTTTCGCTGTTCAAACATAATGATCAATAAATACTTTTGTAAAAAACCTTTGTGGAAATGCAGTCGGACGCTCAGCGACGTCGCGATGGGACGTCAACCTGCCGAAACGGTCATTCTGGGCGCTACGCTCGTTAACGTTTGCACTCACGAACTGCAAAAAAATACCGACCTTGCCATCGCTTGCGGGCGGATCGCTATGGTCGGCGAATGTAAACATTGTATCGGTCCGGAAACAACGGTAATACGCGCCGAAGGAAAGTATCTTGCGCCGGCCTTTATGGACGGACACATTCATATAGAGTCGTCGATGCTCACTGCCGGAGAGTACGCAAAGGCCGTCGTATGTCACGGCACGAGCGGTATCTTCATGGACCCGCACGAGATCTGTAACGTACTCGGACTCGACGGCGTAAAGTACATGTTGGAAGACGCCGCGCGAACCCCCCTCAAAACCATGCTGACCACTCCGTCCTGCGTCCCGGCAGTGCCCGGTTTCGAGGACACCGGCTCGGAGATCGGTCCGAGCGACGTAGCCGAAACGATGAACTGGCAAGAGTGCGTCGGTCTTGGCGAAATGATGAACTTTCCCGGTATCATCAGCGGAGACGAGCGTGCGCACGCCATCGTCGGAGAGACACTGAAAGCAGGCAAGACGGTAACGGGACACTACTCGGTACCGGAGACTGATCGCGGATTAAACGCCTATATCGCCGCCGGCATACGTTGCTGTCACGAATCCACCCGAGCAGAAGACGCTCTTGCAAAAATGCGGCTCGGCATGTACGCGCAACTGCGCGAAGGTTCGGCCTGGCATGATCTGAAAGAAGTCGGCAAAGCCGTACTGAATCACGAAGTCGACTCCCGGTTTGCATGTCTTGTTTCCGACGATACGCACCCGCATACGCTGATCGAAAAAGGTCACCTCGACCACATCGTTCGTCGTGCGATAGAAGAAGGGTTCGACCCGATTACTGCAATACAGATGGTTACCATCAACACCGCCCAATGCTATCAACTCGATCACGAAATGGGCTCCGTCACACCATCAAAGTGCGCCGACCTCGTCCTTATCGACGACCTCAATAGTTGTCACGTCGTTTCCGTATGGATAGACGGAGAAAAGGTTGCCGAAGATGGGAAATTGATTGCCGATATCGCCGATTATAGGTATCCGGACAGCGCAACGCATTCGGTACATACGACGCTGAAAAAGCCCTCCGACTTTGAAATAAAAACGGACAAAAAAACCGTAAGGGCGCGCATTATAGAAGTAACGCCGGCCAGGACGAGCACCACCGAGCGCTTTGCCGATATGCCCGTTGCCGATGGAAAAGTCCTTTTACCGGAAGGCGAAGATATTCTGAAAGCATTCGTCTTCGAACGTCACAAAAACACCGGAAAAAGCGGCTATGGATTTATCAAAGGCTTTGGGATCAAAAACGGCGCTCTGGCGCAAACAGTCGCTCACGACGCACACAACCTGCTTGTCGTAGGAACGGATGAGAACGATATGGCCATCGCCGCCAATACCCTCATCAAACAGGGCGGCGGTCTGGTCTCCGTACGAAATGGAGAGATATTAGGTAACGTTGCGCTGCCCATTGCCGGTCTTATGAGCGACAGGCCGCTCGTCGAGACAAGTAAGCAAGTGGAGAAGCTGGAAGAAGCCTGGAAAAAGATGGGTTGCGTCCTGCCCTCGCCCTTTATGACCATGTCCATTATTCCCCTCGCCTGTCTGCCCGAGCTTAGGTTGACCGACCGTGGCATTGTGGACTGTCGTACTTTTTCCTTCGTTCCGCCCATCCTGTAATACGAACCGTTTTAAAACCAGACGCAATATAAATTTCGCCGGACAATTCCGGAAAAAGCGTATACAAAAAAAATTATCCCAACAGTATCGCGTCCAGGGTGTACAAAAAGCCGAGCGCAAGAAGTTGACCGCCGAGGTAGATCCAAAGAGAATACCTTCCGGGCACCGAAAAAACATAGTGCCAACTTCCGTCGAGCGACGGCATGAGCGACTTTCTTTTGGCGTATAACGGTTCGGAGAAGGCCGCGCCGAGAAAAAAGAAGGCGATGTATGGGAACAGCGGAAAATAGTCGGCCGTCCACCAACTGTCTTCAAAGAAAAACAGTCCGCGAAAATCGTTATTGTATTCGATGGCCTTGCCGGAACCGAAGGCGTCGTACAGGCGCACGTTATAGTAGTGCTGGATCAAGAAAAACGCTACGGATAAAGCCAGTAATATCCCCGCTCTAAGCCACTTTTTCAACGCGGGCGAAACGGCTCTCTTTTTTTCAATCGCTTTGAAAATGAGAGTGTACGCCAAATCGAATACCGCGTACGCCAACGTGATTACCGCCAGACAATGCAACACTCCGAACAATATAAAACAATCGAAACCAAATATTTCCTGTACGAAATAAGTGACGACGCTGAGCGCCGCCGACACGACGAAAAGTCGCGCTCCGCGAATCAGATTGTTATGCGAAAAAGCGGTGCATATCCCGGATATACAGAAAAAAAGAAACAAAAAAGCGGGACGCCAAAAAAAACGCGTTTCGCCGTTCATATAGGCCTGTCCGAACTCCGACATAGCCGCCAATACGGGTTTTCCGCTATGACTCCATGAAGAAAAAACATACGCGAGATCGTACATCGCATGATCGAAAGTGACCATCACTATGGCGAACCCGCGTAAAAAATCCAGCTCCCAAATACGACTTTTTTTCATGCGTTACTTATACTCGGTGCCGATAAAAAGCAGCTTATTGCCGTCCACGCGATACAACTCGAAACGATCGTGATACTCGTGGACGAGAATATCCGGTTTCAGCACGCTGAAATAAATATCGGGTTTTTCGGAACCGCTCGTCGACTTTTCTCTTTCTTGCGTGGGGATCCAATCGAGAGACTGGGCGTCTTTATAGTCAGTCTCTTGTCGTTTAAGAGGAGCTTTCTCCTTCTTTTTCTCTTTATACAAAAGACCTCTCTTTTTCTTCTCCTCGGTAAGCGGCGGTTGTAGCTCCTTAGTAACATTCGTTTCTTTTTCAGCGTCTTTTTTCTTCTTGCCGAGGGCTCTTTTCAGCGGATTGATCAATACGTTATAAGCGCTGATGATAACGACGATAACGATACAGACGATACCGCCGACGATATAGAAGGTGCTGAACGTGGAAAAGTCGAAAGGTTCAAATCCGAGCGTGTAGTGCAAGATCACCCCGAAAAGGGCATATAAAATGGGCACCCACAGTCCGAGCGTCACGATGACCTTTATGATTAATTTCAAAAGGCCGCCGAACGCCTTAAATAGCACTCTCAGGAAAGAATCCTTTTCGTCCCTTCCGCGATTCCGCTTCTTCATCCTATCTTATCTACTCCCATATACGGACGAAGCACTTCGGGTATGGTAATCGTACCATCCGCATTCTGATAGTTTTCTAAAATAGCCGCGGTCGTTCTGCCTACGGCCAGACCGCTACCGTTGAGCGTGTGAACCAACTTGACCTTACCGTCCGTATCACGGAAGCGGATATTGGCGCGGCGCGCCTGGAAGTCGATGTAATTACTGCAAGAAGAGATCTCGACGTATCTGTTATACGACGGCATCCAGACTTCGATATCGTACGTCTTGGACGAGCCGAACCCGACGTCGCCGGTGCAAAGGCAAACGACGCGATATGGAAGACGAAGTTTTTGCAAAATGAGTTCCGCTTCGTTTGTCAGACTCTCCAATTCGTCCCAACTTTGGTCGGGACGGGTAAACTTAACGAGTTCCACCTTGTTGAACTGATGCTGACGAATTACGCCGCGAGTATCTCTTCCTGCGCTACCGGCTTCTCCGCGAAAACAAGCGGTATAAGCGCAATAACGAATGGGCAGATCTTTAACGTTGAGGATCTCGTCGCGATGCAGGTTGGTAACCGGAACTTCCGCCGTGGGAACGAGATAATAATCCGTACCCTTGATAGCGTACATATCTTCTTCAAACTTCGGGAGCTGACCGGTACCGAACATGGAGTCGCGGTTGACCATAAAGGGCGGAAAGACCTCTTCATAGCCGTTAGCAGTGTGCGTGTCGAGCATCAGGTTGACGATGGCTCTTTCCAGACGGGCGCCCAATCCGTGATAGACGTGGAAACGGGCTCCGGTAATCTTGGCGGCCTGTTTGGGATCGAGAATGCCGTACTTTTCGCCGATATCCCAATGAGCGAGGGGTTCGAAGTCAAACTTGGTCGGCTCCATAAACCGTCTTACTTCCACGTTGTCGTCCGAGTCCTTACCATAGGGCAGACTATCGTCGACGAGGTTGGGAATAACGTACATCAGTTCGGTCAGGCGAGCTTCGATCTCGGCGCGTTCGGCGTCGAGTTTTTTGATCTCTTCGCCCTTTGCTTTCATTTCGGCGATAAGGTCGTCGCATGGTTGCTTATTGCGCTTCATTTGCGCAATGGATTCGCTTGCCTTGTTCTTTTCCGCTTTCAAGCTTTCGCACAGGCGGATATTTTTACGACGCGCGTCCGCAAGAGTGGCCACTTCGGAAATGTCGAGAGAACTGTTTCTCTTGGCAAGTTTTTCTTTGACAAGTTCGATATTGTCGCAGACGAATCTTAAATCTAACATTTTTATGCCTCCGTAATATTCGCAAATATTTATGTCCGTTTATCTTATTATTTTACTACAATAAAAACGATAAATCAATAATTTTCCGTTATTTTTCGACAAGAACGGTAATGGGACCGTCGCTGTAAACGGATAGTTCCATATGCTTGCCGAATCTTCCGCTCTCGGTCGGGACCAAAGCGGAAAGCTTTTTTAAAAAAAGTTCGTATAGCGGTCTGCTGATTTCCGCGCCTGCCGCCTGAGAAAAATCAGGACGCGTCCCGTGCTTACAATCGGCGTACAGGGTAAAGTTACTGACGCACAGGATCCCTCCGTTGATATCGACAAGGGATAAGTTCAGTTTCCCGTTCTCGTCGGGGAAAATGCGACTCTTCACGATGCGTTTTGCAACCCAATCCACCGTTTGCTCGGTGTCGGACGCAGTAAAGCCGCACAATACGAGCAGTCCCTTATCGGTATGTCCGACCGCCTCGCCGTCGACAAAGACGGTGGCTTCTTTGACGCGTTGAACGACCGCTCTCATCTCAATTCTCCTTCGCAAACCAGATCGACGACGTCCACCGTCAGACGTACCGTATCCCATCCGGACGAAGGATGATTATAGGTAAAGCGCAGATAGCTTTCGCCTTTAAAAAACTCGTCTCCGATATAAATTGCGGTATACGTCTCTCCCGTCAATTCGGACTTCTGTTCTACCGTGCGGTAAGTGCCTTTCCAAGAAATGCCCAGACCGTCCTCGATCAGATCAAGCGATCTGATAACCAAATGTCCGCTATCGCTCAATTCTTTGGCCGTCTCGCGTGCAAGCTGCGAGTCAAGATCGACACCTGTGACGGAAAAACCGATCGCACCGGAGATCAGATCCAACGAGTCGATCAGATTGGTATAGTCGAAACCGGGGAACATATGTTGCAAAAAGTGTCCTTGCAAATAATTGATATCCAGATCAATCAGATCGTTCAGGTCTAACGGAAGACTGAATAGTCCCCAATCGATCGATCTTTGCAATACGCTTTTGATCCCGTCCACAACAACGTACTTCATCTCGAACGTACCGTCCGCCCGAAAAACTATATAGCTTTTTTGACGGGACATAATAGGAAGAGGCACGTTGTCGGCCAAAGACGACTTTGTCAGATCCAATCCGCCGATAGAAAGCGTGGTAATATCGAATTCTTTATCCTCGTCAAAATGATTGCCGACGGGCGTTACGTCCGCCGGTACGCGATAAGAGATGTCTTTGCCTTGGACTTCGTTAAAGTACGAGAGCGTCACGTCTCCGAAAGTATCGCTTTCGTCGATCTTCTTTTTGACGGAACTTGTTGCGACGGATTTGGAATAAAGATAATCAAGTTGTTCTTTTTTGAGCGTTTTGTAATTATCCAAAGCGTCGGGCGCCGCAAGACCAAGTTCAGTCAGGAGTTTCTGATTGGCTTCGGCGATCAGGGCGTGGCCTTCGTTGGCCGGATGAATACCGTCCGGACAAAACAGTCTGTTCCAACGTTCGCGCGTGGAGCTGGCGTTATAGATGTCTTCAAAAGCGGCAGCGACGTCTACCAGATAATACGGTTCGTACTCGAACTTGTTTTCGTTCTCTTTCAGGTATCTTTTGAACATATCGTTCAGCCTGCTGAGCGCGCCGCCGACCAGACGATGATAATCGTTGGGCGAATACGCCATCGCATTGAGGCGATATCTTGCGCGATCACCGATCAGAGGGCTGTCCTTGCCCACGGGATTATATTGCGTTTGTAAAATAATAATGGCGTCCGGGTTCATCTCGCGGAGCTTGGTAATAATTTTATCAAGATTGTCATAAGCCGTCTCTATATATCTGTCGACGTCGGAATAGTCGTTTTCTCCCGCATGAATGATCATATCGTCCACGCTGTGTCCGAGCAGATCGTTTCCGCCGATAGAAATGTGAATAATGTCGGAATCGGAAATCAAAGACTTAACCATATTAATGCCGTCGTCTTCTCTTTGAATAAAATCAAGCAGATCGGACGTCTGATCGCCGCTGATTGCACGATTATAGAACTTATATTCGTTGATATTGCCGAGAATGCCGTAATAACCGTATCTTTCGCGCTCGGTAAGGGGAGAGGGTCCGGCCATCGCTTCGGCAATGGAATCGCCCAAAAACAGTACCGTTTTTTGTCCGGAAGTGATAACGTGTTCTTTGCGGACCGGTTTCTTATTACAGCCCGTAAAAACCATACAAAGCAATATGACGGCTATCGCCACAGCGCTTAAAACAGCAATCCTTTTTTTCATAACAGACTCTCCTTATCTCTCTCGCTCCTGCACATATAATAACAAATTATTTTATTAAAGTAAACAAATAAGGCATATTTAAAAAATGAAAAACGCCGATTTCCTCGGCGTTTTCGTCCCTTACGTTTAAAAAATTCTATTTCATCCGTTCCTTAAAGAAAGCTATCATTTTTTCGATACAGTCCCGGCCTTTGACGGAAGAAGGCTGCAACACGCTGAATACGTGCGGAAGCTTTTGTTCCGCGCACCTGGGATAGTCGTACAGAACGTACGGAATGTCCTTATTCTTCAAAAGTTCGGCAAAACGCACGGTGGCTCCGCGGATAAAGTCCTCTTTGCTGGTAACGAGAAAACAGGGCGGCACCGTCTCCTTCCTGATCAATCCGGAAAGGTCAAGATCTTTGTAGTGAGACGCTTTTTTCTTGCTCCACGTGCCGAAGATGCCGGGGAAAAGAATCTTAATCATGACGCTCTTATCAAACTCGAGCATACCGCTGGTGAGCGCGACGGCGTTAAAGGAAAAACCGGGTTGAACGAGGCCGTAAGAGGCAGCCAGGTCGATATCGTTATTGACCAACGTTTCGTGGATGGCGAGCATGCCGCCGGCGCTGTCGCCGGTAATAAACACGTTCTTTTCGTCCCCGCCGTACTCTTCCAAATGGTCTTTGATCCACAACAAGGACTCGTTTACGTCTTCAAGGTGAGCCGGATAACGATATTCGGGCGACAACGAGTAGTCCATGGCAAAAACGATGAATCCATAAGACGCGAGGCGATAGCAATAAGGTCTGTTTCCGTATTTGGTCCCGCCCTGCAATCCGCCGCCGTGAACGTCGATAATCACGGGCAGAGACCCCTCTCTTTTTTCCGGGCGGATCACGTCGATTACCTGCCACTTATTCCCGCCGGGGACGTAGGGGATGTTTTCGATCAGCTCGATCCCTTCGGGCAACACTTCTTTCGCCACTCTGTCAGCGTCGGATTTGTCGATCTTATCCCAAAACTTACGGTACAACTTGTCCAATAACATACTTATCTCCTACATCTTATCGTTGTTATCCTTATCCGGTTCCAACGTTATCTTTTTCTTTTTCGGATAAATACGGAAGGTCTTTTTGATTTTGAAAGTATCCTGACTTTGAATCTTTTCATGCAATATATCGACCAATTTTTTTCTGTCCTCGTCGGACAGGGAGTCCGCTGTGATATAGTAAAAGACGGAGACTTGCGCATAGATATAGATGACGTCTTTTTTTATGGCAACTTTGTCTATTTTGTCGTAAAAATGCGTCTCCTTGTATAATTGCTTGCCGTACTTGTCAATGGAAATTACCTCAATGGACTCTTCGCCGAACTTGATGACTTTTTTGACGATACCGAGCCGCTCGAAATCTACCTTAAACCCGGATACCGACGTCCAGACGAAGAGGATAAAGGCGATCCCGATAACGAGCAGACATACGCCGAACAGGATAAGGATAAAAAAGACCCCCGCCGTCAGATACAGTGCCAGTCCGATTCCGAGCAGAATAGACAGCAGAATGATCTCGCGCAAGCCGAAATACTTGCGCATATAGTACATACTGCAATTAAAATACGATTTCTTATCCGCGTTCATTTCTACGTTCATACTGATTATTATAAAACAAGAGACCTCTTTCGTCAATATGCAAAAGACGGAGTTTTGATTTACTACCTTTTTCTCTTGCGAAAAAGGCAAAAAACAGCTACAATAAAAGTCATGAAACTATCGGTAGAACCATTCAAAGGAAAATTGGGCGTGGCCGTCAGCGGCGGCATGGACAGCATGGTGCTGTTCGACTTGTGCCGCAAAGTACAAAAAAGACTGGTCGTCATCAACATCGAACACGGCATCCGCGGAGAAGAATCCCTCTCCGACAGCGATTTCGTCGAGTCATACTGCCGTCTGTGCGGCGTGGAGTGTCTGCGTTTTTCGGTCGACACTCTTCATCAGTCGCAACCGGGAGAAAGCGTAGAGCTTGCCGCGCGCAGACTTCGATACGAAGTTTTTAATCGCCTGCTCAAAGAAAAAACGGTGGACGCCATCGCGCTCGCGCATCACGCCGACGACAATGCGGAAACCATCCTTATGCGCATCTTTCGCGGAACGGGCGTTCACGGCCTGATCGGCATGAGCGACAGAAAGGGCTTTATACGCCCCCTACTCGGCGTCCCGCATAAAGAGATAGAGGCTTATGCCGAAAAAAACAGGATCCCTTACGTTACCGACAGCACCAACCTCGTCGACGACTGCACCCGCAACTACATACGGCACGAGATCATGCCTAAAATCATCGCTATGTATCCGGGCGTTATCGAAGCTTTTGCCCGACTGTCCGAAAACGCAAAAGAAGCGGACGAATACATCCTTTCCTGCGCGCCGGGCGCGCAAAAAACTACTTATGGGTATAAGATAAAAGACTGTTTTAGGTATCCGGAAATACTTCAAAAGTATTCTGTAAAAAAGTTTTTTGAAAAAATAAAAATTTACCAGGACATCGAGAAAAAGCACCTTGACGCGCTGGTCGCCCTGAAAGCCAAACCCAATAATACCGTTGTCGGTCTTCCTTTCGGGTTCCGTGCGTTAAAGATGAACGACGACCTGTGCTTTTCTTTAAAAGAGCCGGAAATCTTTCTCTCGCGCGCCTTTTCCGAAGACCTTGTTTTTTCTTACGAGGGCGACCGATTTTCTTTCGTTCGCGGAACGGAAATGAAACGCGGCTTTACTCTCGACCCGACCAAGATACCTGCCGGCGCCGTTGTCCGCGCCCGCAAAGACGGCGATACGTTCCGCCGCGTCAACGGTAAGAATAAACTGCTCGGAGACTTCCTCAACGGCAAAAAACTGAAAGCTTTTGAAAAAGAAAAACTGCTCGTTCTTGCCGACGGAAACACCGTCCTGGCAATATTGGGCGTAGAAACTGCGGACGCCGTCAAAGCCGAACCGGAAGGTCCCTTCCTGCATATCGTCAAAGAAAAAGAATGATCAACGTACCGAACGACCTGAAAGAATTTGCTTTACTCTTTCCCGTTCCTTTATATCTTGTGGGCGGGTACGTTCGCGACGCTCTTTGCGGAAAAGTTTCGGATGATTTCGATATCTGTTCTTCCCTCTCCGCCGACGAAGTAAAAGATCTGCTTGACGGTACGCCCTATAAAATATCCGTTATTAAGCGCAACACCGGCACGGTCGGTATCCGCTACAAAAACAGCGAGTGGCAATATACCGCTTTCCGCACCGATAACTATTCCGGCGGGCACACCCCTTCTTCGATTTCTGCAACGGACATCAACGGCGACGCATACCGAAGAGACTTTAAAGCCAACGCCGTTTATTACGATATAAAAAGAAACGAAATCGTCGATCCCCTCGGCGGAGCAAAAGACGTAGAAAACAGAGTTCTTTCCGCTACCCGAGATCCGAAAAAGGTCTTTTCCGAAGACGGCCTCCGATTGATGCGCCTGGCCCGGCAATCATCCGAAACCGGTTTTTCCGTACATCCGGACACGCTGACGGGAGCGCGTGAAAACGCCGAAAAAATAGATGAAATTGCCGCAGAGCGTATACAAACGGAGTTGGAACGGATTCTTCTTTCTCCAAAGCCGTCCGTAGGACTCATCCTCTTGCGTGAAGAAAAGATTCTCGAACGTATTCTGCCGGAACTGGACGCGGCTTACGGCCTGCCGCAAAGAAAAGACTTTCATCGATACGACGTGTTCGGGCACATTCTCGCTACCGTGGACGCTGCCGACAAATCGGTAGTAACAGCGGCCCTCTTTCACGATATCGGCAAGCCGGCCTGCTACAAAAAATCAGGCAACTACCACGGCCATAACGAAGTCGGCGCCGAACTATGTCGCGTCATCATGAACAGATTACGATATCCGAAATACAGGATTATGGAGACGGTTCGTCTCGTTTTCTTACATATGTTCGATCTCGACGGGAGGACCAATGAGAACAAAGTGCGCCTTTTCGTACAAGAAAACCATGACCTGCTCCAAAAACTTTGCCTAGTAAAAGACGCCGACATGATCGGTTG
The DNA here is from genome assembly GCA_016297005.1 of Clostridia bacterium. Classification (GTDB taxonomy): domain Bacteria; phylum Bacillota; class Clostridia; order Christensenellales; family DTU072; genus CAG-1782. The sequence goes on from JAEDHK010000007.1 coordinate 26,979, forward strand.
CGGATACGTGCCGGCAGGCCCTTCTCCATCCTCTGTGCGCCTGCAAAAAACGTACGCCGAAATGAAAGCGGAAGGTGTGCCTTTTTCCGTCTCCGACTTACTCGTAAGCGGCCGGGACATACCGGAAGATAAAGTCCCGAAAAGCAAGCGTCAGCAGGCTTTAAACAGGCTTCTGCGCGCCTGCGCCGTGGTAGGTTCCTCCTTGACAACCAAAGAAAAACAATTACAATATATAATAAACAATTCAAAAGGATGGTAAAAATATGGACTGGCATATCGACGACTACAAAGCGGAATTTTTGCGCATTTATAACGAAAACATTCATCGCCCCGGTGCGGACAAGCTGCTCGAATGGCTGACCAACAAGAGCGACTTCTTTTATGCGCCCGCTTCGACAAAGTTCCACTCCAATCGTATGGGCGGACTGTGCGAACACAGCGTCAAGGCCTACTATCGTTTTATACAGAATCTGCAAAACGAGTATGAAGAAAGCGAAGAAGGATGGGAGGGCGTCCTTTCTCCGGAAAGCGCGGCCATTATCGCCCTGCTCCACGATCTCTGCAAAGTCAATATGTACAAGGTCGATTATCGCAATGTCAAAGTGAACGGCGAATGGGTGCAAAAGCCCTACTATACCACCGAAGACGACCTGCCGTACGGCCACGGAGAAAAGTCTGTCTATATGATCGGCGGTTTTATGCGTTTATCGCGGGAAGAAGCCATGGCCATCAACTGGCACATGGGCGCTTACGATCTACGCGTGCAAGGCGGAAGCTATGCGCTCAGCGACGCATACTATAAGTTCCCCACGGCTCTTCTCTTTCACATTGCGGACGTACAAACCACTTACCTCGACGAAACCATCGAAAAATAATCCTTTTAGGAAAAAGAAACCTTTACGTCCGTTGTCGTGCCGAAAAGAAATAACCCTTTAAAAAAGGCCGGGGAAGCAATTCCTCGGCCCGTTTTGTTTTACCTTTATAATTTATTTTTTTAAACTCTCAATGATATCGTAAATACGTTGCAGATCGTCGTTGGAAAAATAGTCGATACAAATTCTTCCTTTCGTTTCATTGCCCATCAGTTTGACTTTGGTGGAGAACACGCGCGTCATATCGTTAACGAATTCTCTCATTTCCACCGTCATCTTGGCGCGGACTCTTTCCGTCATGCGGGAGGGCTTCGTTTCCGGTTTGAAATAATACTTGACTTGTTTTTCGATCTCGCGGACGCTCCAACCTTCGTTTACGCATTCGGTTGCCATTCTGATCTGCGCCAAAGGATCGACGACAGGCAGCAAGGCGCGCGCGTGCCCCGCGCTCAATTTGCCGCTTTTTACCAATTCTTTCACTTCGTTGGTCAGATTTAATAAGCGAAGCGTATTGGCAAGGGCCGAGCGGGACTTTCCTAATTTTTGCGCAATCTCGTCCTGCGTCAGGCCATGCGCCGTCATGAGTTCTTTTATCGCTTCCGCTTCTTCGATGGCATTCAAATCTTCTCGTTGAAGATTTTCGATCAGACTGATCTCCTTAACTTGCAGATCGTCGTAATTTTTAATGATGACGGGTATTTCCGTAAGATCGGCCATAATGGCGGCACGATAGCGTCTTTCTCCGGCAATAATAACGTATTTCTCGTCCTCTTTACGAACCACGACGGGCTGAATGATACCGTTACTGCGGATGGATTGCGAAAGCTCGATCAAACTCTCGTTATTAAAACTTTTTCGGGGTTGGTCGGGATTCGGCCGGATCATCTCCACAGCCACTTTATAAACTTTTTCGTCCGCCTTTACTTCGTCCCGAACATCTTCGATGTTTGCAAGCAAAGCTCCCAATCCGCGTTTGAGTTGTTTCGCCATGATAACCACCTGTTTTTATTTTGTACAATAATTATATCATGCGTATTTTTTTTTGTAAACCCTCACAACGGCGAAATTCTTGGTTTATTTTGTAGCCTGGGATACCTATCCGGAGTTTTGGACGCTTTTTCAAACACAAGCACGGTCCGTTTATCGCCGTACAGAAGAAATTCTTCCCGGCAAAGCAGTTTTCCGCCGAGAATACGTAAAGCGCGTTCTGATTGCGTCAGTTCTTCTTCCGCGTTTCCTTTATAAGCGACGAAAACGCCCCCGACGCGCACCAAAGGCAGGACGCATTCGAGCAAGGTCGGCAAAGGGGCAACCGCGCGAGCTACCGCCGCGTCGAACTTTTCCCGATACGTTTTCGCGCCTTCCTCCGCGCGCATATGTACGGGCGTTACGTCGGACAGACCCATCTTTTCGGTCAAAGACTGCAAAAAGACGATTCTTTTATTCAGACTGTCCATCAACGTGAATTTCAGATCCGGACGAACGATCTTAATCGGTACGGCAGGAAATCCGGCTCCGCTTCCTACGTCTACGACGGTCGCGTTGCGCGGCAAAAACTTCTCGCCCAAAACGCTGTCCAAAAAATGCTTGACGGCGATCTCCCGATCGTCGGTTATCGCCGTAAGATTAACTTTTTCGTTATACTCTTTCAGATATTCACGGTAGAGGACAAACAGATTTTCCTGTTCGACCGTAAGGCTTTTTCCTGCTTCCGAAAAGATTTTTGCAACGTCGTTCATTATCAGCTCACTTCGTTGATACATTCTTCCGTCATGACGAAATCAGCCGTTCCGCGGATGGTATCCTGACCTTCCGTACGATCGTACGTTATCGTGAGGGTATCTCCCGTACGCATCGTCAGCATCAGATCGACGATGATGAAAGAACGGTCCACTTCGTGTTCTTCATAGACGCTCTCCGGATCTCCGACGTGGTGGATCTTTACCGAAACAAGAACGTCCCCTGCTTTTAATTTTCCATCGGAAAGACTTCCCGAAGATATTTCCACAACCTTAATTTTTTCTTTTATTTTTACCTTTCCTGTACTCGCGTCCATCACGGCGCTACTCTGGCAGGAAGAAATGGTAATGCCGAGCATACATTTACGAACGTCGGCATTCTTATTCGCGCTATCTTTATAATAAAGAATATTTTCCACAATATACTTCACAACGTTGGAGGGGAGCGCATATCCGATGTTTTCTACGTTAATAACGGTAGATTTCGCGTTGACAATACCAATTATTTTGCCTTCGTCATCGAACAAGCCGCCGCCGCTGTTTCCGGAGTTAATGGCTGCGTCGACGCGCATAACGCGGAAAGAAGCGTATTCTCCGCTGTTGTCCAACAGCTCCATGACGAGGTTTTCGCTGTCCACGCTGACGACGCCCTTGGTTACGGAAATGCCCTTACTTTTGGCGTTGCCCACCGCATAGGCGGCCTGTCCCGCAACAACCTCGTTACTGTCGGCAAAGTCGACCGCCACCGCATTACTGTTCTTTAAAATCTCGCTGTTCTCTACGTACAAAACGGCAATATCGTAATGTTGAGACCCCCCGACGTAGGTCGCTTCGATTCCCATGCCGCGATAGTCCGGCACTCCGGTCAGGTTTTCTTGCTCGACAAAATCGTCCGTGTAGAACTCGGTGCCTTTTACCTCGCTGCCATACAGATAAACAAGAATATCGTCGCTGATTCCCTGTTGACTGGCCACGTTGTATACAAGATGATAGTTTGTTACGATATACGCGCTGCCTTCCTCTTTATTGATGGAGTAGATTGCACCGCTTCCGGCCGTCATGGCGATCTGCGTTCCCGTCTGGTAACCGCCGCTTCTATAGGTAAAAGACGTATTTTGCACGTCAAAACGGCAGTATACGGACACCGTGCCGAACAACGCGTTTTTCGATACTCCCGTTTCTTTACTGACGCTGAAATAATCTTCCAAAAAGTCGAAATACGATCCGGTATAACCTTTCTTCTGCGCTTCCGCGTAGAGATCGCCGGCGGTAATGGACGCGTCTTTACCGTTCATTCCGTCGTTTCCTTTTAAGTATTCGAGCCACTCTTTTTCCGTTCCGGAAAACCCGTTTCTGACGGCGATATCATAGGCGGATTCTCCTTTGATGCATTTTAAAAAGTCATCCATCGTCCCTTCGAATCCATTCTCCACCGCCAACGCGTAACATGCGTCGAGAGAGACGTCTCCGCCGGAAGTCTTTTTTTCGCCGCTCTCTCCGCACGCCGCCAATGTTAGCAGCATCAGCATCATCGTTGCGACCGTAGCAATGATAAGTAGCTTCTTTTTCATGTATCCTCCGAGGTTCTTTTTCCTTATTCTATATATAGTATTGCCCTTTACTTAAACACATATTTAAATACTATTATATATGTGCGCCGCGGGCAGAAGAATTTTCGCTCTCAGCCGATTTCGACAATACATTCTTCCGTCATCAAAAACTGTGCCGATTCTTCTTCGCCGTCACGGGAATAGGTCACGGTTACCTTATCGCCCACGCGCATGGTCAGCATCAGATCAACGATGATAAAAGAGCGATCGATGACGTATTCTTCCGTTGTTCCGCCTATCCGTTCAACGGACAAAGTAAGCAGAACGTCCCCTGCTTGCAATTCCCCGTCGGCAAGACTGTCTGCCGTTACTTCGGACACGACGACTTTCTCTTTAATCTTAGCCCGCCCGTCTTCGGTACGAATGGCGCTGCTTTCTTCCACGCCCACGTTAATACCAAGAAGGCACTTACGTACGTCGAAAGATTTATTTACGTCGTCTTTATAATAGAGAATGTTTTCTACAATGTATTTTACCACGTTTGACGGCAAAGCATAACCCATACTCTCCACGTTTTGTTCGACCGTACGCGCATTGACGATACCGAGCAACTTCCCGTCCGAACCAAACAGTCCCCCGCCGCTGTTGCCCGAATTGATCGCCGTATCGATGCGCATTACGCGGAAAGTCGCATAACTGCTCTCATCGGCCGCCACAAGGGTTATCTTTTCGCTGTCGACGCTGATGACGCCTTTGGTTACGGAAATGCCTTTCGCCTCCGCATTGCCTACGGCATAGGCCACCTGCCCGACGCCGATCTCGTTACTATCGGCAAAAGTAACGGCCTGAACGTCAGCGCTCTTCAATCTGTCGCTCTGAATTTTCAGAACGGCAATGTCGTAATACATAGAGCCACCCACGTAGGTCGCCATGATGCCCATGCCCTCTTCGCTTACGGCGCTATCTCCGAATAACTCTTGCGTATAGAATTCGCTCCCGACGATCTCGCTGCCGTATAAGCTCACGCAGATATGATCGCTGATGCCGGTGGTACTGCTTGAATTATAAACGACGTGGTAATTTGTGATGACGTAAGCTTCTCCCGTGTCTCTGTTAATACTGTAAAAAACGCCGCTTCCCGCCGAGGTGGTAGTTACTTCCTGTATTTCATAGTAAAAAAAGTTTCCTACACGCTGTTCCACAATAAAAGAGCAGATGATCGACACCGAAGAAAACAGGTTGTCTCTGTTCAGGCCCGTTTCGCCGTTTAACGTCAGATATTGTGCCAGGAATTCGTAAAACGTGCCGCTGAAATCTTTTTCCGCCGCTTCTTCATAAACGTCGTACACGGTCATATGCGCGTCTTGTCCGTCTATACCGTTGTCTCCTTTCTCTCCTTTAAGCGACAAAAGCCATTCCGCTTCCGTCCCTTCAAAACCGTTCTTTACGGCAATATCATAAGCCGATTCTCCTTTCAACGTCGCCAAAAAATCAGCGAGCGTACCTTCGTATCCGTATGCCACCGCTTGCGAATACAGTTCTTCCGCCGAATTCGATTGTTCCTCCGTTTCCGTATTCGTATTATTGCACGCGACGAGCATGAGCATACAAATAACGACAAGAAACGCGCCGGTTATGACAGTCTTTTTTTTCATACGAAAATCCCTCCCGTACTATTTTTGTACACATTATAATACCGTTTCTTAAAAAAAAACTAAAAAAACAGATATTATTTTTTACTAAACGCGCAACCGCAAAAGTTCTGGCGATACAGATCGTATTCCCGACATAATTCTCCGCTTCGGACGTTCCCTCCCCGCTTTTTGAAATCGGAGCAAAGATATTCCGGTCCGCCCTCCCTTTGCAAGGATAAGCCGATCGCGTTGAGTAGTTCGGCGTTTTTCAGTGGCGACAAAGTAAGCGTAGTTGCAAAAAAGTCGCACCCCTCTTCTTTCGCTTTCTTTTCGGTCTCCGCAAGGCGCAAACGGTAACACTTTTCGCACCTGGGGCCCCTTTCGGGCGCTTCTTCCAAACCTCTTGCTTCCCGCAAGAATTCTTCCGGATCGTAAGACGCCACGATCAACCTCGTTTCAGGCGCGTAAAGAGACAAAAATCGTTCCAACTCCCCAGCGCGCTTATCGTATTCTTCCCGAGTGGAAATATTGGGATTGTAAAAAAAGATCGTCACGTCGAAGTGCGTCAATAACCGATCGACGCATCCGCTTGCACAGGGGGCGCAACAGGCGTGCAGGAGCAGTTTTTTTTCGTCTCCCTTTTCCGCAATCTGTCTTTCCATGACCAAATCGTAATTCTGTTTCATGTTTCCTATTTTAGCAAAATTTCGACTAAAAAACAACTCTTTAAAAAAAGAAGAGAATGTTACTTCCCTTCTTTACAATTTATTTGATGTCCAATCAACTCGTCTATTGAAAGACCAAAAACATCCGCCAATGCGACACATTGACAGATATTGGGGATCCCTTTATCCAATTCTATCCAGCTAATGGTATTCTGTGGCAAACCCGTAAGTTTAGAAACCTGCGTTTGCGTCATACCGCTTGATATTCTTGCATCTCTGATTTCTTTTCCGTACATCAACTATAGTTTAGCAATATATTGCTTCGCCAGTCTTGACTTAGCAATATCTTGCTGATATAATTATTTTGAAACTAAGGAAAGGAGTGATAATGATGAGATACGACGATGATTATTCTTGGAAATATGAAAAAAAGGATGAAGATATCAATACCATATACAAATGCAATGATGAACCCGAAAACACGCCTCCTCAAAAACCCTTTTTAAAAATAAATAAAAAAACGACCCTTGTTGTCGTTGCTATTATAGTTTTTATTTTACTTTGCGTTTTTTTAATTCCCACGGGACCAAATGTTGTCGGAACATATTATGGGGCCGATTTTTTTTATGACGATGTAACGCTTAAAACATATTATTTACAAATTATACTACGATTGGATAAAAATAAGGACTTCAAAATGACTTTGATTATGCCCTACGAAGCTAATGAACCCTCTTATGTCTTGGGTAAATATACTGTCAATGATAATACAATTACTTTAATAACGGGTGCAACACAATCAAAAATTATATATAAATATAATGCATCGAATAAATCTTTAAAAACGACTGTAAATGATATTGTTTTGTATAAACAATAAAAACGTAAATTCCTTTTAAGCTTACAAATTATTTATTCACATCTACAATAATTTGGCGCAAGGAAAATTCCTTGCGCCGTACGTTTTTATTGCTTTTCAATAAACTTCTTTACGTCCTCGGCCGTACGGACGCACCCGTGACAGCTTTGACAATGCCCACCGCAAGAACCGCCGCAATCGCAACAGGCGACGCTACCATTCTTTTTATTTTTCCTTTTTTTGACAACGGAACCGATGATTACGCCGACGACGAAAAGAACACAACTTACGATTAATACGATTTCTGACGGAGACACTTTATTTTCCTCTTTTTTCTTTAAACAATTTGCGATTGAGTTTTCCTTGGCTACCTAATACTATCCCTGCAATAATCAACGCCCAGACGACGATGAAGATAAAGACCGTCCACCACCACGTGCCGATGAGGTATACCATACACGCGGTTACGTAAGAGGTCGCGATCCAGAACAGGAGCGTTGAACGGAAAGCCTTCTTGCCCGGCAGTTCCGCTTTGGCCGTGGCAACGGCGGCAAAGCACGGAATAGTCAGCATATTGAAAGCGATAAAGGCGATCAGACCGGCTACGTTGATACCCGTGCCCGAGATCATGGCGGCTACGGCCGCGACGCCCCCGTCCGCTTCGACGTCGATAACGGCGCCGGCAAGGCATGCTCCGAGCGTACCGAAGGTGGCGATGACGTTTTCTTTGGCAATGAGTCCCGTGACGGCGGCGACAACGAATACCCATCCGTTGGCGCCAAGCTGGCTCCCGAAACCGAGAGGCGTAAAGAGGGGCTGGATCAGTCCGCCGATACCCGCAAGAATACTGCCGTTGATCTGCTCGTCTTCCAGAAATTGCCAGTTCCAACCGAAGTGGCTTACGAACCAGATGAAGATGGTGGAAGCGAGGATGATGGTAAAGGCTTTCTTGACGAAGTGCTTGGCTTTATCCCACAAGTGAAGCATGAGCGATTTAAACTGAGGCATATGGTAAGCCGGCAGCTCCATAATGAAAGGCGGGACCTCTCCTTTCATCGTGGTCGCTCTCATCAGGATGACGCAAACAATGGCGACCGCAACGCCGAGCAGGTACATTCCGTACGTGATCAGGTCGGCATTGCCAACGCCGAACATTTGCACGATACCGCCTGCGATAGCCGTCAGAATGGGGAGCTTTGCACTGCAAGAGAAGAACGGAATAACGCGAATGGTCGCCGTACGTTCTTTCTCATCGGCAAGAGTACGGGTATTAATCATAGCGGGGATACTGCATCCGAATCCCATGATCATCGGCATGAACGCTCTGCCCGACAAACCGAAACGGCGAAAAATTCTGTCCAGAATGAACGCTACGCGCGCCATATAACCGCTGTCTTCCAAGATGGAGAAGAACAGGAACAGCAGAAGTATCTGCGGCAGGAAGGAAAGCACCGAAAACAAGCCTGCCAGAATGCCGTCGACGACCAGGCCGCTCACCCAGGGGGCCGCACCGGAAAGGACTTGCGTCATGCATGCGGATAAGAATCCGGTAAAAGTATCCATCGTATTAAAAAGAACAATGCCGGGGGTGAATACGCTTTCTTCGTATCCGAAAAAGGTATTCACCGTCACTTCCGAACAGAATTCGTCTATCGCGGAAGCAAACATTACGTCCTCGAATTCTCCGTCCTCGTTTAAGACGAGTTGGACTTTATATCCGTCCTTATTATAAAATTGTTCGTATTTGCGCCCCGCACCGTCGTATAGATCGACTAATTCGCCTTTTTCGTCGGTAAGAACGGCCAATTCGTTTCCGTCCGCGTCAAAAAAGGCTTTAACAGGGTTTCCTTCTTTGTCGTAAGCATAGGGTACGATTTCGAGCGCGGCCGGTTCTCCGTTCTCAAAAACGGCGACGACTTCGTTTCCGTCTGCGTCGTAGTAGATACCGCCGTCTTCGACGTCTTCAATAACGTTACCGTTCGCGTCGTATACAACGATCGGTTCTTCCTTATCGAAAACGCCGCCTGCGCCTAGATATAGCAGGTCTTCCGAGAATGTCAAATGGAAGATCAAAAATAATAAGACTAAGAAAATCGGAATACCAAAAATGCGGTTTGTGAGCACCTTATCCGCTTTGTCCGACTTTGTTAATTGACGATCGGAAGAGGCCTTTTTCTTCGTCAATACGTGAGAATAATTTTGAGAAATGTATTTATATCGGCTGTCCGCAATGATGGCTTCGAAGTCGTTACCGAAAACTTTGTCGTTAAAAGTAATCCTGGATTCCTCGATCACTTTCGCGACGTCCGGATGCGCGGCAACTTCCCGTTCGTCCGATTCCGCCATTTTTACGGCGTGGAAAAGCGCGTTTTCTACGCCGGCGTTTTCAAATGCCCCTTTGCATTTGTTTATTAAGGGCATGACGTCGGCGTCTTCCAGCACCGTCACGCCCTTACGCGGAAGTTTGCTGAAATCGTACGCCCGTTTCATCAATTCGTCCAATCCTTTCCCTTTCAATGCGGAAATAGGAACAACAGGCACGCCGATTTTCTTTTCCAAAGCAGCGGCGTCTATCTTGTCACCGTTCTTCTCCACTTCGTCTATCATGTTCAAAGCGATGACGAGCGGCACGTCGATCTCCATAAGTTGAGTAGTAAGATAGAGGTTACGTTCCGGGTTTGTCGCGTCGACGATGTTGATCACGCAGTCCGGTTTTTCGTCCAAAATAAAATTCCGTGAGATGACTTCTTCCGGCGAGTAGGGCGATAAGGAGTATATTCCGGGCAGGTCGACGATAAAAATGGGCTCTGCACACTTTTTGTAGATGCCCTCTTTCTTGTCTACGGTAACGCCCGGCCAGTTACCGACGTGTGCCGTCGAGCCGGTCAGGTTATTAAATAAAGTTGTTTTTCCGCAATTTGGGTTGCCGGCAAGCGCAAATTTTTTCATTATTTTACCTCCGCAATAACGGCTTCCGCCTCGCTTTTTCTTAAAGTCAGTTCGTATCCTCGCAAGGTTACCTCGACGGGATCGCCCAGCGGCGCAACCTTCCTTAAATAAACGATTGCGCCCGGGGTTACCCCCATGTCGAACAAGCGACGCCGTATCTTACCTTCGCCGCCTACAGACTTGATCACACCGGTCTGTCCAACAAAAAACTCACTCAGTTTTTTTTCCATATTTTTTTGATTCCTCCTTTATTATTCGTTTATTTATACTCTCACAAGAATTTTTGTCGCCAGGTTTTTATCGAGCGCGAGTCTCCCCTCTTTTACCATCAAAACGACGCTACCGCACTCTTCGGACAAAACGGTCACAGTCGACCCTGTGGTTATCCCCAGGTTTTCCAGATGCTTTTTTACTTTTTCTTCGGTCATAATTTTGATTACCGTAACCGGAACGTTCATAGGCGCCATAACGATCGGCATTTTGCCCTCCCTATTATATAAATATAATTTCATATTCATTTTAACAAAAATATACTCCTCTCCTTTTCCGTTGTCAAGCAAAAAATGAAATTAATTTCATATTAATATGGAAATTTGGTATACAATAAAAATACTCCCTTATATAAGGGAGTAAAAATCTTTCGTTATGCGTTAAAAATTTTTCAGATTGCCCGATAGCCGTAGTCGAACGCTTTGTCGTTGATCTCCGTCAGTTTAGCCGGGATCGATCCCATCAGCGCCGCTTTCATCTTGTCGTAAGATAATCCCATGATTTTGGTAAAAGCGCCAAGAATGACAGAATTTGCCGCCTTAGAACTTCCTGCTTTTTCGGCGAGACCGAGCGCGTCGATGGCCTTGGAGTTTTCCGGAAGTCTTTTTTCTATATCAGTCGGATAGGCGCACGCGCCGGTTACGACAGGCATGGGCATAATTTCTTGCGAAGAATAGAGCAAGAACCCGTCTTTTTTGAGATAATGCGCGTAGCGCAACGCTTCCAATTTTTCAAAAGCAAGAATGACGTCCGCCCCGCCTTCCTCGATCAAAGGAGAGGCGATATTATCGCCGATACGTACAAACGTAATAACGCTGCCGCCGCGCTGGGACATACCGTGCACTTCGCTCAATTTGCAATCGAGATCATTATCCAGGGCGTATTTGCCGAGCACTCTGCTGGCAAGTAAGGTCCCTTGCCCACCTACGCCGGTGATCAATATATCCATAATATACCTCCTAATTCTTTTCTATCGCGCCGAACTTGCAAACGCTTTGACAAAGTCCGCATTCCGTACAGAGAGAAGTGTCGATTCTCGCTCCGTTTTCGGTAAAGCTGATCGCGGGACAACCAAGCTTCATGCAGGCTTTACACTTTTTGCACTTATCGTTAACGACAAAGCCTTTATAAAGCTTTTTCGTAAGAAGCACGCAAGGACGTTTGCTGATAATAACGGAAACGCCCTTCTTATTCAGTTCTTCTTTTACCGCTTTTTCCATTGCCGCCAGATCGTACGGATCGACGACGGTCACGGAGGGCACGCCGAGGCTACGACAGACGTTTTCGAGATCGACTTCATAAGTCGGATTGTTATGGATATCTTTGCCGTTGGCGGGGTTATTCTGATGCCCTGTCATACCGGTGGTACGGTTATCGAGAATGATGACGGTAATATTGCTATGATTATATACGGCTTCTACAATGCCGGTCAGACCACTATGAATAAAGGTCGAGTCGCCGATGACCGCCACCGTATTCCCGGCAAAAGCAGGATCGGCCTTTTCTGCGCCTACAGCCATGCCGATACTTGCGCCCATACAAACGGTCGCTTCGATTGCGCAAAGGGGAGGTACTGCGCCGAGGGTATAACACCCGATATCGCCCATAACCGACACTTTCATTTTATTGAGCGTATAAAAGACGCCGCGATGCGGACATCCGGCGCACAAAACGGGCGGGCGGGCGGGGATTTGGGCGACGGATACTTCATTCTTGACGCCCAGGATCTTTTCTTTAATCAGGTTGACGGAAAACTCTCCTTGAATACCGAAAATATTCTTTCCTTCCACGTTTCCGATACCGTTCGCTTTAAGCAGTCCTTCGATATGCCCTTCCAGCTCTTCGATGACAATACAACGCTTCACGCTCGAAACGAATTCTTTCACGAGATCGTACGGGAGCGGATAGACCATGCCCAGTTTCAGAACGCTCGCCTCTGGCAAAGCCTCTCTTACGTAGTTATAGACACCGCCGGCGCAAATGATACCGAGATCGGCGCTTCTTCTTTCAATCCTGTTGATAGAAAAGCCGTTGCTGTCGGCAGATAACCGCTTTAGACGGTCTTCCACAATGACGTGGCGTTTTTTTGCGTTGGCCGGCATCATAACGTACTTGCCGATATCCTTGACGTAAGGCTTGACCGGCACTTCTTTCCTCTCCCCGATCTCCACAAGGCTCTGCGAGTGAGCTACGCGGGTAGTAACGCGCAAAATAATAGGCGTATCGTACTTTTCGCTCAGTTCAAAAGCGAGCGAAGCAAATTCTTTACATTCCTGACTGTCGCCCGGTTCGATCACGGGCACGTTGGCGGCGCGAGCGATCAGACGGGTGTCCTGCTCGTTCTGTGAGCTGAACATGGACGGGTCGTCGGCAACGCAAACCACAAGCCCAGCGTTGATACCGGTATAGGCCACGGTAAAGAGCGGATCGGCGGCGACGTTCAGACCGACGTGTTTCATCCCGACGATAGTCCTTGCTCCGTGAATAGAACTGCCGATAGCGACCTCCATAGCAACTTTTTCGTTCGGCGCCCATTCCGAATTGATTTCCGGAAAGCGTGATAATTCTTCGGTAATCTCCGTACTCGGCGTCCCCGGATAGGCCGTCGCCACATGTACGCCGGCTTCGTACGCGCCGCGCGCTATGGCGAAATCTCCCAATAACATCTTTTTCATTCCTGTTTACTCCTTGTATTATAAAGAGGCAAGCTCTTCCGTTTTTTTCTTCGGTACGGTCGGTAAAGGCGGGATCCCTTCCTTATAAAAAATCTTTTGTCCTTTCTTCTTTGCGCGTATGCCCAAAAAGACGATCAATCCGATGCAAACGGCAGCTGCGATATAGCAGAACAAAATAACGCTGTTAAAACCCAACGCCTTATCCACAACGTTCGGTTCGTCCGCGCGGATAAATTCCAGACTGCCGCGCACCATGCAGTACCATGCCGGATAAGAGAGCGTCCCCATACCCTTGATGTCGATATGGTAATATAAATAGGCTAATACAAAAAAGCCGATAAAATTAAGCACGCCCTCATAAAAAAAGGTCGCCTGATACCAACCGCCTTCGTCGGCAATATAGATTGCTAACGGAAACCATTGATGCGTCGGATCGGTAACGAGTTGTCCGTATAATTCCTGGTTAAAAAAGTTCCCCCATCTTCCGATGACCTGAGCAATCAGAACGGTAGGCAAAACAAGATCGACCGTCCGCACAAAATCCACTTTGTAAATCTTGCACCAAATAAGACCGCCAAGCACGCCCCCGGGCACGCCCCACATAATGGTTAGACCCCCTCTCCAGATTGCGATGGTATTAACGAAAGCGTCCCAGTCGTACGGAGAGGTAAAATAATACTTATAGTTAGAAACGACGTACCCGAGACGGGCGAAAATGATCGCCATAGGGATACAAATCAAAAATAGCGTCAGCACGTCGTCGCTCTTTACGTTAATCCTCTTAAAACGGCGAATACAAATAGCCAGAGATAATAGCATACCGATGGTAATCAGTATTCCATACCACGCTACCGATACCTTACCGATGGAAAAAGCGATCGGCGTAACTTCTCCAGTCCAATGCATCGACGACATTACAGAGCCTCCATAGAAAAAACTGCTTATTATTATATAACAGAAACAATAAATATGCAATTCTTTATTTTTATCAATAAATGAAAGATGTTGAGAAATAACAACCTGCTCTCCTTTTGCAAAGTGTGAAAACTTACGTCCTTCCCGTACATAGCGTGGGAGAAAAGGGAGATTTTGTCCGCACGCCTAATGGCGTGGAGAGATGGTTTTTAATGGACTCCGCGCAAAAAGATAGCTTTATTCTGTTGCCTGTTTTTTTAAAACCCCCACCACACAAAGTGTGTCCATCCCCCTTTACAAAGGGTGTAAACAACCTTTGTACTATAAAAAAATTCGCCCCGGCTCTGCGGGGCGAAATAAAACTTTTTTTACAGAACTTTCGATAAAAATCCTTGCAAACGCTCGTTCTTCGGATTTCCGAACACCTGTTCCGGCGGGCCATCCTCGGCGATCTTACCTTGGTCGATAAAGAGCGCGCGGGTGGCGACTTCTCTCGCAAATCCCATTTCGTGCGTTACGATGATCATGGTCATACCTTCTTCGGCAATCTGCTTAATAAGATCAAGCACTTCGCCCACCATTTCCGGGTCGAGCGCGCTGGTCGGCTCATCAAAGAGCATCACCTTCGGATTCATCGCAAGAGCACGTACGATGGCAATACGCTGTTTTTGTCCGCCCGAGAGGGTAGACGGATAGACGTTGGCCTTTTCGGCAAGTCCGATCCGCTTCAAAAGCTTCATGGCGTTTTCTTCGGCGGCGGCGACGATCTCTTTCCTGTTCTTATACGGCGGATCGATCTTCGTCTTCGGCGTCGGATAGGTTACCCTCTCGATAAACCGTTCGGCATTTTCGATCTTGGTCTGAATGGCAAGACGTTGTTTGGTCAACTTCGGATCGTAATGGACCTGCTTTTTCCCGGCCTTTTCTTCCACTTTCTTAGTTTGTTCCCAGGCTTTTTCGATCGGAACAAGCTCGTCTTGCAACTTCTTGATCTCTTCCTTCTTCTGAGCGATCTGTTTATCGATGCGCGCGTTCAGCTTCTCTTGATTTTTGGCAAGCCACTTGTTATACGTCGGCATAATGAAGTTATTCCACTTTGCCTTTCTCAGCTTTTCCGTCTCCACCTTAACAGGCGCAAGAGTAATGTTTTTCATTACGGTCAGGTTATTGAACAGATTAAACTGTTGGAACACCATACCGATATTCCTGCGACATTCGTTGATATTGATCTTCAGGTCGGTCAGGTCCTCGCCCATAAAGATAATCTGTCCCGCCGTAGGGTCCTCCAACACGTTCAGACATCGCAAAAAAGTAGTTTTTCCTCCGCCGGACGGTCCAATAATGGCAATACGATCGCCCTCGTAAATATCAGCGGAAATATCATCGAGAACGAGAAGAGAACCAAAACGCTTGGTCAGGTGTTTTACCTCGATAATAGTCTTCTTTTGCACGGAGGTCTCCGCAACGTTATTTACTTTATCTGTCACTTTTTGCAAACCTCCTTTCGATCAGTCTGATAAGTGCGGTAATAACCAAAACAAGGATCAGGTAAACAGCACCCAAAATAAGATACGGTACAATATACTCATAGTTACTGTCGGCAATAGATTTAAATGCTTTGGTCAAATCGACGACGGCAATAAAACTGACGACCGATGTTTCTTTGATAAGCACGATAAATTCATTACCGAGAGTGGGCAAAATATTCTTTATTGCCTGCGGTATAACGACCTTAAACATTGTAAAACCGTAACTGAGTCCAAGCGTGCGCCCTGCTTCCAATTGTCCTACGTCGACCGACTGGATACCGCTACGCATGATTTCGCTGACATACGCGCCGCTATTCATACCATATACAGACATGGCAACGATTACTCGATATAGCGTGATATTGATATTCAACGTAGCCGGTTTCAGATTCATCGCCGGGAATAACACGAAGTAAACAATCAACAGTTGCACCATGATCGGTGTTCCGCGGAAAATGGCGATGTACGTATCAGCAATCTTGCCAAGGACTTTTGTGACGATATTGTTCTGAGGCGTAACTTTAATAACGGCAAGGATGGTACCGATGAGTATTCCCAATAACAGACCGACAACGGCAATAATTACCGTTGTCTTCAGTCCGTCTAATACGTCTTGGTATCCACCGTTCGTGTAAAACGAACGCCAGAATATATTCCAACTTTGTTCCATTATTTTTTATTCTTAAATACGTTGATCACATCATCAGCCGTCGAGCAAGCATCAAATTCCGTATTGGATTTCTTAACGATAAGAACCTGAGCGGCACCTTCTTCATAGGCATGGGAAAAAGTAACCGATTGAGCACGCTTGGCATTAACGGTCAAGCAAGCAAGAGCAATGTCCGCATCTCCCTGCTGAACGGAAGTAACAACAGCGTCAAAGTCCATATCGCTGATAACGAGTTCCATTTCCAATTCAGCGGCTATGATCTTAGCAATTTCCATGTCAATACCATAGAATTTGTTTCCGATCTTGTACTCATAGGGAGCAAATTGAGCGTTAGTAGCAAGGACAAGCTTATTGGTGGCGTTGGCATTTCCGTTCTCAATACCGACATAAACATCGGAATTGGGAGCGGAAGCACTGGCTTCATCATCTGAAATATCGATATCCGCATAAGCGGCATAAATAGCATCCAAAGTTCCGTTAGCTTTGATATTATCAATGATGGTGTTGATACTGGCAAGCAGATCGGTCTTATTTTTATTAACGCCGATTGCGTATTGTTCAACAGTCAAAGCAATGTCGATCATCTTGATATCGTTGGGGTTGGCAGTAACAAGAGTATTCGCAGTAGCCTTATCAACAACAGCGTATTCGATGTTGCCGTTCTTCATATCGTTAACAGCAAGACCGATAGTCTGATAAGAAGACACCGTCCCGTTCGGAATTCCGGCAAAGCCCCAATCGGCGTCGCCTTTGATATAGGCTTCTCCGGTAGTACCGGCCTGAGCCCCGATGGAAATGGTTTTTTCACCCTTATTGCAAGCGGCAAAGGCACATACGCAACCGACGGCAAGAACGACTGCCATGATGGCTATTAAAATTTTCTTTACGTTTTTCATTTTAAAGATTTCTCCTTCTTTTATTTGTCCATATCTTACCACCGAAAACGTATCCTAGCAAATATTTGAATGAAAAAATAAAAAATATTCATTATTCGGTATTAAATTATATATTTATGCAAATATTTATGAATAAATTCGTGCATTAAACGAAATTCTTCTGGATTTTACTCAACAAAAAAACGATCTATCCCGATCGTTTTCATATATTTTTACAAAATCAGCCGTACACGACCGGTTCATGCTCGGGTAAAGAGTCGCCGAGTTCGGCAATTTTATTTTCCAGATAGCGACAGATATCGTCGGCCTGCGTCTCCATAGAGACGGTGGGGTCGTAAGCAATAGGGTCTCCAACCACGAAGGTATGAATTTTTTCTGCGCAGTAGACGGGGAAAAAGCGCAATATCTTGCCGGTCTCTTGATAATATCGTTCGGCCACCTTAGGAAAACCGTGATTGAACTGAAAAATATACCTGTTGACTTTGTTTTCCGTGCGCTCGGGGAAGATAACCTGCGGCATACCCGCTTTCATCGTCTCGATAGACTTTTTAAAGGTCATCTTTTCCACCCGTTCGTCCTTATGAAAAACGGGAATGGGCTCAAACGCCCGGAAAGTCAGTATGATAACGGGCATTAACAAAAACGCAAGCGGATAGAGGATGAATTTCGGCTTTCTTTTGTTGAGCACTTTCGTCTTCATGTGACGCCAAAAAACCTTGGAATACAAAAAATAATAGTTCGCCCATACGCGCGCGCGATGTTCCTTATTAATAATAAAATAAGTGGGCGCGTATATCTTAGTATGATTACAAACGAAAAAAACAGGCTCGTCGTCCGACGGTTTTTCCGTCTTCCAGATAAAATCGTTCTTAGGAAAGAACCATCCGACGATCGCCCGCAAGAACTTAAAAACCAAATGCGGTCTCTTGCAACTGTCGTACTCCTTGACAGGGCTGTAAAATTTTTTCATGGGCTTATTATAACACGGATTTATTTTATCCGCAATCCCATTACAGCAACCATCAATAAACAACAAAAAACGCGGAAATACCTCCGCGTTCTTCTTTTTACCCCTAGCCCTTATTGAGGGAATAAAGGGGGCTTGATTCCTGAACGAAGTAAAAAAATGGGATTTTTTTAAAATGCCACTAAAAAAACCTTTCCTTTTTTTTCTTCACGTTTCAACGGCATATAACTTGCCGCAAGGCAAATATAACTGTAGTTTAGCGATGAAAAATCGCTAAACTACTTACGCCCACGACATCGTTCCCGGCTTGGGATTTTCTATCATCAATCCTTGCAGATACCTGACTGCTTTTTCCAGTCCTTCGGTGGGAATCATGACGCTGTCTTCGTGCTCGATGCTGACAGGGCCGTTATAGCCGACGAGATTGAGCATGGAGAAGATATCTTTCCACATTGTGTCGTTACTGCCATAGCCGACGGTACGGAAGACCCAGGCGCGGTTTATCTCGTCCGAGTAGTGACGGGTATCGAGGACGCCGCTTACGGCGGTGTTATGTTTATCAATACGAGTGTCTTTGGCATGGAAATGATAAATAGCCTTGCCGAGGTAACGAATAGCTTCCGGCACGTCGATTCCCTGCCAGATGAGATGCGAGGGATCCACGTTCGCGCCGATCATGTCGCCTACGGCTTCGCGCAGTTTCATGCAGGTAAGCGGATTATATACGCAGAATCCGGGGTGCATTTCCAAAGCGATCTTCTTAACGCCGCAAGAAGCGGCAAAGGCGGTCGCTTTCTGCCAGTAAGCAACAAGTTTATCCCATTGATAGTCAAGGATCTGCAAGAAGTCTTCCGGCCAGGGACAGGTAACCCAGTTGGGGTACTTGGCGTTATCCGAATCGCCGGGGCAACCGGAGAAAGTAATAATAGTTTCGACGCCGAGGAGCCCGGCCAGTTTGCAGGTCGCTTCGAAGTCTACCTGGAATTCTTTTGCGATCTCCTTGTTAGGATGAAGGGCGTTACCGTGAGTGGACAGAGCGCAGATCTCCATTCCGTATTTATTGAACAGGTTCCTGATTTCTTCCGCCTTGCCCGGATCTTTTACGAGTTCGCGCGCGTTGACGTGCGCCGTCCCGGGGAACCCACCGCACCCTACTTCCATGGCGTTAACGCCCAGTTTTTTCAGGTAAATGATGGCTTCTTCCAGCGTCTTATCGTAAAGGATGGGATTAAAAACGCTCAATTTCATTATTCGTCTACCTCCTTGCCGTGATTAACTTTGCCGACGTGATGGAACAGTTTATGGATCTGTTCGCACGGAAGCACGCTTGGCGCGTCCTTATACTTCTTGTTGACCTTAGCGATCTTGTCTTCTTGCTTACCGCACCAAAGAACGGCGTTATTGATGATTTTGCGGATATTGGCGTTCTTGTAGGTGGGGAAAGTTTCGTGTCCGGGCTGAAAGTAGAACACCCGGCCCTCTCCTCTTGTGAAGGTCACGCCGCTCCGGAATACGTTGCCGCCTTGATACCAACCGATGAAGACGACGTCGTCCGGCTTGGGGATATTAAAGTGTTCTCCGTACATCTCTTCGTGAGGGAGACGGAAGCCCTGTTCAACGCCCTGACTGATCGGATGGTCAACGTCGGCCGTCCAGATTCTTTCCGCTTCGCCGCACTCTCTCCAAGTAAGGGAGCAAGGCGTGCCGAGCAGTTTTTTTATGACCTTAGAAAAGTGAGCGGAGTGGAGGAAGATAATGCCCATACCTTCGTGTACTCTCTTAATAACCGCGTCTACCACTTCGTCCGGAACCTTGTCATGGTCGCAGTGGCCCCACCAGATAAGGACGTCAATGTCGGCGAGAGTCTCGACAGTGACGTCGTTTTTCGTATGTTCGAGCAAATCTTTAAGCGTAGAAAGGAATTTAACTTCCACGTCTTTACTTCCGTCGAAAATGGAAGCGATCTCTTTATGCAACCCTTCGGCATAGGCCTTTTTGCCGGCGCCGTGAAGTTGATTTCTTGTATATTCGTTATAGATGGCAAGTTTCATGCGTCGTTCTCCTTACAGCTGAACCTCTTTGCCCGTCCTGGCAGACTCGTAAATCGCACAGAGGATCCTGATCATGTCAATCCCTTGGTCGATAACGAAGTCGGGCTTGGTTCCGTTCAAAATAACGTCCAGGAAGTGGAGTAAGTTTCCGCCGTGGCCGTTCAGCTTGTTGCCGTAGAAAAGTTGCTTTCTCATGAGCATAAAGTCTTTCAGTTTATTGTTCCTCTTTCCGTCGTAAAGGGTAAAGAAGTTATCTTGCCACTTGGCGCCCTTCCTGGTGCCGCGCAGTTCTACAAAGCGAGTCTCTTTTTCGATATTGGAGGCCCAGCTGAATTCGATCTGCAAAGACGCTCCGTTTTCAAACTTGATGAAGCCGGTAGCAAGGTCTTCTACGTCAAAGGTTCCGCCCTCGACCTTTTCGCCGAAGTTACTGTGAACGCTATCGCTTTCTTCCTCGTCGTTAGCAAACTTGCAATACGTGGAGCCAACGACGGAAACGGGACGAGGATTACCCATCATGTACAATGCGAGGTCGATCATATGTACGCCGAGGTCGATCAGCGGACCGCCGCCGGATTGCGCCTTCGTCGTGAACCAACCGCCCTTGCCGGGGATACCTCTCTTACGGATCCAACCGCAACGACCGGTATAAACTTCGCCCAGCTCTCCTTTGGAGATCATATCTTTCAGCAGTTGCGAGCCGCCGAGGTGGCGGTTATTACGCATTACCATCAGTACTTTTCCGCTTCTTTCCTGCGCTTCTTTCATTTTAACGACGTCTTCTACGCTGATAGAATCGGGTTTTTCGCAAAAAGTATGGCAACCGTGATCCAGCGCATAGCAAGCAATGGGAGAATGGACGTAGTTGGGGGTGCAAATATCCACAACGTCCGGTTTAATAACGTCGATCATTTCTTTATAATCGGTAAAGTACTTCGCTTTACTGCCAAATTCGGCTTCCGCTTTCTGTAATTTTGTCGGATTAATATCGCAGATCGCAACGATCTCCGCTTTGTCCGTGCTTTTCCACGTCGGTTTATGGGCGCCGTTAAAAATTCCTCCGAAACCGACGACGCCGACTCTAAGTTTTGCCATATTATTCTCCTTTTTATTAAAAATCAGTTTTGATAACTTCGTTCTTCTCCGCAGACTCGAAAGACAACTCGATCAGCTTCATTACGCGCATGAGTTGCTTGCCGGTGATGATAGACTTTTCGGGCGTCTTATCCATCACGCATTTATAGAAGTTACGATACAATTCCAATCCGTCGTCGACGATCTTCGGAAGACGCGATTCCTTAACCGTGCCTTTGGAGCGGTCGGCCATGGTCTTGGTAAAACCGTTACCGGCCTGTACTCCTTTCAGTTTTTCGTCGTGACGAGTCTTAACGGCGATCACTTTACCCTTTCTGCAATTAAAGGTTTCGATAACCGCCGTACCGTCCATACCGTAGATCATCCAGCGAGGCACCTTAACAAAGCTATTGGTGTCGATAGTGATGGTCACAGCCACGTCGTCGACAAAAGTGATCTCCAATTCGAATCCGTCGTCCACTTCTTCCTGATAAACGTACGAAGTGGTACACTTGACCGAAGTAATGGGCGTATCCTGTTTAAAAAGCAAGATCTGGTCCATGAGGTGTACGCCCCAGTCGTAGATCATACCGCCGCCCTGACTCTTGATCTTTCTCCACGCGCCGGGGATACCGTTAGAACCGACGACTTTGGACTCGATCTTATAAACGCGACCGATCATACCGCTTTCCGCAATCTTCTTCATGCAGAGATAGTCGGGATCCCAACGACGATTCTGATGAACGGAAAACAAAGTTCCGTTCTTTTCGGCGGCGTCGAGCATTTCTTGCAGATCGGCGCAAGAAAGCGTAACCGGCTTTTCGGACAGAACGGCCAGGCCGTGTTCCGCCGCAGCGACGGCGTACGACTTATGCGTATCGTTCGGCGTAGCGATCAGTACCGCCTGCAACCCCGGAAGCGCGAAAAACTTTTCCTGTTCTTCCGGTTTAAAAAACGGAATGCGCCTTAAATCGGCTTTCTTTTTTACGGCAGGATCAATATCGAGGATGCCGATAACGTCGAACAATCCGCAAATGGACATCTTGTTCAGATGATATCCGCCCATCCCGCCGCAACCGATAATGCCGATCTTGACTTTTTCCTTAACAATCTCCCTTTTTACGAAACACATGGTAAACTCCCAAATAAAATATATTTAAGTATGTATATTATAAAAAAACAAGGGCGGTTTTGTCAACCCCCTTTTTATCGACGATTACCCCGGCTCTCGCTTCCCGGAGACGGACCGTCAGGCTTTACCGAGCGTCAGACAACATACGGAACAAGAACATCGGTTCATGATCGCTTGGATCGCGTTGGAAAGGGTTGCGCCGGTGGTAATAAGGTCGTCGAGGAGCAGAACGTTCCGTCCCGATAAGTCCTCTTTACAAACGAAACTCCCGCGCACGTTATCATACCTCTGACTTGCGTCGACTTCTGTCTGGTCGGACGCTTCTTTAATACGTTCGAGCGCGTGCACAAGAAGCATTCCCGATTGTGCGGAAAACTCTTTGGCAATCAATTTCATATGGTCATAACCGCGCCGTGAAAAAGACTTCTTACCGCATGGGATATAACAGACCGCGTCAGCAATGATTCCCTTTTCAACGTAAAACCTGTACATCAATCGTCCGATCGTCGTAGCAAGATACGGACGACCGCCGTCCTTGCACCGCAGAATGATATCTCGGACGGATTCGTATTTAAAAAGCGAATAAACGTCGCATTTCGACACGGAAGACGGGCCCGATCGCCCGACTTCCATACGACTGTAACAATAGGGGCACAGTGACAAGAACCTATCGTCGCCGTCCGTCAACTCCTTTCCGCATATGTCGCACGTGATCCCGCGCGGATATAAAACGTCCAGAATACGGTTCCGGATCTTATCCATTCTTTCCACCCCACAGAAGATCGTACTTTTTTTTGTTTTTCAACAGAAAATACTTTAACAAAGAATACCTTTTTACGGTATAGGTATTGGCGACCATGCGCTTTACCGTCGCTTCCGAACCGATGATAACGACCATTCTCTTTGCTCTTGTGACGGCAGTATACAACAAGTTACGGGTAAGTAGCGTATAGCCGCCGCTGCCGAGGACCAGTATTACGACAGGGAATTCGCTTCCCTGCGATTTATGAACGCTCACGGCATAAGCAAGCATGATCTCGTCGGCGTCGGCGCCGGCGTATACCACTCTTTTACCATCCTCGAACAGTACCGTCATCCCCTCTTTATCGAAAGAGATTACTTGACCGAGGTCGCCGTTATAAACGCCCGTTCCGCGTTCGCCGTCGTCACGCTTCCATTCCAGTTGATAATTATTGCTCGTCTGCATAACCCGATCGCCCACACGAAAACGAGACTCGCCGATCTCTTTTTCTTTCCCGCGCGGATTAAGCGCGTTTTGCAAAACGATATTCAGGTTTTCTACGCCGACCACGCTTTTTTTCATAGGCGCAAGAACCTGAACGTCGGACGAGGCTATGCCAAGATACGCAGGAATGCGCGTTTTTACCATACTGACCACTTCTTGCACTGCGTCTTCTTCCGTTCTCGACAAGAAAAAAAAGTCCTTCGCCCCTTTATAAACGGGCATTTGTCCGTTATTGATGCGGTGGGCGTTGGTAACGATAAAACTTCCTTCCGCCTGACGATGGACTTCGGTCAAAAATACGGTGTTAATAAGCCCGCTCCCGATGACGTCGGACAAAATATTGCCGCAGGAAACGCTTGGCAACTGATCCTTGTCGCCGACCAGAACCAATCTGGTTCCCGCCGGAACGGCCTTTAACAACGCGTTGAAAATATAAATATCGGCCATGCTGATCTCGTCGACGATAAGTACGTCCACAGAAAGCGGATTGACTTCGTCAAAGCTTCTGCGATCGGTAGAAAAGTCGATCCCGAGAAGACGATGGAGAGTCTTAGCCTCTTCCCCCGTCGCTTCAGTAATCCTTTTACAGGCTCTGCCCGTCGGCGCGGCAAGAGAAACCTTTTTTCTGCGTAAGCGCATCAAAGCGACTACCCCTTTGATAATAGTGGTCTTACCCGTTCCCGGTCCGCCGGTAATGACGGTCACACCGTTTTTAAAAACGCTTTTTATCGCCTCTTTTTGTTTTTCGTCAAGGGTAATCTTATTGACCTTTTCATAAATAAAAAGATCGTTATCCAGAGTGTCGTCCGTGGCAGGAGTATTATCGATGAGTCGTAACAACTTGGACGCAATTGCGTTTTCCGTTGCATAATTTCTGCTCTCGGCCGCCACGTCCACACCGTCCACAGCCAAAATTTTCAGATTCGTTTGCAAAAGGTTTTCCCGACATTCTTCTTCGGTCACGCCGAGAAGTCTGACGGCGGAAGAAACCAGTTCGTCTACCGGCAGACAGGTATGTCCGCTACTGTGCGACGCCTCGGTAAGAACGTGCAGGATCCCTGCCCGAATGCGAAAAGGACTGTGCTTATCGATCCCCAGTTTAAAAGCTATTTTATCCGCGGTAACAAAGCCCACGCCGTCGATATCTTCCACCAATCTGTACGGGTTATCCCGTACGACGTTGATGGTCACGTCCTCGTATTTTTTATAGATCTTGACGGCGAGTCCCATCGTAATATCGTATTTCTGTAAAAATAGAATACTTTCTTTCATTTTTCGGCTTTCGTTATATCCGCGAATGATGTCCAAGCACTTCTTGTTGCCTATGCCTCTTACCTCGCATAGGCGTTCAGGGTGCTCGTCCAACACTTTCAGGGTATCCAAACCGAAATAATTAACGATAAGCATGGCTGTCTTTTCTCCCACGCCGCGGAAAAGACCTCCGGCCAGAAACTTATAAATTCCTTCCAATGTGTCCGGCTTATAAAACTCCACTCTGTCGACCACAAACTGCTCTCCGAACCGTGAATTGGTTTTGAACTCTCCATAAATGCGAAGCATTTCTCCCTCCGCAATAATAGGAAAAATGCCGACGGCAGTAAAATAATTGTCGTCGGCACTGAAATTCAAAACGGTGTATCCGCTTTCTTCGTTCACGTATACGATTTCTTCAACCTTTCCGTCAAACGTCATCGATACAGTTTTCTGATCTCCTCTGCTTTATCGGTTTGTTCCCATGCGTAGGTCGGATCCCCGAAGTGTCCGTACGCAGCCGTAGGAGCGTATTGCGGGCGATTGAGTTTTAGTCCGCGAATAATGGCAAGCGGCCGGAAGTCGAAAACTTTTTTTACAATTTCCGTGATCTTCTCGTCCGAAACGACGCCCGTACCTTCCGTTCTTACGTCAATACTGACCGGCGTAGCCCGCCCGATGGCATAGGCCACCTGTATCTTGCATCGGTCGCAAATACCGGAGGCGACGAGGTTCTTTGCTACGTATCGCGCGTAATAGGTGGCGCTTCTGTCGACCTTGGTAGGATCTTTGCCGCTGAAACTGCCGCCGCCGTGCGCAACAAATCCGCCATAGGTATCGACGATGATCTTTCTTCCGGTCAAACCGCTGTCGCCGGCAGGTCCGCCGATAACAAATCGTCCGGTCGGATTAATGAATACTTTCGTATTTTCGTCGATATATTCTCCCGCAACGGGATTAATTACGTTTTCTTTAACGTCGGCCGTCAATTTTTCCAAAGTCACGCTTTCGTCGTGCTGTGTTGAAAGAACAACGGTATCAACGCGGACGATGTTGCCCTTTTCATCGTATTCCACCGTCACTTGAGCTTTTCCGTCCGGACGGAGATAGGGCAAAAGCCCGATCTTCCTTACCTGTGCCAGTCTTTTACAAATCTTATGACTGAGAGTAATGGCGAGAGGCATTTTTTCTTCCGTTTCGTTACCGGCATAGCCGAACATAAGCCCTTGGTCCCCGGCGCCCATACGGTCGTATTCTTCGTTGGTATCGGCGTACTCCATACTGTCGTTGACACCCTGGGCGATATCAGCGGATTGTACGTTCATACGAACTTCGATCTTAACGGTATCGGCATCGAAACCGATCCCCTTTTCCGTATAACCGATCTCACGGATCTTGTCGCGCGCGATCTTATCAAAGTCCACCTCCGCGTTCGCGGCGACCTCGCCCATAATAAGCAAAAAGTCTCTCGTACAACAACACTCGCATGCAACGTGCGCGTTAGGATCCTGCGCTAATATAGCGTCCAGAACAGCGTCAGCTATTTGGTCGCACACTTTGTCCGGATGCCCTTCCGTTACGCTTTCCGATGTAAAAAATCTGTTCATAAATTTTCCTCTGTTTAAATTAAAAGGGTCCTGAAATTAAAATTTCGGGGACCCTTTTACTGTTTTTTGATTATTCGGCAGTAACGTCCGCCGATTCGCTCTCTTCGTCGGATACGACGTCTTCGGCGTCGTAATCGACTTCGATCTCTTTGCTTTCGACGACCTTACGTGCGCTTTCGCTGACGTTTTCGAGCTTAACGTTGCTATACATCTTCATGCCGGTACCTGCGGGTATCAACTTACCGATGATAACGTTTTCTTTCAGTCCGATCAGGTGATCGGTTTTGCTCTTGATGGCCGCGTCGGTGAGTACTCTTGCCGTCTCCTGGAAGCTGGCCGCACTCAGGAAAGAATCGGTAGCGAGAGCCGCTTTACTGATACCGAGCAGAACGCGGACGGCGGTCGCCGGCATTTCGCCGTTTTCGAGAGCTTTTTCGTTGGCCTCTTCGAGCGTGTTGATATCGACGAGTTCGTTCAACAAGAGATCGGTTCCGTTCGGGTTGCTGATGCGGACCTTCCGAAGCATCTGACGAACGATGATCTCGATATGTTTATCGCTGATATGAACGCCGTTAACGCGGTATGCGCTCTGAATTTCTCTGATAAGGAGTTCTTGAACGCCGCTGACGCCGCGGGTGCGCAAAATGTCTTGCGGGTCGATACTACCTACGTAGAACGGAGCGCCCGCTTCTACGTTGTCGCCGTTCTTAACGAGGAGTTTGGCTCCGAACGGGATCTTGTAGTCTTTTTCTTCGACGCCGGACAGATGGATGGTAACCATCGTCTTCTTTTCGCCGTACTCTTCGCTTACGTCTTCTTTAACGGTAACCTGACCTTTAAAGTCTGCCACCTGGCAGACGCCCTTCGGTCGACGGGCCTCGACAAGCTCGGTTACACGCGGAAGACCTTGCGTGATATCGGCGCTAGAAGCAACACCGCCCGTGTGGAAGGTACGCATGGTAAGCTGAGTACCGGGTTCACCGATGGACTGCGCCGCGATGATGCCGACGGCCTCGCCCAGTTTGACCATGCTCCCGTTGGCCATATTGGCGCCGTAACACTTGGAACAGACGCCGCGCTTGCTCTTACAGGAAAGGTTTGTTCTGATAGTGACTTCGGTCAGTCCGGCCGCTTTTACCTTGGCGACGTGATCTTCATTAATCATCGTATCTGCGGGAACGAGTTCTTCTCCGGTAGCAGGATCGACGATGGCCTTGTTCGGCAACGTGAATCTGCCGAAAATACGCTCGGTCATTTCTTCTACCAAACGGCCGTTTGTGTCGTACAGATCTTTGACTACTGTACCCTTAATGTCGCCGCAATCTTCTTCGTTGATGATAACGTCCTGGCTGACGTCGACGAGACGACGAGTAAGATAACCGGAGTTGGCTGTTTTCAGAGCGGTATCTGCGCCGCCCTTACGGGAACCGTGCGAAGAAATGAAGTATTCCAGAACGGACAAGCCTTCACGGAAGGAGGACTTAACCGGGATCTCGATGACTTTACCTGTCGGGTCGTTCATCAGGCCGCGCATACCGGATAGCTGTTTGATCTGCTGCATGCTACCACGAGCGCCGGAGTCTGCCATCATCCAGATGGGGTTCATCTTATCAAAGTTCTTGAAGTTGTTTTCCAGGTCTTTGGCAACGGCGTCCGTCGTTTTGGTCCAGATATCAACGACTTCGTTATATCTTTCGTCATCGGTAATGAAACCGCGGCGGAAGTCTTTTTCGACTTGCAAAACTTCTTCTTCAGCCTTATCGAGGATTTCCTTTTTATCGCCCGGGATCTTCATGTCGAAGACGCTTGTGGTAATAGAACCGATGGTAGAGTACTTATAACCGAGCGCCTTGATCTTATCGAGCACTTTTGCAACTTCGGTAGTACCTTTTGCACGGAAGCACTTTTCAACGAGCTGACCGAGCTGCTTCTTCTTGATAACGAAGGAGATTTCCGGTTCGATCATAGAAAGCACGTCGTCGGGATTTCTTTGAACGAATCCGAGATCCTGCGGAATGGCCTCGTTGAAGATAATACGTCCGACCGTAGTAACGATAATACCGCGATAGGTCTTGCCGTTTACCGTCTTTTCCAAGCGGACTCTGACCCAGTCCTGCAAAGAAAGGCTCTTGACCTGATAAGCCATCTTGGCTTCGTCGGCGTCCTTGAAACAGCGAAGTCTGGCGATTTCTTCCGGCTCGGTCGGCTTCGGAGTCTTTTCCAACGTAAGATAGTAGCTACCGAGGATCATATCCTGCGTCGGGGTAACGACAGGCTTACCGTCGGACAACTTCAGGATGTTATTGGAAGCGAGCATAAGAATACGCGCTTCTGCCTGCGCCTCTAAGCTGAGGGGCACGTGCACGGCCATCTGGTCGCCGTCGAAGTCGGCGTTGAAAGCGGTACAGGCAAGCGGGTGGAGCTTAATGGCTCTACCTTCAACCAGCACGGGCTCGAAGGCCTGTATACCGAGTCTATGCAGCGTCGGGGCACGGTTTAACAGAACGGGATGATCTTTGATGACGTCTTCCAGAATATCCCACACTTCGGGGCGCATTCTTTCCACCGCTCTCTTGGCGCTTTTGATGTTATGACAGATGTCTTTGTCGACCAATTTACGGAAGACGAAAGGCTTAAAGAGTTCGAGAGCCATTTCTTTCGGCAAACCGCATTGATACATCTTGAGTTCCGGACCGACGACGATAACCGAACGACCGGAATAGTCGACACGCTTACCGAGGAGGTTCTGACGGAAACGGCCTTGCTTACCGCGAAGCAGTTCGCTCAGACACTTTAAGGTACGTCCGTTGGCGCCGGTAATGGCTTTTCCGTGACGACCGTTATCGATCAAAGCGTCTACGGCTTCTTGCAGCATACGCTTTTCGTTACGAACGACGATTTCGGGCGCGCCGCTCTCGACCATCTTGGCGAGACGATTGTTACGGTTAATAACTCTGCGATACAGTTCGTTCAGGTCGCTGGCCGCGTATCTGCCGCCGTCCAGTTGTACCATCGGGCGGAGGTCCGGCGGAAGCACGGGCAGAACGGTCATGATCATCCATTCGGGACGATTGCCGGACTTACGGAAGGCTTCTACGATTTCGAGACGCTTGGCAATACGGATCTTCTTTGCACCCTGGGCTTTTTCCAGTTCTTCTTTCAAAACGACGCTTTCCGCTTCCACGTCGATCTCTTCGAGCAACTTACGAAGATATTCGGCGCCCATGCCGGCTTCAAAGCTGCCGGGGCCGTACTTTTCGAGATATTCACGGTACTCTTCGTCCTTAATAACCTGCTTCTTATGCAGTTCCGGCACCTTACCGGGATCGGTAACGACTAGCGAAGCGAAATAGATGACTTGCTCAACCTGCTTGGGGCTCATGTCGAGCATGGTGCTGATACGGCTGGGAACGCCGCGGAAGTACCAGATATGCGATACGGGCGCGGACAATTCGATATGTCCCATACGTTCACGACGAACCTTGCTCTTGGTAACTTCTACGCCGCACTTGTCGCAAACGATGCCCTTATAGCGGATACGCTTATATTTACCGCAATGACATTCGTAATCCTTGGTAGGTCCGAAAATCTTTTCGCAAAAGAGACCGTCGCGTTCGGGCTTTTGCGTACGGTAGTTAATGGTCTCCGGCTTCGTAACTTCACCGTGCGACCACGCGCGGATCTGTTCCGGAGACGCTATGCTGATTTGAATAGAATCGAAATTATTTATTTCTACCATATTTCACCTCAATTAATTCTCATCGTCGTCGAAGCTGCCGTTAAAGGCGCTGTCGTCGACACCGATCACACCCATTTCTTTCAGGATGTCTTCCGCTTTTTCGTCTTCGGCGTCTTCGTCCGCGTCGGTATCGAGACCCTCTTCGGACTCGCTGAAACCGAGCAGATCGTCAAGGTCGTTGCCGTCGACGCCGGAAACGGGAGCGTCGCCGCCCAGAATATCGTCCAGACCTCCCAATCCGTCGGTGTAGGTATCGTCGTCGTCATAGAGCGAGTCTTTGGCCGGATCCATACCGCCGGCGCCCAATTGAGCCGGGCTGAAACCGAGGTCTTCCAAAGAGATCTCTTTGGAATCATCCTTATCCGCACGGATCGGACGCGCCGCGTCGTGTTCGTCTTCGAACGTCTCGGGCAACGTGATCTCTTCGTTGTCATCGCTATAAAGCTTGACTTCCAGCCCGAGAGCCTGAATTTCTTTTTTCAGAACCTTAAAGGCTTCCGGAATTCCCGGTTCGGCCGCAACGGAAGACTTGATAATGGAATCGAAAACTTTCTGACGACCCATGATGTCGTCCGACTTGACTGTCAGGATCTCTTGGAGAATGTGGCTTGCGCCGTACGCTTCCAAAGC
Source organism: Clostridia bacterium (assembly GCA_016297005.1). Taxonomy (GTDB): domain Bacteria; phylum Bacillota; class Clostridia; order Christensenellales; family DTU072; genus CAG-1782. The sequence continues at coordinate 57,899 of JAEDHK010000007.1, forward strand.
CCAGACTTCCATTTCGCCGAAACGTTGTCCGCCGAATTGCGCTTTACCGCCGAGAGGCTGTTGCGTAACGAGACTGTACGGACCGACGCTTCTGGCGTGGATCTTATCGTCGACAAGGTGGTTCAATTTAAGCATATACATACATCCGACGGTAACGCGGTTTTCAAACGGTTCGCCCGTTCTTCCGTCGTACAATTGTACTTTACCGTCGAGAGGCAGATTGTTCTTTTCAAACATTTCGCGGATGTCGCTTTCGTTGGCTCCGTCGAATACGGGCGTAGCGAAGTGATATCCGAAGAGTTTGGCGATCAAGCCGAGGTGAACTTCCAGAACCTGTCCAATATTCATACGAGAAGGAACGCCGAGGGGGTTCAGAACGATCTGAAGCGGGGTTCCGTCGGCCATAAACGGCATATCTTCACGAGGAAGCACGCGGGAAATAACACCCTTATTACCATGACGTCCGGCCATCTTATCGCCGACTTGGATCTTACGTTTTTGCGCAATGTAGACGCGTACTAACATGTTGACGCCCGGATCCAATTCGTCCTTGTTTTCGCGCGTAAACTTCTTGACGTCGACGACGATACCGCTTTCGCCATGGTTGACCTTCAAAGATACGTCTCTTACTTCGCGGGACTTTTCGCCGAAAATAGCGCGGAGTAATCTTTCTTCGGGGGTCAGCTCGGTTTCGCCTTTCGGAGTAACCTTACCGACGAGATAATCGCCGCTTCTTACTTCGGAACCAATCATAACGATACCGTCTTCGTCGAGGTTTTTAAGAAGATCGTCGCTGACGTTCGGGATGTCGCGGGTAATCAGCTCCTTGCCGAGCTTGGTATCTCTCGCTTCGATCTCGTACTCTTCGATATGAACGGTAGTAAAGACGTCTTTCTTAACCAAATCTTCGCTGATCAGAATAGCGTCTTCGTAGTTATAACCTTCCCAGGTCATGAAGCCGATCAGAATGTTACGTCCGAGAGCAAGTTCGCCTTGGTCGGTAGCCGGTCCGTCCGCAAGAACGGTACCGTGAGTAACGTAATTGATATTGCCGGCGTCGTCCGTCTCGATCACTTCTCCGACGACTCTGTCGCCGTCGTTTACGATGGGCTTCTGATTGACGCAAGTGCCCTGGTTGCTACGTTTGAACTTCAAAAGATCGTATACGTCGATCTCTCCGTCGTCGCGTTGAACCTGGATCTGATCGGCAGTAACGCTCTTGACTACGCCGTCATGCTTTGCAATGACGCAAACGCCGCTGTCGTAAGCAACCTTGTGTTCCATACCGGTACCGACGAGAGGAGCTTCGCAACGAAGAAGCGGAACTGCCTGACGCTGCATGTTACTACCCATCAGAGCACGGTTGGCGTCATCGTTCTCAAGGAACGGGATCAGGCTGGTTGCGACCGAAACGAGCTGTTTGGGGTCGACGTCCATATAGTCTACCATGCTCACGGGATATTCTTTGATATCGTCGCGGTAACGGCAGGTAGCGCGTTTATTGATGAATCTCCCGTTTTCGTCCAGGGGTTCGTTGACCTGAGCGACGACGTACTTATCTTCGATATCGGCAGTCATGTAAGTTACTTCGTCGGTAACGACGCCAGTCTCTTTATCCACCCTTCTGTAAGGAGCTTCGATAAAGCCGTATTCGTTGATACGAGCGTAAGAGCTGAGCGAGGTAATAAGACCGATATTCTGACCTTCCGGCGTCTCGATCGGACACATTCTCGAATAGTGAGAATGGTGAACGTCACGAACCTCGACGCCCGCTCTTTCACGGTTCAGACCGCCGGGGCCGAGGGCGCTGAGCTTTCTCTTATGCGTAAGTTCCGCGATCGGGTTGGGCTGATCCATAAATTGCGACAACTGACTGCTACCGAAGAACTCGCGGATGGCGCTCGCCACGGGACGGATGTTGATCAGGGATTGAGGAGAAAGATCGGCCGGATCGGGCGCGATGCTCATTCTCTCTTTGATGACTCTTTCCAGACGAGCGATACCAATACGGAATTGGTTATGAAGAAGTTCGCCTACCGAACGTACCCTACGATTGGAGAGGTGGTCGATATCGTCGCAGAAGTAATAGCCGTACTTCATAGAAAGGTTATAAGAAACGGTTGCCACGATATCGTCCACGGTGATGTGGTTGACGACGAGATCGGCGATGTTCGCCACGCAAGCCGCTTTTAAACCTTCCATATCTCCGGCAAACTGTTCGAGCAGCGGACGGAGAGCGGGATAATATACTTTTTGACGAATGCCGAGGGTACGGGGGTCGACGTCGATATATGCGGCAAGATCGACGGTGTTGTTACCGATGACCTTGAATTCGGGACGATCGCTGCCGTCCGGCGTCTTGATGAAGACGTAGTTGATACCGGCGTTCTGGATATCCTTGGCTACTTGTTCGGATATCTCTTCTCCCGCGCTGACCAGGACTTCGCCGTCTTCGTTGATAACGTCGCGAGTCGCAATCTGCTTTTCGATCCTCTCGGCGAGGCTCATCTTTTTATTGAATTTATATCTGCCGACGTGGCGTACGTCGTAACGACGCTCGTCGAAGAAAACGTTGTTGGCGAGGACGTCCACGCCGTTCTGGGTGGGCACTTCGCCCGGTTTCATCTTGCGGTAGAATTCTATTTTCGCGGCTTCTACGGTAGCGACGTCGCCGTCTTTTTCGGCCGTTTTGACGATCATGGGATCGTTATCGAACAACTCGAAAAGATCGCTGTTACTGCCGTAACCGAGCGCACGGAGAAGCATGGTCGCCGTCATTTTGCGATTGCGGTCCACGCGGACGGACAAAGCGCCGGTAGAGTCTTGTTCAAATTCGAGCCAGGCGCCGCGGTTGGGGATGACGGTGGTAAAATAACGCATCACGCCCGTCTTGTCGCGTTCGCCCTTGGTGTAGATACCGGGACTGCGGACGAGCTGGGATACGACGACGCGTTCGGCACCGTTGATGATGAAGGTACCGTTTTCGGTCATCTTGGGTAGATCGCCCATAAAAATTGTGTTTTCTTTCATCTCGCCCGTTTCTTTATTGGTCAGCCTGACCTTAACTTTCAGCGGGAAAGTGTAAGTGACGTCTCTCTCTTTGCACTCGTTGATGTCGTATTTGCAAACGCCGTCGAGAGTGTGATCCAAAAATTCCAATTCCAGCTTTCCGCTGTAATCGGTAATGGGAGAGAAGTCCTTGAAAACTTCGCCGATACCTTCTTTCAAGAAGTTGTCGTACGATTTTTTCTGCACTTCAATCAGATAAGGCATATCGAGAATGGGCTTGATCTTACTGAACGTCCATCTTTCGGTATTGCCGCACTTAATCTTGTGAGTTCTTTGAGACATGCTTAACTCCTTTTAAAAAAATTCTATCCAGACGCATTTTAGAAAAAATGCAGAGTTTCTTTAAAATACCGATAGTCTCCCCTACCCTGATTTCCATGCTTTTCAGGTCAAAGGCGAAACTATTCATGATATTTATACAGTCAAGAATTATAACTCGGTTTGCAAGTTAAGTCAAACGATTTTTACTATTTATTTTATTTAAATATGTAAAAAAGGGATAAAAATTTGATTATTGACAAACATATAAAGCCATGCTACACTTTAAAAAAATACGAAGAAGGCTTAACCGTGGAACAAGAACAACCGAAGAAAAGCGCCCGAATAGAGTTTACGGAAGGCATGAAAGCCGCGCCGAAAGGCGAAAAAGGACGTTTTGCAGTCGAGTTTATCAAATCGCATGAGGATCTGAGACAGTTCGTGCTGTTTTCTTTGTTTTCGTTTTTATGCTTCGCCGCGGAAATGGCCTCTTTTTACTTCGTTTACTATATCTGCTCCGCGACCGGATATACCGAGCCTTTCAAGTGGTTCGTGTTCGACTATTCCGCGGCCGAAAGCGGCGGCAAGGGCGGCTTTCTCGCTTTTTTGATCTCCACGGCAATCGCACAGGCGCTTACTTTTATCCTCAATCGTAAAAAGACCTTTAAAGCAAACAATAACGTCGTGTGGGCGGCAATTATGTACTCGCTCATGGTCGTCGTTATTATCATCGCCAATACCGCCCTTTGCGGCATCATCAAAGACGGCATTGCCGAAGCTATGTTGAAAGGGAACTGTACTCAGAGCGCGACCGATTTCGTCAGCGGTACCGTTTCTAAAATGACGGGCGGCGCGCTGGCGTGGATCATCGCCTTCCTGATGAGCAAATTCGTCATCATGAAAAAGAAAAAAGAACCGGAAGAAGGAAGTACGGAAAATGCGGCTTGATAAATATCTGAAAGTTGCGCGTATCATAAAGAGAAGAACGGTAGCGAACGAAGCCTGTTCCGGCGATCGGGTTACCGTCAACGGCAAAGAAGCGAAGCCGTCCAAAGAAGTCAAGGTCGGCGACGTCATCGGCGTAGGATTCGGCGATCGCGTCCTTACGATCCGCGTCCTTGTCGTACCCGAAGGAAACGTGGGCAAAAACGACTCCGCCATGCTCTACGAAATCGTCTATGAATAGCTTTTTCGACGCAATAGTCGTAGCCGGCGGTCTTTCTACCCGCATGGGCTTCGATAAATTAGCTTCTTTTTTGGGCGAAACAACGGTGCTGACCCGTGCCATCGCCCCCTTTTTATCCCTTTCTTACGTCAAAAACGTCATTGTTGTCACCGATAATCCGCCTATAGATATGCCGGAAAAAGTAATTTTTGCCCCGGCGGGAAAAACGCGTTCATTGTCCGTTCTGTCCGGGCTCTCGAAAGCGACTGCTCCGTTTGTTATGATCCACGACGGCGCCAGACCCTTTTTGACGGAAGAATTAATCGAAAAACTTTGCGCCGACGCCGAAAAATTCGGCACGGCGATCCCTTTTATTCCCGTTACCGATACGCTCCGCCGACAATCGGACGGCGAATACGTTTTGTGCGACAGAAGCGAGTATTTTCTTTTACAGACGCCGCAGGTCTTCCGCACAGAAGAGCTGAAACAGGCTTATTTTCTTTCCAAAGGAAAGAGCGAAACGGACGATAGTACGGTCTATACCGCTCATATCGGCCCCTGCCACTATGCGTCCGGCGATTTTGCCAATAAAAAGATTACCCGTCCGGAAGACGTTTTTTCCGCAAACGCCCTGGTTGGGACCGGTTTCGATCTCCATAAGCTGATCCCCGGTCGACCGCTCAGATTATGCGGCGTAACCGTGCCGTATCCGCTCGGAGAAGAAGCGCACAGCGACGGCGACGCGCCTATCCATGCGTTGATGGACGCTCTTCTGACCGCCCTTTCCCTCCCCGATATAGGCCATCTCTTCCCCGATACCGACCCGGCCTATAAGGACGCCGACAGCACTCTCCTTTTAAAAGAAGTCGTCGCGCTTGTTTCTGCGCGCAATCGCGAGATCCTGTCCGTCGATCTTGCCATTCTTTTGGAAAAACCGAAAATCGCGCCCTATCTCGCCGAAATGCGCAACGTCCTTGCCCATATCCTCGGCGTTACCCCGAAAAAAATCAACATCTCCGCCACAACGACGGAAAAAATCGGTCTGATCGGCGAAAACAAGGCCGTCGCCGCCTTGGCCGTCGTCGGCATTCTATAATATAATTTCTTGAATTAAAAATCCGTTCGGTCGGAATCTGTTCGCGGAAGAATTACCCTTCCGTTAGTTTTTCAGGGGCCGTCCGGCCCCTTTTACGGCTTCACGCGCGTCGCGCACTTTACGGAAAAAATGGTATCCGTAATCTTGATTGCCGTCGCGTGACAACGATTATCCTCATTATAAACGCAAAGGGCGTCGCATTGTACGACGGACGGAGCGTCTTGCAAAAATTCTTCGCTCGCTTCCATTTCTTTAAAGGTCTGTTCAAGGGCGCCGCCCGGACGCTTGATACGGCTTTGGCAGTTAGTCTTTTCCGACACAGAGATCAATCCGGCGTCGCAATGACCTTTAAGATTGTGTTGGCAGTTATTACATGTGCATTTTAATTGTAGCATTATACGTTTCTCCTTTATCGAAAAGTAGTATGTGAAGTTTTGTTTATCTTATGAAAAACTTTTTCGGCCCGCGTTGACAATGAAAAAAAAGTAGGCTATACTGATCCAAAAAGGAGGTAAGCGGCAATGAAAGTTATTTTACTTACCGACGTTAAATCTTTGGGAAAAAAAGGCGATCTCGTGACCGTCGCCGACAGCTATGCGAAAAACTTTTTGATTCCTAAAAAATTGGTTGCCGAGGCAACGAAAACAGCTCAGAACGAACGTAATCAGCGTATCGCCAGCGAAGAAAAGAAAAAGGCCGAAGAAAAAGCGGCGGCTCTCGCCATGTACGAAAAAATCAACGGTGCGTCCGTATCCGTCCATATGAAATGCAACGACGGGAGGATGTACGGCAGCGTAACGAACGCGGACGTAGCCAAGGGTCTGGCCGAACTCGGTTTCGACGTGGATAAAAAGAAAATCACTCTGCCTGCCGGCATTAAGAATCTCGGTTCTTACAGCGCCGAGGTCTGGTGCTATAAAGAAACGGTGGCAAAGATCACCCTGAACGTTATACCCGAATAATACGACTATTCTTCGTGCGTGCGCGCGCAGACACGTCAATATTAATTTAATAATCGCCCATAAAAAAAGCGGTTCTTTTCAATGCCGCGGCGACGAGACTCGTCGTCGTTACGGTACGGTTGTTTTTGCCTGACGGTAAGTTATATTGCTATCGCAGCGATATTTTGCCGAGGCAATTTTTTTCGGAAAAAATATATACTGGGTATCATACGACTTAGACCATAAGTCAAAATACGTTTTTCAGAGGAAATATAAAAATATCTCTTTACTGAAAACTCTACTTAGTTCTGTTTTCTTTTTATTCACGAAATTATTTGAATTGAATTTGGTTTTTGATATAATAAATCTACCGATTAACAAGAATCTGACGAGGTGATCGTAAAGCGATGTGGGATCCATGGAAAGGTTGTAAAAAGTGCAGCGACGGCTGTACCTATTGCTATATCCATAAGGGAGACGCAAAACGCGGAGTCGATACGAGCAAGATTGAAAAGACAAAGGACTTTTCAAAGCCCATAGAACGCCTGAAAAACGGCAACTACAAGATGAAGTCCGGGATGATATATACCTGTTTTTCGACCGATTTTCTGATTGAAGAGGCTGATGAATGGCGTCCCGAATGCTGGCGGATGATCAAGGAACGCGAGGATTGTACGTTTTTGTTTCTTACAAAGCGCATTGACAGATTTATGGACTGCATTCCGGGCGATTGGGGCGACGGATATGAAAACGTGGTTGTTTGTTGCACGATAGAAAACCAAAAGAACGCCGATGATAGGTTAAGAATTTTTGAAAGACTTCCGATCAGACATAAATGTATAACGGCCCAACCGCTGATCGAAGCCGTCAATATGGAAAGATTTCTTGACGGTATTGAACTTGTGGTAGTCGGCGGCGAATCGGATACGAACGCAAGACCCCTTGACTTTGCCTGGGTGCTGGATATCAGAGAACAATGTATCCGAAAAAACGTGGCGTTTGAATTCAGACAATGCGGAACGCATTTTATTAAAGACGGAAAGAAATATAAATTACAGACAAGAGATCTGTGCTCTCAGGCGAAAAAAGCCGGTATTAACTTCAAGCCGGATGATGAATCGACTCGATTGACGGAGATGATGATAAATGAATTATAAAGTGATTGACAAAGAAAAGTATTATCGCAAAGGCGTATTCCGTCATTTTTCAGAGGATTGTAAGTGCTCAACTTCCATGACGGCAAGAATCGACGTTACGGATTTTGTGCAATACTCTAAAAATACGGAAACTAAGTTTTATATCAACTTTCTGTATATCCTTTCTAAGGTTCTTAATTCCCGCGATGATTACAGAATGGGATATCTTTGGCAAACGGATGAGTTGATCTGTTACGACGTAATTAATCCAACGCAGTATGTTTTTCACGAGGATACGGAAACCTGTACCCCTGTATATACAAAGTATTATGATGACTATAAAAAGTTTTATGCGGCGGCTTTGCGGGACGTTGAAGAAGCAAAGAAGACGCGGGAATACGGGTTGGATATGGCAAATCACCCTAACTGGTTTGACGCGTCGTTTATATCTTGGCTTTCTTACGACTCCCTGAATATAGAATTGCCCGATGGGTATCTGTTTTTTGCGCCGATTATCAATTGGGGAAAATACAGAGAAGAAAACGGAAGACTGGTCATGCCTGTGAGCGTGCGTCTGAACCATGCAATTGCCGACGGATATCTGCTGGCTAACGTATTTCGCCTTTTGGATCAGGAAATCAAAGCTTTTATCGGGCAGTCGTCTATCCAATAATTCGCGAGATTTTGCAAAAATTCTTTTGTTCCAATCTCTTGGTACGGTATAAACAATAAAGTCGCTCGTGAAATGGTGAATACTTTTGAGCCGTCAGAGTCCGATTTATATAACGGTTTTTATTCCAATAAACGCACTCCCTGAGCGTAACGCGCAACGCTTAGCAAGCAGAATCAGGTGTTCTCGCAATACAAAAGTAAAGGATAGCGAAAAAATTTCCGCTATCCTTTTATGTTGTGTATAAGAGTCGTAAGGAAACGGCGCGTATCAAAGGCCGTATTCTTTTTGTCGGCTATATCGACGTTTATTTCCCCTTACGTTCTTTTTTGGCTCTTCTACGCATGGGCCAATAGAATATCAGGAGGACCATCAGAATGACGGTGCAGAGAGCGGAAATCCACGTCAAGGAGCTGACGCTGAGTTTAATCATCTCCAAAATACTCATAATGCTGTTCATGCTCTCTTGCATTTCCGGCTGACTTGCCACGATCTTTTCCGCAAATAAGGGCAGATACTTTATCAGGAACATCGGCAAGCCGACGAAGAAGACGTGGGGCATCCAACCGAACATACGGGGGAAGAAAAGTCCGACCGTCTTGTTTTTGCAGAAGATGGTCTTAACGATGATCTTAATAAGAACGTATGCCCAGCAAGCCATAACGAAGAACAAGAAGTATCCAACGTAAGAAAGTACTTTACCGACCATATCTATCGTGTCGGGGCCGATCTTGCTCAAAATCAGTTCTATAACGTAATTCTTTACGTCTTCCATGTTATTGAATTTTTTATCCGAAGACGATCCTTCGCCACCGGCACCTTCTTCCGCGGCGTTGGCTGGACCGTTTTCTATATCCTCTACCTTATCATCTTTTTCATCGGTTGCGTTTTCATCTTCAAAACCGAAGCCGTTAAAGAGGCTGACGATCAGGGTTTCCGTCGAGAACTGACCGTCAACGGAAAGCTCGTCAATAACTTTATTGAATTCTGCCACGATCTGTTTCTGATATTCGCTTGCTTTGGCTTCAATATCTGCTTGGGTGTAGGAGTTGCCGGAGCTCTTTAATTCTTCTTCCGCGGCGATGCATTCCATTTTGTAAAGGACGGATGTATCGGCCGTGCTTTCCAGAAAAGCTATGGTTTCCGTCCTGTCGCCTTCGAGAAGCTTCTCGATCGTCGCAGCGAACTCGTCGATTGTCCGATCAATGTCTGTTTCGTAAATGCCTTTTTCATTCAACATCTCCCAGACCTCTTCTTCGGTTACATCGCTACCCTCCATTCCCTCTTTAATGGCTTCTTTAATGGTTGCCTTGATCTCGTCGACCGCGGCGCGGACGACGGCTTTCATGGACTGCTCCACGACCTGATCGACGGTAGCGGTAATATTATCGATCAATTTGTCGATATTGTCGTTAATAAGGCCCTTCACTTCCTGATCGGCGTTCCCGAGAGCGCTCTTGGCAATCGAATCGCCTTTTAACGCGAAAGAAGCCGAGAACGACAGCTCAAAATCATCGTCAAGATACTTTGTGATATCGCCCATATTAAAACCGCCCTCTTCTCCCGCGGCTTTGATGGCTCCGTTTTGGGGAGCAGATTCCTGTTTCGGCATCATTTTTACAAGCGTATCTTTGTTTACGGTAAGCGTGATCTCCGCTTTCATAAAGTCGCCCACGTACAAAGTAACGATGGACGCGATACACAATGCGGCTATAATAATATTGAAAATAATAATTTTCAAATTATTTCCGCCGCCCGAATTTCTTTCTTTTTTACTCATATAAACCTCCTTGTTGTGTATGAACTTTTTTCTTTAAATTCTATTCGGCAATGTCGCCGAGTTTATCCAATATGTATCCGGGACGATAAGGAAACTTTTTTATGTTCTCCAGGTCTGATACGCCTGTCAGAACAAGTACGGAAGTAAGACCGGACTCGATCCCCGCGATAATGTCGGTATCCATACGGTCGCCGATCATTACGGCGTCGGCAGAATGGACGTTCATCATATGGAGCGCTGTGCGCATCATGAGCGGATTGGGCTTACCGACATAATAGGCTTGCACGCCGGTAGTAAGCTCCAACGGGGATACAAGAGCCCGACAAGCGGGCACGTTACCTTCTTCATTCGGGTAGGTCAGGTCGCTGTTAGTGCCGATCAGGCGCGCGCCCTTTTCAACAAGGCGCATCGCTTTGCACATGGCGTCGAGATTATAGTTATACGTTTCTCCGATAACGACGTAATCGGGATCGTAATCGTTGATGGCGATACCCGCCGAATAGAGCGCGTTATAAAGATACGGCTCGCCAACAACGAAAGCGCTGCATCCGGGCGACTGCAGGGATAAAAACCGCGCCGTCGCTTGCGCGCTGGTATAAAAGTGGCTTTCGTCTACGTCCAGCCCCATACGGCTGAGCTTGGTCTCCAACTCTTTCGGCGACTTGCCGCTGTTGTTTGTCAAAAACAGAAACTTCTTTTTATGCTTTTTGACCCACGCGATAAATTCCTTCACGCCCGGTATGATCTCGTTGCCGTGATACACAACGCCGTCCATATCGCAGATGAAGGCTTTTTTCTTACGTATTTCCTCTATGTCTTTCTCAAAGTAAACCATTATTTCTTTTCCACAAAATAGACTTCTTTCATCCGTTGCGGCACGGTGGGCTTATCCATCCGATCGGTGGGGACGGAAGCGATCTTATCGAGTGTCTCTTCCCCGGCGATCAGTTTTCCGAAAGCGGCGTATTGCCCATCGAGATAGGGTACCTTTTCCAGACAGATAAAGAATTGGCTGGTTGCGCTATTCGGATCGGCAGTACGGGCCATGGACAGGACTCCTTTGGTATGTTTGAGCGGGTTATTAACGCCGTTGTATAAGAATTCGCCTTTGATCCTATTTTTGCTGCCGCCGGTACCGTTACCGAGAGGGTCTCCTCCCTGAATAACGAATCCGGGAATAACGCGGTGAAAAATAAGACCGTTAAAAAAGCCCTCTCCTACCAATTGGCGGAAGTTCGCGCAAGTAAGAGGCGCGGCGGTATCGTCCAACTCGGCGATCATGCTGTCGCCGTTTTCCATGTCTATCTTAATTAAAGAAGTTGCTTGCTCCGTTCTGAAAAATTCCATTTTTTCTCCTTTTATCTAAAACAAGAAGCGGCCCTCGCCGCTCCTTTATCTCAACCATAGATATTATAGTCGGCGATCAGTTTTTTCATGGCCTTAAAAAACTTATGCCAGAAGACAAGGGGACCGATACCGACGAGTAAAACGCCGAAGACGTTCCAACCCCAATAAGAAGCCTCGCTGAACTTATATTTGATATTCCGGCGTTTCAGTTCGTTACCGATACGGGCGCAAAGATTATTCATATAAATAACGCCGTAAATGCCGAGCGTAATAAACGAAAGAAACGCTGCCAAGCAATAGTAAGGCGTGTTCTTGCGGTCGTAATCGCTTGCGATCAGATTGATCTCCTGGCTGACGTGGGAAAGAACAACCAGTCCGTAAATGCCGAGCGTAACGATATTCAAAAGAACGAACAAAATCATGCCGCGCGCACGCTTTTTGATGGGTACCGGCTCGTACGTAAAGGCGTTCGCATACGCGGGCGGAATGGGCGCGCCGTATGGATTATTTGCGACAGAATAAGCGCCGCCGCACGCTTGCGGATAGTTACCGGGCATGGTCGGAACGACTTGTTTTGTCTTTTTTGAAGATTTACGCGCCATAAAATACCTCTTATTATTATATTGCTATAATAATATAACATGACTTGGTAAAAGTCAACACCGAAAAGCACATCGAATAAATTTATTGTCTCGTTTTGAACCGAAAACAGAAAAAAAGCTTGCCTTACGATATACGTGCCTGACGTTCTTACGCCGATCGCATGGAAAAAACGTTTTCCCTCTTTCCGTCTTTTCACGATCCGATCCCAAATCATAACGGAACAGCGGTAAAAACATGTCTTTCTTTCTTCATAGGCATTTCCTCGCCTGCCTGGGCTCTCGAAAAAACTTCTTGAAACCGACTCTATAACATTCTTCTTGCCGTGATATAGTTATCCCATCTGCTTGCGGTCATTTTTTCAATGACGGCATGATCGGAGGCGGTATGCAGAATATAATTGTCGCCGAGATACATCGCTACGTGCCCGATACGCTCCGTCCCCGTATTGTTTTTCCGCGAAGAATTTGTCATAAAAAGCAGATCGCCGCGTCGGATATCTTCTTTTTCGACCGACGTACCTTGCGCGACCTGCGTACGCGTCGTCGATTGCAGAACGACCTCCGCTCCGTAATAAAATATGTACTGCATCAAGGAGGAACAATCGAATTCGTCCGTCGTAAAACCTTTCAGCTTATTGCCGTAGCCGTCGTGCAGGCGCGTCGCGCCGTAGACGTACGGAGTGCCGAGATAGCGTTCTCCCAAAGCGATTACGCTTTCTGTGCGCTCGTCCTGAACACTCATTTCCGTCAGCGTGGTATATCGGACCGAAACATAGGCCTTATTTCCCCGATAAAGGGTGCGATACCACTCTCCCTCTTCGCCATAGTACGCTACCATGTCTCCTTCGTCCAGCGTTCCGATTACCTCGGCGGTAAGACTCGGTCCCGACCGGACGTTCAAAGAGGACGATTTGCTTTTTACGTACTTTTTCGTAAGGACATGTGCGGTTTCTTCCGGTTCCGTCGTCGGAACGGATTCTTCCTCTTGCGTCCTATCGGATACATATAAATCCTGAAAATCAAGAGTTTGGGATTCTGAACTTTCGTTAGCGGAACACCCATAAAAGGAAAACAGTAATATTACGGATAAAAACAGAATTAACTTTTTCATAGGTGGATTTTATCATGAAATCCACTCTTCTTTCCGTGTAAAATAGTGGAAAAACTAACTTATTCGACGGTATTATCCGGCAAAGCAGGGGCAAGGCCCTCCGCTTTATCCAATTTTTTCCGGATTATATCGTTTCTGCGAGACGCTTCGCCAAGTATCCTGTTGACGCCCTCGATCTGCCCTTGCGCGCGCGTAATCTGATCGGCGAACTGAACGAAGTCTTTTTTAAATTTCATCAGCAGGTCAAAGACTTCTCTGGAAGACTTTTGTACGGCCAGCGTGCGAAATCCAAGTTGCAGACTATTGATAAGAGCAGTGATAGTCGTCGGTCCTGCGGGGATAACTTTTAATTGCCCTTGCATTTCTTCGGCCAGGCCGGCGTTACGGATGACTTCGGCATAAAGGCCCTCCGTCGGCAGATACATAACGGCAAAATCGGTTGTTTGCGGAGGATTAACGTAGTTATCGCGGATACTTCTCGCCTGCTTTTTTACGGCGGCGGCGAAAGCCTTAGAGGCTGCTTCTACCCCGGCGACGTCGCCCTTCTCGGACGCGTCCAACAGGCGTTGATAGTCCTCGGACGGAAACTTGGCGTCGATGGGTAAAAAGACTCTTTCGCTTTCTTTTTTTCCGGGCAAGACGATAGCGAAATCGACCAACCCCGAGTCGTCTCCTCTTCTTCGACCGGTAACGTTATATTGTGTGACGTACTGCTCTTGCGTCAGGATCCCTTCCAGAATATTGGCCAAACTGACTTCGCCCCATACGCCGCGTGTTTTTACGTTGGTAAGAACCTTTTTCAGATCGTTGACCCCTCCGGAAAGACTTTGCAACTCTCCAAGGCCTTTATTCACTTCATCCAGGCGTTGATTGATGGTCGTAAAGGTGGACGAAATGCGCTCGTTGACCGTCTTCGTCAGTTTTTCTTCCACAACTTCGCGCATGGCGTTCAATTGCTTTTCGTTATCGGCACGGATTTCAGTCAGATTTTTTTCCACCTGTGTACGCACTTCCAGGATCCGCTGTTCGTTGGTTGTGCTGATGGTTCTGACGTTTTCCATCACGGCGCTCAACGTAGAATTAATGCCGCTGACAACAGCGTTATTGGAGAGGTTCGTTATTTCCGAAATATAGGTGCGTAAGCGATCGTTTTCTTGGGTAACGTTTTCGAGCTTTGCCGAAACGGCGTCTAAAGAAGCCGCCATACATTTTTGTTGTTTTAGCAATTTACAAATGGAAAAAAAACACATATCCCACCGCTACCGGATTTTGTTTCCCTTGGGTATGCCGCGCGCCTGACGGCGATAAACGGAATTTCTGTAAGCGCGGTTATAGCTGTTCATAAAGCGGCGTTGACGGATTCCCATGATAATAAATACAAGGAAAATAAGTCCAAAGAGAGCGCCGCCGATATAGAGCAGATACTTGATCATCGTTGCAGTAAGAGGAATGCCGAAGATACTGCCGTACGTATCGGTACGAACCTGCTGTTCCTGAATGTCGGCGGTAACGCACAGTACGAACGTACCTAAACCGGTTGTAGAGAAGCGGACCGATTTACCGTCGGGCTGAATGATACTGCCATCGACCTTTCGCATCGAACCGTCGTCAGCCAAAGAATAAACGTCGAAGTAGATATACGAGCGATACTCTTCGGGTATAGGCAATTGCACCTGGATATTGCTCGCAACCGTTTGCGCATAAGCTCCGGTAAGCGAAACGCGGTGGATAGATACGATAGCGCGTGGAGAACCGGCCTCAACGGTGTTCATCAGCAACGCCTGCGCGTTCTTATATGTATCGGTATCAACGTTATAATCGGTCACCGCGACCGTTGCGCCGGGCGCAAAGTCGCCGTCGAGCATGACGCCCGTTTCTTTATCGGACAAAAGCAAGACTTCGCAGGCTTCTTTCATATCCATCAGTTTGTTATACAGGTTCGACGTAAAGCAAGACTTCTGATCCTGCGACAGATCGAAATACTCGTCGTACACGCGTAAAATTTCGGTATAGTCTTCCGCCTCGACCATGTTAATGGCAGGCAGTTCGGTCACGTGTTGCTCGACCTTTTCCACCTGTTCCATCAGTGCGAACAACTTATCAAACTGATTCAGAAAGTTTTTATAATACGCATAATACCTGCTCGTAGAGTCGCCGGTAATAGCCGTCTGAATCCACTTTTGACCATAAACTTCGTAGTTTTGGAAAGTGGTGCGATAACGGAGCATTTCTTCATAGTCGGAACGAAGCTCGAAACTGCTTCTGTTCGCCAATTTTTCGAGATAATCTCTGTATCCGTCAATCTCCGTTTGCAACGTTTCCATTCTGTCGCGCAGACGAGAGATCAGGTTCTCGAAATATTCAATACGGCTCTTCTCCATATAGCCGGCTTCCACCGCAAGTCCGAGCGTATGTTCCAAGTTATCGACCATGGTTTTGTCTTCGTCCGTCAGTTTTATGGTATTGACGGTGAGCGGGAAGGGCACAACGTACATCTCAAAATGGACTTCGTGTCCGGCCTTATCGCGTACGTATACGTTAACGTAACCGCGATAGTTGATATCGGGGTTGGGTTCGGACGCCTCATGACGGATCGAGTTATCGACGCTGCTGGTCGACAGGACGTATCCGGTCGGATCAAACGTAAAGCCGCGGCTGTCTTCCTTGACGGTAATATATTCGACGATATCGAGGTTATCGCCGTGCACGACCACTTGCAGGTCGATATACTGTTCAGAACCTTCGATGACGTTGATACCTCCGGAGAATTCGATAGTAGGCGGCGTGGTATCGATATTGATATCGAATTCCACGGTATAAGACTTACCCTTAGAAGGATCGCCGTTGGCACTGGTCGCCGTAACGATCAATTTACCGGTCTTCTTGCGAGAAACACTTACTTCGGTATCACTCCATATATGGCTTTCCGGCTCGTTCATCGTTTCGTCCTGCCAGGTGTAGGTATATACGACGGGGGACACGTTGTCGATCGATCTTTCTTTAGAAACGCTGACCGTATTCATGCCCGTCCATTCTCCGCTGGCAATGATCCTTTCGATACCGCTGGCCACCCCTTCGTCGTTTTCTTCATACGCTTTACCCGTCATCGTAAAGACGGGGATTTGCTGATCGACGCTGACGCGGACGTTGACTATTTTCGGCTCGATATTGCTTGCGCCCGAACGACTGACGGCGGTAATAACGATGATTGCGTCCCGGTTCAGATTAAAGCCGTCCAGACGATCGGTCGTGAACTGCTCGTAGCTGACCAACTCTTTGCCCTTTCCTTCGCTGGAAGAGGCCAGAGGCGCCTCGATCGACTTATTGGAGTTAAGATAACGTAAGTAGTAATAAACGCGCACGCCGGAAGCGGGCATTCTCGTAATGTTGATATTGATAGTAACGGGTCCGTTGGTCCAGTTTTCGTCGCCGCTGAACAAGTCGATGGTGTTTCCGCCGATATAGAGCAATCCGTTATGATCACGCATAACAACCTCGAACTCAGGCACAGTCTCATCAATTGCGACATAAATATTGCCACAGTCTACGTAAGACCCGGCCTTGTTAACCGCCCGGAAGGAGAAGGTCGCCATAACGCCGTTCTCAAAAGGATGGTTTCCGTTCGCGTCCACATAATCTGCCAAAGAATCGGCCGTAAAGCGGATTTCTTTCATTTCGTCCGAAGAGTAGTACGCGACGGCACCGGCTTCCATATAATTATACCAGGTGTTACCGCTATCCACGGAGAACATAAAACGATAGTAGTCGGGGACGTTGTTACGCTTATTCGACTTAACGGTCATACTGACGCCGACCACTTCTTGCCATAAGAATTCGTACATTCCGTTGGTACCGTAATCGGCGCTTCCTGAGCTCGGCGCAAGCGTAGTCGCGGAAAGTTCGCTCGGGTCGTAGTTGAATTCGTATATCGTGGTGAGCGTTACCGTATAGCCGCCGGCAAGTCCCGTCTCCCATTTTGAAGAACCGGCAAAACCGGTAGAATGCGTCGCAACGCCATTGATGGCGAAGATCATCAGATAGACGGTACAAAAGTTTTCTTTTGAGAAGTTATTCGCAAGGGAAAAAACGTTGAGTCCCGCATTATCGAGCAGCGTCATATCCGAAACGGTAGAATACTTCTTTTCGGTAACGTCGGTGGGAATAGACGGCAACCGCATATAATAATAGGAGATCGACGAGTGCGTCAGATCGGCGTGAATGGCCGAAGCGTTAAGCGTGATCTCGTCTTTGGTGTTGACGGAAACGATCTTTCTCGTCGTCGCCTCGTCAATACGCTCTTCGATCAGTCCGTCTGCCGTTTTCCCTTGAATGATATGGAGAATATCGGGAGTCGTATTGTCGACGCGCAGGATCTTGACGGATTCAAAACCGATCGAACGGTATTTGGCTTTATTACACACGCTGAGCCCTATATAACCGTAGAAAGATCGATTGGTAAAGGGAATGGTAAAGACGTATTCGTCCAATCCGTTATACTCTCCGGACGCCGCGATCCAATTGCTTTCGGTAGAAAGGATGGTATTGACGTCGGGGATTTCGCCGCGAGTGCCAAAAGAGATCAGCATGTAATAGTAAGTATAGCCGTCGCCCGCCTTGATCTTATTTCCCTTGTCGTCGATAGGAAGCGTCACGTATATTTCGAGCGCGCCGCGCTTCCAGATACCGGCAGCCATATTGTCTTCGTCCGTCTCCCCTCCTTCCAACGAAGAAAGCGCGTCCAGACGATATTGGATGGTAATGTTCAGGGTGTCGTACTCGACGCAAACAACGTAAAAACCGCTCGTATTCGAAACGTTCTGCCAGTTACGCGCTTTACTCTTTAAGTAAATGGCAAAATACAGCGTGCCCTGACTGTCCGAGGCAATCTGCGCGTTAATGGCGTTTTCGGTCAGCTCAACGTATTTTTTAATGGAAGAAAGGTTATCTTCGGCGGCAATACGGCTTGCAAAAGCAAGCAGTTCGCTGTCCGTCGGCACGGCGCCGGCCATATCGATCATATCCGCGGTAAAGGGATAATAAAACAGTCTGTAATGATCTTCGATCCCCGCCGCGTCCAAAGAACTTGAGAAAGTCAAAGAGATATCCTCGCAAACGGAAAACGCAGAGTCGGACAACACACCGGAACCGGCGTTAATCGTCCAGGAATGACTGTTCTTGCCCGTCGCGCTGTTAATATCCGCGCTCTTCAAGCGGATCACGTCGGTCGAGTCGAACTTGGCGCTGAAAGAAATATCGGTGGAGATGCCGCTACCGGTATAAATACGATAACGATACTCGGAAACGGCGATCGCTTTGCTCGCGTCGTTGTTATTCAGACTGAAAAAGTAATAATACTTACCGAAGCTGCTTCCGGCCGTATTGGCTTCGTGGAAGTCGACCGTGTGCACGCCCGCCACTTCCTGCCAGACGAGGTTGCCGGCGGTATCGTACATGGGATTGCCGTTGCTATCCTTGGCAAAATCCATATCTTTAAGATTAATACCGGATACGCCAACGTCGACAGCCAGGACCAGGTAGATAGATCCGTTTACCCAACCGGCGTCCGGATTGTCCTTATCGGCTATTTTAAGCATCCGCCCGTCATTGGCAAATTCTTTTATTTTTTCAATGTTTTTCAAGTCTTCGGAACTGATCTCGCCCGTTGTCGGGTAGACGTACGCGTCCCAGGTATACGTCGGCTCCAACACGTCGATACGAATGATATCATAAGTCGTCTTGGTATCGGCATTGAGTTTTTTTGCGGCGTTCATAGCGCGTATATTGAAGAATGCGTTTGCGCTGGCGACCAGGTCGAACTCATAGATCCAAAGGATCTCTCCGTTCTTCTCGTCGTAAAACTCGGACGGAACGCCCACCGAACTCGACGCTTGCGATTTGATCTTAGCCTCGGTCGTGCCTTCTCCCGTCAATTCGTCCGTCCAATAATAGAAGGTATATTGCGTTGTGGGATGATCGGCCGAATCAACCGAGACGATAGCGCGGATAGTCGCTTTATCCGCGATCCATCCATCCTGATTATATTGTGCGATAAGATAGTTCTCTTCCGGAAGCGTAAACGTAAACACGCTGTTTACGACGGTTACGCATATTTCCAACTCGCCGCTGGACAATCCGGCGCCGCTGACGATCTTGAACTTAACGTATTGCGTTCTCGAAATATCAGTTCCGATCCCCAAAGAATAGTTATAGGATTTTTCATCGCCGGAAATCTCGAAATCGGTCATCTTCTGCCAATTGTTAGTATATTGGTCACGCGCGCGCGCTTCTTGATAATAGAAAGTCGCGCCGCTGGCGTTAAAAACAGGCTTCCCCTCGGCGCTTCTGTTATACACCTTAACGGTGACCTTATTGTTGGCGTAATCGTATACCGTAACGGCCGATACCGTTCCGTTCAGTTCCATCGCCTGTTCGGTCGAAGAAAGTCTTTTGTCGCAAACGTCCGTCGTGTTTTCTCCGTCCGGGTCAATAGTGTACCCTTCGCTGAGGATCTGCGGAGGCACGCTGTCGATATTAACGACGTAACGGAAAGAATACTCGAAGTACTTACCCGCTTCGGTTACCGCACGGAAAAGCACCGGATTGGTCGAAACGGTAATTTCCAGATCGGTACCACCCATCTCGACAAAACCGGCTCCGTTGGCAGAATATTGATAGGTAATGGAAGAAATACATCTGCTCGTGTCGCTCAGTCTGAAATGAACGCTGTTGCTCGTCCACGAAGCCGATTGATAGTCGATCAACTCCGCCGCTACGTTATAGGTTTGCGCCGAAACGTCGAAGTTGGGCGTAGCGGGGTCGATTTTGATAAAATAAGGTTCGCCGCCCAAGCCCTCCGGACCACTGCCATAATAAGAAAACTTCGGATATTCTCCGGCGATATCCGTCACACGGAACCAGATCACAACGCTGTCAAGGCTTTTGGAAATGGACACTTCGTTATTTCCGTTCCGGAAAAACTGCCAGTTAGAGAGTTTCGCCGCGGCAACTTGCGCAAGTTCCTGCGCTTCTGCGTCGGAATAAAGCCCCGTTTCGCGGTATTCTCTGTATTTCGCTTCGTAATAGCCGTTGAAGTTTTCCGAATAAGAAATCTTCTCGCGGGATTCGTTATAAACGTAATTGCGTTCGCCGGCCTCGTTCGTCGTCGCGTTGGCCTCCATCGTCGCCGTCGTTACGGTAAAGGTAACCGGGTTGGCCGTCCACGTACCGTCGTACTTCGATTCTACCGTCGCGCCTTTCGCAAGATACCTGGCCTGAATGGAGCGAAAAGCGTTTTCGTTGCCGTCGTTCACGTTGACGGTAATATACCAATAGATGGGAGAAAACTCCGTACCGTTTTCCCATGCGTAATACTCTTTTTCTCTGACGAAAGTATCTCCGGAGGCCACTTGATAAACGTGACGGAAGTAGTAATAATCTCTGCTGATACCGCCATCCGAAGTGTCGACGGTATAAGAACACTTAATATAATCGACGCCGTTGATCGTCTCCACGGAAGTGCTGCCGGACGCGTTAATAAGAGTCCAATCGCAAGCGTCCAGATCTTCTTTGGTTGTTTTCGGCGACTTAGTAACACAGTATTCGTACGAGTCGTTAAGAGAATAACCGGACACGAAAAACCAAAGTTCTCTTTGTTTACAAACGCCTACCTGCGTGATATCGGAATAGACGGCGCCGTCTCTGTACTTAACGAAGACTTCCCAACCGAGGTCTCCCGCGGCAAGAGCGGCGTCTTCATGCGGAGCCGCCGTATAGACGGCAACGCAAAAAAACAGCGTCAATACGACCGCCGCAAGCAGCAAACGAGTAATTTTTTTCATGCCAAAAAACAAACCCGACGATTTCATATATACTATCATACCATACTCGTTTTTAAAATTCAATGCTTTTTTTATTTTCTTTAAATAATTATAATTATTTTAAAGACTGCAACCGAAAAGAACGAAAAAGTGCCCGCTCACTTCCGATTGACTCCGCCTTTTTTTCTTGATATAATTGATGTAATACTAAAAAAAATCTGAAAAAGGCGACTTATCATGGCTTTTATTTATCCCGATTACAACGGAAAAAACGTACTTAACACAGCGGCTTCGCTCGCCTCGTTCCTGGGCTGCCCGAACGGCAATAAGACCATTCCCGAATTAGACGAGGAATTGAAAAAAGGTTATAAACGGGTTTTTTTCCTTGTCTTCGACGCTTTGGGTAGCTATCCGCTCGCACTCAATACGCCCGCCGACGGGTACTTTCGTTCTCATACAATCAAAACGCTGACCACCGTCTTTCCGTCCACGACGGCATGTGCGTCGGCTACGATGATCTCCGGTCTGTATCCGTCCCAACACGGTCGCTTCGGATGGTGCATGAACGTCCCTTCGCTGGGTGGGCGGGTGGATATCCTTGTCGGCACCCGTTCCGAAAACAGAAATGAAAAAGTGGACCGGACAGCCCTGAAAAAGATCTTTCCGCTACGCGGGTTTTATTTGAACAACAAGACCGATTATCGAGTTTATTCCATTCTTTCCGCCATTATCGACGACGGTAACGAAAAACGCTTCGTCGAGGAAACGGTCGGCGGCGTTTTCGATCGCCTGTACGAACTGGCAGAACGCGACGAAAAGCAGTTCGTGTACGTTCATTGTCCGCAACCGGACAGCATCTTTCATCACCGCGGCATAGACGCCGAAGTCTCCCGGAAGATGGTGGAAGATATTCAGAACCGCACGAAAAAACTGGTCGAAGATCTGACCGATACGTTAGTGATCGTCACCGCCGATCACGGACAAATCAACATAAAAGGTTACGTACCGATGTACGAAGACAAAGAACTGGAATCCATGCTCGACGGGCCTCTGCACGTAGAAGTACGCGCCGTTTCTCTTCACGTCAAAGAGAGCGAAAAAGGTCGATTCGAGAAATATTTTACAAATAAATACGGAAAACATTTCACGCTGATGAAGACCGAAGATCTGATCGAAAAAGGAGTTTTTGGCCCGAAAACGGAAAAATTAGACCTACTCGGCAACTATTTTGCCGTCGGGACGGAGACGCACGTGCTCGCGCTTCTGCATCCTTTGACGTCCGTTTTCGCAGGTCAGCACACATCGATGACGGAAGAAATGGAAGTTCCTTTAATTATACTCAAACAAGAGTAATTTATATTTAGTAATCAGGAATTTTTCTTTTTCAGCAGATCCTGGAGTTGCGTCAGAATCACAGCCAAAAACATCAATCCGCACCCAAGCCCTTCTCTCCACGTCATGCCTTCGTGCAAGATCACGATCCCTCCGAGCAGAGAAAAAACGGACTCCATGCTCATAAGAAGGGACGCAATGGTCGGGTTGGTCCCCTTTTGCCCCACGCTCTGCAACGTGAACGCAATACCGCACGAGCCGACGCCGGCATAAACGATCGGTAGCCAGCAGTCCAGGATCGCGGCGACGGAAAAATATTGTCGCTCAAAGATAAGAGCGATGATCGCGGAAAACAACCCGAGCGTAGCGAATTGAATGCAACTTAATTTAACGGCGTCCACCAGATTGGCATAATGATCGACCACCAGGATATGCATGGTAAAACAAAAAGCGCACGCAATCAGGAAAAAGTCGCCGACGCTGACGCTCTCCACTCCTCCCGCAAAGCTGATAAAGTACAGTCCGACCACGGCGATGACCACCGATATCCAAACGATCCAATGGCTCTTTTTCTTCAAAAACAGACTGAAAATGGGCACCAGAACGATATAAAGCGTGGTAATAAATCCGGATTTACCTACGGTAGAATACATAACGCCGAACTGCTGTAAATTGCTGGCGAAAGTCATCACAGTGCCGCAAATAAACCCGCCGAGCCAAAGCGTTCTTTTGCTCTTTTCGGTAGGGGGCGTCCACGTGCCTTTTTTCTTTTTCACACCGTCCATGATTAAAATGACGGGTATCAGAACAACGGCGCCCAGAACGGCGCGCATGGCGGTAAAAGTAAACGGTCTGACCAGTTCCGACCCCTTACTTTGAGCGACGAACGCCGTTCCCCATATAAAAGCCGCAATAAGCAGCGCGAAATATCGAAGAAACTTCGCTTTATCTGTATTTTCCATACGATGAAAAAACCCCCGAAAACCTAAATCTTCCTGCGCTCCTTCTCTTCGTGCTCGCCGATCTTTTCCCGATAATAATCGGCTTCTACCTTGGCGGAACCTGCAATAAGTCGATTTAGTTTATGTTTGTTTCTGTCATGGCTATGGAAGATCAGAAGAGAAATTATTATTAAAAGCAACGTCGCGCCGGCAATAATATACCACATGTAGTTATGATATGCGACCACGTAGCCGGACGTTTGCGTCAAAACGAGCGTGAGCCGTTTGTTTTTGTCGTCGTACGTATAGGAAGAGATCTTTTCCGTCTTCCCTTCTTCGTTGACGAAGCAGATATTTTTGACCCAGCCGGACAACTCGACGTCTTCCATCACAACGGTATACGTTTCCTGATTGGAAGAACCTGTGAATTTCAACTCGTATGTGGCGGAAGGATTCTGCCAGAATTTAAAAGCCGACTTGACGGCCTCCTTGTCGGTTTCGGTTATAGAAATGGAAGCATCGAACGAAAAAGAACCTTTCGCCTTTCCCGTAAAACCGGATACGGAATCCCCTTCAAGGGTAGAACGGTTTACCTGCACCGTTCCCGGCACGTATGTAATCTCGTAATTTTTGTCCTCCCTCGGCCCGTCCGGCGTTACCTGATAAAAGCCCGGCTCCCGATGTCCCAGATCGACGCCGTTCATTGCCGGAGGATACTGCAAGCAATTCACGTCGTCCGTTCCGCAGAAGCCCTCGTACGTAATCTTAACGTCGTAAGAATAACCGGCAAGCACAACGACGTCGCCCGCCGTAATGGTCAAGGGCGCTTTCTTAATCACGAACGTAACGTCTTCCTTTTCTATCAGATAGTTTTGGTTCGTCGTAAAAACGAAAGCATTATAACTGCCTGCATCCGCGGGAGCGCGGTCGTATTCCACCATGCAATTGGCAGGATGACCGGCGACTTCGCCGGTAACGATATAACCGACCTCTTGCGCCTGAGCGTTATAGACTACTTCGGTCGTCGTGTATTCCACGGTCAGTTTTTTCGGAAGAATGCGAATAACGATATCCTCCGAGCGCCCGTCGAAAGCGATCGGATTGCCGGCGCCGTATTTGATGTTGGTAAGTTCAATATGATATACTCCGCTCTGATCGCAGTCGGTCAACGCCAAACGTACGTTCGTCTCCCATACTTTGCGGTCGTTGAGAGCAGTCGGCGCATTCTCGCCGTCCGAATAATACCATTGATACAAAAGATACACGTCGTCGTACAGGTCGATCGCGTTATCCTCGTCGGCGTCGTCGAGACGGGCCCTCAGAACGAGCACACTACCATACGTTATTTCGTACGCGCCGTCCTTCGCGGGCGTAAGCACCATAACCTCGCCATCCTCGTCTACCGCAACGAGATCGATCACAACGCGATCTACCGCGTGCAGATCCACGTCGGCGGCATAAGCGTAAGACCCGGCTTGCGCGGCAAACGCGGCAAAAAGGAAAACCGTCAAAAAACAAATAATGTACAATGATCTTTTTTTAATCATTCTGTTCCTCCGGGTCCTCGTACGGGTCGTCGTTGATGTCCACGACGAATCGGAACGTCACAAAATCTTTATCCTTGTAAGAATAACAATCGATATATACGTTCTGCTCGTTCGTCTCCAACGCCCGGTAGCCGATCAACTCTTCGCCGTTATACAACGGCTCCAACTTGGGCGACTTGGTACTGACGCCTATGATATCGAACGGAATGGTCGACTCGTATTCTTCAAAAAGGAATTTTTGTCCTACGGACAAATAAATCTGAGCCTGACGAGGTTCGGCGGTACATTTCCACCGCCAGATCTCGCTGTTGTTTACCACGGCGACGATAAAAAATTCTTCCAGCATCGCGTCCGAAGCGATCGTTCCGCGTTGATCAAGCACGATCGGGAAGTCTTCTTGCACACTCTGCAAATAATAAGAGACATACCCCTCCGAGGCGATTTTCGGTTCCAATTCTATCGGAGAACCGCAAGAAAAGACAAGCTCTTCATCCACGCGATCGGGAATTTCGGGCAAGTCGGCTCTTGCTTCGGCAAGCGCCTTCTCGTACTCTTCCGTCTTCGCCTTTTTTTCTTCCTCCGTCGGTACGAGGTACACCGTCAGAACTCCCTTGGTAGAAAAGTCTATCCCGTTCCTTTTGGAAGGAGAACCCACCGAGAAAAAGGCGGGCGCCGCGTCTTCCGGAACCTCCCCGACGACAACGTATTCTTCTTCGTCTTTTTCGTCGTTCCACGTGCTTTCCAGCTGCTCGCGTCCGGAAACGGAGATAGATCCGAGATCGCTTGCGACGTTAGAAAATAACTTATAAACGTCCGACTGCGTAAAAGTGTCGCCCGTCGTCAGATACCAGGCGGCCGCATACGGATAGACGTTGACGGCGACTTCATACTTCTTAACGCCGAAATCGGCGGTAATGACCGCAATCCCTTCGTCGTGAGCGATCAGAAAACCGTTTTCTTTGGCCTCGACGACGTAAGGTCGACTGGAAGAATATTTGGGCTTACGACCGGAATCGGACGAAACGACCAGATGGTAAGAAGAGTTAACGTACATTTCTATGCTTTTCGGCGTATCCGTCGTGATTTCAATCGGCTTAACCGTATCGAAAACGCCTATAAAATACATCCATACGAAGCTGACGGCGATCAGGACGGGCACTACTACGAACCAGTACCAAAATCTCCGCATGAACTGCTTAAAAGTTATTTTTTTGCTCTTCTTTTCCATTATAGCAGTACTATAACACAGACGCGCGCGAATTGTCAAGAACAGAGTTTTTTCAGAGCGTGGGTTTATCCCACGCTCAAAACCGGATTTTTCTCTCGTTATCGATTATTTTTTTTTGAATAAAACAGAAGAAAACGCTAAAAAAACGAGCATCGAATAATTAGGTTAAAAGAAAAAAATGTTTTAATGGTTTTTTGTCGTTTTTAAAAAAATACGCTCTCCGAAAAGAGCGTATTTTAATAGGTATCCGATTTTTTTTAAATATGAATTATCCGTTATCCGAGGCGTTCTCGTCCTTGTCGGTTTTTTCCGCTTCGGCCGTTTTTTCTTCTCGAAGCGTCTGTTCCGTTTCTTCCGGTTTTTGCTCGTTTTCGTCTTTTTCTTTCTTTTCTTCTCCGATAATAATGGTGTCGGCAGGCTCAAAAACCGGCTTGATGATCGGCTTTTGTTTAGGCTTCATCTTCTCGTCTTCTTCTTTACGTCTTTGTTGCTTCTGCGCAATAAACTCGTTGATCTCTTCGATGGACTTACCTTGGACGAGCATGTCCACTTCGTCCATATAAATGGTTTCGTGCTCGTACAAAAGGCGAACCATGCCGTCGATGACGTTACGATGCTCGTTCAGACAATCAAAGGCGCGCTTGTAGTTGATTTCGATGATCTTCTTGATCTCTTCGTCGATAATGGCGGCGCTGTCCTCGCTGTAATTCGTCTGCGTCTGATAGTCGCGTCCGATAAAGACTTCCTGATCTCCGCCGAAATACATATTGGGGAACTTTTCGCTCATACCCCACTCGCAAACCATCTTACGGGCGATATCGGAAGCGCGCTTGATATCGTTACTGGCTCCCGTAGAGATATCTTTAATAACGATCTCTTCCGCCGCTCTTCCGCCGAGCATCATGGCGATGGTATCGTTTAATTTATTAAAGGTAATATGATTATTGTCGTTTTTCGGAATGCTGAGGGTATATCCCGCCGCCATACCGCGAGGAATGATACTGACTTCCTGCACCTCGTCGCAATGCTTCATAAACTTGGCGACGATAGCATGACCCGCTTCGTGATAAGCGGTGATACGCTTGTCGGACTCGGTGATCAGGCGGGACTTCTTCTGCGGACCGGCAACGACCTTATTGATGCCCTCCGTAATATCTTTCATAAGAATGATCTTGCGGTTATCTCGCGCGGCCAGAATGGCGGCTTCGTTGAGGATATTGGCGATGTCCGCGCCGGAAAAGCCGCTGGTAAGACGAGCCAGGTTCCGGAAGTCGACTTCGGAAGAGATCGGTTTGTTGCGGGCATGCACTTTAAAGATAGCTTCGCGACCTTTAACGTCGGGAATATTGACGTAAATCTGTCGGTCAAAACGGCCGGGACGCATTAAAGCGGGGTCAAGAATATCGGCCCGGTTGGTCGCGGCCATGACGATGATGCCGTCGTTAGACTCAAAACCGTCCATCTGAACGAGGAGCTGATTAAGCGTCTGTTCTCTTTCATCGTTGCCGCCGCCCAGTCCTGCGCCTCTTTGACGTCCTACGGCGTCGATCTCGTCGATAAAGATGATACAGGGCATATTCTTTTTTGCCTGCGCAAACAAATCACGCACGCGGCTTGCGCCTACGCCGACGAACATTTCTACAAAGTCGCTGCCCGAAATGGAGAAGAACGGCACGTCCGCCTCGCCCGCGACGGCTTTGGCAAAAAGCGTTTTTCCCGTTCCGGGAGGGCCAACGAGAAGCACGCCGCGCGGTATTTTTGCGCCGATCGCAGTAAACTTCTTCGGATTTTTCAGAAAGTCGACGATCTCTTTCAGTTCCGTCTTTTCTTCTTCGGCTCCGGCCACGTCGCTGAAACGTACTTTAACGTTGGTAGAAACGCGGGTCTTGGTCTTACCGAAATTCATAGCGTTGCCGCCGGCGCCGCCTTTACGGATCGAAATGATCAGAAAGACGCCGAGCGCGGCGATGAGAACGAACGTCATGATAGACGCAAAAGTCGTCCAACCCGACCCGGAATTGGGATTATTGAGAGTAATTTTCGGTTGAGAAGCCAAAATCTCGGCTTTTTTTGCCGCGTCGGTTTCTGCCTCAGCCAGTTCATCATAGTATTTTTTTACTTCGTCGCCGAGAGTCCGGGATACGACCATGACGAAATATTGCGATGTTTTTTCTCCGTCTTTTATCGTAACGATGGCTTTATAACTGTCCTGAAAGGTAATTTCCTGCACCTTACCCGCGCGGATATCCGTCCACAATTCCGAATAGGACTTGGTGGGCGTCCTGTTCATCTGACTGTAAATGATCATCGCCACGGCAACGATCAGAACGATGGCGATCACCGTAAAAATAATCGCTCTTCTGCTATTTCTTTTTTCCACGAATAGTTCCTCTGTTTTGAAAATTCTGTTTCACAGTATAGCAAAATTATATGCATTTTGCAAGGACAATGAATAAAATGGTTTGTTTTTTATCCTTTACGAGAACTGCTACGCTTGAAAATACATTACGAAGTATAATCTAACCTTAAAATCGAACATAAAAGAAAAATTTTTGCGGCAATTTTTTCGGCCAGCTCTTCCACGCAATTTTTATCCGCGCCGGATAAGGAGCCGAAGTTGTCCTTTCCGCTTTCTCCCACGATCCCCAGAAAGGCCACGTCGCCCACTCGTCCCAATTCCTTTTTTAACGCCGTGCCCGCTTTCAACCCTTTCAGACTGTATTTGACCTTCCCTACTTCTTCTTTGCGGCCGAGGCATGCGTCGACGGCAATGATCATGCTGTCCGGATGAAAAACGCGTACGTGTTCCAGATAGGAACGGAAATTGAGCCCCGTTACGGGGGAATCGGTAGTGCCGTAAACGTAGGCGGGCACGTCGTAGGCTTGCTTTAAACGATCTCCCACCCTCGGGCCTAAACTGTCTCCGCAGATTTTCGGCGTTCCAACGCAAAAAACGACGGGATATCTTCCTTTCTTCATAAGCAGATTTTTGCCATCGAAAGGAAAAATTATACAGCGAGCTCGGAAGGTCGGACGTCGCTATTCCCATAAAAGACCTTGACTAAGTATTTTACTATGTGTATAATTTATATAAGTATACCTTAAATACGGAGGTAAATCCTGATGAACAATTCTATGATAGGTCTGATCGTCGACGCGGCAGTCGTCCTCGTGGTGGTCCTTCTGATTATTTTCGGAACTTGGCGCGGAATGTACAAACTGATCTTCGGCCTAGTGTCCGGCTTGCTTTCCATTGTCCTTGCCATCGTCCTGGTCGGTACGGTCACGAATTTTGTCGTAGAAAAAACAGAGTTGGAAACGGCTCTGAACAACGCCTTGAATCCATCCATCGTAAAAGTAATCCCCGCCGATCTGAATGCGGAAAAAGTGCACGTCGTCTTTTCCGATGAAAACGGCGTTTCCGTCGTCGATGACGAAACGGGTACCATATACGAATCCATAAG
The DNA here is from genome assembly GCA_016297005.1 of Clostridia bacterium. GTDB lineage: Bacteria > Bacillota > Clostridia > Christensenellales > DTU072 > CAG-1782. Next base: position 87,403 of record JAEDHK010000007.1, read on the forward strand.
CGCTTACGTCGAGCAATCGGGCAGCTCGTTAAAACCCGTTGCCTCCCTCCTCGACTCCCTGACCAATAACGAAAGCGTCCGCGCGAGTTATACCTCGACCGACGAAAACGGCGAAACGATTTTTCAGTCGCCTACTCTTGCAGACCTTCTTTGCGTTACTATCACGACGTATATTCTGCTCGCGATAGTCTTTATTGCGTTATGGATCGTCGCGTACGTCGTACTGCGCCTGTTGATGCTTCTTCTCAAAAAGATCGTCACGCACACGTACGTGGGACACTTCGTCAATAAGTTGATCGGTTTTGTGATCGGCGCGGCCATCGGCATGATCGTTGTCTGGGGCACGCTCGCCGTAATACGTCTCCTCGGCACTTATACCTGGATCATCCCCGTCAATAACGTCATCGGCAGTTCTACGTTGACCAAATGGCTTTATGATAACAACTATCTTTATACTTTCCTTGTCGAAACAATGAACCTGCAAGAAACCATCGCGTCGATCGTCGGATCCTTCTCCGGCGGCGGACAATAATTAATGGAGGCTTCGCATGAAATTCTTGGGCAGTTTTTTGGGGAAATTAATCCGCTTTTTGCTCGCCGTTCTACTCGGCGTCGTCCTTACGCTCGGCGGTATCGTCGGAGCCGGATACTATGCTCTCATGACCAAAGGAATGATGGGTACCGTCTCGGACAAGGTCGGCAGTTCTGCGGGCTTTACGCTTGAATTTACCGACGAAGTACGCGACATGAGCCTCCTCGAGTGGGGAAAAGGCCTCCTCGACCTTACTTCTCGCCTTACCTCCGACAACGGCACCACGATTGGAGAATTGGAAACGTACATAGGCGTCGACAAAATAAGTTCTTCTTTGTCGGACGTCCTGAAAATCGACCGGGACGTCATAAAAAAGGCCTCTCTTACCGGTTCCGAGACCGGTCTTGCCGCCGTTCTGATGAAAGAAATGACAATGACCTCTCTTGTCGAAATGGTCGGAGAAGAAAACAACTTTCTGCCCGATCTGCCCCTTTTTAAAGACGAAAACGAATTTATGCACAAGCCCCTGAAAGAGGCTTTCTCTCATCTGACCGATTATACTATCGGGGACTTCATCGAAGTAAAAGAGGACTCGGCAAGCGTTATCAAGGCTATCTCCGCCATTAAGATCTCGGAAGTGAGCGAAAGTTTACCTACCCTTCCGATCGGAGACTTCATCGACCAGACGGAAGACGCGCACCCGGTTATCAAAGCCATCGCCGATCTGAGCATCAACGATCTCGGCACGTCGAAACTGACCGAGGCCATCAATAAGATGAAACTTTCGGAAGTGCTTACCGGCATGGACGAGAACACTACCAATAAGGTGCTTTTTTCTTTAAAAGACACCACGATCGGAGAATTATCCGGTTCGGAAACGGACAAACTGATCAAATCGATGTTCCTTTGCGAAATTATGGATATCGACGCTTCTTCCAATCGTACGTTGCAGACGCTGGAACACGCTTGCATCGCTTCTCAGTACGTCGTGCTCGAATCCCCGACGATCAACGACGGATATGCGTACGTTCCCGGCGAAAATTACTCTTTGATCAGCCGAAACACGGACAACAGCTGTTACGTACTGTATTATCCGGAAGAAACCGTTTATACTTGCGTGAAAGACGGAGACATCATTCCCGTACGCAACGACGGCTATCCCGTTTCTTACCGCGTCTATCGCCCGACATACTCTTTGAGCGACGGAAAGACGACCGTTAACGGCGTTACGTTTACCGCCGTTCCGGACGAAAACGGTAATCCCTTCGTCTCCGGAGGAAATACGCTCGTCGGCGCTACTCTGTACGTCAACCGGAAGGACGCTACGTTGTCCGAAAAAGACGGCACGGTCACTACAAAAAACCGCTATCATTGCCTTTACGACGAAGACGGGCATTACCTCTTCATAAACGGTTTTGACGACGCTACCCCCAAAGGCGCGCTCTACCTCCCCTCTTCTTGCGTCGGCGCGATCGACGTTGATACGAGAGTGGTTTCTTCTTTGACCGAACATAAGATCTCCGACGCGCAGTATCTCGATTGCAAAGCGATCAGGACGAGCGAAACCTATACGAGCGGAGAAAATACTCTTCCCGTTTATCGTTACTACCCGCTCGAAGGTATCAACGAAAAAATGAACGATCTGACGCTCGGAGGCGTTATTGACATCACGGAAAGTTCGCCGAAACTTCTGAAAAGCCTACGCGACACGAAGATCACTCAGATGGGCTCCAAGATCGACTCCATGACTCTCGGAGAAATGGTCGACGTTGGTTCTTCCAAGTTACTTCAAAGTCTTGCCGATACCACGTTGAATGGTTTCAGCGACAAAATAAACACCCTCTTCATCGACGAGATCATCACTTTGGACGAAAACAGTTCTCAGATGATTCGCTCTCTGCGCTACGCGACGCTGGACAGTCAGATAGAATATCTGAACCCCGCCGATCTCACGCCTTCGGATTCTTTGGCGACGGCCGACGCCGCCTTCTACCACGCGCAGGAAGCGCCCGAGTACGCCAATTACGAAAAAGCGGATAAAACGGTCGTCAATCGTTATTATTACAGCATAAACGGCGGATTGGTAGAAAACGCGTACGTTCTGTACTTTGATGAAAACGACGAAGAAAAAACGCAAGGCACCGATAAGGCTTATTACAAAACGCGTTCATACGAACAAAGAAATTATTCTTATATAGATCTGTCCACGTTGACCTTGCCGGAGGACGTAAACAAAGCGATCGGCGAAAACCAATCCATTCTCGACGCGCAAGAAGCAGATAAAACCTATTATTATAAAGTCAATGAAGCCGGAGCGATCGAAGCGACCTATATCCTCGCTCTGATTGACGGCCGGCCGGAAACGGATCCGGGCGACCCGACGAAGTCCCGCGTCTATACGGTAACGGAAAAACACAATCGACCGATGATGGGGCTGTCCGATAAAACCAACGAACTGACGCTCGGCGACGTATTCAGCGCCGAAACGCTTGAAAAAGGTGTTCTTGGCTTGATTGACGCAAAGACCAAACTCAATAACATCTCGAGTCAGGTCGCCGAGGCGGTACAGAACTCCACCGTTGCCATTCTTGCCGATACCGGCGTCATCTCCAAGAGTACTTTTACCGGAGGCGATTTCAGCGCCCTGTCGAAAGAAAGAAAGTGCTTTATCTATAACAGTTCTATGACGGATATGCTAAACGGCATGATCGGTTTTATCGCGCATCCGCTCCTTGATCCGTCAGATCCGAACTATCTGCTAAATCCGATTGATTATAGCAAGGTCAGTCCCAAGCACGTTGATATCGAAGCAACGACGTTCGGTTCTCTGACGCAATTCGTCGCGACCTATTCTCAATATAACGAACTGGAATTTACCGGCGGAGCTGTGACCGTCACCGTCGATACGTCCGACGGCTCGGACGATAACAGGTTGTGGGGGAGAGACGTCAACGGCGACGGCAGTATCGATTACTACGCTATCCCGATGTTCTCTCTCGTGGGCACGAACGGCGTCGTTTTTGAAGATACAACGTCAGCGGCAGTAAACGTATTTATCGCCGTCTATAACGTCAGATTGGAAAAGACGGCTATCGAAACCTCATATACGTCTTTGTGCGATTTCGTCAACGCCTACCGGCAGTACGACGAGCTCACTTTGAGTGGCGACGTGACCGTCACCGTCAATACGTCGGACGGTTCCGAAGATGTTCTTAGCTGGGGCGTGGATTCCGACAACGACGGCGTGATCGATTACTTTAATATCCCAACCTATTCTACGGACGGTTCTTATACGATCACTTTCGAGGACGCCGGACATAACGGCGTTACCGTCAATCCCATTTGCTTCGACCATTTGCCGAACAGGTACACAACCTATCATCAACATCAGGTCGGCTACTATTACGACTCAACGGGCACTTCTTCGATTAGTCCCGAATCGACCAACTTGAAGATCGAAAAAGTCGGATAACGTTTTTCTTCAAAAACTTTTTATCAAAATAAAAGACTGCTTCGTAAACAAGAAGCAGTCTTTTTATTGTTTAAATCATTTTCAAGAGGATCAGAAATCGTCGTCTTCGAGCGGCTCTTCCTCTTCGTCTTCATCGTCGATGTCCGTTTCGTCCAACTCTTCAAAGTCGTCTTTCTTTCCGCCCTCTTCGTCGTATTCCTCGTCAAGGTCTTCTTCCTCTTCGTCTTGCAATTCTTCCAAAGACAGATCGATTTCGTCGTCCGTGGCAAGATCCGCGTCGTCATCCATCACTTCGCTGTCTTCGTTTTCGTCCCATTCCGGTTCGATATCGTCCATAGCGGCATGCTTCGCGTCCTCTTCATTCGCACATGCCTCGCAGATGGTTTCGCCTTCGTTCAGATAATTAACGTGGCAATGGGGGCAAAGAATACCGTCTTCTTCGATCTCTTCGTCAAGGTCTTCCGTATTGTGAGAAATCCCACGTAACTCTTCCTGACAGATCTTGCAATATTCTTCCTCTTCTAAAATATAGTTCAGATCGCACCGAGGGCACTTTTTATACTTCGGCATTATTACCTCCTTTTTTCCGCAATGTTGTTTTTGCGGATATATTATATTGACTAAGGCGTATTTTGTAAACCCCTTTTTGCTATTTTCTTATAATTTTTTTAGTTTTTTTATTTTTGTTTTCAAAATATGTCTAATTTTTAACCAAAAATAATAAAAACGCCTCTTTTTATACAAAGAGACGTTTTCAATTTTAACGTTATTATTTAAGAAAATATTACAACTTTACTTCTTCGCCCTTCTCGGCAGAGCGATAGAGGCCGTCAAGAATGTTGGCGGTGTTGAGCAGGTTATCGATATACGCGCGGGTGGGCACGCGAGTAATGACTGAGGTACGGAACGCAAGGTGTTCGGAGTAGCTCATATCGTGTACTTTAAAACGCGGTTTTTTCGTAACGTAAACTCTGTTCTTCTCGGTAAAGAGCTCGTACCTGCCACAATACTGCAAACGGATGCCCCCCTTGTCGCCGAGGAAGTCGATAAACCACTCGTCGTGGTCGATGTTCTGCGCCCATGCTCCGGTAAAGTTGATGCTGTATTTATCCAGACGAACCAGGCCGGTCACGTACTCTTCTACGTCGCAAACGGGTTCTTCTCCCGGCTTTCTCTTCGACGCCGTCCAGACCTCTTTCCGCGCGTGATAGTTTTCGTAATCCTTGGCTATTTCAAGATAGGTGCAGGCCGAAGCGGTCAACGGCTTGGAGTCGCCCAGAATATACAGGATCTGATCGAGATTATGCACCCCGATATCGTTGAGCACGCCGCCGCCTGCATGACTCTTATTGGTAAACTCTCCCCCGATACCGGGCACCCGACGAAACGAACGGAAACTGTTAAAGACGCTGTATACTCTACCGATCTTGCCTTCGTCGATGGCCTTTTTGACGGCTTCTACGCCGGAATTGAAACGGCATACGACGCCGACGTTGCTGATCAGCCCGGTCTTATGCGCCGCGTCGGAAACGTCGAGAGCTTCCTGGTAGTTCATACCGACCGGCTTTTCCGCCAGACAACACTTGCCGGCAAGAAGCGCTTCTTTTGCGATGACGCAATGCAGATGGGTGTGCGTACAAACGATGACTGCCGTAACCTCGGGATCGGCGAGCACTTCGTGGTAGTCCTCCACTGCCTTGGTATAGCCCTTAATACCGCATTGTTCCGCCGCTTTTTCGGCGCGTTCCAGGATGATATCGCAGGTATACTTAACTTTGACGTTCTTTAATTTTTTGATGGCGGGAATATGAAGTCCTCTGCAGATACTTCCGCATCCGATCAGACCGTACACAAGAGTGGGCGTGTATTGCAAAAGGAAGTTCGCCGCTTTCTCTATGTCTTTGACCGGGTGGCATCCGCATTCTCTTTCAATAGTCAGATACCCGTCGTAACCGACGTCCTTTAATGCTTGCAAGTATTCTTTCCAGGGTACTTGTCCTTTGCCGAGGGCGACTTCTTTATAAATCCTGCGAAAAACTTTTTTCTTAAAGGACTTATCGGGAGTGCCATAAACTTCACGCCCGTCCGTAATCGGATAGTAGTTTTTTCCGTCCTTGGCATGCGTATGAACAATGTATTTTCCGAGCATATGCACGGCTTCTACCGGATCCTGGCTGATGACCATGCGGAAGTTGGCCGGATCGAGATTGACGCCGATACCCGCCGGAATTCCGTCCAGAAACTTTTTCAGCGTGGCCGCTTTTTCCGGGCCGGTCTCGATGGCGAAAGTTACGTTATACCGCGCCGCATACTCGCCGATCTCTTTGAGAGCCGACTGCATGATCCCGAACATCGGATCGTTTTCGTCGTCGGGGATAACGCCAATATGCGTAGTAATAACCTTAACGCCCATCTTATAGGCAAGATCGACCATGCGCTTGCTCTTGGGGATCATCTCTTCTTTATTGGCTTTTTCGTCCATGTAGTGCGGATAACCCATATCGCCGCAAAAGGCGGATATCTCCAAACCGAACGCCGACAGATCGTCCTGCAACTTCCTGACCTTTTCGTCCGTCATAGTATCGACGCCGAATTCTCCCCCGCTGATATTGATCTGCAAACCGGTAATACCCAGTTCCGCCGCCGTACGTACCGTATCTTCAAAGGGCAATTTAAAACTTGCCGCCATAGCTCCTATCTTCATGTGTTATACCTCGCAAAAAGTGTTTTCTTCAATTATACCTTTTCCCCCTTCATAAATCAATAGCAGTTTCTAAAAAAGCCGGGGAAACTTGTAGAGTTACAATTGATGTGAGACTGAAATAAAAATAAAAAAGGCGATTGACCTATGTTAAAATAAAGCTTGCTAAATACCCACATATATCAATGT
>JAEDHK010000014.1 GCA_016297005.1 Clostridia bacterium
CCTTTTCGCGTCTGCCGTTTACCGGAATAATATCCGTAACCTTTGGTTCTCCCTGTGTTATCGTACCGGTTTTATCAAGTGCCACAATCTGCGTTTTCCCGGTTTTTTCTAAAGATACCGCCGTTTTGAAGAGAATGCCGTTCTTTGCTCCCATTCCGTTTCCGACCATGATGGCTACAGGTGTGGCAAGTCCAAGCGCACAGGGACAGCTTATTACCAAAACGGATATGCCCCTCGACAAAGCAAATCCTACCGACTGACCGGCGATAAGCCATGCTATAACGGTTATTGCCGCAATAATAATAACGGTAGGAACGAATAATCCCGATACCTTGTCGGCAACTTTTGCAATCGGTGCTTTGGTTGCCGCCGCATCGCTGACCATCTGTATTATCTGCGAAAGTGTGGTGTCCTCACCGACTCTCGTCGCTTCACAGCGAAGAAATCCCGACTGATTCAGAGTTCCTGCGGAAACTACGCTTCCGACCGTTTTATCCACGGGAATACTCTCTCCTGTCAGCGTAGATTCGTCTACCGCGCTGTTTCCTTCTATAACGGTTCCGTCTATAGGAATATTTTCGCCCGGACGCACGACGAATACGTCTCCCTTCATTGCCTGTTCGATGGGTACGGTTATTTCATTACCGTCACGAACGAGAGTGGCGGTCTTGGGGGCAAGTCTCATCAACCCTTTCAAAGCATCTGTTGTTTTGCCTTTTGAGCGGGCTTCCAGCATTTTTCCAAGCGTTATAAGCGCAAGAATCATGGCGGCGGATTCAAAGTAGAATTCATGCATATAAGACATTACGACTTCTGCATTTCCCTTGACCTGCGCATCCGTCATTGCAAACAAAGCGAAGGTGCTGTATCCGAAAGCCGCCGTAGCGCCTAATGCAACCAACGTATCCATATTCGGCGAACGACGCCACAAGCTCTTAAATCCGCTTATAAAAAACTTCTGATTAATAACCATAATTGCAACCGTTAACAACAACTGCAAAAGCCCCATTGCAACGTGGTTATTATCAAAAAAAGGCGGCATAGGCCAGCCCCACATCATATGTCCCATAGAAACGTACATGAGGACGAGCAAAAAAACGAGAGAGGCAATCAATCGTTTTTTCAGTGCGGGAGTCTCTCTGTCTTTCAGAGTGTCGCCATCGGAACACGACTGTGTATTCTGCTCCTTTTTTGCTTTTTTCAATACTGCTTCGTATCCTGCGTTTCGAACAGCCGCTATAATCTCATCGGCGCTTGCAGTGCCTTCCACCCCCATGGAATTGGTCAGCAGACTCACCGAGCAGGACGTTACGCCTTTTACGCCTGACACCGCTTTTTCCACCCGTGTAGCGCAGGCGGCGCAGCTCATACCGGTTACCGTATATTGCTCCATAATTTATTTGTAACGCCTCCTTTCATTTCATCAACTTTTGCAAAGTCACTACTAACTCGTCAATTACTTCATCCTTGCCGTCTCGGATATCTCTGGCAACGCAGCCCCGAATATGGCTGGCGAGCAACTCTTTATTAAAAGCATTAACTGCGGCATTAACTGCGGCTGACTGAATCAAAATATCCGCACAGTAAGCATCTTTTTCCACCATTCCTCGAATCCCCCGAATTTGTCCTTCAATTCGGTTCAGACGATGTATCAGTTTCTTGCGTTCCGCCTCGGAACGCTTCGTCGTTTTTCCGCAACATTCACAATTTTTTTGATCTAACATGATGACAACTCCTTTATATACCCCATAGGGGTATTTTTATTATGTTTCCCTAATGGGGTATATGTCAAACGATTACGACGAATTTTCTAAAAAATTTTTTATCGGGGATATAAAAAGACAAAAAACGCCGACGCGCAGTTCATTCAACGTATCGATGATTTTGTCACAGAGGGATGTTTGGGAATGCGGTATTGATTGATTGCATTAAAGAGAAGTTGCAGACATGGTCGCCGGAACAAATTGCGAACGCCAAATGCGATTTTGTTGTTCCGAGTTTCAAAACGATTTATCGATGGTTATATGAAGGATATTTGCTGAATTGAAACCTGAAGGTATTGCGAAAAAAGGGAAAGGCAAGAAAAAGGGTAGGAAACGGCGGAAGATTTACAACAGGTAAAAGTATACGAGCGTATATAAACGGAAAGAAGTCGGACATCGTAAAAAGTATTACGTGCGACAGAGGAAGCGAATTTGCTAATTGGCGGCAGATAGAGGAAGAATTACACTGTGATATATATTTTGCAGACCCATATTGCGCTTGGCAAAAAGGAACAAACGAAAACAGCAATGGATTACTTCGGGAGTTTTATCCCAAAGGGCGCAATCTCTCCCACGTGGGAGAGAAGACATTGAAAAAGAATCCGGCGTTAATTAACGCCAGACCCAGAAAAGTTCTCAACTACAGATCGCCTGCAGAATTGTTTGAACTTGAACTCAAAAAGTGTTGCACTTAGTTTGACAAATCACTCCAAACCGAAGAGAAGGTTTGGTATTTCTTTCTTTTTTATGACAAATCAGCTTTTGTCATATTCATAATTTTATTCTTTTTCGATTTTTTTCTTCAATTCGTTTTTCAAAAGAAGATATCGGGCGTATTTTTCGCCGTCGGAGAAGTGCGCTTCACGCGATTGCTGGTATTTTAAATCGTAACAAAGCTTTTCTCCTCCAAATTGTTCGTCAGTCAGGTCAAAAACGACGCCGTCTACTTCATTAAAACAATGGTACCCGCCCTCCGATAACGGCACGCCGTACACTTTGCCGCCGAAGATATCCTGAACGAGAAAAGAAGTGATCGAACATTGTCCGAGCGTCCTATTCTGCTTGCTCCATTTCGGGCGCAAGCGGGGGGCGCAGGTCTCAGCGCACCAGATATCCGACAAAAGATCGTAAAGAACGCGCGGATTTTTTACTGCCTTATATTCCTCCGTGATCGGAGACGCATTTGCTTCTTCCCATCCGTAAAACCCGTATTTTTTCTTGCTCGTTTGCAGAAACTTTTCGTCGCTCTTCGGAACATTTTCTTCCGATAAAAAGCGTTCTGCATGGACGCTCAATCCGTATTTATCGCGCAGAGTAATAATCTGCTGCATCATAGGGGACGCATGGTGGACATCGAGCGCTCTTTGATCTCTCCAACGATCCACCAAAAGGACCGTCTCCGGATCGGACGCGGAAAAATAGTATTCATATCCGAGATTGCCCTCTTCTTCCCGTATACGCGCGGCGATCGCTTCCATCTCCTTAACGAATTTTTTTGCGCCGCCGTTTTGACCTTTATAAAACAGATGAATCGTGATACTCATAAAAATACCTCCTATATACTCAGTATAGGACGAAGAAGATAAAAAATCAACGAAAAAAACATGCGCGCCTCACATGAGACGCGCATATCCGAATTTAGAAGCAGGTAAAAAATTACTTGAGTTCGGCTTCCGCACCGGCAGCCTTGAGTTTCTCGACCATTTCGTTGGCAGCGTCCTTTGCAACGCCTTCCTTGATGGTCTTGGGAGCTCCGTCAACGAGAGCCTTAGCTTCAACGAGGCCGAGGCCGGTGACTTCACGGACAACCTTGATGACGGCGATCTTGTTGGCGCCGACAGCCTTGAGGACAACGTCGAATTCGGTCTTTTCTTCTTCGGCGGCTTCAGCGGCAGCAGCGGGAGCGGCACCGCCGGCAACAGCCATGGGAGCGGCGGCGCTTACGCCGAATTCGGTCTCGAGAGCCTTAACGAGTTCGTTGAGTTCGAGCACGGACATGGATTTAACTTCTTCAATAAATTTAGCGATATCAGCCATTTTTTAAAATCTCCTTTTTGAAAATAATTTTTATTCCGCTTTCTTTTCGGCGATAGCGGATACCGCCCTGGCGAGACCTGCCACAGGAGCCTGCAACAGACCGATGATTTGAGAAATAAGACCTTCTCTGCTGGGCAAGGTGGCGAGCACTTTGCAACCTTCTACGTCTAAGTAATCTTTTCCGACGAGACCGCACTTAACTTCCATCTTCTTGAAAGCCTTTTGCTTGTCAAAAGCGATTTTTGCGGGGGCGGCAAGATCATCCGAACCGAGCGCGATAGCGGTACATCCGTTCAGGGCTTCGTCAAACTGATTAAATCCGAGGTCGTTAAGCGCGATCTTGAGCAGTCTGTTTTTATAGACGTGATAAGATACGCCTTTGGCACGGAAATCATTACGAAGCTGGGTGTCTTCCGCAACGGTCAGTCCTTTGTAGTCAACGAGTACGAAAGAGCTTGCTTTTTCAAGTTTTTCCTTTATCTCGGCAACTTTTAAAACTTTTGCGTCTTTTGATGCTGACAATGTAATTTACCTCCTTCTATTATCTTTGTCTTGCGACAAACGTTTGCAATAAATAAAAATCCGTCATTCATACGAAAGACGGAGCATAACTATACCGGCCTGTGCCGTGCTGTATTATTCGTTATACGCCTCTTTCTGCGCGGGTTTTTTCGTTTTGAACCTTTCGGTACCTGCGGTCTTTGAATGAGAACGTGATTATTCTACCGATTCTCTTCCCTTTTGTCAAGGAAAAAACGACTTCATTTTTAACTTTTTATATTTTTCGATAAATCAGTTACGATTATAGACTTTGACGGACTTTAACAGAACGGGATAGTTGCCATCTGCCTCCATTACCGCCTTCGTAAGCGCGTACAACTCGTTATTGTCGTCGCTCTCGACGGTAATCCCGAACGCCGCGTAATACCCGTTATATTCCGGATGCGCGTATGGCAGGAAGAAGAACTCCGTATCGGCGCTGTTATAGTCGTCTTTGTCTCGCACCATACCGAGCACGCCGGCAGTAAAAGAAATATTATTCTTCGAATCGGGATCGTTGGCAAAAAACTCGCCTTTGATCTTACCGTAATAGGCGTCGGGCGTCTTCCTGACCAGGTTGCCTTCTCTGTCGGTCACGTACGCTCCGCCTTGGAGATAAGCCGAGGACGGCTCGCCGGTTTCTTTATAATAAGCGATATCGGCGCGATAAAAAACCGTTTCGTTATACAATCCTTTCTCTACGTATTTAATAAAATTTTCTACCGTCTTAGGCGCGTATTCGGTCAGAAGATAGACTTTTATACCGTATTCTTTTTCATTATATATGATAGAAAAATCAGCGTACTGTCCCTTAGGCATCGCCTTTGCCGAAACCGTCTTGAACTCCTTTCCTTTGATCGGATCTTCGATCGTCGTTCCTTTCGAGGGAGAGGGATCGGGACTTTTGCCGATGATCCCGACAAAATACAGCGGGATCAGGACGGCGCAAAGCACGATTGCCACACACAAAAGAGCTGTCGCGGCATAAAAAACGCGGTTTTTCTTTTCCATTTATTCCACCGTAAAGATCGTGACCTCTTTGATATCGATCAGGCGCGAAGCGGGGTAATTTATCGTTATACCTCCGCTCGCGACCGCCTGCGTGGTCGTATTTTTGACGAGCATGTCGACAAAATCTATATCTTCCTGATAAGGCATAAAACCGAACGCCGCATAAGAACCGTCCCAGCCGTTATAATCGGAGGAGCAGAGAAAGAATCCGGACGTTGCCGAATCCGGTTCGCCGGTGCGTGCCATAGAGATGACGCCGGAGCAATGTCCGATAACGTTACTGAAAAAGCCGTTCGATACGAATTCGCCTTTGATGGGAGCGTTTGTGTTTGGTTTGGGAGAATAGCCGTTGTTCTTTTTTCCTCCCGTCTGGACGTTGCTGCCGCCCTGAACGCCGATCCCGGGCATGATCCGGTGAATCGCCGTTCCGTCATAAAAACCGCTTTCGGCGTAAGAAATAAAATTTTTAACCGTTTCCGGGGCATATTCGGACAAGAGATAAACGGTCAGGTCTTTTTCCAGCCCGTCCGACGTTTCAAGCGTTATCTTGGCGTACGTGCCGGAGACACGATCGTTCTCTTTCGCGAAAGAAAACCGATAAAAACCGGATTCCGTCTCGAATAAACGACATCTGCCGTACAATTCGACCTTTTTCTCCTCAGTCAGACTTCCGGAAAGATCAACCGCTTGCTGTGCGATCGTTTCCGATCCGATCCAAACGGCAACCGTCCCGTCGTGATCCAATATCATGCACACGGGAAAAGCGGACGTGCGGTCGGAACGTACTATATACGGGAAGAAATAAGCCTTACTTTCGGTATAAACGGCGCCGTTGATAGAAAGACGCACGTCCTGAACCGCGTCCGTATCCTTAACGGCGTATGCGTCCGAGAGGACGGAAGCGTAATTAATAAACGTGTCCGTGCTCGCATATCCGAACAGTCTCGACGCGATGTGCAAAATCTCCGTATGGCTATACCGGTCTCCGGCAGTTACGAGGTATTTTTTGTTAATACCGGCAAGGACGCCGCCGGATCTCGGAAACGACGGCCGTTGGGCCGTGGCAAACGAACTGCCATCGTAGACTTTGTTCATTCTTTCAAAGAATTCCTGATAAATAGCGTTCGTCTCGCCGTCTGCGGAAAGAACGTACTTCTTATACTTGGTTTTTTCCGGTTCGACTTTCTCGTGCAAAGCGGTATAGGCCGTTCCGAGCGCGTCGAAAGCCGCATACGTTTCCTGCGGGATACGTCCGAGGGAGTGCGAAGAACAATCGCCGGCTTTCCCTTCGTTTTCCAGAACGACGCCCATTTCGTTACAATCGCAATAATTGGCCGCTATACGCTTGTTGTCGGTGGTTCTGTTCCGTCTTTCGCCGCAAGAGGCGGCAAGCGAAATTTTAGAAATCGATTCTGCCGTTCCCGACGGCTTTTGGCAAGACGTAAACAGAAACGTCAGAGCGCATAAGATAAGGGCGGCGAACAAGATCTTATTTTTTCTTTTCATTTTTCTTCGGTTCCTCTTTTGCACATTCTTTCTCGCCGATAGGCGCAAGCGGTTTTAAGTTGTACTTTTCACGCAGAATCTGCTCTAATTCGTATGAGATCTCCGGATGACTATTGAGATACTCAATGGCTTTATCCCGGCCCTGAGCAATGCGCTCTTCTTTATAGCTGAACCAACTGCCGGACTTTTGGATAAGTTCGTTGGCGGCGGCCAGATCGATGATACAACTGTTTTTAATAACGCCCTTGCCGAACATCATGTCGAATTCGCAGGTCTTAAAGGGCGAAGCCAGTTTGTTTTTGATTACTTTGACTTTGGTTCTGGCGCCGACGATCTCAGAACCGGACTTAATAACGTCGCCTTTGCGGACGTCGAAACGCATACTGGCATAGAATTTAAGCGCCTTGCCTCCCGCCGTGGTCTCCGGATTGCCGAACATAACGCCCACTTTCTCACGCAGCTGGTTGATAAAAACGACGCAGGTATTGGACTTTTTGACAATACCGGTCAGCTTACGCAGGGCCTGGCTCATCAAACGCGCCTGCAAACCGACGTGAGAATCGCCCATATCCCCTTCGATCTCCGCTTTGGGCGTCAGTGCCGCAACGCTGTCGATAACGATGATATCGAAACCGCCGCTTTTTACCAATTCTTCCGTAATATCAAGCGCCTGTTCTCCGTTATCCGGTTGAGAAACGTACAGATTTCTTAAATCAACGCCGATATGCTCGGCATAAACGGGATCAAGCGCATGCTCCGCGTCGATAAACGCGGCAAAGCCGCCCGCCTTTTGCGCTTCGGCGATCATATGCAGTGTCAGCGTGGTCTTACCGCTGGATTCCGGTCCGTATACTTCCAATATTCTGCCGCGCGGTATTCCTCCGATGCCCGTCGCGATATCAAGGGACAGGCAGCCGGTGGGGATGATATCTATATCCACTCTGGCGTCTTCTTCCAACGTCATAATGGAGCCCTTTCCGAATTCCTTTTCGATCTGGGCGATGGCAAGCTGAACTTGCTTTTTCTTTTCTTCAATGCTGATACTCATGTTTTTCTCCTTTTGATTATCCGTATGTATATTATCTTTTTTTTATAAATTATCTCTTAAATAGCGGTAAGTATGGAAGAGCGCCGCGTTTGTCGCGCCTGCGCGTACCGCGTTTCTGTCTCCGCGGAAAAGAAATTTGAGCGCAATAGGATCGTAAGTACGAAAAGCAATGCCGATATATACCAATCCTACCGGCTTATACACGTTTCCCGTCGTTTCTCCGGTGGGTCCGGCGATACCTGTGGTGGATACGGCCACGTCGATGTATTGATTAAGCAGACCGTACGCCATTTCTTTGGCGACTTCGGCGCTGACGGCACCGTACCTTGCCAACGTCTTCGCGTCGACGGACAGCCTGTCCATCTTTGCCTGATTACTGTAAGTGACGGCCCCTTCGTGAAAAACCTTGCTCGCGCCGGGGATATCGACGATACGGGACGCTACCATGCCGCCGGTACAACTTTCGGCGGTGGAAAGCATAAGTCCGTTTTCCAATAAGAACTCGACAAGAACGCCCGCGATGGACTGATCCTGCTCGGCGTATAAACCTTCTTCCAGGCGCTCGCACAACTCGAAATAGTCCTTGTCGCCGATAAAATCGGGCAAAACGATCTTGTTATCCATGTCTTCGCCGCCCATAACGGTGCAGATCTCTTCGAGTCCCATTTCGGTCAGCACTCGGTCGATATCCTGTTTCCGTCCGAAATAACGCAGTATCTTCGTCATAGCTCCTCCCCTTCGCCGTACAAATGAAAATCGGACGACGTGATTTTTACTTTATATACTCTACCCGGTTCCGGTACGAAAGAAGCGGTAAAAAAGACCTTCGTATCCACGTCCGGCGCATTTTGTTCCGTTCTGCCGTAGAAAGCCTGCCTGTCGAAGTCGATCCCTTCATATAAGACTTCCACCGACTTTCCCACGTACCTTTTCTGTGCGGCGACGGTCGCGGCGCTTTGCGCTCTCTCGCAAGCAAGAAGACGCTTTCTCGAAACGCTTTTGAGAACGCGCGGTTTGATCCCGTAAGCTTCCGTCCCTTCTTCGGGAGAATATACGAAGAACCCCGCGTAGTCGCACGCTCCTTCTTCGACAAAGCGAACCAACTCTTCATTCTGTTCTTCCGTCTCGGTCGGAAATCCAACGATAAAGGTGCTTCTTATTGCAATATCAGGAACCCGTTCACGCAATTTTTTAATGAGAGATCGAATCTTTTCTCCGGTCGAAGGGCGACGCATTTTTTTCAAGATATCGTCGTCAACGTGTTGAAGCGGAATGTCAAGATACTTGGCGACGCCCCTTTCCGTGGCGATCAGATCGATGAGTTCGTCCGTGATCCTTTCGGCATAGGCGTACAATAAGCGTATCTTCCAAAAGCCGATTTTCAGAAGATTACGCAGGAGGTCGCAGAGCGCCGGCTTCTTATACAGATCCATCCCATAGCAGGTCACGTCCTGCGCCACAAGAATCAGTTCTTTTACGCCGTCTTCATAAAGGCGGGTAGCTTCTTCTATCAGCTCTTCTTCGGGCACGGAACGGTACTTTCCGCGGATAGACGGGATGGCGCAATAAGAGCAACGGTTATTACAACCGTCGGCTATTTTAAGATAGGCATAGTGTGCGGGCGTGGTCAGAACGCGCCCCTGTCCCGAACAAGAAAGGGCTTCCAGCCCCATCTCCTCGGCCACAACGACGGCGATCTTTTCTTCTTCCGCGATGGGTAAAAAACGATCGACCTCGGGAAAGTCCGCTTCGGGATATCTTTGCGCAAAGCACCCCGTCACAATCAACTTTTTCAGTTTACCCGTTTCTTTATACTTCGCGGCGTCGAAGACGGCTTCGATCGCCTCTTTTTTCGCGCTCTCGATAAAGGCACAGGTATTAATGATAATAACCTCGGCTTCCGACGGATCGTCGGTAAATTCGAATCCGGCCGAGCGTAGCAAAAAAAGCATTCTTTCGCTGTCAACGCGGTTCTTATCGCATCCGAGTGAGATCATTCCTACTTTCATAAAGACCTTCCGTTTCTTATTCTTCCGTTTGGCTTTCCACGTTTTCGCCCGCCGCAACGTCGGCTGCCAGCACGTCGAGCGGATCGGCATTCGGATCATCGTCGCCGAACTTTTCGCGATACAGAGCGTAGAACTCCGACGCGGGGCGCAAAAGGGTTCGCTTCTTATTGGCGTCCTGCTTGCTGATGAAGCCTTCTTGTTCCCAATATTCGAGGATATTCGCAACGGCGTTGTATCCTTTGCTCATGCGGCGTTGCAGATACGAACAGGAAACGTTATTGGTGTCGTAACAGATTTTTAGTGCCTGCCAGTTTTTTATCTCGGTATCCGACAAACCGGACGCTGCTTTGCTTCCGGACGGCGAAGACGACGGACGGGAAGAAGAGACTTCTCCCTCCCGATCGTCTTTCTCCGAACCGAAATCGGCCGGTTCTCCGTCGTCGGCGAAACTGCCGTTGAGAATGCGACCTATCATTTCTTCGTCGAAATCGACCTCGTTGTTTTCCAGAATGAATTTTACGATATCTTCCGATTCTTCGGTGGAGATAAAGGCGCACTGTCCGCGTTGCATCTGCTGTCCGCGCTTAATGTACATATCGCCGTAACCGAGCAGACATTCCGCGCCTTTGGCCTTAAAGATGACCATACTGTGATTATAATCGCCGACCGCAAAAGCGATCTTGGTGTTCAGGTTGTTCTGAATTTCGTTCGTAATGACTTCTTTGACCGGGTTTTGCGTAGCGAAGAGCAGGTGTACGCCGGCGGCACGGGCGACGCGCGCCAGACTGGACAGCGTGCTTTCCACCGTCTTTCTCACTTCTTGCTTGGTCATCAACTCGCTCGCTTCGTCGATGATGATGACGATACGCGGCAAACGATGAACGCCGGGCAGCTGATTATATTCGGAGAGATTACGAACGTGCAAAGATTTAAAGAGCGAAAAACGATTCTCCGTCTCCTGCCTGATCCATTTAAGGGCGTTTACTATCTGATGCATATCGTACAGAGGTTCTTTGAAGAGCATATGCGGCAAACCGCTGTAATTACCCATTTCGACCTGTTTCAGATCGATAAGAATCAGTTTTACCTCGTCGGGACGATACCGACACAAAATACTTGCGATGATGACGTTAACGCAGACCGATTTACCGCTGCCGGTGGCGCCGGCTATCAAGGCGTGCGGCATCTTGGCAAGATCTTCTATCATAATCTCGCCGGAAGCCGTCTTGCCGAGAGCGATGATAATATCGCCCTTTGCCTCGGAATACTCTTTGCTGGATATGACTTCCTGGAAGCTGACCGTGCCGCGTACTTTATTGGGAATCTCTATACCGCAATAGCAAGTATCCGGTAGTTGCGGGATAATGGCGATATCGTTATTGGATTTTAATAAACGACGCAAGTCTTTTCTGGCGTTGTTCAACTTGCTGACGGAACAGCTTTCGCCAAGTTCGATAGAAACGAGCGTGACCGTCGGGCCTTTCACCGCGTCGACGAGTTGCGCATCTACGCCGAAATTCTGCAATTTGACCTCGATGACCTCTTTCAGCTCGTCCCAGTTTTCCACGTAGTTGACGAACTTGGGATTGACGTGCGGCTGTAAAAGGGAGCGCGGCGGAAAAACGTATTCCCTCGTAGGCGGCGCCGGCATATAGGGCAAAGTCATATCTATTTTTTTAATTTCCGGCTGCGGCACAGGCGCAACGGTTTGCGCGGCGACGTAAGGCGGTTGTCCCGATTGAGCCGGTTGAATCGGCTGCATCGTTACGGTAACGACCGGTTGTACGACGGGCTGTTGGTACAGAGAACCCTGTTGTCCGTACGGTTGCGCCTGAAAAGTCGTCGGCGCGTATGTTTGCGCAGGCTGATAAGCAGGCGTCGGTTGCGCAGGCTGATAGGCAGGCGTCGGTGGTGCAGACTGGTAGGCAGGCGTCGGTTGCGCGGTCTCGACCGAAAACGACGTCGGCGCGGGCGGAACGAAGGAAGGCGCCGATTGCTCGTAAGAAAAGACCGGTTTTTCCTCCGGTTGATCAAGCGGAGCGGGTCCGTCCGTCTGAAAAGCCGTCTGCTTTACGGCCGCGGCAAAAGACTCGTCGCGGAACTTTGCGCCGCCCGAAAACAGGTCCAGCTCTTCATTCCCCCCGAAAAGACTTCTCGCCGAAGAAGATTTTTCTATACCGAGGTCTTTTTCCATACGATCGAAATCCTCGGTGCTTTCGCTCCCGTCCTCGTTCAGAAGAGTTACGGCGGCTTTTCTTCGGCTGTCGTCGCGGTCTTGCGTTCCGAAAACGTAAGTTCGATTGACGTATTCGTCGAAAGGATCTTTTTCCGCCGATAATCCGGTTATATCGTAGTCGCCCCCGAGAAGAAGCCGTCTGGCTCTCTCCCGCGAGGTCTCCGGCTCGGCGACGTTGAACGAATGCGGTTCGGGCTCCTTACGCGCGCGCAAAATTTTAGCGACGGGCGCGTCCTCGGATACGACCGTCTCCGACGGACGTTCGCGGTCGGCACGAGTCAGCACGGGCTCCTTACCCACGTCGAAAATAAAAGGTCTGAAAAATAAGAAAGTAAGTACGGCGGCAAGCGCGAGATAAATAACGATAGCCCAGACGTAGGTGCAATAAACGGCGACGGGCGCGGTAAACACGCCGAAGACGACGCCGCCCACCGTCGGTGCCGCGTAAGAAGCGGCTATGTAACGGGACATACTGTCCACCGCCGTTTTATCACAAAAAACAACTTGCAAAGTGGATATGATAAAGACGAGCGAAAGGATCAGCCAAAGAGCGTTCGCCGGGCGCAAGCGGACGTTCTTTTTCAGAGTGTAAAGAATAACGAAGAAGTATCCCAACACAAGATACAGATAGGATACCCACCCGAAAATCCGCACGAGCGGAAACAGTGTGGCGGGGACGCAAAGAATGATCGTCAACACCAACAGAAGGCAGAGTGCGATCGCTTCTTTTTTATGCCGCTTAAAAAATCCGTTCATTTCGTTCATCTCCCCAAATAACTCGAATACGTCCTTAAAAGATCCTCTTCCGGACTTTTGCCAACGTATGCAATAGAAACGTTTCCGCCACCCAAAACGGCTTTTGCAGTCTCCTTAACTTCGTCAAGAGATATAGATAGCATTTTTTCTATCTGCGTCTTCGTAGGCGTGACGACGCCTTTTAATAAAAGTTCTTTTCCAATGGCGCGCATTCTGTCGAAAGCGCTCTCGTCGGACAAAACCATAGACGTCTCGTACTGGTTTCGGGTTTTGATCAACTCGACTTCGGTAAAGCCGTTTTTCAATACGTCCGCCGTAATTTCTCCGATAGCCTCGACGGCTCGGCGAGCGTTCTTGGGAGAAGTCGCGAAAAATATATCGAAATTACCGCCGCCCTTCCGCATCACGTTGGAGGCGTACACTTCGTACACAAGTCCCATTTCCTCTCTTACTTTCTGGAACAGACGGCTGCTCATCCCGCCGCCCAGCATGTTGGCGAGCAAAAAGGGCGCGTAATAATTCTGCCCGACGTATCCCTCGGAGGGCATGCGCATGGTAACGGACGCCTGTTCGTACGGTTTTTTCAGATAAGCATAGGAAGAAAAGACTTTTCCTTCGTCAGAAACGTACGGAATAAACGGCGTCGTCTCTTTCGGAATGCGGGCGGTAAAATACTTTTCGACGTAAGTCAGAAAAACTTCTTGTTCCACGTCCCCGACAAAAGAAAGAACAATATTTTCGGGACGATACCACTTTTTCCGGAAATCGAGAATGTCTTTTCTTTTCAGTTTTTTGACAGTCTTCGCCGTGCCCAGAATAGGACGGGATAAAGAGCATTCCTCTCCGAAATATATTTTACTCAGAAGATCGGACGAAAGAGAGTCTCCGTCGTCGTCGTACATGTGTATCTCTTCCAGGACGACTCCTCGTTCCTTTTCGATATTTTCTTCCGTATAGGTCGAGCAAAACAACAGATCGCCCAGCAGTTCGACATACCTCTCGGCGAACTTATTGAGCCCGGTAATATAGTAGACGGTGGCCGTCTTCGAGGTGTAGGCGTTACAATTTGCTCCCATCATATCCGTCTCGTCGGCGACGTCGAAAGCGGAGCGCGTCTGCGTTCCTTTAAAGGTCATGTGTTCGATAAAATGCGCGATACCGTTCATTTCAGGACTTTCGTTACGGCTGCCGGCGTCCACGAAAACGCCGAACGCGCAGGACAAAGAATCCTTCCTTTCGTAACAAACGCGCAGTCCGTTCGGTAGTGTGATAATTTCAGCCATAGTTACTTTTAGTATAAACTAAAACGCCGATTATTTCAACTGTTTTCCCAAATAAATAACCTTTCGTTTGCGGTTGGGGCGCTTATTGCGCGCCCTCTCGTACGCGTAAATGCGCGTTAATAAAAAATAATCAGTAAACGCGCGCAAAATCGGTCGAAATTGTTTGACATAACGATTCTCTTGTGGTAAAGTATAACAGCACCTTAGGGGTGTAATTTTTTTGGAGGAAGAAAAAATGCGTGTAAAGATCACATTGGCTTGTACAGAATGCAAACAACGCAACTACGACAAGCAGAAGAATAAGAAAAACACTCCCGATAGATTGGAAGTTAAAAAGTATTGCAGATTTTGCAAAAAACATACCATCCACAGAGAAGCCAAGTAATTACGGGAGGGTTGCATGGGAAAGAAATCTCCTAACGTCGAACTCGGCACGTTGAATAACGATCAGTTGGACAGTGCTCCGGCCAAAAGCAACGGCCCTCAGAAGGGTCGCAGAGTCGATAACGGCAAAAATGGTTCTAAAAAAGCTAAAGCCAAGACCGAAAGAAGAACCGGCGCCGCCATCAAAAAGTTTTTCCGCGATCTTATCAGCGAACTGAAAAAAGTCTCTTGGGGAAAAATGCGCAGCACCAAGAACAATAAGGGCGTGCTCAATCAGACGGGCATCGTTCTTTTATTCGTTCTGATCGCCATCGTTATTCTTACCGCTATGGATCTTGGATTGACCGCATTGCTCAATTTGTTGATCGGCATAGCCAACTAAGAAGAAGGAGGACGCCTTTAATGGAAAATCAACAATCCCTCGTTAAGTGGTACGTCATCCACGTATATTCTTCTTATGAATCGGTGGTAAAAAACAACCTCGAAAAAATGATCGAGAACAACAATCTTCAAGATTATATTTTTGAGATCGCTATCCCCACGGAAGAAGATATTGTCGAAAAGAACGGTAAGCGTAAAATTGTGGAACGTAAAAAGTTCCCCGGATACGTTTTCCTGAAAATGATTTATACCGACCACGTTTGGTATATGGTCGCCAATACCCGCGGTGTGACCGGCTTCGTCGGTCCGCAAGGAAAGGCCCTTGCTTTAACTGCGGAAGAAATCAAGAGAATGGGACTCGAAAAGGTCTCTGCCGAAGAACTCGATATCAAAGTCGGCGATAACGTAAAAGTCGTAAGCGGTGCGCTCGAAACCTTCCTCGGCATCGTGGAAGAAATTTATCCCGACAAGCAAAAAGCACGCGTTATCGTTCAGATGTTCGGTCGTCAGACCCCCGTCGAACTGGAATTCAATCAGATCGAGAAGCTCAACTGAGCGCCCTAATTCAATATACGGTCGCACACGCGACTATATATAAAATAATGGGAGAACGGAAAAATACAATGCTACATCACATCATTTCCGTTCGTTTGTACCAAGTAGTCTATAATGGAGGCAGACTATGGCAAAGAAAATCAGCGCAGTAGTAAAGCTGCAACTCCCCGCAGGCAAGGCAACTCCCGGACCGCCTGTCGGTTCTTCTTTGGGACCCCACGGTATCGCTATACCGATGTTCACCAAAGAGTTTAATGAAAAGACCGCAAAACAAGCCGGCCTTATCATCCCCGTCGTCATTACGATTTATGCCGACCGTTCGTTCTCGTTCATTTTGAAGACTCCGCCGGCGCCGGTCCTTATCAAAAAGGCCTGCGGCATCGAAAGCGGAAGCGCTACCCCGAACAAGTCGAAGGTCGCTTCTATCACCAAGGCGCAACTCGAAGAGATCGCTAAGATCAAAATGCCCGACCTGAACGCCGCCAGCATCGAATCCGCTATCAGCATGATCGCGGGCACCTGCCGCAGCATGGGCGTCAAAGTAGTCGACTAAGGAGGTCTATTATGAAACACGGTAAGAAATACGTAGATTCCGTTAAAGCATACGATCAAAGCAAGGCGTACGAACCGGCCGAAGCCATCAAAATCGTCATCGCCGGAGCCAAAGCCAAATTCGACGAGACCGTTGAGCTTCATGCTCGTCTGGGCGTAGACCCCCGTCACGCAGACCAACAGGTCAGAGGCGTCGTCGTTCTTCCTCACGGTACCGGTAAAACTCTTCGCGTACTCGCTATCTGCAAAGGCGTAAAGGCCGACGAAGCCACCGCTGCCGGAGCCGATTTCGTAGGTGCGGAAGAAATGGTCCAAAAGATCCAAAGCGGATGGTTCGATTACGACGTAGTCGTTACCACTCCCGACATGATGGGTCAGGTCGGTCGTCTCGGTAAAGTCCTCGGTCCGAAAGGCTTAATGCCGACCCCGAAGACGGGCACCGTTACTATGGACGTTACCAAGGCCATCAAGGATATCAAAGCCGGTAAAGTCGAATACAGAGTCGATAAGACCGCCATCATTCACTGCCCCGTTGGTAAAGCCAGCTTCGGAGCAGAAAAAATCGGCGACAACCTGGACACCTTAATGGACGCTATCATTAAGGCAAAACCGGCCGCCGCGAAAGGTACCTATCTCAAGAGCGTTTATCTCACCTCTACCATGGGTCCCGGCGTCAGAATGAACATCAAAATGTAATCTCGACGCAAAACGCAAAAAAAATCACCCGGAAGCTCATTCTTCCCACAGGGATTTTCTAACGCTAAATGTAAACCACGGGTTCTACCCGTGGTTTTTCATCATCTGTATTTCTTATTCCTCAAAATCATTGAATGGTCTTGAAAAAACTCCCTTAAAGCGATCCCTTTTCTTTAACAAAGGGATTATTCTTCGTCCGAAAAACATTTTCCGTTTAGTTCGTCCTCGTTAAAACCCGTTTCTTTATTTTTCAAAAATATAAAATAAACGATAACGGCCGCAATCAGAACAGCGTACGCCGTCAGAACGATAGTAAGGCCACCTGCGGAAAAGTTTCTGGTCCCGTTATCCGCCGGAAACACGATATCGATAACGCCGAATACTTCTATCACGGCGATAAGAATAGGCGTAACGTATTTAACCATAAAAGAAAAGATCTTCCCCGCTTTGCCGAGTTTCAAGCCCTCCGCTTCCAACTTATCGCAAAGATAATTACTGCTGAACGTCTCTTTTTTATCCTTACCCTTAAACGCGAACCAACCGAGCGCAAGGCAAGAACCGAACGCACAAACAGGCATCAGTACCGTATTGGATACAAGATCAAAGAAGTCGAGCCAATTTTTTCCTGCGATCGTCATACCGCTTTTTCCGGTAAGCGCGTACCCGAGAGAGATACCTATGGGCACGGAAATCAAAAAGGTAACGACGCCGATGATGGCGATCGCCTTTTTACGATTCAGCGAATATTTTTGAATCAGAAACTGCGTGACAACTTCCAACAAAGAAATGACCGACGTAAGCGCAGCGATAGTAACCATGCCGAAGAAGAAAAAAGAAACGACGTTCCCGGCCACTCCGAGCGTTTTAAAAACGACCGGCAAAGATGAGAACATCAATACGATACCGTTATTTTGTAAAGCAATACCCGTTTCCGCCTGATAGTGATAGATGGCAGGAAAAATTGCGAGACCGGAAAGAAGGGCAACCAAAGTATCGAAAAAGGCTATCCAAATAGCAGATTTTCCGACATTCACACTTTCGCCCGTATATGACCCGTAGGATACCATAATACCCATTCCCAAAGAGAGCGAATAAAATGCCTGTCCCATCCCCGCAAGGACGCCCTTAAATCCAAGCGCCTTAAAATCGGGATTCAAGTAGTAATCAAGTCCCTCTTTTACTCCGTTACCAAGACACAAGCAATAAACGACGATCGCAACGAGGATCAGAAACAGGATCGGCATCAACGTCTTACTTGCCTTTTCGATCCCGTTTTGTATCCCTGCCGTCACAACGACGACAGCCAGAATCAAAAAGACCGCCGTATATAAAATGACCTCGCCGACATTGCCTGAGAAAGTCTGCAATACTTGCGAGTTGTCCGAAAAAGAGTTCATCGTGAACTTAACGGTATATCCTCCGAGCACCGCATAATAGCAAATGATCAGAAAGGGAATAATGATAGAAAACAACCCGAGCCAACCGAGGTTTTTGTTCGCCTTTTTGTACGCCGTAACGGGGTTTGCTTGCGCGCGCTTGCCGAGATATATTTCTGCAATCATAACGATTGAGCCGAGTACGATAACGCTGAAAATATACACGAATACAAAGGCAGCTCCGCCGTTCTGACTCGTTTTATACGGAAAGCTCCATAAATTGCCCAAGCCGACGGCACTTCCTGCCGCCGCTAAAATAAAGCCGATACCGCCTACAAACCCATTCTTTTTCTTTTGTTGTTCCACTACGTAATCCTTTTATGCTTTTAACTGTTTTTTCAAATAGTTTTATTAATAATAACATAAAAACGGTTAAGAAGCAAGAAAACGGCACGCCTATCCGCGATCGGCGAGATCTTTCAGGTGCGCTTCTTTTGCCTCCTGCAATTCTTCGACCTTCGTCTTGGAAAGCGGATAGAAGATACTCAGCACGATCGCCATTCCGCCGAACAACAAAGCCGGAATTAAAGTCGCCAGAATAAACATGATCTTCAACTGTGACTGACTGAACTCAAAGACGCCCGTCGAGACGGTCGAAAAATAGCCCATGCCCAGTAAAGTTGCGTTAACGGCAATAGCAGAGATTACCTGTCCGAATTTACGGAAAAACATGAAAAACGCATAAGCCGTACCATCGTCGCGTCCACCCGTTTCCACTTCGATCTCGTCGATAGAATCCGCAACCATGGCCCATACCTGCAAAACGAAGAAATTCATGCCCACGCCGCTTAGCAGACAGAAAAACATAAAGGCATATAAGGCCGCGTCGCCCCGACCCATAAAGAGCAAAAACACCATAGCAAGATTGGCGACTGCGGCAACAACCATCCCGAGCGCACTGACCTCTTTCTTGCCGAATTTACGCGCGAGCTTCGGTGTAAAGAACATCAGAAATGCCATCGGAAGGTACGTAAGGACAGTCGGCACTGCCGTCCAGATCCCACCTTTGCCGAAATAATAGTTTATCAGATAAGAATAGAAACTCTGTATGAATAATTGTCCGGCGAACAGCAACGTCGAGGCGATCGAAACGGAGAGCATAGACTTGCTTTTGAATAGAATTTTAAAGGCCTTTTTCGTCGCGCCTTTTTCCGTTTTTTGCGGAAATGTTTTTACGCGTTCTTTGTTCCCGGCAAAAGAAAACAGCAACATAACGAGGGAGCAAACGGATATGGCGATAACGCCGATGAGCAGAGCGCTATAATTGACGCCGCTTGTGGTAAAGGCTATCGCCGACAATGCAAGAACGGGCACGCTGCCGATTGCCGCGCCTACGCTTCGCCAAACGGACAGTTTGCTACGCTCCTTATCGTCTAACGTAACGACTGACGCAAGTGAGCCGTAAGGTATCTGAATCACTGTGTACGACATCCCAAACAGCACGTATGTGGCGGTTACGTAAATCGAAACGCCAATTGTCGAGGAAGACGTTCCGAAGCCTTTCCACTTAATAAACATCAACACGGCCGACAAAGCGAGCGACAGGGCGCCGTACAATAGCCAAGGACGATAACGACCCCATCTCGACGGCTTAACGCTGTCGCAAATCCTCCCCATAATAGGATCGTTCACCGCGTCCCATAATCGAGCCGCCACAAACATAATCATTATAAAAAGCGGATTCAATAAAAGGACGTCGGTATAATATCGTTGCAGAAGCGTCGTAACCAACCCAAACGCCAGACAGCACCCGGTATCTCCGAGCGCATACGCCACGTAGTCCTTCCCTTTCAAACCGCTGACTTTTGCAATAAGACTCTCTTTTGCCGGATTCTCGTTCATTTTCTCCTCCCTTAACGCAGGTTACTTTTTGCTCTTTCTTATTTCCGCGATCCTCAACGCCGCGGCCTTATCGACGACCTCAATTCCATTTTTCTCGGCGATCTCCGCGATTTGAAGCAAAGCCGCTTTCATGAACGGTCTGGGAATTTTAACGTACATTTCGCACGCTTCCTTGGTAAAGCGAACTTTCGTGTCCAGTCTCTCGGCACAGTACATCACGCTTTCTACCGAACAAGCGTTACTGACCGCAATGGCTTCGGACGTCGGCAAAATGCTCTTGAATTTTTTATACCAGAAGTTTTTACTGTCGTGATAGCCGTAATCGACAGGCACCGGCGGGAAAGAATTCTTTTTCAGACCGCTTTTTAGATTATCCGCATATTTTTCTTCCATTAGAATATTATCGATATTCAAAATAAAATGGCAGCCGAATTTGGATGTAATTCCGTTAAAATTATTATACGGCGGTTCTACTCCTTCCAGCTCGCCGATATGCGCTTTCGATTTATATCCGTCTTCCAACGCGTCATCCCACGTACATTCAATTACCTGGTATGCGTCTTTCAAAATCATCGGTCTGTCTCCCTCCGCTTCGCCCCGAATCAGCTCGAAATTACAGTCCTTCATTTTTTCCGCAGGAGTTTTTCCCGGAAAGCCCAATCTGACCGCTTCTTTAAAATACTTTCTGTCGTCCTTAATAAAATTAAGCGCGCATTTTCCGTTTCGAAGAATATTCTGCGCGGTATTGGACGAATTGCGACATTCCAACAACATCGCATATCGTTCTTTCCCCGCTATATAGTACGGAAAGACCAAAGAATAACTGCCAAGCGTCGTCATACCGTCTTCGCACAGCGTGGAAATTATGACCGTCGGCATTGGAAAGAATAAATTGTTCTGATAAAAATTATCAACGACTTTCAGTTTTTTGAATTTTCCCATACTCATCTCCTTGAAAAAAACATACTATATTCTGATTATAACACAAATTATTAACACATTCAATCTCCAATTTTGATCGGTATCTCCTTTAAAAAAACGCTCGGATCTTGTACGATCCGAGCGACCAAGAAATAATACTTGCCGTATCTGCCGCTTAATAATCGGCGAGATCGGAGTCAAACTTCGTTTTATGAACGGTTCCGACCGGATGATGCGGAGGCGCATATACGGAAACAAGTTTAAGCGGAACGTTCTGTTCGTTAATCAGGTTATGCCAAACGCCCGCCGGAATCATCACGGCGCAACCGTTATTAGCGCTCCCGAAAAATTTAACTTCCTGCTTGGTTTTACCAAAGTAAACCGAAGCCACGCCGTATTCCACAATCAAAATCTGATCAAACCCTTCGTGTAGTTCCAATCCGACCTCTCCTCCGATCGGTATGGACATCACCGTTACCTGCTCGTGTTCGCCCGTCCATATTTCCTTTCGGAAATATACGTTTGCACACGCTACATTATGTATATTGACCAAACAGGGGCTATCCCCCGAAAAATTATTCTGATTCATATCCCTCCTTTCCTCTTCATACTATGCGCCTCCCGCCTTTCTCTGTGTCGTCCGAAAAAAGACATGCCTTTATGGATACCCTATAAGGGATTTTTAATTTAATACAAAATGTAGCCCACTATACTTCGCTTTAAGGCGAAATATGGTGGGCTTTTCTTGTCCACAAAAGATTAAGATAATTTAGTTTTATTTTTAGCCTTGTGGCTAAAAGTGATATGCAAAACAAGTTTTGCGTTATATTTTGGCAATGCCAAAGTTATATTAAATAAATCCTTAACTTGCCTTTAGGCAAATATAACTGCCGTTAGGCAATATAACTCGTCGTTAGACGAATATCACAAATCCGTTTAGGATTTATTTAGTCGCCGAATCCCTTGTAGGGACTCGGCTTATGATCCCCGGGTTTTTAGTAAAAAATATCGGTCAGGTCGTACAATTCGCAAAGAACGTCGAGTATCGCAAGCACTGTTACCGCTGTGATTTGCCCTTGCGGGAACATTTTGATTATACCCGGTACTTTAACTTTTTCTATAAATACATCGGTTTATCTTTCTGTTTTTATAAAATCTCTTATAAAAAAGCGGTTTCGTACCAAAGAAAATGAAAAAGGAAAAAATGCTCTGCCTTCTTCATTGTATATTTTCTCTCAAACTCCTATATAAGCGCGTTGTCGATGACGTGATACGAAAACGAAAAGTCGCTTCCCGTGTTTTCTTTTCCTCTCTCGCGCAATTTAAGCATTGTAAAAAAAGCACAAGACTCCTAAGTCCTGTGCTTTTTGTCCGTCGTAGTTTTTTCGCTCCACAAAGATATAATTAAATCGAAAAAAAGCAATTTTCTGTTGAAAAAATTTATCCGCCGAGATATGCCTTTTTTATGTCGTCGTTATTCAACATTTCATTGCCGGTTCCGCTTACGGTTATTTTTCCGATCTCCAACACGTATGCTCTGTCCGCTATGGAAAGCGCTTTTTTGGCGTTTTGTTCGACCAGTAAAATTGTCGTACCTAAACCGTTTACTTTCTTTATGATTTCAAAAACGTTGTTTACGTACAAGGGAGAAAGCCCCATACTCGGCTCATCCAAAAGCAACAGTTTAGGATCCGACATAAGCGCCCGGCTCATCGCGAGCATTTGTTGTTCGCCACCTGACAGAGTTCCCGCTATCTGGTCTTTTCTCTCTTTTAAAATCGGAAAATACGAATACATTTCTTCTATCTTTTCCTGAAAGCGTACCTTGTCGGATTTTGAATAATATCCCATACGCAAATTTTCGTATACCGTTAATTCATTGAAAATCCGCCGGCCTTCCGGGACTTGCGCCAATCCTATTTTTACCAACTTATGCGCCGCTGTGCCCGTAATGTCTTTTCCGTCGAAAATAACTTTGCCCGAGTCTTTTCCTATCAGATTATTGATAGCGTGCATAATCGTAGTCTTACCGGCACCGTTCGCGCCTATCAAGGTTACTATTTCTCCCGCATTAACCTCAAAGCTAATCCCTTTTACCGCTTTTATCAAGCCATAGCTTACTTCCAAATTTTTTACTTCGAGTAGTGCCATTATTCATCATCTCCTAAGTATGCTTTGATTACTTCCGGGTCGTTCAGTACTTCGTCGACTTTTCCTTGCGCCAAAACCGCTCCGAAATTCAAGACCGTCAGTTCATCGCAAATCTTACTTACCAAGCTCATGTCATGCTCTATCAATAAAATAGTCATATCAAAGTTATCGCGGACGAAACGAATCGTTTCTACCAGCTCTTCCGTTTCTTGAGGGTTCATCCCAGCCGCAGGCTCGTCCAGAAGCAAAAGTCTCGGATTTGTTGCCAATGCTCTCGCTATTTCCAATTTGCGTTGTTTTCCGTACGGAAGATTGCAAGCTAAATTCTTTTCGTCGTCAAGCCCGAATATCCGCAAAAGCTCTTTTGCCTTTTCAAGCATTGCTTTTTCCACTTTAAAATGTTTTGGCAAGCGTAACAAACTTGTAAAGAATCCGCATCTGTATTCCGGTCTGTTACTCAAGCCGACCATAACGTTACGGACGACTGTCATATTGTTAAACAAACGTATGTTTTGAAAAGTACGCGCAATTCCTTTATGGCTTATCTTTTCCTGCCGCATCCCTTTTAACTCTTCTCCGCAAAGATAGAAAGTTCCTTCTGTCGGAGTATACACGCCGGTAAGCATATTGAACAATGTCGTTTTACCTGCGCCATTGGGGCCGATAAGACCATAAATTTCGTTCTTTTTTACTTCAAAACTAACGTGTTGAACGGCTTTCAGACCGCCGAAAGCTATTCCCAGATCTTCTATTTTTAAGACGACGTCGTCCGAAAACGTTTTATTCGATTTTTCCATTATTGTTTCTCCTCGTCGTCGGGCATCTTTTTTTCCGGCTCATTGCTTTGTATCCGTAAATCCAACGAAAGTATTTCATCCATATGTATCTTGGTGGGCACTCTGTCCCAAGCAGCTTCATCGTCTCTTACGTCAGACGATTCTTTCTTATTGCGCGTTTTTAATTTGCTTAGCAATCTTTTCGGGTTTGTTCTTTCTCTGAAATCTTTTAGTGCGGGCGCATTATTGTAAATTACGAACAAAATCAATATTGTCGCATAAATAATGTTCTGCAATACCGCCAGATTACCTGTTAAATACTTATTCAACTCTATATTAATATAAGTTATCAGCGCCGCGGCAATTAAAGAACCGTTTATGCTTCCCATACCGCCCAATACCACCATAACTAATATTTCTATCGAATAATTGTAATCGAACTTGACGCTTGACACGATTCCCGCGTTGCTATAACTGTATAAAACTCCGGCGATCCCCGCAAAAAAGGAGCTGACGACAAAAACCAGGAGTTTGTACTTCGTTACTTCTACTCCGGTAGCTCTTGCCGCTATTTCGCTATCTCTTATTGCCGTTATTGCACGCCCGTGTTTACTTCTTATTATATTTTGCACGGCGATTATGGTAATCAATAACAAGCCCATTGCCAAAATGAACATATAGTCTCTGTTCATACGCGGAGTCCACAGACCGATCGCTCCGCCAAAAGTCTCGGCGCTGCTGTTAATGAATATCGTCTTTACAATCTGGCAGAATGCCAGAGTAACTATTGCCAGATAGTCGCCTCTTAATCTTAACGCGGGCAAACCGATAATAAAACCGCAAATCGCCGCCGCCAGTCCACCCGCCAATACAGCCAGGAAGAAGACGAAAACATTGTCGTTGCCATAACCGGCGTTTTGCACCATCACAGCCGCGACTTTTCCTCCCATATACATACCGACGCACATGAATCCGGCGTGACCCAAACTTAATTCTCCCAAAAAGCCGACGACCAGGCTCAACGATACGGCTAATATCATAGCGATAGCCATTTTTTCAAGCATGACCTGATACGTCATTTTCAGATTGTCCGTCAGGCTCATTTCGCCACAAACAATAGTAATAATCGCTATGACTATGGGAGCAATATAGTGTTTCCACTTTACATTTTTAAGTTTATTAAAAAAGCTCGAAAATGTTTTTTTATCAAATTTGCTCATACTTTCTCCTTCTTCATCTTGCCCAAGATTCCGCTCGGCTTTACAAGAAGAATAATTATAAGAAGACCAAACTCTATCGCTTCCGTATAAGGGGCTAATTGCGGTATCATATTGGAAAAACATTCAATAACGCCCAACAAAACGCCTCCGATAATAGCGCCGGGAATAGAGCCGATACCGCCGATTACGGCAGCGGTAAAGGCCTTGATTCCGGGCATAGCTCCGAAAGTAGGGCTCATCGTCGGCGTAAGCATAAAATAAAAAATTACCGACAACCCGGCAAAAGCCGAGCCTATTGCAAACGTTATTGTAATAATCGAATTGATATTTATACCCATTAGTTTTGCCGCCGCTTTATCCTCCGATACCGCGACCATCGCGCGTCCGATTTTCGCATACTTTATGAACAGCGTCAACGCCGTCATAAGCACTACCGTGCACGATAAAGTGACTATTGTGGATACAGAGATGGTAAACGCTCCTTTCCCCAATACTCCCAAATTCAAATAATCAAGAACCATCTTGGGCGCGGATCCGAAAATAATCTGTGCCAAAGACTGTAATAAATAGCTCATTCCTATTGCCGTAATCAGTACCGCCAACGGAGAGCTGCCACGCAAGGGCTTGTACGCAACTTTTTCTATACACACTCCCAAAACCGTGCAGAAAATAATTGCAAAAAGAACGGCTACTATCGGTTGGTGCAGAAGTCCCAACGTTACGACCACGGTATATCCGCCTGCCATAATAATATCTCCGTGAGCAAAGTTTAACATCTTAGCTATACCGTAAACTATAGTATAACCCAGCGCTATCATTGCATAGATTCCGCCCAGACTTAACCCGTTAATAAAATTTATTATATATTCCATATTTTTCCTTATTATACGATTTGATAACTATTTCGCTGTTTTGCTATGCTGAATTATTTAGCAAATACGTATATGGTCTTATCTTTGAAAATCGTTTTTTGTTAATGTACATATTAATTCGGCCTGCCGACGATAGCAAGCCGAATTAATACGTCTTTGTTATTACTTAGCCGCTTTAACAATCGCTTTCGTTGCGGATTTGTTTACGTAACCGTTACTGTCCCACGTTACGTTGCTGCCGGTGGCAGTATTTCCGTCACTGCCGGTAATTGCTCCGGTAAATTGGAAATCGCCGTTCAACACTTCGCAAAGCGCGTTGCACAAATCGCTGTGGCTGATCTTTGTGTCCGTAATGTTGGCTGCCGTCATCGCCTGATAAATAGCATATACGCAGTCATAAGCGGAAGCACCGAATTGATTCAACGTATCCTTGCCATATTTTTCAGTATACTTTCTGTTAAAATCTCCGGCTTTTCCGGTCGTTGCCGAGCTGTCGAAGTGAGTAAGCATGCTGATTTCCTGCGGGATATCGCTAACGCTCATATTCAGGATTCCGTCCAATCCGTCGCAACCGAAGTATACGCAATCGGATTTAACGGTGTCTTTGGCTTGCAGCATAAACACCGAAGCCGGTTCGTAATAAATAGGCATAAAGATAACGTCGCAATCCTTCAACGTGTTTACTTGGGTGTCGAAACTTGCCGCTTTGTTATCCGTAAACGAAGCTTCTACCAAAGATACGCCTTGCATATTTGCTTTGAATTGCGCTTGTATACCACTCGAATAGTTGTCTGCGGAATTATAGAAGCAACCAATCTTTTTCCCTGTGTAATTGGCCTTGAAATATTCCGCCGCATATTGTCCTTGGTTGTTGTCCGCAAAACACATCTGATAACCGTTGGAATAATCCTTTACTACGTTGTTTGCCGAAGCGGAAGGCGTCATAAAGAACATATTTTCTTGTTTTGCCATCTCGTTGAACGCCAATCCGGGAGCGGTCGTAACGGTTCCTAACGTCAATTGAACGCCGTCATCCAACATGTTTGCGAAAATACTTTCAATATTACTTGCGTCGTGCTTATCGTCATAAGCCTTCAACTCGAACTGAATGCCGCCCAAAGCATTGATCTCGTCAATAGCCATTTGCGCAGAATTCTTAACTGCTATGCCGTATACGGAAGCCCCGCCCGTTAACGGTCCGGACATCCCGATTACAAAGTGGTTGCCGCCTTTGTCGTTACATGCGCTCAGCGCCACTACCATACTTACACAAAAAACAAGTGCAAGTACGACTACCAGAACTTTTTTAAAATTCTTCCTCATTTTTCTTCTCCTTATAAAAGTTTCTTTATAAAAAATACGGTAAGCCTAAAAGGATTACCGTACTTATTATCATAATACCATAAAAAACGGAATACTTTATTGGCTCATAGAATAGCGCGTCCTTTGTTAGAGGAAATCAGGCTAAGTCGTATCAGGCTAATAATGCTAATAATTCGAATAACGGCGCTGGCTAAAAATACTTCAATCGAAGTATTAACGCCCTTATTCAAACCTGCAGCACTATTTATCATAATAACTCCGTTATCGGTTTATAGTTCGATATTATCACAGATAAAATATGATGTCAAATAATTTTTGCAAGAAAAATAACAATCCTTAATTTTTTTCTTTTGATATTACGGCACTCATGCGCGCAACCCCTTCATCCGAATATTCCCGAAAAACAAAATGTAAAAAATACCTATTGTCTTCAAAAACAAGTTATCCGGATTGCATCAGGCAATTCAGTACGAAATAGTTACACTATCGAAAAAATAATTGTATTCTTCGCAATCCTCTCCTTTTTATGCGTTTCCAACGCCGCTTCAAAGTACAAAAATTGGTTTTCGGGCAGCAGGTTCAGGATACTCATTATTCTAATGCAATATAATAATACTATTTTTTACATACATCAATCCATTCGACGAAATCAGAGTATTTCTCCAATTCCGGAATGGACAATTCTATGGCGCTGTTACTACTTCCACAAGCGGGAAAGACCGTTTCAAAACGTTGCAAAGATTTGTCCAAATAAACCGCAACGTCTTCGTTAATACCAAACGGACAAACGCCGCCGATAGCGTGTCCAATAAGTCCGACAACCTCTTCCGGCTTTAACATCCTTGCTTTTGTGCCGAACTGCGCCTTGTATTTGGGATTATCGATTTTTACATCGCCCGCCGCGACAATAAGAATCGCTTTACCGTTTACCATAAACGACAATGTTTTTGCAATACGACACGGTTCACAATTAAGCGCTTTCGCCGCTAACTCAACCGTTGCGCTTGACGCTTCAAATTCCCTTACTCTATCGGATATTCCGAATTGCGCGAAATATGCTTTTACTTTTTCAATCGCCATAGTATATACCTCCGTTTATTGGCTCTTTTTTCTTTGCCTTTTGCTTGAATTGTTCCATTTGTTTTTGGCTCCTTTTTATTATACCACACCGATCCTTAAAAAGGAAAAGTGCATAAGTCATTTTTTTAACTTACACACTTTATTTTACACTCTCCATCGGCAGATCCGCCGTATTAGGAATACTCGTTTACAGCGTTATTCTTTAACAGCCTCTACCGAAAGCGTCGCTGAAACTTATGCCTTCTCTATGAAAATACGCGCTCAGTCTTCCGAAAACTCGGTTTAGACCGACGACTCCGCTCATCTCTACGTATTCCAATCCGTTTTCTTCAGCTATCCTTTTGATCCTGTAGCAAAAAGTTTCGCTTTTGCCATAAGGTTGCATAATATATATTTTGCAATTTTTATAAAGAGATTTCAGCTTTTTAACCAACGCACGATAGTCCGCTATCGATTCCTCTGTCTCTTCGTCCTCCTCCCCCAACGCAACAAGAATTATTCCCGGCGAAAGATATTTCAGACTATCTTCAACCGTTTCCGTCGCTTCCTTTATTTTTAGCCCTTCTATGCTCCTGTTGTAAACCGCATAATCAGTGATATGCCCCTGCATGAACTCGTAAAACGGAAAATCGAACATATAACTTGAACCGAGTATGACCACTTCGTTCTTCAAGGCTACTTCGTTTAGTATCTTATATTTCTTGGCTTTTTCCTTAATATCTTCTCGCATAGTGTTCTCCTTTCTGCTTTTTATTTTCATTTATTTTGTTAATCGCGCCTATAATCAAATCTGCCGTAACTATAACGAGATTTATGATGTACAACCACAATACGTAAGTCGCAACTCCGGATGTGATTTTGCTTGCAATTCCGCAAATATAACCGAGAATAATTACTACGGTAAAAACGAGACTTTTCCCTTTAGTGCTTTTCGACCTCAGACTCTTGATTACCGAAATCGGCCATGAGATACCAAAACATATCAACATCATTACTTCAAATATTTCAGACATTTCTTCCTCCGTTCGATTACAGTATACTCTTGACTATTTATAATGTATAATATATATTATTTATAGTAATAATAACTTTTAGGAATATATTATGGAACTTACTTCATTAAAATACTTTTACGAGGTAGCAAAAACCGAACATCTTACAAAAGCCGCCGAAATCCTTCACGTATCGCAACCCGCCTTAACGAAATCTATAAGAAATCTCGAAGAAGAATTAAGAGTAAAACTTTTTTATAAGGAAGGAAGAAGAATAAAACTGAACGAATACGGAATATTTTTGAAAGAAAAGCTTACTCCGATAATTGAAGAACTGGATATCCTCCCCGCATCTATAGAAAAGCTCGTAGATCTGGCAAGCCGTACAGTCCGCGTGACCGTACTTGCCGCATCCACGATTATGACGGACATAATAATAGATTTCAAACGGCAAAATCCCGAAACAATATTTAGAATGTCACAAAAAGAATCCGGGAATTCCGATATAATTGTCACAACAAATTCCTCCTCTCGCGAGTCCTTGGATACGATAAAAAAACATGGCGTTATCGAAGAAAAAATTTACGTCGCCGTGCCTAAAAACTCCGATCTTGCGGCGTTTAACTCAATAGATTTATCTATGCTATCCGAACGCGATTTTATAGCGCTTTCCGGCTCTCGCCGTTTTCGACCATTCTGCGACGCTTATTGCGCATATGCCGGATTTAATCCTAGGGTAGTTTTTGAAAGCGATTCTCTTATCGCCGTAAAAAACCTCATTGCGGCAGGCATCGGCGTAGCTTTTTGGCCTGAGTTTTCATGGGGTAAATTAGACAACCATAATATAAAACTTCTCAAAATAGACCATCCGATCTGTCAAAGGGAGATCGTAGTATATCTTAACGATAATCAAAATCCGAGCTCGATATCTACAAAATTCTTCGAATTTACCATGAAAAAATTATCTGAAAAACAATCTTTGCAAATATAAATTAATTTTTCAAAATTAGTTTATTATCGACAAAAATTTTGCTACTTTTTGTGGTATTCTCACTAAAAAAGTATTTGATTCCCTTTTTATTACGCAATCTTTTTCAAACTCCGGAATGCCTTATATTATTCTGTTATGGAATCGTTTTTTGGAAGTTTTAAGCGAGAAGCATTATATCGTTATCGCTTCAAATCAGAAAAAGATTTTTTTGAAAGTATTGAACCATACATTAACTTCTATAATAACAAGCGACCGCGTTCTATTTTCATGAACCAGACACCGGATTAATTCGAAGCCAACTATTTCAATAAATATAAGGAAAACTCCAAGCCGCGAACTGAACGGTAACGGTTCGAAAACGAAAGGGTTAGTTTGTTCTCAACAGAATTTTTTGACTTTTCCTAAAAAGTATCCTTTGAGAAAAGTGTACCTAAATATGGTATTTTATCAGGAAATATCTGCCTTAATACATATAAAAAGACCTTGAATCTGAACAACTACGGTTCATTTTTCAAGGTCTATTCACCCAAAGACGCAGCACCCTTGCTCCATTCGGACCAAGGTTGGCAATACCAAATGAAGGAATACCGGCGGATGCTGAAAGAGCACAACGTAACACAAAGTATGTCCCGAAAAGGGAACTGTTTAGACAACAGCTGTATGGAAAACTTCTTCGGGAGATTAAAAGTGGAGATGTTCTTCGAAGAAAAGTTCGAAAGCGTTAACGCTTTCATTGATGAACTGGAAGAATACATTTACTATTACAACAACAAGAGAATATCTCTCAAATTAAAAGGAATGAGTCCGGTTCAATACCGAACTCATTACCAGATAATTAATTAAATTTTTTTGTCCAACTTTTGGGGTGCACTTCACTTTGGTTTATCCGGGTTTGAATTTATTTTACTATTTCTCCGGCGCGCCGTCTTTTCGTGAAAAAATAACGGCGCGGGTCAATCCGCGCCGTTTCTTTTTAACGGACGAGTCTTATTTTTGTTCGCAGACGGCTTTTGCCTTGTCTACGATTTCGTATACTTCGTCGTCACTACGGAAACTTTCGTCGATGATCACGCTGTACCATTCTCCGTTCCTCGGGAAACGCGAACGCATAACCTGCGGATGTTTTGCCATTATCTCGGCAGCGTGTTCCGCGTTGGTCTTGACGAGTAAGAACATCTTTCCGCCTTCGAGTTCGTATACGTATACGAAACATACCCTGCCCGTTCTGCCGTTGCTCTGCACGCCGTTCAGAACGTAATGGTTATCCGAGAGCGGCAGATTGGTTTTGGTGTAATTCGGGTGATTGTTTACTTCAACGCTATCTCCGAATTTTGCCTTCAGGTGGTCGGCGATCTTCTTTTTTGACATATCGAGTTTATGCGAACTCGCTTTAGCCATACCCATTACGACTTTAAGATCCGCGTCCATTTCCACGTTCGGCTGATTCATCGTCTCAAAGTTCGCTCCGTCGGCAAGGGCAGCCAGCATATCGTTACGCGCGTCGTCCTCCGAAGTGTCTTCCAATTCCTCCTCGGGTTCGCGTTTTCTGCGCAGGTACAGATATGCGTCGTACGCTCCGCAGATAACGTCGAGTATTGCGAGTACGATTACCGCAGTGACTTGCGCCTGCGGGAATGCCGCGGCAAGCACGAAGGGCGCAAACGCATAGTAGGTTCTGATTTCTCTGTTATCCTTCCTGTCTTTGTTGATTTTGTAAATGGCAAGCAGGATTTCGAGAAGCAACAGTATCGAAAGGAGTATTATCAACCAGAGCAACGAAGACGCGTCGTCTCTTTCGGATACGAACGAGAATTCCCCGATTCTGTCGGTCGTGAACACTACGTAATCCCCTTCTATCGTATATTCGGTTTCTTGCAGGTTTTCACCGTTTTCCGAAGATATGATACGGAATTCTTTTACTCTGAGCGTTTCGGGCAAAAGCAGTTTTACCGTCAGAGTTCCGTCGGGTTGTACGACGACTCCGTCGCTCTTCAAAGTAACTTCGTACGCTTTTTCGATTACTTCGTTCTTCTTGATAAAATTGTTCACGGATTCTTTAGTCGTGATTTCTTCGACTACCAGTTCGAAGTTGGGATCGAGTCCGTTGTCGCTTTCGATAATCGCGTCGGGTTTGTCGGTATCGTTACCCTGCACGCTTTCGCTCATACCCGCGCTGAGAACGGTAAGCGTAGCAGTCTTATTCGCAATCGCTTCGTAATTATCCGCGTCTCCCGTAAAGATTGCGGTAACCGTGTAAACTCCGGGTTCGGTCTTTCCGTTTCCTTCGTATCTTACGGTCACGCCTTCGGGCAGCGTTCCGCCGATAACGATATTCTGCGCGTTGCCGTCCGCTTTTATGGACTTGTCGGCAAACGTAACGTTGCTCATATCGTATACCGCTTTGTTAATAGTGAACGTGAACTCTACGTCAGCCGTCGTGTTATCCGCCCATTCGTAGTTTACTTTGTCGTTAAGCGCAACGGTAACCGTCTGGCTTCCTGCAAGCGTTCTCGTGTTATTGCTTACCGTGTAAGCGTCGTTTGCCGCAACCGTATAGGTCTTTTCCGTGCCGTCGTAGGTAAATACCGTGGTATCCGCAACGGGTTTCGCAACTTTAACCGTAGCGATTACAAAAGACTTCGTATCGATCAGAGCGGTGTAGTTGTCCGTTCCTTCGACCGTCGCTTTTACCCAGTACGTTCCCGCGTTTACGGGTTTAACGTTGCTGTAAGTTCCGTCTTGCGCGGTCGCATAGGTGAATACTACCGTACCGAATTTAGCCTCGGCGACGGGATCGGAAGCGGTGGTCCCGTAAGTCCAATCCGCCATATCG